>JAHKAM010000011.1 GCA_018826515.1 Alphaproteobacteria bacterium
GCCCAGGCGATCTTCGTCAGCTCGCCGAGGGTGCGCAGTTCGGCGAACTGGGCCTCGTCATTGGCGTCGGCGATGGAGCCGGGGCGCAGGCCGTCGCCGAGGCTGAACGACACGTCATAGGCCCGCATGATGTCGCAGATGTCCTCGAAATGCTCGTAGAGGAAGCTCTCGCGGTGATGCGACAGGCACCATTTGGCCATGATGGAGCCGCCGCGTGAGACGATGCCGGTGACGCGCTTGGCGGTCATCGGCACGAAGGGCAGGCGGACGCCGGCGTGGATGGTGAAATAGTCGACGCCCTGTTCGGCCTGTTCGATCAGGGTGTCGCGGTAGACCTCCCAGGTCAGGTCCTCGGCGACGCCATTGACCTTCTCCAGCGCCTGGTAGATCGGCACCGTGCCGATGGGGACGCTGGAGTTGCGGATGATCCAGTCGCGGATGTTGTGGATGTTGCGGCCGGTCGACAGGTCCATGACGTTGTCGGCGCCCCAGCGGGTAGCCCAGACCAGTTTGTCGACCTCGTCGTCGACGCTGGAGAGGACGGCCGAGTTGCCGATGTTGGCGTTGATCTTCACCAGGAAGTTGCGGCCGATGATCATCGGCTCGACTTCGGGATGGTTGATGTTGTGCGGGATGATGGCCCGGCCGCGGGCGATTTCCTGACGCACGAACTCGGGCGTGACGAAGTCGGGGATGCTGGCGCCGAAATCCTCGCCGTCGCGGATGCAGGGGGCGTTCTGCTCGCGGCGCAGGTTCTCGCGGATGGCGACGTATTCCATCTCGGGGGTGATGATGCCGGCCTGGGCGTATTCGTACTGGGTGACGGGGCGGCCCTCGACGCCCTTGAAGACCTTGTGGTGCGAGGTGTCGAAGCGGGGGGCGAGGTTCTTGCCGCTGGCGTGGCCGTTGTCTTCCGGCTTGACCTCGCGCGGGTTCAGCACGGGGGCGATGTCGCCGCGGTCGAGCTGCCAGCTGGATTTGACCAGGGGCAGGCCGCGCTTGATGTCGATGGTCACGGTCGGGTCGGTGTAGGGGCCCGAGGAGTCATAGATGGTCACCGGCGGCTCGTTGGCCGATGGGTGGACGGCGACCTCGCGGAAGGGGACGCGGATGTCGGGGAACAGCTCGCCGGCGACATAGACCTTGCGCGATCCGGCGCGTTCGCCGGTCGGGATGGTGCCGGTCTCCTTCATCACCTGCTCGCGGGCGTCTTTCAGAGCCAGATCGACATTGGGCTCTTCGGGCAGGGCGGGGGGCGTGACGGAGATGTTCATGGCGGCCTCTCGTTGGAGGTCCGCCGACGTCGGCAGGGTGGTCCTGTGGCGTGGACCGCGTTTCCCATCCCTTCGCCGGCATGACCCGGATCAGGTTCGACGGGTCAGGCGAATACGCCAATCTCAGCCGCTGACCTGCGACCCCCCGGAGAACGGGAGGACCCTAGGCCGTCAGGCTGCGCGGTTCAATCGGGGAAGGCGGCGAGCAGGGCGTCGAGGGCGGCCTCGATGCGGGCCCAGCCGGCGGCGTCGAGGGCCACGCCGCCGGATCCGGGACGGGCCTCGCCGGTCAGGGCCAGGTGCTGGACCGCGGCCAGCAGGACGGCGTTGATGGCCACGGCGTCGCCGGACGGCGGCAGGCGCAGGCGGGGGCGGCGCTCGCGCAGCCAGGCCTGGAGCACGGCCGAGCGCTCGGCCTCGATGCGATTGAGCAGGGGCGAGGCCTCGACCAGGGCCCAGGCCATGAGGCGCAGGGTCAGCGGACTGGCCCGAAGCGCGCCGAGCCAGGCCGACAGGCTCTCGCGGGCGAAGGCGCGCAGGCTCTCGGACCCCGCGGGGGGCGTGGCGTCGAGGGTGCGGACCAGCTCGGCATGGGTGCGGGCGGCGATGCGGGCCACCACGCCGTCGGCGCCGTCGAAATAGCGATAGACCAGCTTGCGGTCGCAGCCGGCCTCGGCGGCCAGGGTCTGGACATTGAGGCCGGGGAAGCCGTCGCGCAGCAGGATGCGCTCGCCGGCCTCGACGATGAGGGTCTCGGTGGCGGGGCGGCTGCGCAGGCGGATGGGCGAATCGTCCATGGGCGCAGCATCGGGCCGCGCGACCTGAGTCGGCAAGCGGGGCTGTCGGGGAGAGAGAAGGTGCGGCCCGGCCTGCGTCGGGGGGGCGTGGGCAGGGCCGGGCCGCGGTAGACTCTGTCGAGCGCGCATCGCCGCAAGGTCCGCCGAATAAACGGCGATTGGCGAAATCGGTTCCGGGAAATCTTCGTGCGTTCGCCGGATCGGCGAGGGGATGGTAACGGAGGCGATCCCTCCGGAGTTTCGCCCATGCATCTCGCCCGTTTTCCCCGCATCCGCCTGGCCCATCTGCCGACGCCGCTGGAGCCCCTGCCGCGGCTGAGCGAGGCGCTGGGCGTCGAGATCTGGATCAAGCGCGACGACTGCACCGGCCTGGCCGGCGGCGGCAACAAGACGCGCAAACTGGAGTTCCTGCTGGGCGACGCCTTCGAGCAGGGGGCGGACACCCTGGTGACCCAGGGGGCGGTGCAGTCCAACCATGTGCGCCAGACGGCGGCGGCGGCGGCGGCCCACGGCCTGGCCTGCGAGGTCATCCTGGAGGAGCGGGCGGGGTCGAAGGCGATCGACTACACCCGCAACGGCAATGTGCTGATGGATCGGCTGTTCGGGGCGGGCATCCGCACCGTGCCGGGCGGCAGCGACATGCCGGCGGAGCTGGAGAAGACGGCGGCCGAGGTGACGGCGCGGGGCGGCAAGCCCTACATCATCCCCGGCGGCGGCTCGAACCCGGTGGGGGCCCTGGGCTATGTCGACTGCGCCCGCGAGATCGTGGTCCAGGCCGATGAACTGGACATGCAGGTCGACCGGATCATCACCGCCACGGGCAGCGCCGGGACCCACGCCGGCCTGGTGGCCGGGCTGGCGGTGATGGGGGCGGACATTCCGGTGCTGGGCATCGGGGTCCGGGCTCCGAAGGCGAAGCAGGAAGAGAACGTCCTGAAGCTGGCGCGCGAGACGGCGATCCTGCTGGGGCGGCCCGGGGCGGTGACGGCGGAGATGGTGGTCGCCGACTGCGACTATGTCGGCGAGGGCTACGGCCTGGTCGACCAGGCGGTGATCGACGCCCTTGTGCTGGCGGCGCGCACCGACGCCATCGTGCTGGACCCGGTCTACACCGGCAAGGCCATGAAGGGGCTGATCGCCCTGGCGAAGGCCGGGCGGTTCGAGAACGAGACCGTCGTCTTCCTGCATACCGGCGGGGCGCAGGGGCTGTTCGGCTACCAGGGCGAGATCGAGGGCGCGCTGCGGGCCTAGGCCAGGGCGGCCAACCGCTCGAGATTGGCCATGGCGGGTCGCAGCGCGGCCCGCAGGCGGCCGAGCACGGTCATCTTGTCGGTCTCGTCCGGCGTCACCGCCTCGACGACCTTGCCGAAGCCGTCGAGGCGGCTGTCGCGGATCCAGCGGCGCAGGGCCGGGTCGGTCGCCCAGGCCGCCTGGATGCGCAGATTGGCCAGTTCGGCCTGCGGATAGTCGCGGGCGTCGTTGGGCAAGACGAGCGGCGTGCACAGGGCGTTCTGGCGCGCCTCGTCGTCGATATGGGCCTCGACCCAGGCCGTGAGGGCGGCGCTGAAGGTGGGGGCCGGCGCTCGCACCACCTGCAGGGTGATGCGGTCCGGCTCGAAGACCGGGACCGACGGACGCCGGGTGATCCCCGAGGCGGTGCAGTCGACATACAGGGCGCCCGCCTCGACCGGAACGAAGGCGTCGTCGAAGCGAAGTCCGCCGGCCTCGACGGCGCGCACCCGGCCATGCCGGACCACGTCGGTGATGGTGCGCAGGGCTTCGACCTCGCCGGTCGAGACGGTGGCGTAGTGGAACATCCGCGGACGGACCGAGCGGTCGATCCGCAGCATATTGCCGGCGGCTTCCAGCTGGTCGAACAGGGCCTCGACGTCCGGCGCCGTGGCGAAGGCCTCGAGTCCGCGGGCATAGGCGCCGATGGAGTCGTGGAAGAATTCGGCGCCGGGCTGGGTGGTCTGGCGATTGATCAGCCAGGAGTCGCGCGGCATGACCCAGCGGATGCGCCCGGGCGGGACGCCGGCTCCCAGCAGCCAGAGGGCGGCGTCCATGGCCGTCTTGCCGGCGCCGAGAATGACATAGCCGGTCGGAACCGGGCCGCCGTCCCGCGCCAGATGCGGCAGGGCGTTGGGCGTGACCAGACGCACGTCGTCCGCGACCGCATAGGCCGGGGCCGTCGTGGAGGGGACCGAGGTGGCGCTGTACGTCGCGTCGACCGTCTTGCGCCGGACCGTCACCCGCGTCTCGTCGCCGGTCAGCAGCGAGACCAGCCGTCCGTCGCCGCGATAGTCCGTCATCGGACGATAGTCGACACGGTCGCTGGCGAGCAGCTTCTGACGCATCACGGCGCTGAAATAGCCGCAGACTTCGGGGCCCGTCGCCAGTTCGTACAGGCCGGCGTTGACGCCGTGGGTATCCTTGATCCCGGACCCGAGGGGCGTGGAGTTGACGCCGTAGTAGGCGGACGGCTGGTGCAGGGCGACGAAGCCGTAGGCGTCGTTCCAGTGCCCGCCCGGCTGTCCGTGGCGGTCGACAATGGTGATCCGGGCGTCGCTTTCGGCCACGAGGGTATCGGCGAAGGCCAGGCCCATCGCGCCGGCGCCCACCACCAGATAGTCGGTCTCAAAGCCGGTCGATCGTGTCATCGGGTCTTGTTCCCCCCGCATGAGCGGCGCATCACACCTTGAAGACCGTCGTTGTTTTAGACAACCCGGCCCTGCCGGACGCGAACGGAGGCTCCGATGACGCACCACGCTGATTTTCTGATCGACCGGACGGACCTGTCCCGCACGGAGGTGCGCGCCCTGGCCGCGCCGGATTCGGTGGTCCTGGAGGACGGCGAGGTCCTGCTGGACATCGAACGCTTCGCCCTGACGGCCAACAACATCACCTATGGCGTGTATGGCGACCGGCTCGGCTACTGGCGGTTCTTCCCGGCGGAGGACAACTGGGGCCGGATCCCGGTCTGGGGGTTCGCCACGGTCCGGCGCTCGACGGTGGAGACGATCCCGGCCGGCACGCGGCTGTTCGGCTACCTCCCGATGGCGACCCATCTCGTGACCCGGCTGGAGCGGCGGCCCTGGGGCGTGGTCGACGTCTCGCCGCATCGCGCCGAACTGCCGACGGCCTACCACAGTCTGGTCGAGGCGGCGCCCGGCCCGCTGGACGACCAGATCGCCCTGTTGCGGCCGCTGTTCCTGACCGCCTTCCTGCTGGACGACTATTTCGCCGAGAATGCGGACTTCGGCGCCACGAGCTTCATCCTGTCCAGCGCCTCAAGCAAGACCGCCCTGGGGCTGGCCTGGCTGCTGGCCCGGCGCGGGGTGCGGGTGATCGGCCTGACCTCGGCGCGGAACACCGGCTTTGTCGAAGACGTCGGCTATTATGCCGAGACCCGGACCTATGACGCCTTCGCCGATACGCCCGTAGAGGGGCAAGCGGTCTTCGTCGACTTCGCCGGCGACCCCGGTGTCGTGGCCGCGGTCCACAACAGCCTGGGCGACCGGTTGGTGCACAGCGCCGTGGTCGGCAGCACCCACCAGACCGACGGCCCGGTCGGGCCGGGCCGCCTGCCGGGACCGCGCCCGACCTTCTTTTTCGCGCCCGAACGGTTGCGCCAGCGGTCGAAGGACTGGGGCGGCGAGGCGCTGAACAGCCGCATCCAGACCGCGCTGGAGGCCTTCATCGCCGACAACGACTGGCTGGAAGTGACGACCCACAAGGGCCCCGAGGCGCTCGCCGCGATCTATCAGACGGTGCTCGCCGGCACGGCGCGCCCCGAGGAAGGCCATATGGTCAGACCGGGCTGACGGGCAGGTCGGGCCGCTCGCGCCCCTTGCCTCTGCCGCCCCTTCCGGGCAAGAGGCTCGCCTCACCTCGGACCCGGCCCTGATCGCAGGCGGCGGGTGGCTATCCTGACCGCCGATCCGTCGGGAAATCGAGCCGCAGCCTGCGGCTCACCCAGTTGAAACAACCGAATGTCCGTCATCGCTTCCGCGCGCCAGCAGTGGCTCGCCAACCCTCGCCGCGACCTGCTGGCGGGGACCGTCGTGGCCCTGGCCCTGATCCCCGAGGCTATCGCCTTCTCCATCATCGCCGGGGTCGATCCGTCGGTGGGGCTTTACGCCAGCTTCGTCATCGCCGTGACGATCGCCTTCGTCGGCGGCCGGCCGGCGATGATCTCGGCGGCGACCGGGGCCATGGCCCTGCTGATGGTCACCTTGGTGCGCGATCACGGCATCGAATATCTGTTCGCGGCCTCGCTGCTGACCGGGGTGTTCCAGATCCTGGTCGGGGTCGCGAAGCTGGGCCGCTACATCAAATTCGTCAGCCGAAGCGTCATGACCGGCTTCGTCAACTCGCTGGCGATCCTGATCTTCCTGGCCCAGATGCCCGAGCTGATCGGGGCCAATTGGCAGACCTTCGCCCTGGTCGGGGCCGCGCTGGCCATCATCTACGGCCTGCCGAGACTGACGAAGGCGGTGCCGTCGCCGCTGGTCGCCATCGTGCTGCTGAGCGGCTTCGTGATCGGGAGCGGGCTGGATGTGCGCACCGTCGGCGACATGGGCCAGATGCCCTCGACCCTGCCGATGTTCCACATCCCGGCCGTGCCGCTGACCTGGGAGACGCTGGTCATCATCGGGCCGATAGCGGCGACCCTGGCCTTCGTCGGCCTGCTGGAAAGCCTGCTGACCGCCAATCTGCTGGACGACATCACCGACACCCCGTCGGACAAGGATCGCGAGACGCGCGGTCAGGGCATCGCCAACATCGCCTCGTCCCTGTTCGGCGGCATGGCCGGCTGCGCCATGATCGGCCAGTCGATCATCAATGTGACCAGTGGCGCGCGCGGGCGGTTGTCGACCCTGTGGGCCGGGCTGTGCCTGCTGTTCCTGATCCTGGTGCTGCAGGACTGGGTGTCACAGATCCCGATGGCGGCGCTGGTGGCGGTGATGATCATGGTCTCGGTCGGGACCTTCGACTGGAAGTCGGTCGTCAAGCTGCGCTCGACGCCGGTCCAGTCGTCGATCGTCATGGTCGCGACGACGGCGACGGTGGTGATCACCCACGACCTGTCCAAGGGGGTGGTGCTGGGGGTGATCCTGTCGGCGGTCTTCTTCATGCGGAAGGTCGGCAAGACGGTGGTGGTGGAGGAGATTCCGACCCCGGAAGAGGGCGTGCTGCGCTATCGGGTGACGGGCCAGCTGTTCTTCGCCTCGGCCGATGTCTTCGCCGCCGCCTTCGAGCACCACGGGCATCCGGCGCGGGTCGAGATCGACATGACCGGGGCGCATCTGTGGGACCTGACCGGGGTGGCGGCCGTCGACAAGGTGGTGTTCCGCTATCGCCGTCAGGGGGCGGCGGTCGAGGTCATCGGCATGAACGAGGCCGGGCGGACGCTGATCGACCGGGTGGGCAAGCACGACAAGGACCATCTGCCGGCGGTGGCGGGGCATTGAGGGGGCGATGGCCGCATTTGATCCGATGGCAAGGACTCAGCTGGATGTGAGCCCAGACTCGTCTCTCTGCTTGGCTGCCCAGCTTTCCTCGAATTTTCGGATACGCTCCCGCTGATCGTGCGTGCGGATTTCTGTCCGTTCGAAGAAATGTCCTTCTCGCCAAATGAGACCAACAGTGACCGCGTGCATCTTGAGCTCATCAAGTTTTTCAACGCGTTCGTAGGCCCACACCCTCCAACGAGGCACAAGGAGCGACCAGGTGAGCCAAGCCAGCGGCCAACTAACCAAGAAAGCCGAGGCCGCGGCTGCAAGCGCCGAGCTCGGGCCGAATCCAAGCAATAGGACCGCACCATAGGTTAGCCCAGGAATGCCGAGCATCGTCAGTCCGACGCAGCCGTTCACCGCAAGATGGCCACGAGTCGCTGCTTGGGCAGGCGTCATCCTGCCAGACATTCGACGCGCTCCTTACCCCGCTCCCGCCGCAATCTGCATCATCACCAGGCCGGTGAACCAGGCCGCCGCCGTGCCGATGATGTAGCCGACCACGGCCAGCAGGACGCCGACCGGCGCCAGCGACGGGTGGAAGGCGGCCGCCGCGACCGGGGCTGACGCCGCGCCGCCGATATTGGCCATGGAGCCGACGCCGAGGAAGAAGCTGGGCGAGCGGATCAGGAAGGCCATGCCGAACATCAGGATGACGTGGATCAGCATCCAGACGCCGCCGATCACGAAATAGACGGGGCTCTCGAGGACGGCGGCGATGTTCATGTTCAGGCCGACGGTGGCGACCAGCACATAGACGAAGACCGAGCCAACCTTGGACGCGCCGGGCCCCTGCAGCTTGCGCGCCGGGGTGAAGGACAGGACCACGCCGATGACGGTGGCGACCAGCACCAGCCAGAAGAAGCTGGAGTCGAACGACAGCCGCTGGGCCCAGGGATAGGTCTCGCCGAACCAGGCGGACAGGGGATCGGCGATGGCGTGGGACAGGCCGACGGCGCCGAAGCCGACGGCGAGGATGAGCATCAGATCCTTGAGGCTGGGGATGCGGGCGTGTTCCAGCTCATAGGCCTCGGCCTTGTCGCGGACGCGATCAACGGCGGAGGCGTCGGCGCGGAACAGTTTGTCGAAGCCGCGCTGGTTGGCGGCGATGAACAGGACGACGGCCATCCAGATATTGGCCACGACCACATCGACGGCGATCCAGATGGAGAAGGTGTCGGCGGAGGGGGCGTTGATCTCGTACAGCGCCGCCTGGTTGGCCGAGCCGCCGATCCAGCTGCCGGCGACGGTGGACATGCCGCGCCAGATGGCCTCGGGGCCCGCGCCCATCAGCTCGGGCGCCACCCAGCTGGTCAGCAGCAGGGCGACCGGACCGCCGATCATCACCCCGACCGTGCCGGTCAGGAACATGATCAGCGCCTTGGGGCCGAGGCCGAACACCGCCGGCAGGTCGGCCGAGACGGTGAGCAGCACGAGGGCGGCGGGCAGCAGGAAGCGCGAGGCGATGAAATAGAGGCGCGACTCCTCGGGATCGACGACGCCGAAGGTGGTCAGCAGCGAGGGCAGGAAATAGCAGAGCAGCAGGGCCGGTATGACGGTGAAGAACCGCTTCACCCAGGGGTGTGACAGGTTCGAGGCCCAGAAGACGGCGCCGAGGATGGCGGCCAGTATGCCGAGGACCACGGCGTCATTGGTGATGAGGGCCGTTGCGGCCCCGGCTTCGGTCGGCATGGCGTTTCCCCCTCGTTTCCGCGCATAAGGGCGGCAGACCGTCCGCCTGGCAAGGGCGGCGAGGATTTGAGGCGTACAATGAGCAAGATACTGGGGGTTCTGGGCGGCATGGGGCCGGCGGCGACGGTGGCCTTTCTGGCGCGGGTGCAGGCGCTGACCCCTGCCGAGGGCGACGCGGACCACATCCGCATCATCGCCGACATCAACCCGCAGGTGCCGGATCGCAACCGCGCGCCGGACGCGGCCGAGACGACCCTGGGACAGATGGCGATGCGGTTGCGCGACGCCGGGGCCCAGGTGCTGGCCATGCCGTGCAACACCGCCCACGCCCAGGCGGCGGGCATCCGCAAGGTCGGACTGCCCTTCATCGACATGATCGCCGAAACCACCGAGGTCGCCACGGCGGACGGGGCGAAGAAGATCGGCGTCCTGGCCACGCCGGGCGGGGAGGCCCTCTATACCAAGGCGCTGCAGGGCAAGGGCGCCAAGATCGTGCGCCTGAGCGGCGCGGCGCGCGAGGGCTTCATGGCCTGCGTTTACGCGGTGAAGCGCGGCGACGTCGGCGAGGCGCCGCGCGCGGAGATGCGTCGTCTGGCCGCCCTGCTGGTCGCCGGCGGGGCCGAGGCGGTGATCGCCGGCTGCACCGAGGTGCCCCTCCTGCTGGGGGCGGAGGATGTGTCCGTGCCGCTGATCGATTCGGCCGAGGTGCTGGCGCAGGCGTGTGTGGACCGGTGCAAACAGGCGAAGTGACCCGGCAAGCCCTCATCGTCGACTGCGACCCCGGCGTGGACGACGCCGTGGCGCTGATGCTGGCCTTCGGGTCGGACGCGGTCGACCTGCTGGCGATCACTGCCGTGGGCGGGAATGTGCCAGTCGTGAAGACGGCGCGGAATGCGCGGATCCTGCGCCAGATCGCCGGGCGCGAGGATGTGCCGGTGTTCATGGGAGCTGACCGGCCGCTGCGGCGTGAGCCGGCGGGGGCGGGGGCGTTCCACGGCCCCGAGGGGCTGGGCGACCTGGCGCCGTTCGAGCCGGACGCGCCGTGCGCGGACGGGCATGCGGCCGACGCCATCCTCGATCTGGTCATGGGCCGACCGGCGAAGTCGGTGGCGGTGGCGGTGCTGGGGCCATTGACCAATCTGGCGCTGGCGCTGCGCAAGCAACCGGCTCTGGCGGCGCGGCTGGGACCGGTTGCGGTCATGGGCGGGGCGCGGGCGGAGGGCGGCAATATCACCGCCTCGGCCGAGTTCAACATCTGGGCCGATCCCGAGGCGGCGGCCGAGGTGCTGGCGACGGATTGCGACGTGGTGATGTTCGGGCTGGACGCGACCCATCAGGTGCGGGCGACGACGGCGCGGATCGAGGCGCTGGAGGCCGTCGCCACGCCGATGGCGCAGGCGGCGGCGTCGATGATGCGGTTCTCGCAGCGCGTCGAGCGCAACATCGTCGGCGGGGACGCGCCGCCGGTGCACGATCCCTGCCCGATCGCCTGGCTGTTGCGGCCCGACCTGTTCGAACTGCGGTCCTGCCGCATCCGGGTCGAGACCGGCAGCGAGCTGACCCGCGGCCATACGGCGGTGGAGTTCCGCGAGGCTGTGGCGGCGGGTCGGCCGCATCGCTGGGCGGTCTCGGCTGACGCGGCCGGAGTGTTCGCCCTGATCTCCGGGGCTGTCCAGCCGCCCGGGACGGTCTGACGCGGGTTTCGACGGCCGGCTTGATCTGACGCAAGGCCGCGGCCGCTACGATCGTCGAACCTGCCGGACCCGCTGGCGGGGCAAGCGCGACGGCGGCTATACAACCCCGGTCCGGTCGCGCGGCTCGCCGTCCGCGGTGCCCGAACAGGAGGAGTCCGGCCATGACGGCGACAGGTGAGATCACCCCTATCCACAGCGGCGCGGTCGCGGCCGTGGCCGAGCTTCTGGGATCGGCGCGGCTGATGGCCCTTGGGGTCAACCGGCCCGACGGCTGGCCGCAGGTGACGACCCTCGGCTATGTCAATGACGGGCTGAAACTGTATTTCGTGATCGCCCGCGACAGCCAGAAATTCCGCAACATCCAGACCGACCCGCGGGTTTCGGTCGCGATCCGGCCCGAGGGCGCGGACGCCGATACGGTGGGGGTGTCGCTGGCCGGTCGGGTCGTCGAGGTCACCGATCCGACCGAGGTCGAGCGGCTGAACCGGATGGTGTTCGACCGCTATCCCGAAGGCCGCGCCTTCTGTCCGAGTGGGTCGTCGGTGGCGGTGATGCGGCTGTCGCCCGAGATCGTGGCCCCGGTAGCGGTGATCGGAGGGCGCAGCCGGGCCCAGACCTACGCCATCGGGGCGAGCGGGGCGCCGCCCGCCGATCCCGGCGCCGGCGTCGGCGTCTCGCGCCTGTTTTGACCGGGGAAAGACTGTCTTGAGGCTCACTGTCGTCGGTTCGATCAATCTGGATTTCGTCGCCACGGCGCCGCGCCTGCCGCGCGCGGGCGAGACGGTGACCGGGGCGACCCTGGCGCGCCATCCGGGCGGCAAGGGCGCCAACCAGGCGCTGGCGGCGCAGCGTCTCGGGGCCGAAGTCTGCATGATCGGCCGGGTCGGGCGCGACGGCATGGCCGAGGAGGCGATGGCCCTGCTGCTGGCCGATGACGTCGATGTGGCCGGCGTCGTGACGGACGCAGCCGCGCCGACCGGCGTGGCCCTGATCGCGGTCGATCCCGAAGGCGAGAACCAGATCGTGGTGGCGGCCGGGGCCAACCACAGCGCCATGCCCGAACAGCTGCCGGCGCGGATCGAGACGCCGTTGATCCTGCAGCTGGAACTGCCGATCGAGACGGTCGAGGCGGCGGTGGGGCGGGCGACCGGGTTCGTCTGCGTCAACCTGGCCCCCGCCGCGCCCGTTTCGGACCAGTTGCTGCGCCGGGCGGACCTGCTGGTGGTCAATGAGACCGAAGCCGAATTCTACGGCGGTCTGCTGCATCAGGGGGGCGGTCGGGTGGTGGTGACCCTGGGCGCGCGGGGGGCGGTCATGTTCCAGAACGGGGCCGAGATCGCCCGCGCCGCGCCGCCGAAGGTGCGGGCCGTGGACGCCACCGGCGCCGGGGACGGTTTCGTCGGGGCGATCTGCGTCGCCCTGCTGGAGGGGATGGATCCCGGGACGGCCCTGACCTTTGCCTGCGCGGCGGGGGCGATCGCGGCCACCCGCCCCGGGGCCCAGCCGTCGTTGCCGGGGCGCGACGAGGTCGAGTCGATCATTACAGGGTCGTAACTAGGGGCGCGGCGGGTCGCTGATAGGGTCGGGTCCTGTTCAGACCTTGATTGACTGGGGACCGCCGACATGACCCGCACCGCCGCGCTTCTGGGGGCCTCTCTGCTGGCCCTCGCCCCGATGACCTTCGGGCCCGCCGTCGCCCAGACGCCCGCGCCGATCTCCGTGCCGCCGCTGCAGTTCACCCATCGCGAGCTGGCCAACGGCCTGGACGTCTACGCCATGCCGGACGCGACGGCGGGCACGGTGACGGTGACCCTGTGGTACGACGTCGGCGGCAAGGACGATCCGCAGGGCCGCAGCGGCTTCGCCCACCTGTTCGAACACATCCTCAGCCGCAAGACCGTCAACATCCCCTACGGCGGCATCTCGACGATGGTCGAGAACGCGGGCGGATCGCGCAACGCCTCCACCGGCCAGGACTTCACCAACTACTATGAGACGGTGCCGCCGCAGTACCTTGAGACCATGCTGTGGACCCACGCCGAGCGGATGGCGCGGCCGGTGGTCGACCAGGCGGTGTTCGACGCCGAACGGTCGATCGTGCAGGAGGAGCTGCGCCAGCGGGTCTATGCGCCGCCCTACGGCCGCTTCCAGCGCTTTGTGCTCGGCGACAACAGCTTCGACGAGAGCATCTATCGCCGCAGCGTGATCGGCTCGATCGAGGAGCTGAACTCGGCCCGGATCGAGGACGCCCGCGCCTTCCACGAAGCCTATTACCGCCCGGCCACGGCGACGATGATCGTCTCGGGCAATTTCGACCCGGCCCAGCTGGACCGCTGGGTGGACCAGTATTTCGCCGACATTCCGAATCCGGATCGTCCCGTGCCGGTGCTCGAGCGTCCGGTCGAGACGCCGCGCACCGCGCCCCGGCGCGTGGAGGCCTATGCGCCGAACGTGCCGCTGCCGGCTGTGGGCGTCATCTATCCGGGCATGGCGGCCGACCATCCGGACAATGCCGCGCTGGACGTGCTGCAGGCCATCATGTCGCGCGGCGAGAGCTCGCGGCTCTACCAGGCCCTGGTCTATCGCTCGCAGCTGGCGTCCAACGCCGGCTTCGGCGCCAACGCCATGGAAGAGGACGGCGTCATCTCGGTCACCGCCGTCGTGGCCCAGGGCAAGGCGATTCCGGACGTCGAGGCGGCGCTGGACGCCGAGCTTGACCGGGTGCGCAACGAGCCTGTGACGGCCGCGGAGCTGGCCGAGGCCAAGACAGAGATCGTGGCCAGCGAACTGCGCCAGCGCGAGACCGCGTCGGGCCGGGCCTTCATCCTCGGCCAGTCGATCGTCTCCGAGAACAATCCTCGCGCGGCGGACGAGCGTCTGGCCGCGATCCAGGCGGTGACGGCGGCAGATGTGCAGCGGGTGGCGCGGACCTGGCTGAATGATCAGGCGCGGGTCTCGGTTCGCTACCAGGACGAGAGCGCGCGGCCCGAGGGCGTGCCCGAGGACAGCTGGCGCAATCCGGCCCCGGTTCCGACCTTCCTGACCGTCCCGCCGGCGGTGCTGGCGGCCAACGAACTGCTGCCCGAGGACCAGCGCATGGCCCCCCCGCCGCTGGGCGAAGTTCGGGCCATGGCCACGCCGCAAATCGTCGAACGGACCCTGTCGAACGGGCTGCGGGTCATCGTGGCGAAATCAACCGGGTTGCCGATCCTCAACGCCCAGCTGGTGATCGCCGGCGGGGCGGCGGCCGATCCCGCCGATCGGCCCGGCCTGGCCTCGATGACGGCCGGTCTGGCGACCCAGGGCGCGGGCGCGCGTTCGGCCCCGGAGATCGCCCGGACGCTGGAGGCGCTGGGGGCCAATATCGGCGGCGGCGCCGGCGTGGACGCCACCCAGCTGTTCGTCTCCGCCCCGTCGGCCTCGGCCGCCGAGGTCGGCGCCGTGCTGGCCGATGTGGTGCGGCGTCCGACCTTCGCCGAGGCGGAGGTGGCGCGCAGCCGCACCCAGGCGGTCAACGCCCTGCGGGTCAATCTGCGCCAGCCCGGGCCGCTGGCTTCGCTGGTGTTGAACCGGCTGGTCTATGGCGCCGCGCCCTACGGGGCGCCCAGCGCCGGCACGCCGGATTCGATCGCCGCCCTGACCCGCGACGAGGTCGTCGCCTTCCATCAACGCTGGTGGCGGCCGGATAACGCCGCCCTGATCATCACCGGCGGCATGGAGCCGGAGGCCGCCTTCGCCTTCGCCGAAGCGACCCTGGGCGGCTGGGAGCGGCCGACCGGCGCCGCGCCGACGGTGACCGGACGGGCCGGCGAGCGGCAGGCGCCGCGCATCGTGGTGGTCGATCTGCCTGGCGCGGGCCAGGCGGCGGTCACGGCGGCGGTGCGGGGACCCCGTCGCGCGGACGACGCCTACTATCCGCTGGCCGTGGCCAACGCCGTTATGGGATCGGGTCAAAACGGACGGCTGTTCCAGGAGATCCGGGCCAAGCGCGGCCTGAGCTACGGCGCCTATTCGTCGCTGGGGGCGCGGACCGAGGGCGGGGCGCTGGTCGCCTCGACCCAGACCAAGAACGAGAGCGCGGCCGAGGTGGTCGGCCTGATGCTGGCCGAATTCGACCGGCTGGGGCGTGAGCCGGTCGGCGACCAGGAGGTGACCGACCGCGAGACCTTCATCACCGGCGGCTTCTCGCGCTCGCTGGAGACCACCGGCGGGCTCGGCGGGGTGCTGGCCGGGGCGGTCGTCGACGGCCTGCCGCTCAGCGAGATCGAGGCCTTCCCGGCCCGGATCGCCGCGACCACGCCGGACAGCCTGAGGGCGGCGGCCCAGGTGGTGAATTCCGAAGACGCCTATGTCGTGGTGGTCGGCGAGGCGGCGCTGTTCATCGACGCCCTGCGGGCCGCACATCCCGATCTGGTGGTGATTCCGGCGAGCGAGCTGGACCTGAACAGTCCGACGCTGGGGCTCTAGCGGGAGGCGCGGAAGGCGGCGACCGCTTCGACCGTCTTCCGCACACCGGCCTCGACGCCGGCCCAATCGCCGGCCTGAACGGCCGCGTCGGTGACCAGTTTCGAGCCCATGCCGGCGGCGACGATGCCGGCGCCGAACCATCGGGCGATGCTGGCTTCATCAGGGTCGACGCCGCCGGTGGGCATGATCTTGGTCCAGGGCATCGGGCCCAGGACCGCCTTGACGAAGTCGGGGCCGCCGACGCTGGCGCCGGGGAAGAGTTTGACGATGTCGCAGCCCAGCTCATGGGCCTGGCCGATTTCGGTGACCGAGCCGCAGCCGGGGAACCAGGCCGCCATGCGCCGGTTGCAGACGCGGGCGACCTCAGGGACCAGGCAGGGGCTGACCACGAAGCGGGCGCCGCGGTTCAGGTAGAGGCTGGCCGTGCCCGCGTCGACCACCGAGCCGATGCCGAGGATGATCTGCGGATCGGTCCGCTGCAGCTCGCGGGCGATGTCGCCGAACAGATCGCAGGCGAAGTCGCCGCGGTTGGTGAACTCGACCACCGGCGCTCCGCCGCGGGCGCAGGCGCGGATGACGTTGAGGCAGACGTCCGCGTCGGGGTGGTAGAAGACCGGGGCCACACCCTGGGACTCAAGGGCGGTGAGGACGGCGAGGCGGTCGTGGCGCATGGTCTGAATCCCTCCGCCGGTCGCTCCGGCAGCCCGCCATGCTTATCGCACCCGCCGGGTTCCGGGAAAGCGTCGGCGCGGGACGGCGCGGAACTTTGTGTTTCGACCGCAGGGCCCGATCAGTTCGTCTGGCGTCGGGCGCCGCAAAGATCGCAGAATTCGCGACCCGAAACGCGACGGTCCGGCCGCCAGCGATGACGGCGGCAGCGAAGCCGGCGGAAAAAGCGTGAGATGGCGCGGAACATCGAACTCTACAGGACGCGACCGGCCGCAGGACGTCTGACCGGACGTCCGCAAACACAACCATTCGGCGTTCTGGTCAAGCTTTGAATTACGGGCGTCTCGGGCCCCGCTGTCGCAGCCGGGGTTCCCTACCCGGATGACGTGAACGACCGGCGTTCGCCTACCGTTCTCGCCAGGTCAGTGATCCGTGTCACCAGCCGGCTTGCGGGATCGTACAGCGGGTCCAGGACGGTGAAGTGATTCAGCCCGGGAAGGGCCTCGTAACGGGTTTCGACGCCGTTGGCGGCCCAGTGGTCGGCCATCATTTTCGATTGCCGCAGGAACTCCGGGCTCTCGTCGGCGCCGACGATGCAGTCCAGCACCGTGCCCCCCGGGGTCGAGCCGTTGGGGACAGGCCAGTGGATCGGCGAGAGGGCGGCGGCCTCGCGTTCGTCGAGGTCGAGGGCGGCATTGAGCGACGTGGGGATCAGGGGGCGCAGATCGAAGACGCCGCTGATGGCGATGGCGGCGGAGGCGCGGCCTTCGGACAGCATGCAGGCGGACATATGCCCGCCGGCGGAGTGGCCGAAAACGACCGGGCG
The DNA here is from genome assembly GCA_018826515.1 of Alphaproteobacteria bacterium. Taxonomy (GTDB): domain Bacteria; phylum Pseudomonadota; class Alphaproteobacteria; order Caulobacterales; family Caulobacteraceae; genus Brevundimonas. Next base: position 16,936 of record JAHKAM010000011.1, read on the forward strand.
GGCGCCGGTCCGGGCGCGCACCGCTTCGACGGCCGCGCCGACCTGCCGCAGGATGACGCCGAGGCGGACATTGGGACAGAGATCGTAGGAGGGAATGGCGAGGCTGACGCCGCCGGCGAGGAAGGCGGGGGCGATCCCGCTGAACCAGTCCTTGTCCAGCGCCTGCCAGTAGCCGCCGTGCAGGAAGACGGCGACGGGTGCGTCGGGGCCAGCGAAGAACAGGTCCATCACCTCGCGCGGCCCCGGACCATAGGCGATCTCGACCGGCGGCCGGGCGGCGCGGGCGGCCTCGGCGGTCTCGCGCCAACGCTGCATGACCGCGGGGTGGTCGGGCACGCGGGCGCGGTTGTTGTATTCGGCTTCGAGGTCCAAGGGCTTCGCTCAGGGCTTGGGGCTTGGGCAGGGATGGGTCGGTGGTGGCTGGTTCGCCGTCGAACTAAGCCCTAAGACCTAAGCCCTAAGACCTAAGCCCTAAGACCTAAGCCCTACGAACTCGAGCCTTCCGGGAGCCGCCGCCATGATGACCGCCATCTTCGTCTTCATCAAATGCGAGCTGGGCCACGCCAACGACGTGGCGGCCGATGTGGTGGACAATGTCGAATATGTCTCGGAGGTCTATTCGACCTCCGGCCAGTACGACCTGCTGGCCAAATTCCAGCTGCCGAAGGAGATGGACATCGGGACGTTCGTCACGCGGTCGGTCCAGACCCGGGCCAATATCCGCGACACCTTCACGGTCATCACCTTTTCGCCGTTCCTGCCGGGCGGGGGCTGACGCAGCGTCACCTGTGAATCGCTGCTAAACCTCCCCGAAGGAGGCCGACATGACCGATCTCGATACATTCCGCGCGGAGACCCGCGCCTGGCTTGAAGCCAACTGTCCCGCCGAATGCCGCGGGCCGGTGGAGAGCGATGAGGACCGGGTCTGGGGCGGGCGCAACGCCGTCTTCCCGACCCCCGCGCACAAGACCTGGCTGGACCGGATGGGGGCGAAGGGATGGACCGCGCCGGAGTGGCCGACGGTGTACGGCGGCGGCGGGCTGAGCCGGGAACAGGCCAAGGTGCTGCATTCGGAAATGCGGCGCATCGACGCCCAGGCGCCGCTGGCCAGTTTCGGCGTGTGGATGCTGGGGCCCGCCCTGCTGGCGTTCGGGACCGAGGAACAGAAGCAGCGCTTCCTGCCCGAGATCGTGCGCGGTGAGATCCGCTGGTGTCAGGGCTATTCCGAGCCGGGGGCCGGGTCCGATCTGGCGGCGATCCAGACGCGGGCCGAGGACAAGGGCGACCACTGGATCGTCAACGGCCAGAAGGTCTGGACGTCCTATGCCGACAAGGCCGACTGGATCTTCTGTCTGGTGCGGACCGATCCGGAGGCTTCCAAACATCTGGGCATATCCTTCGTCCTGATCGACATGGCGACGATGGGGGTCTCGACCCGGCCGATCACGCTGATCTCGGGCAAGAGCCCGTTCTGCGAGACCTTCTTCGACGACGTTCGGGTCGAGAAGGAGAACCTCGTCGGCACGCTCAACCGCGGCTGGGACGTGGCCAAATATCTGCTGGCGCATGAGCGGACCATGATCGGGGCCATGGGCGAGCTCGGCGGCGGTCGGCCTATCGGTCAGGTGGCGACCGGATCGATCGGCATGGACGACGACGGCCGGCTGGACGAGCCGATGCTGCGGGCGCGGATCGCCGAGATGGAGATCGACGCCGCCGCCTTCCGCCTGGCCATGGAGCGGGCCGGGGATCAGGTGAAGGCGGGACAGGCCCATCCGGCCATCGCCTCGATGCTGAAATACTATGGCTCGGAGCTGAACAAGCGGCGGCACGAGCTGCTGATGGCGGCGGGCGGGTCGGACGCGCTGGAGTGGGAGAGCGACCGCTCGCGCCACGGCTCGGCGGCGCGCGACTGGCTGCGGACCAAGGCCAATTCGATCGAGGGCGGGACCAGCGAGGTGCAGCTGAATATCATCGCCAAACACCTGCTGCAGCTGCCGGGGGCGTGACGGGTGCCCCGCCCGCGCTCAGACGCCCTGCTCGGAATGCGCCTGATCGCGGCGCTCTCGATCGTGATGGGACTCTGCGTCTCCATCTTCTTTTTCGAGATGGCTGACTGGTCTTTCGGTTTCTTCCTCGCGACTCCACCCGAGAGGGCCATACCGGCCGCAGCATTGGTTGTTCTTCCGATTGCAACGGGTCTCGCTGCGATCGCGCTATCTCTGACTGGCAAGAAGTCGCCTTGGCCAGAGCTGGTGCTGATCCTCACGATCCCCCTCCAAGTGCTGGCGAACGCCGGGTACGCATCCACCTTGGTACTGAGATGACCCTGATCCTGACCGAAGAGCAGACCATGCTGAAGGAGGCCGCCGACGGCTTCCTCAACGAGCACGCGCCGATCGCGCACCTGCGCAAACTGCGCGACAGCAAGGACGCTGACGGGGTGTCGCGCGAGCTGTGGCGGGCGTTCGGGGAGATGGGGTTCGCGGGCGTCCTCATCCCCGAGGAACACGGCGGCTCGGGTCTTGGCGCGGTCGAGGCCGGAGTGATGGCCGAGGCCCTGGGCCGGACGCTGACGCCGTCGCCCTTCCTCGGTTCGGGCGTGCTGTCGGCGACGGTGCTGAAGGGGGGCTCGGCCGAGCAGCAGGCGGCCTGGCTGCCGCGGATCGCGGCGGGCGAGGCGATCGTCTCGCTGGCGGTGGACGAGGGCGCCAAACATGCGCCGGCGCGGATCGCGACCGTGGCGGAGCGGTCGGGCAACGGCTTCCGGCTGAACGGCGCCAAGGGCTTCGTGCTGGACGGCCATGTCGCCGACGCCCTGATCGTGGCGGCCCTGACCGGAGACGGCCTGACCCTGTTCCTGGTCGATCCGAAGACGGCGGGGGTCGGGATCGAGCGCACGGTCATGGTCGATGCGCACAATGCGGCGCGGGTGACGCTGACGGATGTCGAGGTCGATGCGGATGCGGTGATCGGCTCGGTCGACGGCGGCGAGGGCCTGCTGGAGGGCGCGCTCAACCTGGGCCGGGCCTGCGCTGCGGCGTCGCTGAACGGGGCGGGGGACCAGGCCTTCCAGACGACCATGGCCTACCTGCGCACCCGCAAACAGTTCGGGAAGCTGATCGGCGAGTTCCAGGCGCTGCAGCATCGCTCGGCGCATCTGTTCAGCGAGATCGAGATCGCGCGGGCGGCGGTGATGGGGGCGCTGACGGCGCTGGACGCCGGGCGCGACAATGCGGGGCTGATCGTCTCGGTGGCCAAGGCCAAGGCCGGGCGGGTGGCCGAGCTGGCGGTGCAGGAGGCGGTGCAGATGCACGGCGGCGTCGGCATGACGGATGAGTACGACGTCGGCCTGTTCATGAAGCGGGTGCGGGTGTTGAACGAACTGCTCGGCGACGCCGGATTCCATCAAGAGCGGATGGCGAGGGCGCAGGGGTTCTGAGCCCGTCCGCCTCCGGTTCACGCCGGAGTGGCAAACCGGCCCGCCCTGTCCTAGATCGAAGGGCAGGGAGACACGCACCATGACGACGCGAACCAACGCGCCCCGGTATCTGTCCGGTTTCGGCAACCATTTCGCCACCGAGGCTGTGCCCGGGGCCCTGCCCGAGGGCCGCAACTCGCCGCAGCGGGCGCCGATGGGACTGTATGCGGAGCAGCTGTCGGGGACGGCCTTCACGGCGCCTCGAAGCGAGAACCGGCGGTCCTGGCTGTACCGGTTGCGGCCCAGCGCCCAGCATCCCGCCTACAAGCCCTTCGCCCAGGCGCTGGTGCGGTCGGGGCCGTTCCATGAGGCGCCGCCGTCGCCGAACCGGATGCGCTGGGATCCCCTGCCGCTGCCGACCGCCCCGACCGACTGGGTCGAGGGGCTGGTCACCTATGGCGGCACGGGGGACGCGGAGGCGCTGTCGGGCGTCGGCATCCACCTGTACGCGGCCAACCGGTCGATGACGGACCGGGTCTTCTATTGCGCCGACGGCGAGCTGCTGATCGTGCCGCAGGAAGGCGACCAGACCTTCGTCACCGAGATGGGGCGGATCGACGCCCGGCCCGGCGAGATCGTGGTCATTCCGCGCGGGGTGCGGTTCCGGGTCGAGTGTTCCGGGTCTATCCGCGGCTATGTCTGCGAGAACTACGGCGCGCTGTTCCGCCTGCCGGACCTGGGGCCGATCGGCTCGAACGGCCTGGCCAATCATCGCGATTTCCAGACGCCCGTGGCGGCGTTCGAGGATGTCGACCGGCCGACCGAGTGCGTGCAGAAATACGGCGGGCGGCTGTGGTCGACGACCTTCCCGCACTCGCCGCTGGACGTGGTCGGCTGGCACGGCAACTACGCGCCGTACAAATACGACACCGCCCGGTTCAACACGATCGGCACCGTCAGTTTCGACCATCCGGACCCGTCGATCTTCACCGTCCTGACCTCGCCCAGCGATACGGCGGGGACGGCCAACTGCGACTTCGTGATCTTCCCGCCGCGCTGGATGGTGGGCGAGGACACCTTCCGGCCGCCGTGGTTCCACCGGAATGTCATGAGCGAATTCATGGGGCTGGTGATCGGCGAGTACGACGCGAAGGAGGGCGGGTTCGCGCCCGGCGGCGCTTCGCTGCACAACTGCATGAGCGGACACGGGCCGGACCAGGCCAGCTATGACAAGGCGGTGGCCGCCGATCTCAAGCCAGTGAAGATCGAGAACACCCTGGCCTTCATGTTCGAGACGCGCGCCCCGATCCGGACCACGGAATGGGCGCAAACCTCGCCCACCATGCAACTCGACTACGACGACGTATGGACCGGATTTGAAAAGGGCCAGGTGACATGAAGCGCATTCTGATCGCGGTTGCGGCGACGGTGATGGCGGCCTGTCAGCCGATGCCGGCGGACGAGGGCCGGACGGACCTCGCCCAGGTCAGCCCCGCCGCGCCATCGGCCGCAGGCAGCGAGGATGCGGCGGCCTGCGCGGCGCAGGGCGGCAAGATGTTGCCGCAAGGGCGGATGCAGACCGTGCGCTGCGTGATCACCTATGCCGACGCCGGACGCCGCTGCTCGGACGGCGACGACTGCGCAGGCGACTGCCGCATCGAGGATGTGGCTGAGGCCCCGGCCGCGGGAGCCAATGCCGTGGGTCAGTGCCAGGCCAACAGCAGCCGCTTCGGCTGCTACACCACGATCGAGGACGGCAAGGCGCAGCCCACCCTCTGCGTCGACTGACCGCCCTGCATCCGCCCCCTCGCAACGGACGTTTCTGATCCCATGAGCCTGACCGAGATCGCCGTCCTGCTGGGTCTGAACCTGGCGCTTATCGTCATCGTGATGACGGGGTTGTGGGCCCTGTCCCTGAAGCTGAGGGACGTCAGCTTCATCGACGCCGTCTGGCCGATGGGGATGCTGCTGCTGGCGGTGGCGACCTTCCCCCGCACGGACGGCGACCCGACACGGAAATGGCTGCTAATTTGGCTGGTCGGGGTGTGGGCCCTGCGGCTGGGCTGGCACCTCTATCGTCGCTGGCGGATGCAGGGGGCGGACGGCCGCTATCTTGATCTGCTGGGGCGGATGGAGACGAAGCGGGGTTGGGGTTTCGGCAAGACGGCGCTGCTGGTGGTTTTCCTGCCGCAGGCGTTTCTCGCCTGGCTGACCTCCCTGCCCGTGCAACTGGGCCAGGTCGCCTTTGAGCCCGCGGTCGGCTGGATCGGCTGGACCGGGGCCGTGCTGGCGGTGATCGGCATCGGCTTCGAGAGCATAGGCGACGCCCAGCTGGCGGCGTTCAAGAAGGATCCGGCCAACAAGGGCAAGGTCATGGACCGGGGCCTGTGGAAATACACCCGCCACCCCAACTATTTCGGCGACGCCTGCGTCTGGTGGGGCCTGTATCTCATCGCCGCCGAGACCGGTCCGGGCGTTTGGGCCATCGCGGGACCGCTGTTCCTGACCTTCACCCTGACGAAATGGTCCGGCATCGGCATCACCGAAAAGGCGATTCACACAAGCCGGCCCGGCTATGGCGACTATGTACGCCGGACCAGCGCCTTCATCCCCTGGCCGCCCAAGAAGAGCTGAGAACAGCGCACAGGGAAAACCCCCGCCGCGAGCGCGACGGGGGCTGACCGTTTCTGATTGAACCGGGGATCATGAGGCCCCGGAAGAACCGTCTTACTGGGCGGGAGTCGACGGCGAGGTGTTCGGCGTGTTCTCGGTGGTCATGCCGCCGTCAGCGTTGCCGGCCTGCTGTTCGATGCGGTCGGCTTCGGCGTTGAGGGCCGTTTCCTGGGCTTCGGTCGGGGCGGCGGCGGCCTGTTCTTCCAGGGCGTCGGCCTGCACTTCGGCTTGTTTGTCGGCGGCGCTTTCACCGCAGGCAGCGAGGCCGGCGAGGGAGAAGGTGGCGGCGGCGGCGATGATCAGTTTACGCATGGTTGCTTCCTCAAACAGTGGAAACACCATAACTCCGCCGCTCCAATCGGGTTCACGGCCGCGTGAGAAAAACGTGTTGGAACGTCAGCGCTCCGCTCCGAAGGCGACCCGGGCGGCCCCCAGCAGGGCGGCGTGCTTGTGCAGGATCACCCGCGTCGGGATCGCCGCCATATAGTCCTGGTAACGGCCCTTGCGCTCGAAGCGCTCGCGGAACGGGCTGGCCTTGAGGAAGGACAGGATTCGCGGAGCGATGCCGCCGGCGACATAGACGCCGCCGCGGGCGCCGGTGGTCAGGGCGATGTCGCCTGCCACAGCGCCGAGAATGGCGCAGAACCGCGCCAGGGTGGCCCCGCAATGGCTGCCGGGATTCTCCAGCGCCTCGGTGGTGATCTGGGCCGGATCGTCGATATGGCTCTCGCGCCCGTCGATCTCGGCCAGGGCGCGGTGCATGTTCAGCAGGCCGGGGCCGCAGATCAGCCGCTCGATCGAAACCCGGCCGTAGCGGCGGCGGAGAATGCGCAGGATCTCGTCCTCGACGGCGTCTCCGGGTGCGAAACAGGCGTGGCCGCCTTCCGAGGGCATGGCCATCTCGTGGCCGTGAACGTCGCGGACCAGGGCGGAGACCCCGAAGCCGGTGCCCGGGCCGAGCACGGCGATGGCGGCGTGTGGATCGCCCTCGTCCGGACCGCCGAGCGAGGCCAGTTGATCCGGCGGCACAATGGGCGCGCCCCAGGCCTGGGCCTCGAAATCGTTGATCAGGCGGATGGGATCGAGGCCAAGGGTCTGGAGCTGGGCCTCGGACACGCGCCAGGGGGAGTTGGTCAGGTCGATCTCGCCGTCGGTGACCGGACCGGCCACGGCGATGACGCCGCCCGTCGGCTTGGTCGCGCAGCCCTCAAGGAAGGCGGCGACCCCCTTGAGGAAGGTGGGGTGGCGTTCGGCCGGAAAGCTCTCGTGATGCTCGAGCACCGGCCGGCCGTCGACCAGACGGGCAAGGGCGAAGCGGGCGTTGGTCCCGCCGACGTCGCCGACCAGAAGCGTTGCGGAGGCGGGATCGGTCATCATGCGTCCACCGTGCGATCGACAAGGTTGGGGTCCGGCGGCGTGTCAGCCTGGCTCGGTTCTCCGGTCGGCGACGCGAAACAGATCGAGGCGCCGAACTCGGCCGTGCCGACCATCTGGCGGAAGGCGCCGAACAGTTCGCGGCCGTAGCCCGAGGCGGCGCCGGTCGCATGGGCCGCGCTTCGGAGGGCGGCGGGACGGGCGAGGAGGTCGGAGACTCCGACCGTACCCAGCGTCCCGGCTTCGGGATCCAGCCGGATGATATCCCCGTCACGAACATGGGCCAGCGGCCCGCCGGCGAGCGCCTCGGGCGACACATGGATGGCCGCCGGGGTCTTGCCCGAGGCGCCCGACATGCGGCCGTCGGTGACGAAGGCGACCTTGAAGCCCTTGTCCTGCAGCACCGACAGGGCCGGCGACAGGCTGTGCAACTCGGGCATGCCGTTGGCGCGCGGCCCCTGGAAGCGCAGGACGACGACCACGTCGCGGTCGAGCTTGCCGTCCTTGAAGGCCTGGAGTGCGTCCTCCTGGGTTTCGAACACGGCGGCGGGGGCCTCGATGATCCGGTTCTCCGGCTTGACCGCGGAAATCTTGATCACGCCGCGGCCGAGGTCGCCCTGGACGAGACGCAGACCGCCTTCGCGATCGAAGGGATCAGAGGCGGGGCGCAGAATGTCCGTGTCCAGACTTTCGGTAACCCCGTCCTTCCAGACCAGGTCGCCGTCGATCAGCATGGGCTCCCGGAAATAATGGTGGATGCCATCGCCCATGACGGTCACGACATCGGAATGGATATGGCCGGCGCCCGCCAGTTCACGGGCCACGAAGGCGACGCCGCCGGCGGCCTGGAAGGCGTTCACATCCGCCGAGCCGTTGGGATAGACCCGGGCCAGCAGCGGCGTGACCGAGGACAGCTGGTCCATGTCGGTCCAGTCGACCAGCACGCCGGCCGACCGGGCCATGGCCACCAGATGAATGGCGTGGTTGGTCGATCCGCCGGTGGCCAGAAGGGCGACGATCATATTGACGACCGACTTCTCGGAAATGACGTCCGCCATGCGGCCCTGGCCCGTCCGGGCCAGCTCGACCGCGCGTTTGGCAGCCGCCGCCGTGAGGGCGTCGCGCAGGCCGGTCTCGGGGTGGACGAAGGCGGTCGAAGGCAGGTGCAGGCCGCCGAGCTCCATCATCATCTGGTTGGAGTTGGCGGTGCCGTAGAAGGTGCAGGTGCCCGGCGAATGGTAGGAGCCGACCTCGCTCTCCAGCAGGGTCGCGCGGTCGACCTTGCCCTGGGCGTATTCGGCGCGCACCCGGGCCTTTTCGAAATTGGGGATGCCCGAAGGCATGGGGCCGGCGGGCGCGAAGACCACGGGCAGATGGCCGAAGGCCAGCGAGCCCATGAACAGGCCGGGGACGATCTTGTCGCAGACGCCGAGGCAGACCACGGCGTCAAAGGCGTCGTGGGTCAGGGCCACGGCGGTGGACATGGCGATGAGGTCGCGGCTGAACAGCGACAGGTCCATGCCCGGGCGCCCCTGGGTGACGCCGTCGCACATGGCGGGCGTGCCGCCGGCGACCTGGGCCGTGGCGTTCACCTCGCGCACGGCGTCGCGGATGATCTGCGGGAAGCGTTCGAACGGCTGGTGAGCCGACAGCATGTCATTGTAGGCGGTGACGACGCCGACGTTCGGCTGCGTCCCCGACATGGCGTTGAGCTTGTCCTTGACCGGCGCTCCGGCGAAGGCGTGGGCCCAGTTGGCGCAGCTGAGCTTTGCCCGCCCGACGCCGGATGAACCGGCGGCGTCCATGCGGCGCAGGTAGTCGGTGCGGGTCTCCCTCGAGCGCGCGATGATGCGGGCGGTGACCTCGGCCACGACGGGATGGAGTTCAGGCATCAAGCATTCTCCGTCCACAGAACATCAAGCGGGACGTCAGCCGCAATGAGGGCCGCGATGGGCTGGGTCGCGGGATCACCCGTGGCTTCGCGCTCGAACACCGCGCGTTTGGCGGCGCCGGTGATGGCGAGGACGACGCGGTTGGCGGTCATCAGATACGGCAGGTTGATGGTCAGCCGCTCCAGGCTGGGCGCGGCGCCGTCGCGCCCGTGCGGCACGCCGAGCACCGTCGGCGGAAGCGCGGGCGAGAGCAGGGTCTTCAGGGTCGGACTGTCGGGGAACATGGAACAGATATGGCCATCCTCCCCCATGCCGAGAAGGACGGCGTCCAGTTTTCCGCCCTCAGCCGCCAGCGCATGGGCGGCCAGGGCGGCGGCGCGGTCGACGGTGACGGCGGGATGGAAGAGTGGGACGAAGCGGGCAGCGGCGGCCCGGTCGGTCAACAGCGTCTGCTTCAGCAGGGCCGCGTTTGACTCGGGCGAGGTCTCGGCAACGTAACGCTCGTCGATCAGGGTGACGGTGATCCTGGACCAGTCGAGGCCTGTGCCGGCCATGCGACGATAGATGGGCGCGGGCGTCGACCCGCCAGAGCCCGCGAAGATCGCCTTGCCGCTCTCAGCGAGGGCGTCATCCAGGGCATCGGTCAGGCGGATGGCGCAGGCGTCAGCCCAGGCGGCGCCGTCGCTGAAGGTCTCGATGGCGGGCAGGGTCTCACCCATGACCCGTGTTCCACTCCCGCCCGGTCCGTGACAGCAGCAGATCGGCCTCGGGCGGGCCCCAGGTTCCGGCGGCGTATGGCTTCGGTTTGAAGTCGGCGTCGCGCCAGGCGTCCGAAACCTCGTCGACCCATTTCCACGCCTGTTCCGCCTCATCGCGGCGCACAAAGAGGGTGGAGTCCCCGGCCAGGGCGTCGAGCAGCAGGCGCTCATAGGCGATCCGGCGGCGGGGCGGCCTGGCGTCCTTGTCGTCCTGACCCCAGGACAGGGACATCTGGATGGGTTGGAGCTTCATGCGCTGGTCCAGCCCCGGCCTCTTGTTCATCACGGACAGGGCGATGTCTTCCTCGGGCTGGAGTTCGATCACCAGACGGTTGGCGGCGATGACGCCGCGCGCGCCATGGTCGAAGATCGAGTGGGGCACGGGCTTGAACTGGATGACGATCTCGGTCCGCTTCTCGGCCAGCCGCTTGCCGGTGCGAAGGAAGAAGGGGGTCCCGGCCCAGCGCCAGTTGTCGATGTCGACGCGGAGGGCGACGAAGGTCTCGGTGTCGGACGCCTGGCCTCGCTCCTCGTCATACGAGGTCACCGGCCGGCCCTCGCTGGTCCCGGCGACGTACTGGCCCCGCACGGTGACGCGCTCGACGTCGGCGCGGGTGACAGGCCGGAGTGAGCGAATGACCTTGACCTTCTCGTTTCGGACCGAGTCCGGATCGAGGTCGGAGGGCGGCTCCATGGCGACCAGACAGAGCAGCTGGAGCATGTGATTCTGGAGCATGTCGCGTAATGCTCCGTACTCGTCGTAATAGGGCCAGCGATCGCCGACGCCGACGGTTTCCCCGACCGTGATCTGGACGTGGTCGATCGACAGGCTGTTCCACAGCGGCTCGAAGATGGTGTTGCCGAAGCGCAGGGCGATCAGGTTCTGGACCGTCTCCTTGCCGAGGTAGTGGTCGATGCGGAAGACCTGCTGTTCCGAGAAGGCGTCCGCCACCGCGTCGTCGATCTCGCGGAAGCTCTCGAGGTCGCGACCGACCGGCTTCTCCAGAACCACGCGGTCGTCCGCCTCGGCCAGGCCGGCGGCGCGCATGGCGGTGACGATGCGGGCGTACAGCGAGGGCGATACGGCCAGGAAGGAGGTGCAGGCGCCGTCGCCGACCTTGTCCTTGAGCGGCTTGAGGCTTTCGGCGCTGGTGGCGTCGACGGCCAGATAGTCGAGTCGGGCTTCCATCCGGCCCCAGGCCTGGTCGGACCAGGCGTCATCCGCCCGGGCCTTGCCTTCGACCGCGAGGCGAACCCTGGCGACATATTCATCGCGGCTCTCGTCCGACCGGGCGGCGCCGATGATCTTCAGGCCATCGGGCAGCAGGCCGTCGTGCTCAAGGAAGTAGAGCGATGGCAGCAGCATCCGCATGGCGAGGTCGCCGCCGCCGCCGAACAGCACCAGGGCCGCCATGGGCTCTCCTTCGTTCAGGTCCCGGCTGGACCGGAGTTGTGTCTGGCTGCTTTCGCGCGCTGCGCCAAGACGTCGAGGACGTCCTGAAACACCATGTGACGCGCCCGGAGCAGCACCATCAGGTGATAGACCAAATCCGCAGCCTCGGCCGCCAGTTCCGAATCCGGCCCCGCGACGCCCGCCAAAGCGGTCTCGACGCCTTCCTCCCCCACCTTCTGGGCCACGCGTTTGACGCCCTCGTCGAGGAGGCGGGCGGTCCAGCTTTCCGACGGATCGGCGGCGGCGCGGGCGGCGATGGTCGCCTCCAGCCGGGCGAGGCGGCCCAGGCCGGGGGCGTCCTCGTCGCCGAAACAGCTGATGCGGCCCAGATGACAGGCGTTGCCGACCGGCCGGACCTTGAGGACGAGGGCGTCGGCGTCGCAGTCGGGGGTGATTGAGACGACATGCAGCCGGTCGCCCGAGGTCTCGCCCTTGCGCCAGCGCCCGCCGCGCGAGCGGGAGAAAAAGGTGGCCTCGCCGCTGGCGAGGGTCTCGTCGAGGGCGGCGCGGTCCATATAGGCCAGGGTCAGCACCTGCAGGGTGGCGGCGTCCTGGACGACGACCGGGATCAGGCCGCCGGACTTGTCGAAATCGAGGGTGGAGGGATCGAGCGTCATATCCGCATCTCCTGTCCGGCGTCCGAGAGGAACGCCTTCAGATCGGGAATCGCCAGGGCGCCCGTGTGGAAGACGCTGGCGGCGAGGGCGCCGGAGACGTCGGCCTGTTCGAATACGTCGAGAAAGTGCGAAGCCGCGCCGGCGCCCCCCGAGGCGACCAGCGGGATGGTCAGACGGGCGCGGGCGGCGGCGAGCTGGGCGATGTCATAGCCGCGGCGGACGCCGTCCTCGTCCATGCAGTTGAGAACGATCTCGCCGGCGCCGAGGGATTGCGCCTCGACGATCCAGTCGAGGGTGCGCCGGCCCGCGCCACGGCTGGCGGTCGGGTCGCCGGTGTACTGGTGGACGACCCAGTCGTCGCCAGACCTTTTGGAATCGACGCCGACGACGACGCACTGGCTGCCGAGACGCGCCGCCATCTCGCCGATCAGCCCGGGACGTTCGAGCGCGGGGGAATTGATCGAAACCTTGTCCGCGCCGTGGTCGAGGCAGCGGGCGGCCTGATCGACGGAGCGGATGCCGCCAGCGACGCTGAAGGGGATGTCGAGCAGACGCGCGATGTCCCGGACCCAGCCGTAGTCGAGGGTGCGTCCCTCGGGGCTGGCGGTGATGTCATAGAAGACCAGTTCGTCCGCGCCCTGATCGCGGTAGCGCGCGGCGAGGTCGGCCGCGTCGCCCATGTCGGTGTGGCCCTGGAAGCGGACGCCCTTGACCACCCGGCCGTCCCGGACATCGAGGCAGGGGATGATGCGCCGGGCGGTCATGCCGCGAGCGCCTCTTCGAGGGTGAAACGGTTCTCGTAGAGGGCGCGGCCGACGATGGCGCCGTCGCAGCCGAGGGCGGCGGCGGCGGTCAGGTCGGCGACCGAGGCGACGCCGCCCGAAGCCTGGACCTTGAGGTCGGGCCGGCGCCGGATGATCTCGGCCAGCAGGTCGAGATTGGGTCCGGTCAGGGCGCCGTCGCGGCCGACATCGGTGACCAGCAGATGCCGGGCCAGGGCGGGCGGATAGCGGTCCAGCGCGGTCCAGAGATCGACCCCGGCAGCCTCGGTCCAGCCTTTCAGGGCCGGGACCCAGCGGTCGCCGTCCGCCTTGACGTCGATGGCCAGGGTGATGCGGTCCGGGCCGAAGCGGCGCAGCCAGTCGGCCACGGTCTCGGGCTGGGACACGGCGAGAGAGCCGACCACGACCCGCGCCACGCCCGCGTCGATGAGGGCGGCGACGTCGGCGGCGGAGCGGACGCCGCCGCCGGACTGGATGCGGATGTCGATGGCGCGGGCGAGGTCGCCGATGAGGGCGTGCTGGACCGCGCGGCCGGCCTCGGCGCCGTCGAGATCGACGATATGGGCCCAGGTCGCCCCGGCCGCGGCGAAGGCGGCGAGGCGGGACGCGGGGTGGTCGTCGTAGCGCGTGACCTGATCGAACCGGCCGTGCATGAGCCGCACGCAGGCGCCGGCTCTCAGATCAATGGCGGGGTAGACGATCACGCGGGGAGCTCCAGAAAATTGCGCAGGATGCGGGCGCCGGCGGCGGCGGAACGCTCGGGGTGAAACTGGCAGCCCCACCGGTTGCCGGTGCGGACCACGGCCGGCACGGGGCCGCCGTAGTCGGCGCGGGCGAGGGTGGCGGGACCGTCGGGGCAGACGAAGCCGTGGACGAAATAGGCGTAGGCTCCATTCGCGACGCCCTCGAGCAGGGGGTCCGAGCGGACGGCGGTCAGGCGCGACCAGCCCATATGCGGCACGGTCAGGCCGGGACCGGGCTCAAGCCGGCGGACGGCGCCAGGGATCAGGCCGAGCAGGGGAACCGGCTCACCCTCCTCGCTGGTCTCGAACAGCAACTGCTGACCGAGGCAGACGCCCAGGAGCGGTCGCGTGAAGGCGCGGATCGGCTCCACGAGGCCCAGCGCTGACAGGCGGGCCATGGTGTAGCCGGCGGCGCCGACCCCGGGAAGGATCAGCCGCTCCGCCTCAACGACCGCGACCGGATCGTCGGTCAGGCGCACCGTAGCGCCCAGCCGCTCCAGCGCGAACTGGACCGAGGCGGTGTTGCCGGCGCCGTAGGCGAGGACCGTGACTTCGGTCACAGGACGCCCTTGGTGCTGGGCACGACGTCGCCCTCGATCCGGATGGCCTGACGCAGGGCGCGGCCGAACGCCTTGTAGACGGCCTCCGTCTTGTGGTGGTCGTCCTCGCCGGTGACCGAGATATGGATAGCGGCGCCGAGGTGCTCCGCCAGCGAGCGAAAGACGTGGGCCGTCAGGTCGGTGCGGTAGTCGCCGATGAAGGGCGTCTCGAAGGTTCCCTCAAAGACGGGGAACGGACGGCCGGAAAGGTCGATCGAGACGCTGGCGTTGGCCTCGTCCATCGGCAGGACAAAACCGTAGCGGGCGATGCCGCGGCGTTCGCCCAGCGCCTGCTTCAGGGCCTGGCCGAGGGCGATGGCCGAGTCCTCGATGGTGTGGTGCGGATCGGTGTGCAGGTCCCCCTCGCACGACAGGCGCAGGGAGAAGCCGCCGTGGGCGGCGACCTGTTCCAGCATGTGGTCGAAGAAGCCGACGCCGGTGGCGATGGCTACCGGGCCAGTTGCGTCCAGATCGACGGCGCAGACGATGCGGGTCTCCTTCGTATCGCGGACGGCCTCGCCGGTGCGGTGGGCGCGGGTGGTCGCCGGCGCGAGGCCAAGCGCGGTCAGCAGGCGGTCGTTGACCTCGGCGCGCGCGGACACCGGCAGACGGAGCCGGTCCCCGTCGCGTTCGCCGACCAGACCGAAGCGGTCGAGGGCGGTGATGATCGCGTCCGGGTCTGCGGGACGCGTCAGGATCACGGGACCGAAGCCGGGCTCGACCGCCATCTCGCGCGACAGGGCCCTGGCCAGCCGGTCGCGCTCCGCACGGACCAGGGCGATGCGGGCGGTGGTCTCCATCATGCGCGAGGGATCCAGCGCCTGCAGCGCCAGCCGGACCGAGATCTCGGGCACGGCGAAGGGTTCGAGCACAGCGGAGAGGCGCGCGAGGGTCTCGGGCCAGGCGAGCGCCGCGCCGACCCGGGCGCCGGCCAGTCCGTACGCGAGCGACAGGCTGCGCAGCACGACCAGATTGGCGCAGTCATCGATCACGGTCGCGGCGGAGGCGGCATCCGCGAACTCGACCATGCCTTCATCGACAACCAGCAGGGCGGGGGCCACGCGCGCGGCCATTTCGGCAACCGCCTCGGGCGCGCCGGCGGCCCGGACGATCACCACGCCGGTCCCGGCATTGGCGGCCGGAGCGGCGTAGAGGCCGGCGAGGGTCCGGTAGGGCTCGGCGTCGGGGGCCTCGACACGCAGACCATTGCGGGCGGCCAGGCGGTAGACCAGCTCCAGCCCGTGAGTCAGGCCGCGCACCGGCAGGACGCTGTCCGCCGGGACGCTGTAGACCCGGGCCATGCGGGCGGCGAGGGCGCGAGGTTCAACTGGATAGGCGTCGAGGCCTTCGCCGCCGGAGACCAGCGGGGGGAAGGGGGCGGGCAGGTTGTTCATGCGCCGGTCCTCAGGTCAGCCGCGCGGGCGTGGGCCTCGAGGCCTTCCAGCCGGGCGAGCCGGGCGGCGACGGGGGCGAGCTGGCGGGCCCCGTCGGCGCTGACCTGCTGGACCGACATGGAGGTCATGAAGCTGGCCGTGGTGACGCCGCCCATCGTGCGGGCGGCGCCGTCGGTGGGCAGGACGTGGCTGGGACCGGCGGCGTAATCGCCCAGGGTCTCGGCGGCGAAGGCGCCGACGAAGACGGCGCCGGCGGCGGAGATGCGATCGACCAGTTTGTCGGCCTCCACGGTCTGCAGGGCGAGGTGTTCGGGGGCGTAGAGATTGGCGACCTCGCAGGCCTCGGCCACGTCGCGGACACGGATGGCGCGGCCTTCGGCGAGCGAGGCGCGGGCGATGTCCGCGCGGGGCAGGGTCTCAAGCTGGCGATCCACCTCGGCGAGGATGGCGTCGATGTTGGCGCGGCTCTCGGAGACGAGGATGACCTGGGCGTCGGCGTCGTGCTCGGCCTGGCTGAGGAGGTCGGCGGCGGCGATCTCCGGGTCGGCGTCGCGGTCGGCGATGACCAGCAGTTCCGACGGGCCGGCGGGCATGTCGACGGAAGGCCCGCCCGGCAGGGACGAGGCCTGTTTCTTGGCCTCGGCGACCCAGGCGTTGCCGGGGCCGAAGAGCTTGTCGCAGGGTTCGATGACGCCGTCCTCAAGCTCCGCCCCGAAGGTCAGGGCGGCGATCGCCTGGGCCCCGCCGACCAGCCACAAGAAGTCCAGCCCGGCCTCGGCGGCGGCGAAGATCATGGCGGGGTGCGGCTCGCCGGATGCGGACGGCGGGGTGACGGCGACGCGGCGGCCGACCCCGGCGACGGCGGCCGGAATGGCCAGCATCAGCAGGGAAGAGAACAGGGGGGCCGATCCGCCGGGGACATAGAGGCCGGCCGAGCGAAGGGGCCTCCAGACGAGGCGCGAGCGGACGCCGGGGATGATCTCGACGTCCGGAGTGTCCTCGGGGCGGGTCGCCTCGTGGAAGATGCGGATGTTCTCGGCGGCCATGCGGATGGACCGGGTGTCGGCGGGTCGAAGGGTGTCCCGGGCGGCGGCGACGCGGTCCGGCGTCAGCTCCAGACGACGCGGCGCGGCGCCGTCGAGCTTCAGGCTCCAGTCAGTCACAGCCGCACCGCCGCGCGCGCGGACGTCCTCCATGATCTCGCGCACCGTATCGGTGACGCGGGTCTCGGTGCGGCGACGCGGGCGGGCGAGGGCCTCGAGACGGGCGTCTGCGTCGAGGGCATTCCAGTCGATGCGTTTCATCACATCATCTTCTCAATGGGGAGGACCAGGATCGCCGAGGCGCCGGCGGCCTTGAGCCGTTCGAGGGTTTCCCAGAAGACGGCCTCCTGACAGACGGCATGGACGGCGACGGCGTCGTCCCGCCCCGACAGGGGCATGACGGTCGGCGAACCCGCGCCCGGGAGGATGGCGGTGATTTCGGCCAGGGCGGAGCGCGGGGCGTTGAGCATGACGTATTTCGCCCCTTGCGAGGACACCACGCCGGCCATCCGTTCAACGATACTGTCCAGCAGGTGCTGCAGGTCCGGCTCGGGCGCGACCGGGGACTTGATCAGCACCGCCTGGCTTTCCAGCACAGTCTCCCGGGCGGCGAGGCCGTTGGCCTCAAGCGTCGCCCCGGTCGAGACCAGGTCGCAGATGGCCGAAGCCAGCTTGAGCCTGGGCGCGACCTCGACCGCGCCGCGCATGGTGACGATGTCGGCGGCGACGCCACGTTCATCCAGGAACCGGCGCAGGATCTTCGGATAGGAGGTGGCGATGCGCAGTCCGTCCAGCGAGGCCGGGCCGGCATAGTCGAGCGTCGGAGGAATGGCGATCTTCAGGGTGCAACGACCGAAGCCGAGCGGCATCAGCACCTCGGCGGTCGGTCCGCCGTTGCGGGCCTCTTCCAGCACATTCTCACCGACGATGCCGAGGTCGCAGACGCCGTCGGCGACGAAGGTGGGGATGTCGTCGTCGCGGACGCGCAGCAGGTCGATAGGGTAGTTCTCGACCCGGTAGAGCAGGTCGTTGTTTCCCTTGATCACGCGCAGGCCCGCATCGCGGACGAGGTCGAGGCTGCGGTCGGCCAGACGGCCGGATTTCTGGACGGCGATGCGGAGCCGGCCCTGGACGGTGCTCATGACGGGGTACTCAGACTTTCTGTTTCAGGCTTTGGTCTTCAGGCGGTCCAGCACCAGGCGGTAGCCCTGGTGCGGCATCTCCTTGAGGAAGCGGGCGACGCGGACGACGGTGGTCGGGCTGGCCTGGGCCTCGGCGGCGATTTCTCGATACGACCTGCCGCCGGCGTCGAGCAGACGGGCGACCTCCCAGCGCTCGGCGAAGGCCCGCACCTCCGAGGGGGTGCACAGGTCGGCCAGGAAGGCGTCGACCTCGTCGCGCGACTTCAGCGACAGCAGGGCGTCATAGAGGGCGACCCGACTGTTGGCCGTGGCGGCGGCGTTGCGGGGCAGGGCATCGGTCATGCGCGTTTCACTATGGTGTAACAGTGGAACGGTCAAGAGGCGATTGTTCGCCCTCGACCCTTGACCCTCGCCCCTCTATTTCACCTGCATGACCAAGGTTCTGATCATCGGCGCGGGGCATGCGGGCGGGACGGCCGCCGCCCTGCTTCGCCAGTACGGGCATGAGGGGCCGATTGTGCTGGCTGGGGAGGAGCCGGCGGCGCCCTATCAGCGGCCGCCCCTGTCCAAGGCCTGGCTGAAGGGCGAGGCGGATCTGGAAGCGCTGCTGCTCCGGCCCGAGGTCTTCTACGCCGAGCACGATATCGAACTGCGCACCGGCGTGACGGCGACGGCGATTGATGCGGCCGGGCGAACCGTCACCTTCGCGGACGGGACGGTCGAAACATATGACGCCCTGGTTCTGGCCACGGGATCGACGGCGCGGAAGCTGGCGATTCCGGGGGCGGACCGGCCGGACCTGCTGGAGCTGCGCACCCTGGCGGACGCGGAACAACTGAAGGCGGCGCTGGGGCCGGGCAAGCGACTGGCGGTGGTCGGCGGCGGTTACGTGGGGCTGGAGGCGGCGGCCTCGGCGCGGGCGCTGGGCGCGGAGGCGGTGGTCATCGAGCGAATGGACCGGGTGCTGGCACGGGTGGCGTCGGAGACCCTGTCGGCTTTCTTCGCCGCCCATCATCGCAGCCACGGGGTGGAGGTGCTGACCTCCGCCGAGGTGACGGGGTTCGAGGACGGCGGCGTGCGGCTGGGCGACGGGCGGCTGATCAAGGCGGACGCCGTGCTGGTCGGGGTCGGGGCGCTGGCCTGTGACGGGCTGGCGCGGACGGCGGGACTGGCATGCGAAAACGGGGTGGTGGTCGATGAGACGGCGCGGACCTCGGACCCCGCCATCTGGGCGATCGGCGACATGACCTTCCGTCCGATCCCGGCCCACGGCGGTCGGCGGCATCGGCTGGAGAGCGTGCCCAATGCGCTGGAACAGGCGAAGCAGGCGGCGGCGGCGATCACCGGCCGGGCTCCGCCCACGCCAGAAGTTCCGTGGTTCTGGTCCGACCAGTATGAGATCAAGCTGCAGATCGCCGGCCTGCCCGACGGCGCGGATCGTCAGGTGGTGCGCGGCGATGTCGAGGGCGGCGCCTTCGCGGTCTTCCATCTGGCCGGCGACCGGATCGTCTGCGTCGAGGCGGTCAACGCACCGGCGGAGTTCATGGCGGGGCGGCAGATGATCTTGCGGGCACAGGCGGTGGATCCCGAGCGGCTGGCCGACCGGTCCGTCTCGATGAAGGAAGTCGCGGCGGCTCAGGCCTGACGCGCGAGGGTCAGCTCGGCCGGCGGCGCCGTCAGCTGTTCGGCCAGGGCGGCCAGCGGCACGGGGCGGCCGATCAGATAGCCCTGGGCCATGTCGCAACCCATGCCACGCAGCAGGGCCAGGGCCGTCGGGGTCTCGACCCCCTCGGCGGTGACCTTCAGGCCCAGGCTGTGGGCCAGGTCGATGGTCGATTTGACCAGCAGGGCGTCCCGGGAGGACTGGTCGAGGCCCAGGATGAAGCTCTTGTCGATCTTCAGCTCGTCAGCGCGGATCTGTTTCAGATAGGTCAGCGACGACAGGCCTGAACCATAGTCGTCGAGGGACACCGATATGCCCGCGCCGGCGAACCGCTCAATGATGCGCAGCGCCAGATCAGGGTAGTCCACGACGGCGGTTTCGGTGATCTCGAAACACAGGTCGGCGCTGGAAGCGGCGACCTCCGCGACGGCGAAGTCGGCAAAACTCTCGTCGGACAGCAGCCGGCCCGAGAGGTTGACGGAGACCGTCAGGGCGTGCCCGGCCGCGGCCAGGACCTTCTGGTCGGCGATGGCTCGGCGGATGGCCCATTCGGTCAGGGGACGGATATGGCCGGTCTCCTCGGCCATGCCGATGAACAGGTCGGGTGAGACGCAACCGCGTTGCGGATGGGTCCAGCGCATCAGCGCCTCAATGCCGGTTATCCGCCCGGCGCGAAAATCATATTTGGGCTGGTACGCCAGCGAGAGTTCGCCGTTGCCCATGGCCGCCATCATCTCGCTGATCAGAGACAGATTGCCGGCCGGGTCTCCGTAGCGTTCAGGATCGAAGGCGGCGGCCCGCCGACGCGTCGCGCGCGCCTGGTCCAGGGCGATCGAGGCCCGGTCGACCGCGGACGGAACGTTGCGGTTGATCTCTCCCGCGCGGGCGACCCCGGCGGTCAGGGCGATGTCCACGGGAGCGCCGTTCAGGATCACCGGCGAATGGGCGGCCTCGCAGAGACTGGCGGCCAGGGCGACGGCGGTATCATCGCTATCGGCGCTGAAGACCAGCCCGAGGGTCCCGCCTCCGACCCGTGCGACCGGCATTCCGCCGGACAGGGAAGACAGTCGCTGGCCGAGGGTGACGAGCAGCCGGGCCATGGAATCGTAGCCGATGGCGTTCCTGACCACCTCGAAGCGATCGACGCACAGGAGGATGACGTAGATCCGGCCGGCTCCCGACGCCAGCCGCTCCAGCGACAGCCGGTTGCCGAGACCGGTTTCCTGATCATGCAGCGCCATATGGGTCAGCCGCGCCTCGCGGTCGCGAAGCGTCCGGGCGGAGTCGGCTGAAAACAGCGCCGGCAGGAAAGCAAACGGGCTGCGCATCGAACCATTGTGCGCCGTGGGGATGAAGCCCGCGTAAACCGGCCAGCGAGGCGCCCAGGCCTGAACCCGATGACCCTGCCCGACCAGAAATTGACCCGCATCGACACCCTGAGCCGACGCGGCTCCCGGTTGTTGGCGTATTCCGAGCCGTAGGCGACCGGGGTCCCGTAGGGGCTCAGGCTGACGAAATCCTTGTCCAGAAGGTTGTAGACCCCGGTCGCGGAAGCGCTCCGACCGATGCTCGCCACAGCGACAGCCGGTCCGTGGCCTGCCAGTTCACGCGGCGTTCAGCCTATGGGCCGGCGTGTCGGTCAGGGGCAGGCCCAGGATGGAATGGCAAGAGCTTGCGAGCGAGTCGCGTCAGTAAACGTCGCGGCGATACCGTCCGGTCTCGATGAGGCCGCGCAGCACATCGGGCCCGAGGGCGACTTCCAGCGCCTCATTCACCCCCTTCGACATGCCTTCGAGACTGCCGCAGACCAGGATGACGGCGCCCCGCTGGACCCAGGCGCGAAGCGCGTCGGCGTGTTCCGTGACCAACGTCTGGACATACCGCCCGTCCCCGACGTCGCGGGAGAAGGTCCGGTCAAGCCGGGCGAGAAGGCCGTCCTCGAGGGCCGCCCGGAGTTCGGCGTCGAGGAAGGCGTCATGGGCGCGGGTGCGTTCGCCGAACATCAGCCAGGTCTCGCCCGAAGCCCCGGCGCGGGCCTTCCAGTGGGCGCGGAGGCCCGCCAGGCCGGTGCCGTTGCCGATCAGGATCAGGGGCGTCATCGGGGACGGGCCATGAAAGCTGCGGTTGGTGCGGATGCGCATCGCGACCTCGCTTCCGGGAGCGAGGCCGTGCGTCAGCCAGCCGGAGGCCAGTCCGGTCGTCCCGTCCGGGCGATGCATCAGGCGGACAATGAATTCGGCGCGGCCGTCGCCGGGCAGGGAGGCCACGGAATATTCGCGGCTGCCGGGCTCGGGCTGATCTGCGACCGCGGGCAGACCGATCTCGGCGATGTCGCCGGCGACCCAGACCGGCGCATGGTCCACGGGTTCGAAAGCCATCAGCCAGGCCTCGCCGCCCGGACTGCCGGGGTTCAGATGGGTCCGCTCGACCAGCCGCCAGCGGTCGAAGGCCGGGGGCGTCCAGTCAGGCTGAACCGTGGAGCCGGTGAGGGAGGCCAGCTGATGCTGCCAATGGCGAACGGCGCCGGCATCGCCGTCATCGACCTCGACCCGGTCGAACAGGGGCTGCGCGCCCGAACGCTGCAGCCAGCCGTCCAGCGCCCGTCCGAAGCCACAGAAATCGGCATAGGTCCGGTCGCCCAGCGCCAGCAGGCCGTAGGTGAGGCCGCTGAGGTCGGCGGGCGCCGACATCGACTGGCGCACGAACCGCGACACGGCGTCCGGCGCATCCCCCTCGCCGGTGGTGGAGGCGACGATCAGCAAGCGTCCGGCGACCCTGAGTTCAGCCAGTTCGAGATCGCCCAGAAGCGCCACGCGGGCGGGGACGCCGGCGTCGGACAGGCTGCGGGCCGTCATCCAGGCCAGTTCTTCGGCGAGGCCGGTCTGGCTGGCGAAGGCCACCACTAAGGCGGGGGCGTCCTGTGCGCCGGGCGCCAGGGCGGCGGCGCGGGCGGCCGCGACGCGCCGGGCGCGGACCTGTGACCACCGCACCAGGACGATGACCAGCAGCCACAGGACGACCGCCAGCCCCGCCCAGAACCAGCGCACCGGGTCGTGGGTCACGCGCCCTCGGACAACATGGCGGTGAAGGCGGGGGTGACGGTCTCGGTCAGGCCGTTCCCGGATCGGACGACAAAGGCGGCGGCGATGTTCATCGCCCCGGCGAAGGCCGGACCTTCCTCGGGACCCATGACGGTCAGGGCCGTGGCCATGGCGTCGGCGTACATCGCCGTCTCGGCCAGGACGGTGACGGAGGCGACGCCGTTCTCGATCGGCCGACCGGTGCGGCCGTCGATCGTGTGGCTGTAGGTCTGGCCATAGACCTCGAAATTGCGCACCCAGTCGCCCGAGGTGGCGCAGGCCATATCGAACAGGGCGGCCACGGCGCGCGGACCCGGCGCGCCGGGGGCCTGTCGCAGTTCCGCCCACCAGGGCATGCCGTCCGGCTTGACGCCCGCGCCGCGCAGTTCGCCGCCGATTTCGACCAGATGATGGGTCGCGCCCATGGCGGTCAGCCGTTCAGAGACCCGATCGACGGCGTGGCCCTTGGCGATGCCTGACAGGTCCAGCTTGACCCCGCCCAGCTGCTGAACGGCACGGGCCTCGCGGTTGAAGCGGAGCATGCCCCAGCCGGTCACGGCGCGGGCGGCGGCGATCTCGTCCTCGAACGGCACGGTGGGGCCGGTCCCGAAGGCATTGAGCGGACGCGGTCCGGGCGGGCCGAATCCCCACAGATCGACCAGGGCCCCCAGGGTGGGATCGACCGCGCCATTGGTGTCGTCGGCCAGGTCCATGGCCGCGTTCAGCAGGGTCCAGAACGGCTCGGACACGGCCCAGAAGCCGGGCGGGGCGGCGTTGAGGCGCGACAGCTCGGATCGTGGGTCCCAGTGGCTGAACAGGGCGATGATGCCCGCCAATTCGGACTCGATGGCCGACTGGAAGGCGGTGCGGTCGAGCGCCGGCGGCGCGACCAGCCGCACCGCCCAGGTCGTGCCCATGGTCTCGCCGGCGAAGTCCCAGATGTGAGGCCCCGGCGGCGGGGAGGGTTTGCGTCCGTGGGTGGGGATCAGGACGCGGTTGTCCGGGCGCGGCCTCGCGTCCCCGCCCACGATCAGCGGGGGAGGGGCCTTGCGGGCCGGTCCGGAGCCGTGGTCGGTCAGGGCAGCACTTCCACGACGCCGTTGTACTGGGCGTTGGAGGCCAGCCGGTCGGCCGAGGCGGGCGTGCGGACCGAGGCGTTCATCCAGTACATGCCGGGCTCCGGCCAGGTGACGGTGAAGGCGCCGTCGGCGCCGGTGGTGACGGTGATCTCTTCGGGGTTGTCACGGTAGCGCGTGCCGCCGCGGGCGATGGTGACCTCCAGTCCGGCAGCGGGCTGGCCGTCGCGCAACAGTTTGAAGGTCGCGGCCTCGCCGGCGACCAGGTCGTTCGGATGGCTGACAGGCGCGAGTTCAATGCCTTCGCCGGTCGGCGCGAGGGCGTCGACCGAGGGCGCGCCGAGGGTGACGAAGGTTTCGATCCGGCTGGCGCTGCGGGTGGCGACCACCTCGGTAGCGTCCGCCGGAATGTTGGCGGCCATGTCCGCCTCGGCGCCGCGCCAGCGCCTGGTCTCGCTGCCCTGTTTGTAGCTGACGATGACCCCGCCCATGACATTGGCCACGCGATAGGTGCCCGGCTGGGTCAGGCGGAGGTCAAAGGACGACCGGTAGCGGGCCCGGTGCAGGTTCTCCGGCGCGAGGGTCGAGCCGTCGGGTCCGGTGATGATCAGGCCGGCCAGGTTCATGGCCGCATGGTCGGCGATGAAGACTCCGTTGGACATCCCGGCGTCAAAGCCGACCCAGGCTTCCGCGCCGGACAGGACGGTGGCGGTCGGGGCCAGCCAGGCGCGGTGGGCCTGCGCCGACATGGGCAGGGCCAGGGTGGCGAGGGCGGCGAGGATGGCGAGCGACTTCTTCATGGCGATCAATCCTTAGCGGGTGACGGTGACGCGCACGGCGCCGAGTTCGGTGGAGCCGGACGCCGACCCGGCGTTGGCGGCGCCCCAGCGGAAGGGCACGCGCACGGCCTCGCGTCCGCCCAGTTCGCGGGCGGCCTCGACGACCATGACATAGTCGCCGGCGGGCAGGTTCGACAGTCGGGCGCCGGGCACGGTGACGGCGTGGCGGCCGGGCGCCTTGGTGGCGCTGGAGATACCGTCGGCGGGCATTGTCATCGCCCGACCGCCGCGACGCCACCAGGTGCGCATGTCCTTCAGCCAGTCCTTGCCCTCGGCGACGTTGGAAACCTCGTACCAGACGGCCAGGGTCCGCACGGCGGTCTGGTCCGGGCGCTCGATCCAGACGGCGACATAGGGCCGGTGGTAGGCGGCGACCGACAGGCGCGGGATTTCCACCGAGACGGCCAGATCAGCGGCGAGCGCAGGCGCGGCGATAGCGCTGAGGGCCGCGGCGGAAAGGGCGAGGGAAGGCGTGCGCATGGCGACTCGTCAGTGAATGAACAGGATTGCGATGATGACCGGGATCAACAGGCCGAGCCCCAGCAGGGGCCAGGTCGACGGCCGCTGGCGGGCGTGCAGCCAGGTCAGGCCGAAGCCGGTGGCGGCGAAGATGATGCAGGCGACGGCGAAGACGTCGATGAACCAGTACCAGACCGGGCCGGTGTTGCGGCCCTTGTGCAGGTCATTGATGTAGGCGACCCAGCCGCGGGTTGTCCGTTCCCGCAGGGCGTCCCCGGTGGCGCGGTCGATGGTCAGCCAACCGTCCCCGCCGGGCTCGGCGAGGGCGACATAGATCTCGTCGGGCGTGGTCTCGGTCGGTCGGCCGGCGATCTGAACCTCGAACGTCTCTGCCGCCCATCGGGCGACGGCGTCAGGAACCGGATCGGTGGTCTCGGCCGGAAAGCCCGACAGCCGCGCCAGCAAGGGGGCGGGCAGGGCGCCGGTCTGCTCGACCGTGACCGGCTCGGCCGGGATCTGGGCGGCATGGTTCAGGGTGATGCCCGTCACCGCGAACAACAGCAATCCGACGAGACTCACGGCCGCGGATATCCAGTGCCACTGGTGCAGTTGCTTGAGCCAGAACGACCGCTTCGCGTTGAGCGCGGTCTTCGGCGCCTTGAGCGGCTTGGCGGGAGCGGCGGTTTCGGTCACGCCCGGCTTGTGCCGAACTTGCGAACGATTTGCAATGGCTGATCTCCGCCCCGGCCGGTTCGCCGGTTGAGGCGCTTCAGGCGGCTTTTGTGACCGGTGCGTGCTCGACTGCGCCGCCGCCCATCACGAGCCGGATGGCGTGGAGCAGAGCGTCGGGCTGGATCGGCTTCTGGGCGACGCCATTCATTCCGGCCGCCAGATATTCCGACTCGTCACGCGGATCGGCGTTGGCGGTCAGGGCCAGAATCGGGATTTCGGCGACAGGTCCCCGCAGAGCCCGGATGGCGCGCGTCGCCTGGACTCCGTCCATGACCGGCATCTTGATGTCCATCAGGATCAGATCAAAGGCCCCGGTCTGGACCCGCTCGACCGCCGCCTGTCCGTCCTCGACGGCTTCGGAGCTGCAGCCGAACAATTCCAGCACCTTGGCGGCGACAAAGCGGTTGGTGGCGTTGTCGTCCACGACGAGGACGTGAAGGGTGGCGTGATCGGTCGGCTCGGCCATCTGCATGGCCGCCGCCCTCATCTCGCGGGTAGCGCCGGGCAGGCTCAGGCTGAACCGGAAGCGGGCGCCGCCCTGCGGCGACCGCTCCACCGCGATCGACCCGCTCATCAGCTCGACGATCTGACGGCAGATGGCGAGCCCAAGGCCGGCGCCCGCGCCTTCGCGGCCGGCATGACCCGTATTGAACGGGTCAAAGATCGTGCCCGCAGCATCGGTCGGCACGCCGGGGCCGCTGTCGTCGATGGTCGCGGTGATCGCGATCGCGCCGTCGATCTCGACGCTCGCGATATGGACCGCCACCTCGCCCGCCTGGGTGAATTTCAGGGCGTTGCCGATCAGATTGTTGAACAGCTGCTTCAGCCGCATCTCGTCGCCGGCCACCCAGTCGTGGCCGGCGGTGTCGTGGGTGACCGTCAGGGTCAGGTTCTTTTCCTGGGCGCGCGGGCTCCACAGGGCCTTGAGGTCGGCGGCGACGGCGGCGATTTGGACCGGCGCCGTCTCGAAGGTCATCAGTCCGGCCTCCGCGCGCGACATGTCGAGCGCGTCCGTCAACAGCCGCAACAGGCTCTGACCGGAGTCGAGAATGGTCCGGGCGTAGGGCCGCATGGCCTCCTGGGTGAGTTCGCGCTCCATCAGGGCGGCGACGCCCAGAACGCCGTTCAGGGGCGTACGGATCTCGTGGCTCATGACCGCCAGGAATTCCGACTTGGCGCGGCTGGAAGCCCGGGCCTCGGCTTCGGCGCGCGCGAGGTCCCGCGCCAGGGCGCCCATGGCCTCGGCGCGGCGGCGATGAATGGCGTTCCCGGCCTGCAGCACATGCACCCCGGCCCCGACCCCGAAATACAGACCGGCCGAGGTGACCACGAAGCCGTTGAGCAAGCCGCCCAGGTTGGCGTCGTCCATAGACTGGAACAGGGTCTCGGCGTCGGCGTCGGCGTCGAGAATGCGTGGGGCGGCGTCCATGAAGGTGGCGGCGGGGCGCTTCGCGTACAGGGCGCGCCCGAACTCCGCCGCCATCTTGAGTGTGAAGGCGTTGCGTTCGATCAGACCGACCGGGCGCTGGTCGGAATCGACCACCGCGATGATCAGGGTGTCCGGCTCGCGCTGAAAGCGGTCGAAGACCTCGGCGCCGGGTGTATCCGGTCCGATCGGCAGCGCCGCGCTCGCAAAATCACCGATCCTGGCCATACAACACTCCCGCTTGGCCAGGGGGATAGTCGACGTCGCTTAACGCCGGCTTTGCCGCGCGTGAATGTTTTCTGATATTCTCTTGAATATCAATCTGTAAGCGGACGATGTAGCCGATCCAGAAGCGTTGCTGCGAACACCGAGAGGGTATCGTCGCGCGCGCCCATGATGATGATCCGGTCCCCCGGCCGGGCCAGTTCGATCAGCCGCTCTCCGCAGGCTTCGCGCGTGGCCAGGGCCTCGGCGTCGCGGCCGGCGGCGCGGATGCCCGCGGCGATGTCCTCGCTGCCGATGGAGCGGTCGGTCGTGCCGCCGAAATAGACGGGCTCGGGCATCAGCAGGACGTCGTGCTCGCGCATCAGGCCGGCGAAGCCGTCGATGAACTCGCGTTGCATCAGCCGAAGGGGTCCGAAGCCGTGCGGCTGGAACAGGATCAGCAGCCGCCCCTCGAAGGCATGCAGGGTCTTCAGTGTGGCGGCGATCTTGTCCGGGTTGTGGGCGAAGTCGTCGATGACGGTGACGCCGCTCGCGGTCCCGACCACCTCCATGCGACGGCGGATGCCGGAAAAGGTCTCCAGCGCGGCGACCGCTTCGGCGAGGGGCACGCCGACGGCGCGGACCGCGCCGACGGCCGCGAGCGCATTGGCGACATTATGGGCGCCCGGGACCTTGAGGATGACGGGACAGGTCGCGCCGTCCCGCTCGGTCAGGGTGAAGCGAACGCCGGTCGGCAGGGGCTCCAGGTCGTGGGCGTTGAGGGTGGCCGCCTCCTCGCCGAGGGCGAAGGTTGTGACCTTTTCGGCCGGCAGTGACTGGGCGAGCGCCTGGGTCTCGAGATTGTCGAGATTGAGCACGGCCTTCGCCGCCCGGCCGGTGAAGCCGCCGAACAGATCGCGCAGCTCCTCCATCGACTTGTGGTCCAGCGAGATGTTGGAGACCACGGCGACGGTCGGATCATAGCGGGCGATGGAGCCGTCGGACTCGTCGACCTCGGAGACGAACAGGTCGGGGCCGCCGATCAGGGCGCTGGCGAATGGATGATCGGCGTCGGCGAAATTCTTCATCACCGCGCCGTTCATCACGGTCGGCTCGCGGCCCGACTGATGCAGGATCCAGGCGATCATGCCGGTGATTGTCGACTTGCCGCTGGTGCCGGCCACGCCGATCGAGACCGGTGCGGCGTTGAACAGCTGGCTGAGGAGTTCGGGTCGGGTGACGATCCGCGCGCCGGCGCGTTTCGCCGCGCCGATGTCGGGCACCGTGTCCTCGATGGCGCCGGTGGCCACGACGGTCTGTTCCGCGCGTACGACGCCCGAGCCGTCCTGCGGATGCAGGGTCACGCCATGGGCTTCCAGCCATGCGAATTTCTCGGGCGTGCGGCCCTGGTCGCGGGAGCGATCAGAGCCCTCGATCCGGCCGCCACGCGCCTGGACGATCATCGCCAGCGGGAGCATTCCCGAGCCGCCGATGCCGCAGAAGAAATAGTCGTCTTGATTCATGAGGGCGAAACCGGGGAATGTCCGGCGGCCTGACTAGCACGGGCGAGGCGAGAGGCCAGCGGCTCAGCATGAAGATCGGCATCGTCAACGCCAGTTCGCGCTTCAGCAAGGAGCGGGCCGAGGCCGTTCTGGCCTGGTTCGCGGCCAATTTCCCCGATGGCTCGGTGACGGCGAGCTTTCACCCGGCCAGTTTCGGCAAACACGGCCATTTCGGCGGCGACGACGCCAGCCGGGCGGCCGCCTTTGTCGAATACGCCAATGATCCGCGGCTGGACGCCGTCTGGTTCGCGCGCGGCGGCTATGGCTCTTGCCGGATCGCCGAGGCGGTGCTGCCGCGACTGACGGCGACGGCCCGCAAGAAGCGCTACCTCGGTTATTCCGACGCCGGCAGCATTCTGGCCCTGCTCTACAAGGCCGGCTTTCCGCAGGTCGCCCATGGGCCGATGGCCTCGGACGCCGTGCGCAACGACGCCACGGCGTGGCGGGCGCTGAACTGGTTGAGGTCGGGCGACCCGGCGTCATGGGAGGCGTCGCTGGCCGACGATCCACGCCCGGCGGTCGCCTTCAACCTCAGTATTCTGGACGCTCTGGTCGGGACGGCGCTTGAACCCGACCTGACCGGCCATGTGCTGATGCTCGAGGATGTGTCGGAGCCCCTGTACCGGATCGACCGGATGATGTTCCACCTGACCGGCCAGGCCTCGATCCGCAGGGTGGCGGGCATCCGGATGGGGCGGGTGTCGGCCATCGTCGAGAACGATCCCGACTTCGGGCTGACGGCGGATGAGATCTGCCGCTACTGGTGCGACCGTTCGGGTATTCCCTACCTCGGAACCGCCGACATCGGACACGACCGCCAGAACACGGTGGTTCCCTTCGGGCCCCGATAGGCGAACGGCGTTCGCCTTGCCGGGGAAGACGGTCGACGGCGGCGCCGGCCCGTCGTCAGATGAGGTTCTACGGGGCTCCGGCGTGTCGTGCCGAGCCCGCGACGCCCTTGGGGAGGGGTGTTCGCAGTGGCGGTCTGGCCGGCGGCGGGGGTGCGCCGGCCGGACCGCGACCATCGGTCATGCGACGACGCTGGCGCCCGCGCCGGCCAAGCGCCATCTTGGACAGGCATGAACCGACGCTCCCTTCTTTTTCGCGCCGCGGGACTGGCCGCCGTCGTCGGCGGCGCATGGTGGGCCCGCGAAAACCTGCTGTGGCCGAAACCGGACCTGGCGTTCGGCGCGACCGGCGCCACGCCCTGGCTGCCGTTCGCCCGGCCGGCTCTGGTGCCGACGGTTCGGGTCAGGCTCGGCGACCGCGAGGTCGTCGCCCTGATCGACAGCGGAGCCCAGTATTCGGTGATCGACCGGGCGCTGGTGGCGGCGCTGCCCTCCGCGGGCCGTTCGGTCTTCGATATGCCGCTGGTCGCCTATGGCGTGGGTGGCGGAGCGCAGGTGGGACGCGGCACGACCCTGTCGGTGGATCTTCCGGGCCTCGCCATTCGGGGCCTGCGGGCGGCCATTCTGGATCTGGGGCCGCTGGCGTCGGACCAGGGGCTGAGGACGCCGCTGATCCTCGGGCAGGACGTGCTGGGGGAGACGGTGCTGGCGCTGGATCCGGCGCGGCGGCATGCCCGGCTGGTCCGGCGCGAGGCCTTTGTGCGACCGCCCGATATGGCGCCGGCGACGGTAGGCCGGCAGGGCGGGGCCATGACGGCCGCGGTGACGGTCGAAGGCTCCCTTGTCACCGCCGTGATCGACACCGGCGCCTCGGCCCTGCTGGGTCTCAGCCGCGAAGCGGCCGCGGGCGCGGGCCTGATGGACGGGCGGCCACAGGGCAGCGGCGTCAGCCTGGTTCTGGGCGGGTCCATCCGCGCGTCCATGGTCGAGGCGGAGACGGTGACCTTCGCCGATCACCTGTACCGCCGTGTCACCGTGGGCGTGTTCGACCAGCCGCCGCTGCCGAACTTCCCCGGCGGCCTGCTGGGCATGGAGGCCTTCACGGGCCGGCGGATGGCCATGGATCTTGGCGCCGGCGCCCTGTTCGTGACGCGACCGATGGACCTGACTGTCAGCTGACCCCTACAGGGCCTGGAAGGTGTCGCAGGCGGCGGGGTCGCCGGATTCATAGCCGCGCCGCAGCCATTCGACCCGCTGGGCCGAGGAGCCGTGGGTGAAGCCCTCCGGCTGGACCTGTCCGCCCTGACGACGTTGCAGCGTGTCGTCGCCGATGGCCGAGGCCGTCTGCATGCCGGCCTCGAGATCGCCGGCCTCCAGCGCCACTTCGCCGTTGGACACCGACGCGGCGTTGCGGGCCCAGACTCCGGCGTAGCAGTCGGCCTGGAGTTCGAGGGCGACGGAATAACGATTGGCTTCCGCCTGGCCGGAGGCGCGCTGCTGCGCCGCGCGAACCTGGTCCGAGAGGCCCGTCAGGGTCTGGATGTGGTGGCCGTATTCGTGGGCGATGACATAGGCGCGGGCGAAATCGGCGCTCGAGGCGCCCAGATCCGTCTCCAGCTGCGACCAGAAGGACAGGTCGAGGTACACGTGCCGGTCGGCCGGGCAGTAGAAGGGTCCCATCGCCGCCTGCCCGAACCCGCAGCCGGTGTTCGTGCCCTGTTCGTAGAGAGTCACGGTCGGGGGCTGATAGCCCTGGATCCGGCTCGTCCAGACGTCGTCGATATTGGCGCCGATGACGTCGACGAAGGCGCCGGCCTGGTCGGTCGGGCTGCCCTGACGGCCTTCGGAGACGCCGGCGCCGCCGAACTGGCTGGCCAGCTGGGTCGTGGTGGCCGGGTCTATGTCGAAAACGAAATAGCCGATCGCAGCCAGAATCATGACGCCGATGCCGCCCCCGGCCATGGCTCCGCCGCCCAGGCCGCGCCTGTCATCGATGTTGCCGCCGCGCCGTCCGCCCTGCCACCGCATGATCATTCTCCCTCAGCCCTGAAACTCAAGCTAGGCCGGAACGCGGGCCGAGGGGAAGGGATGCAGCCCGAAAGGCGAAGTCCGTTCGCCCGGTTCAGTCGCGGGGTCGGTCCAGCCAGTCGTCGATCTGGCCGACATCGGCGGACACGGCCCGACGGCGTTCGGTGGCCGACCGACGCAGGGCACGCTCCTCTTCGGGGGTGCGCAGGGCGGGCAGGGGCGGGGGCTGAACCGGCTCCGGCAGGCGGGCGGCCTCGATCCGCTGACGGTTGAGACGGGTCTCCAGCTCCAGCTGCTGCGCGAAGGCGGCGCGCTGGTCAGCCTGGGCCCGCAACCGCCCCATCTCCAGCCGGTGCTGGTCGGCCTGGTAGCGATGCGGATCATAGGCCGGCGCGCCGGGTCGCGGCTGCCAGGTCTGGGTCTGCGCCGCCGCGGGGGCCGCGGTCAGCAGGGTCAGGGCGATGAGCGCGCGAACGACCGTCATGGGACAGAAGATGGCGCCTGGGCCGCCGACCTCCAAGCGTGGCCGTCAGCCGGTCTCTGCCAGGGTCCAGACCCGGGTGCGTTTGACGGCGTCGTCCTCGAGCTCGCGCGTGGTGGGAACGACGTATTCGGCGAGGAGGTCGAACCCCGCCTTCGGGAAATAGGTCCGCAACGGGTCGCCGACGAGCACCCGCGTCCCCTGCGCCGCGGCCTGGGTCAGCCAGGCCAACACCCGGCCGGCCATTGGTTGTTCATAGAAGACGTCGCCCGCGCAGATAAGCTCCGCGGGCGGCGGCGGACGGTCCAGAAGATCGGCGTCGGTGAAGCCCAGGGCGACATCATTGACGGAAGCGTTGAGCGCCACGGCCGCGCCGCAGAAGGGATCGATGTCGGCGCACAGGACCGAGGCGGCGCCGGCCCGCATGGCCGCGATCCCCACCAGACCCGAGCCGGCGGCGAGATCGAGCACCTGCTTTCCGGCGGCCTCGCCGGGATTGTCCAGCAGCCATCGCGCCAGTCCCTGCCCGCCCGCCCAGGCGAAGGCCCAGAACGGCGGCGGCAGACCTATCTCGCCCAGTTCCTCCTCCGTCAGCCGCCAGATCGGCGTGATCTCGTCCGCCAGCCACAGGGAGATCTCCGGCGCGTGCGGCACAGGCTGGAGCCGGGTGTTGGCGAGGATGAAGGCCGTGGGATCGGTGATCACGCCTTGGCGGACGCCTCACGGAGGACGGCGAGATAGCCCGGGGCCACCTCCATCCGTTCGCCTTGCGGCCGGCTGCGCACCGCCCGGTGCAGTTGCGGAAGCTGCCAGCAAGGGACGTGCATGAACAGGTGATGCTCGGCGTGGAAATTGACCCAGTAGGGGGCGATGAAGGCGCGCTCCCACCAGGACGCCCGCGTGGTGCGGGCGGCACGCCAGGGGTCGGAGGCGGAGCCCTCGACGCAGGCGTGTTCGGCGATGTTCCTCAGCCTGGTGACCATGGGGAACCAGGTCGCCAGAGGCAGCAGCCAAAGGGCGAAGTACGCCCACCAGACGCCGGCGAGCATGGCCATCGCGAGCAGGACGGCGTTGACCAGCAGAAAGGAGGCGACCGAACGGCCGGTGACGACGGCGCCCTCGGCGAGATCCTCGTCGCGGCGCGAGGCGAAGGCCTGGAAGGCGAACAGCACCCGCTGTTTGAAGAAGGTCTGACCGGTCAGGTCGCGCAGGATCTTGCGGCGCAGCGAGGCGCGGGTGACCGGGAAGGGGGCGGACAGGATCAGATCGGGGTCCTCGGCCTGCTGGGCGTATTTGTGATGGGCCAGATGATAGGGGCGGTAGGCGGTCAGCGACGCCCCGACCGGGACGGCGCACAGCCAATGGCCGAGAAGATCGTTCAGCCGCCGGTTCGGCGACAGGCCGCCGTGCGCCGCTTCATGCATCAGTATGGCCAGCCCGAGCTGCCGCGTCCCAACCACGGCGACGCTCAGCGGGATCAGGACCGGCCAGATCAGGCCCGCCGCGACGGCCAAGGCGATGACGGCCCAGCAGTGCAGCACCAGCAGCGGGCCCATCCAGGGCGACCGCGTCTGGAAGGGCGCCCAGTCGTCGGGCGTGAACAGATCGGACGGCCGGATGCGGGGCGCGGCGGGCATGGCTCACGATACGCCTCCAGGGCGCGGACCGGAAGCGCGGTTCAGCGGCGGCAGCGGAAATGTCGACGCCCGGAATTCAGGCGAACCTAACAAAATGTCAGGTTGACATGACATAATCCGAATGTAAGGTTAGGCTTACATCAAGTCAGGAATGCCTTCCATGCTCAACCTCGGAAAATCCGCCTCTTCCGCGCACAAACGGTACGTCTTCCGGACCGTGGCCTTCATGACCGGCTATGTGGCGGTGAATGTCGCCGCCATCTTCGGCGCCTTCGACGACATCGACTCCCCGGTCGCGGCCTGGGCGCTCGCCCTGACGGTATCGGCGCCCGTGATCGGCCAGATCTGGGCCACTCTGGCGCTGATGAGGGAGTCGGACGAGTTCGTCCGCGCCGTGACGGCGAAACAGTTCATTCTCGCGGCCGGAGCCGCCATGGCCGTCGCCAGCGTCTGGGGCTTTGGCGAAAGCTATGCCGCGGCGCCGCACATCCCGGCCTGGATCATCTATCCGCTGTTCTGGGCCTGCTTCGGGGTGATCGCGCCCTTCGTGAGGTCGTCGAACTGATGAAGAACCGCCTCAAACTTCTGCGCGTCGAGCGCGGCTGGACCCAGGAGCAGCTGGGGCAGGCGCTGGGCGTGTCGCGACAGGCGGTCAACGCCCTGGAAACCGAGAAGCACGATCCCTCGCTGGATCTGGCCTATCGCATCGCCGTGCTGTTCACGCGGCCGGTGGAAGAGATTTTCGACAATCCGCACGCCTGATCAGGTCAGGCGAACCTTACTTCTTCTTCTGGAGATCGAGATGTTCAAAGCCTTCTTCAAGGCGCGGCCCCGGCTGCGCGCGGCCCTGTTCGGCCTGGCCGTCTGTTCCCCGGCTTTCGTGGTCGGGATCGGTCAGGCGCTGGCGCAGGAAGCGCCGGCCCGGGTCGCCTTCACCTCGGACCGGCTGTCGGTCGAGGTCGTCGGGGCCGGGCCTGACGTGATCCTGATCCCGGGGTTCGCCTCGTCGCGCGAGGTGTGGCGGGTGGAGGCCGAGCGGCTGAAGGCGACCCATCGCGTGCATCTGGTGCAGCTGGCGGGGTTCGCGGGCGAGCCCTGGGTCCATGGCGACGGGCCCTTCGTCCAGCCGATGGCCGAAGAGCTGGCGCGCTATGTCCGCGAGGCGGGGCTGGAGCGGCCGGCGGTGATCGGCCATTCGATGGGCGGGATGACCGGCGTCCTGCTGGCGCAGCAGCACCCGGACCTGATCGGCCGGGTGATGAGCGTCGACAGCCTGCCGTTCTTCAGCGCCCTGTACGGGCCGCAGGCGACGGTGGAGTCGGCGCGGCCGTTCGCGGCCCAGGCCGCGGCCGGGATGCTGGCGGCGGACGAGGCGGGCTTCCGCGCCGGCCAGGCCCAGGGCGCGATCGGCCTGGCGCGCGATCCGGCGACGCGGTCGGCCATGGTTGAGTGGTCGATGGCCTCGGATCGGCGGGCCCTGGCGGCCGCCATCGGGGAGGTGATGACGACCGACCTGCGGCCGGGGCTGGCGGCGATGACGACGCCGGTCTGGGCCGTCTACGCCTCGGACGCCGATGGCGGAGCGCCGGCGGCGATGGCCGACGCCCTGTGGGGCCGCGAGTACGCCGCCCTGCGGGGCGTCCGGCTGGTCCGGGTGGACGGCAGCCGACATTTCATCATGGCCGATCAGCCGGCGCGGTTCGCCGGGCTGGTGGATCAGTTCCTGGCGGGGTCGGACTGAGCCGGCGTCATCGAGGCGGTGTTGCCCGGAAGCCGGCAGCGGCCGAGCACGTTGTTGTGGCCGATCTCATAGCCTTCCGCGGGGATGTCGAGGCAGTCGACCCACTGCAGCGGCTCGGTGTCGGAGACGACGATCCCGCCGCCCTCGTCGCAGTAGACCTCGACGAACGGGGCGAAGGCGGTGGAGCGGGTGACCACGGCCGCATCAACGACGCTGCACGAGAAGCCGCCACGACGGACGACCCGTTCGGCGTATTCGAGGGTTTCGGACGCGTTCATTTCCTCGCGGAAGCCGCGATCCCCGCCCCGACGACCGTAGTTCATTTCACGCCGTGAGCTGGCGATGCGCGTCGGGGTGGTGGAGTCCAGGCCGAGGTTGCTGGAGGCGCGGGCCTCGATGCCATAGGCCTCGACATGGCCGTTCGGGGTGAAGCTTCCGGGCACCGAATAGCTCTGCGCGAGCACGGGGGTGGCGGCGAAGACCACGGCCGTGGCGGCCGAGGCGATGAGGATATGGGACAGGCGAGGCATGGGCGGTCTCCTCCGGAGGGTATGATCACTCCGGTCGCGGCGGACTGCCGAAGGTTTCGGCCTGTTGCGGTCAGCGCGGAGCGGAGAACAGTCGCGGGAAATGTACTGGCGTCTTCACATTAAACTCCAGATTGATGCTGATCAGACGGGAAAGTCAAACCGCTCCGGAGTACCGGTGCATTCAACCCGAAGTTCAGATCCGCCGGGACCCGGGAGGGAACCGGACAGACAGCCCGGCGGACCGCCGCGCTGCCAACTCGGGCGGCCTTTGAGGTCAGGGTCCGGTCGGGCGGGCGCGGTCGGCCAGACCGGCGTTGCCGGGCAGGGTGCAGGCGGCGACGACGCGCTGACGGCGGCCGGCCTGACCGGCGTCCGGCGCCAGGTCGAGGCAGTCGGTGACCTGGAGCGGGTCGGCGTCGGCGATGATGACGCCGCCGCCCTCGACGCAATCGATCTCGATCAGGGAGCCGCCGTTGCGGGTCCGGCCGATGATCGCGGCCTCGGCGACGGCGCAGACCAGACCGGCGCGGGCCACGGCGTCGGCGGCCTGGTTCTCGACCGAAGGCCCGACCGGGGCGTTGCGGCCCCGGTTCATTTCCTCGCGCGAGCCGGCGATGCGGCTGGGCGTCCCGGCCGTCACGCCGAACTGGCCGGGCGTGTAGATGCGCAGCCCCTCGGGCTCCCTCGCGCTCTGGGGCAGGGCGAGCGCGGGCCCCGCGAGGCTCGCCAGCAGCAGGACGAGGACCGACCGCATCAGTTCGCCGCGGGCGCGGGGGCGGGGGCCATGGCGGGGGTGACGTCGCCGGTCTTGAGCAGTTGTCCCGCGAAATCGTCGGCATAGGCGACCGCGAGCAGGGAGCGGAAACCGCTGACCGGCAGGGCGATTTCATAGGCCCCCTCGACCCGCGGGCCGACCTGATAGGGGTTGATCAGGAAGATCAGCCCCGCAACCTTGCCGGGGGTGGAGCCGGGGGCGAGGACGAAGGCGGTGTCGGCGGCGCGAGGGCAGGATGCGCCCGGCCGTCCGCCAAGCGAGATCGAGGTGCTGTCGGGGACGCGCGCGCGCCGGGCGGCGTTGATCGCCGAGCACAGGGCTTCATCAAGAATGGTCAGGTCGGCGCCCTTGCGGAACAGGTCGGCGAGGCCGATCCGGCGCTTCAGCGACTTGTCCCAAAGAATGCCGCTGGTCAGGGTGTTGGGGTTGGCGCCCCCCGAATAGTCGAAATCCACCCGCTTGAGGCTGAGCAGCTTGCCGGTCTCGGCGGCGACGGTGACGGTGAGGGTCTTTTCGTATTTGGGTCGTCCGGTGTCGGCCCCGGCCTCGGTCAGCTCACCCTGGGCGCCCTCGGTGAACTGGCGCAGCAGTCGCACCTCCTCGGCATAGAGGCGGGCGTGAAGATCGGGCTGGGGCCGGATGGCGTCGGGCAGGGTCAGGCGGACGTCGGCCCAGGGGGTCTTCGATTCAAACGCCAGCGGCGCGGCGGCGTCGGCCGGGGTCACGGTCGCCGTCTCGCCTGCGGCGGCGGGACGGTCGCCGGGGGCGGGCTCGCGATCGCGGTTGCAGGCGGACAGGCCGGCGGCGAGGGCCGCGGTCAGCAGCAGGGCGCGAAAAGCGGACATGCGGGACTCCTTCAGAACGGCCACGATACAGCGCCGAGAATGATGGCGAAAAGCAGAATGAAGCCCGCGTCGCGGTTGGAGCGGAACAGGCGCAGGGCGAGGGCGGGATCGTCGGAGCGGGTCCGGTTGACCTGCCAGGCGAGATGGGCGGCGAAGGCCGGGACGGCGACGTAGAACAGGGGCCCGAGGCCGGCGGTCGCCCCGGCGCCCACGGTCAGGATGACCGTCAGGATGTAGAAGAAGGCGACCCCGTCGCGGACCTTCGGGCCGAGGCGGCGGGCCGAGGATTTGACCCCGACCATGGCGTCGTCCTCGATGTCCTGGAGCGCGTAGAGGGTGTCGTAGCCGAGGGTCCAGAAGACGAGGCCGAGGTAGAGGAGGAGGGCAGACGTCGCGAGACCCCCGAGGCGGAGTGGAAAGTCCACGAGGCCGATCACGGGGTAGAATCCCATCGCCAGATAGACGGCGGTGGCGGCCGCGAACCCCATCAGGACGCCCCAGTTGAAGGTCAGGCCGAGCCAGGCCTGGGGCCACCAGGTGATCCGCTTCATGAAGGGGTAGGCGGCGACGAGGGCGAGGGAGGCGACGCCGAGGGCGATGGCGGTCAGGCCGAGGGTCAGGAGGATCAGCAGGCTGATCAGACTGCAGACGACCACGAAGGCCAGCGCCTGTTTCACCGAGATCTGGCCCGAGGGGATGGGCCGCAGGGCGGTGCGGGCGACCTTCGCGTCGATGTCGCGGTCGACGATGTCGTTGAAGGCGCAGCCCGCGGCCCGCATCAGGCCGGCGCCGAGGGCGAAGCCGAGGAACAACCAGGCGTCATAGAGGTCCGGCGCCTTGCGGTGCTGGGCGAGGGTCAGGGCGATGCCCTGCCAGCCGGGCAGGAGCAGCAGCCAGATGCCGATCGGGCGATCGAACCGGCCCAGCTTCAGCCACGGCTTGAGACCTTCCGGCGCGTGACGGTCGACCCAGTTCGTCGGGGCGTCGGGAAGCGGGGCGGAGGTCATGGGGTGGAGATAGCCTGTCGGAGGGGGAGGGTGAAGGGTGGCGGTGAGGGGCGCGCGTTCTCCCTCCCCCGAAGTGGGGAGGGATGTCGGCGCGAAGCGACGACAGGGTGGGGAAGAGCGAAACCGGGCGTCGGTGGTGCGGGACTGGCGTTCCCCACCCGGGCTCGGCTGCGCCTCGCCGTCCCTCCCCATAAAGGGGAGGGAGAAACGACGGCGCATGACTCTTCGCCGCCGGTGCAGGCGGTTGGGGGAGGGCGCGGAGCGGCCGGGCCTCGCCCGGTGCGAATGTGTTTTACCGTTTCGACGAAGCAGACCGCCCCGCGTAGCCGTTTTCCACGCGCCCTCCGGCTGGCGGCCCTTGCTTCGGGCCTTACCGGATCTCCGCCGCAGCCATTGCTGGCTGCGACGCGCGGCGGACAGGGCTTACGTCAGCGGCCCGCACATTCAGCGCGCGGCGAGCAAGCGGAAGGCCATCCATCGACCTCCGCGAGGACCCCCGAGGTATCCGTCCCCCGGGCTTCATCGCTCGACCACAGCCCGCCGACATCGGGGAGTTGGATCCGACGCCCTCCCCACCGACGGGATGGGGAGGAGTCTGGCACGGGTCCCGGCCATGATGGCTGGTGACGCTGTAATTTTTGAAAGACGAGCGGAGTCAGAGGGTTGGCGAGGCGGGATATGCTGACAATCGGCGGATAGCAACATCGCGATCCCTTCTCCCATTGGGAGAAGGTGCCCCGTAGGGGCGGATGTGGGTCGGCTGGTGGAAGCGGCGAAGCCGCCCCCTGGCGGACGACCCACACCCTTTCGCGCAAGAACGACCGCTTCGCGCTCGTGCGCTCAAGCCCTCTCCCAATGGGAGAGGGAGCGCCCCCTACGAATGAACCGTCTCGCCATGCTGGGTGTAGTCGAGGCCTTCGATTTCCTCCTCCTTCGGCACGCGCAGACCGGTGGTGAATTTGCAGATCATGAGGATCAGGAAGGTGCCGATGGCGCTCCAGGCGATGACGGCGACAAGGCCGATGGCCTGGTTGAGCAGGTTGGCGCCGGCCGCGGCGGGGTTGATGGCGGCGGTGGCCAGCACGCCGGTCAGCAGGGCGCCGACGATGCCGCCGACGCCGTGCACGCCGAAGGCGTCGAGGCTGTCGTCGTATTTCAGGGCGCGCTTGAGCCAGACGGCGCCGGCATAGCAGGCCGGGCCGCAGACGAGGCCGATGATGAAGGCGCCCTTGGGATCGACCAGGCCGGCGGCGGGGGTGATGCCCACCAGGCCCGCGACGAGGCCGGAGAGCAGGCCCAGCAGGGTCGGCTTCTTGTGGTCGAACCACTCGACGGCGGTCCAGGCGAGGGCGGCGGCGGCGGCGGCGAGGAGGGTGTTGAAGGCGGCGACGGCGGCGATGCCGTCGGCGGCCCAGGCCGAGCCGGCGTTGAAGCCCAGCCAGCCGACCAGCAGCAGGCCGGCGCCGATGGCGGTGTAGGCCAGATTGTGCGGGGCCATATTGTCCCGCCCGTGGCCGTGACGCGGGCCCAGCACGAGGGCGGCGACGAGGCCGGCGACGCCGGCATTGACGTGGACCACGGCCCCGCCGGCGAAGTCGAGCACGCCCAGCGAACCCATCCAGCCGCCCCCCCAGACCTGATGGCAGATCGGCGCATAGACGATCAGGTGCCAGAGGAAGAAGAACAGGATGGAGGCCGAGAATTTGATCCGCTCGGCGAAGGCGCCGGCGATCAGGGCCGGGGTGATGATGGCGAAGGTCAGCTGATAGGCGATCCAGAGGAACTCCGGCAGGCCGGGGGCCAGGCTGTGGGCGGTGGTCGGCGTGACGCCGTTCAGGAAGGCGGCCTGCAATCCGCCGATGAAGCCGTTGGTCGCCTCGCCGCTGGAGCCGAAGGACAGGCTGTAGCCGGCGATGAACCAGAGCACGGTGACGATGGCCATGGCGGCGGTGGAGTGGGCGATGGTGGCGAGCACGTTCTTGCGCCGCACCATGCCGCCGTAGAACAGGGCCAGACCGGGCAGGGTCATCAGCAGGACCAGCGCCGTCGAGGTCAGGATCCAGGCCGCCGAGGCCTCATTGAGCTCCAGCGGCGCCTGGTGGGCGAGCAGGGCGGGCGCGGCGGCGAGAGCCGGGCCGGCGGCCAAGATGGCGGGAAGGCTGAGAAGGGCGGGGAGAAGGCGGGTCTTCATGCGGCGGGGTCCGAGGCTGGAGACAGATGGCTCGGCTCGAACCGCGTTCGGGGCCGCGGATAGGGATAGGAACCTATTGCAGCGCAGCAGGCAAATCATTTCGTGTGCGGTGCAAAAACTTGCTGTGACGCTGCGTGGTGCGGCACACCAGGCTGACGTTACGGCACGTCCTGACCGCTGGTGTTCGCGCCTGCGGGGAGAAGGTTCATCACCAAGGACACGAAGGGATCACGAAGGACACGAAGGGTCCGGAGAGGATGACTGGGCCGGATTCGCCTTTCGGGCTTTGGAAGACTCTGGATCGAGGCCAAGGCCTCGATCGGACTGAGGCGGCGAAGCCGCGATCGGTTGGGAGGCCAAAGACGCCACCGGTCCGGGACCGCCGCAGTCCCTTCGTGTCCTTTGTGATCCCTTGGTGTCCTTGGTGACGAACCTTCCGTCCTCGCCGGGCGGGCGCCGGCGACGACGCGCGATCCGTCGGGGGGCTGGGTCAGACGCCGTAGAAGTCGCGGTACCAGTCGACGAAGCGTTTGACCCCGACGTCGATCGCGGTGGAGGGGGCGTAGCCGAAGGCGGCGTTGGTTTCGGTCACATCGGCCTCGGTGCGGGTCATCTCGCCGTCCTGGGTCGGCATGACGTTGAGGATCGCCTTGCGGCCCAGCACCTGTTCCAGCACCGCGATGTAGCGGGCCAGCGGCTCGCGGCGCCCGGCGCCGAGGTTGAGGATGCGCCAGGGGGCGACGCCGCTCGTGCCGGGATTGGGGGCCTCGGCCCGCCAGGCGGGGTCCTTGCCGGGGACATCGTCCAGGGCGGCGACGACGCCGTCGACGATGTCGTCGACATAGGTGAAGTCGCGCTCCATGGCGCCGGCGCCATAGACGTCGATCGGCCGGCCCTCGAGGATGGCGCGGGTGAATTTGAACAGGGCCATGTCCGGCCGGCCCCACGGGCCATAGACGGTGAAGAAGCGCAGGCCGGTCGAGGGGATGCCGAAGATGTAGGCATAGGCGTGGGCCATGGCCT
Organism: Alphaproteobacteria bacterium; assembly: GCA_018826515.1. GTDB lineage: Bacteria > Pseudomonadota > Alphaproteobacteria > Caulobacterales > Caulobacteraceae > Brevundimonas. Next base: position 58,974 of record JAHKAM010000011.1, read on the forward strand.
CATTGGCGATCTTGGTCGCCGAATAGACATTGAGCGGGTGGGCCACGCCCTGCTGCACCGAGAAGGGCAGGGCGGCGTTGGCGCCGAACACCGAACTGGTCGAGGCGAACACCAGATGCTCGGCCTTCACGGCGCGGGCGCCCTCCAGCACGGTCAGGAAGCCGACGACGTTGGAGTCGATATAGGTCTCGGGGTTTTCGACGCTGTAGCGGATGCCGGCCTGGGCCCCGAGGTGGACGATGCGGCGCGGCGCGTGCTTCGCGAACAGGGCGGCCATGCCGTCGCGGTCGGCGAGATCGAGCGTGTGATGGATGTAGCGGGGCTCGGTCAGCAGGATGTCGAGCCGGGCCTGTTTCAGGGCGGGGTCGTAGTAGTCGTTGAGGTTGTCGACGCCGATCACCGTCTCGCCGCGCGCCAGCAGCCGCCGGGCGGTGTGGAAGCCGATGAAGCCGGCCGAGCCGGTGACGAGGACGGGGCCCTGGGTGGTCATGGGTTTGCGATAGCGCCGGGCGGGCGGGTCCGCCACCTCATATCGACGGACTTCGCGTGATCCGGCCGGCCAGCGGCGGCAGCGTGTCCGATGCGGCGGCGTTGACGGAGTCGATGACGACCGGGGCGCCGTCGGGCGTCCAGGTCACGATCTCATGGCCGAGGTTGAAGACGCAGGTCAGGGTCTGGTCGCCGTGGCGGCGCTCGAAGGCGAGGAGCGGGGCGGGGGCGTCGAGGAAGCGCAGGGCGCCGAGGCGCAGGGCCGGCTCGCGCTTGCGCAGGGCGATCAGACGGCGGGTCAGGTTGAGGATGGAGGACGGGTCCGGGTCCTGACGATCGACGGCCATCGCCGGGTGGCGCGGATCGACCGGCAGCCACGGCTCGACGGCGGAGAAGCCGGCATGGGGGGCGTCGGCGCGCCACGGCATGGGCGTGCGGGCGCCGTCGCGGCCCAGGGTCTCGGGCCAGTTGGCGATGGCCTCGGGGTCGACGAGGCGGTCGAAGGGGACCTCGGCCTGGGGCAGGCCCAGCTCCTCGCCCTGATAGACGAAGACATTGCCGCGCAGGCTGAGCAGCAGGAGCATGGCCATGCGGGCGAAACGGTCGGGGTCGCGGCCCTCGGCCCAGCGCGAGACGGCGCGCGGGGCGTCGTGGTTGGAGAAGGCCCAGGCGGGCCAGCCCTGGCCGGGGCGGCCATCCCAGGCGGCGTTGGCCCTGCGCACCAGATCGGGGGTCAGTTCGCCCGCATACAGATAGGAGAAGCCGTAGGCGCTGTTGAGATGGCGGTCGTCGGCGGTGAAGGCCTGCATCTCGGGCTCGGCGTCGGGGCCGACGACCTCGGCGACGCTGAAGCGGCCGGGGTATTGATCCATCAGGGCGCGGACGCGGGCGAGGAAGGCGGGGATCCGCGGCCAGGACTGGTTGTGGACATGGGACTGGAAGTCGAAGGGGCGGGTGCGCTTGCCGGGCGGGGCGGGCGGATTGTCCGTCAGCGCCGGGTCGTGCATGGCGAAATTGATGGCGTCGAAGCGGAAGCCGTCGACCCCGCGGTCCAGCCAGAAGCGGGCGGCGTCGAGCAGGGCGTCCTGCACCGCGACATTGTGCAGGTTGAGCTGCGGCTGTTCGGGCAGGAAATTGTGCAGATAGTACTGGCCGCGGCGGGCGTCCCAGGTCCAGGCGGGGCCGACGAAGACGGACTGCCAGTTGCTGGGCGGGGACCCGTCGGGTTTCGCCTCGGCCCAGACGTACCAGTCGGCCTTCGCCGCGCCGCGCGACTGGCGGCTGTCCTTGAACCAGGCGTGCTGGTCCGAGGTGTGGGCGAGGACGAGGTCGGTGATGATCTTCAGGCCGAGGGCATGGGCGCGTTCGATCAGGCGGTCGAAATCGGCCAGGCTCCCGAACACCGGATCGACGTCGCAATAGTCGGCGACGTCATAGCCGAAATCCTTCATCGGCGAGGTGAAGAAGGGGCTGATCCAGACGGCGTCGACGCCGAGCGAGGCGATGTGGTCGAGGCGGGCGGTGATCCCGGCCAGGTCGCCGACGCCGTCGCCGTTGCTGTCGGCGAAACTGCGCGGATAGACCTGATAGATGACCGCGCCGCGCCACCAGTCGGCGTCGCCGGGCGAAGAATTCAGCGGGTCTGGAACCGGATCGGTCACGCGGGGCCTTGTGATGCAATGCGTCCGGACTTTGCAACGCCCGGCCGTCGGGCGATAGGTGGGCGGATGGCGGAGCGTGAAGGATGATCCAGACGATGCGGCGAGCCGGACTGCTGGGCCTTGTGCTGGCCCTGATCGCGGGATCGGCCTGGGCCGAGGTGACCCTGACCTTCTACGCCCATCCCGGGGCGCGGGTGCGGGACGGCAATCTGTTGTTTCCACACGCCTTCGTGCAGGCCACCGGCACGCTGGACGAGACCGGCGAGGCCGTGGACTGGGCGGCCGGCTTCACCGCCCGCAATCCCGGACCGCAGCTGCTGTTCGCGCGCGGGCAGGGCGTGGTCGAGCTGCCGAACCCCCGCTATGTCGGCGAGGGCAAACCCTATCTGCGGCTGACGGTCAGCGACGCCGACTATCGCGCGGTGCGGACGCGGGCCGACTGGTGGAACAGCCCGGAGGGGTGGGTCTATGACCTGCGCCGGCGCAATTGCATCACCTTCATCGCCGACCTGGCGCGGGTCGCCGGCCTGCAGACCGCCGAGGAGCCGTCGATGAAACCGGGGAGCTTCCTCGAGGCGACGGCGGCGCTCAATCCGGCGGCGGCGTGGCGGGAGGAACTGGTCGAGGCCCCGGTCGCGATCATGGCACCAGCGGCTGACCCGACGCCCGGCGGGCGCTGATCTCGGCCTCAACCTCTTCCAGCGCGCGGGCCCGGGCCTCGGCCGACGGGTGGCTCCAGCCGGGATAGCGGACCCGCCAGTTGTAGTCGCCGAAGCGGCGCCAGAAGGCCGGCGCGATGGCGGTGTCGAACCCGGCGCGGGCGGCGAGATACAGGCCGACGCGATCCGCCTGCCGCTCGGCGCCGCCGGCCGCGCCGTTGAAGGCCGGAATGGTCTGGGTCTGCCGCCCGCGGGCCTCGGCCTCATGCCAGTCCCGGTGCCCGAGCACGTGGTGGGCCAGCTCGTGGCCGAGCACCAGGGCCAGTTCGTCGTCGGTCGCCGTGAACCCGGCCATGGCGGTGGTGATGAACAGGCGCTTGCCGTCCGCCCGGGCGTTGAGTTCGTTGGAGGGATCCAGCTGCACCTCGTAACCGCAGGCGCGTTGCGGGGTCAGGATGGCCGTCCGGTCGTCGCCGTCGCGGCGGAAGACGATCTCGACCGGTCCGCCGGCGAGCGCCAGGTCGATCCGCTGGATATTGGCCTCGACGCCTGCATAGTCGGCCGCGCGCCGGTCCATGCCGCGCGTCAGGGCCTGGCCGTTGACGCTGAGCAGAAGATCGCCCCGGCGCAGGCCGGCAAGGGCGGCGGCCGACCCCTCCGGCACGGCCAGCAGGCCGGGGAGGTCCTGGTCGAGGCCGAACCGGCTCTCGGCGAAAGGCCGCAGTTCGGGGCTGTACTGGCTGGCGGCGTGCAGGAACCAGCCCGCCGAGTTGCGGACCGCGGGACACAGTTCGGCGTTGGCGGCCGACAGGCGATGGCCGACGTCGGCGACCCGCTGGTCCAGATCGGTCAGGGCGATCAGTCGCTGTTCCGCCGGCGCCGAGATCTCGAGACCGGCCTCCGGCACAGGAGCGCCGGAGCCGCAGGCGGACAAGGTCGCGGTCAACAGCAGGAGGACCGCGACGGGAGCGGGGGAACGCCGGTTCAACATGACCGCACCATGCGTCGGGGCCCCGGGCGTGCCAAGCCTCGATCCGGGACGAACTGCGTCTGTCGGCGGGCCGGGGCCGTATCCTTCCGGGAGAGTGGGTGATCCAGCCCCACGGTCGGGAGCATAGACGTGAATCGTCAAACAATCTTGAGGTGTGTCCCGGAGTATTTATTTCACCTTGATTGCATCGCGCTTGTCGTTTCGGCGCGTCGCGTTACGGTGCCTGTCTCCAACATCTCCTCCACGACGGTGGCCCCATGTCCTACGGCTTGATCAACAACCGCGCAGGCGGCAGCTCCAACAGCTTTCTCGAAGCTTTCGAGGGCTTTACAGGTTCGAGTCAGCGGTTCACGGGCGTCAGCGAGACGCTTGAGCCGGTCCAGGCCAGCGGCCCCATGTTCCAGGGCCTGCTCCCCGACCGTCCGGGCGGTTCGGACGCCTTCCTTGAAGTGTTCGGCGGATTTGCAGGGCCGAACCAGCGCTTCATCGGCGTCGGCGAGTCGGTCGAACTCGATGAACCGGCGGAGTCGTCCTCGTTCGGCGCGATCGCCAGCTATCAGATCTGCGCCTGCTGCGCGCGCTTCCACGGACCGTCGACGGATTCCGATGGCGGTCCGGTTTTCACCCTGAATGCGGATGACCGGGGCGTCTTTGGCCCCAACGGCAAGCCCTCGCTCAGCTCGACCGACGCCGGCGCCCAGATCACCCGCAACAATCAGAGCTGGGCCACGGGGCTCGGCACGGCGGCGACGGTGACCTACGCCTTCCGCGATTCAGTCACGACCATGCCGACCGACACGACCGGCTTCTCGCAGTTCAACACCAGCCAGATCGCCGCCTCCATCCTGGCCTTCTCGGCCTGGTCGGACGTGGCCAACATCACCTTCCAGCGCGTCCAGAACTCGGGCAGCGAATACTCGAACAACGCCACCATCCTGCTGGGCAACTATGCCGACGGGCAGCAGGGGGCCGCGGCCTTCGCCTATCTGCCCGGCGGCATGCCCGGGGCGAGCGGCTTCAACCAGGTCCAGGGCGATGTCTGGATCAACAGCACCGTTTCGAACGGCATCAACAACCAGCCGGTCCAGCAGGGCTATGCCCAGCTGACCCTGCTGCACGAGATCGGCCACGCCATCGGCCTGAGCCACCCGGCCGCCTACAACGCCAGCGCGGACGGCAGGGTCACCTATGAAGCGAGCGCCATCTATTACGAGGACTCGCTTCAATACACGGTGATGAGCTATTTCCAGGAGGAACTGACCGGCGCGTCCTTCGGGTCGGGCCGGTATTCGTCCGCGCCCTTGCTGGATGACATTTCGGCGGCCCAGCGTCTGTACGGCGCCAACATGTCCACCCGGACGGGCGACACCACCTATGGCTTCAACTCGACGGCGGGCCAGGTCTGGTTCAGCGCCAGCAGCGGTTCCAGCGCCCTGATTTTCTGCGCATGGGATGCCGGCGGCACGGATACGTTTGATTTCTCGGGCTACCTGCAGAGCCAGGTTATCGACCTGCGCCAGGGGGCCTTCTCCAATGTCGGCGGCCTCATCGGCAACGTCTCGATCGCCATCGGCGCGGTGATCGAGAACGCCATCGGCGGGGCGGGTTCGGACACCTTCCGCGGCAACTCGGCCAACAACCGGTTCACGCCGAACGCGGGGACCGACGTCGTCGATGGCGGTCTCGGGACCGATACGGTCGTGTTCTCGGGTGCGCGCGCCGCCTATACCGTCAGCTGGAACGGCCAGGTCGGCACCATCACCGGCAACGGCCAGAACGTGACCGTCACCAATGTCGAATTCCTGCAATTCACCGACCAGACCATAGCCGCGGCCCCGACGGGCGGCGTCGTGGTCGGCGGCGACATGACCAATGAGACCATCACCGGCACCGCCCTGGCGGATGTGATCGGCGGCCTCGGCGGGGACGATGTCATCAACGGCCTGGCCGGCAATGACACGCTGAACGGCGGCTCCGGCAATGACGCCCTCAACGGCGGCGAGGGCGACGACGTCCTGACCGGAGCCCTGGGCAACGACGCGCTCAACGGCGGGGCCGGCATCGATACCGCCGACTATTCCGGCGCGGGCGCCGGGGTGACGGTCAATCTGGCCCTGGGCGCGGCGAGCGGCGCCGCCGGCCTGGATACCCTGGTCGATATGGAGAACGTCACCGGCTCGGCCCATGCCGACACCCTGACGGGCGACGGCGGCGCCAACGTCCTGCGCGGCGGCGGCGGCATCGACACGATCAACGGCGGCGGCGGCGCGGACGAACTGTATGCCGGCGCGCCCGGTCAGGGCGGCGGCGCGCCCGATATCATCAAGGGCAATGACACGGCCAACAACACCATCGCCACGGCGGTGTCGCTGACCGGCGCCTTCGACCTGTTCTCCAACCCGGCCATCGGCAGTTCGACCACGATCCCGCACGCGACCGTCGTCGCCACGACGCATGGCGGCGTCGAATACTATGCCATCACCGTGGCCGCGAACGAGACGATCACGGTCGACATCGACGGCGCCAGCTTCGACAGCACCCTGCGGATCGTGGATGCCGAAGGCGTGGAATTCGCCAGCAATGACGACAATGCGTCCGACGGCGGGGCAAGCACCGATTCGGCCGTGACCGTCACCTTCCCCCTCGCCGGCACCTATTACATCCAGGTCGCGCAGTGGGTGAGCGGCAGCGGTCCCTTCGTCTCGGGTCCGCCCCCCGCCGGCGGGACCTACACCCTGCATGTCTCGAGCCCGAGCCAGACGCCGGTTCCGATCGTACTGCAGGGATCGACCCTGAACGGCGAGGGCGGCGACGACCGCCTGGAAGGCGGTTCGGGCAATGACACGATCAACGGCGGCGACGGCACGGACACGGCTGTCTATTCCGGCAACCGCGCGGCCTATACGATCAGCGTCTCGAACGGCGTGACCACGGTGTCCGGCCCGAACGGGACCGACACGGTGAGCAATGTCGAGCGGCTGCAGTTCGCGGACGGGCTGTTTGATCCGACGGGGGCGCCGCTGCCGGATGTGTCGGTGATCAACGGCACGGCGGGCGGCGACACGCTGAACGGCACGGCCGGGGCGGACACGATCAACGGCCTGGACGGGGATGACGTCATCAACGGCCTGGCCGGCAATGACACGATCGACGGCGGGGCCGGGACGGATACGGCGGTGTTCTCGGGCGCGATCGCGGGTTCGACGGTGTCGACGAGCGGCGGGGTGACCACGGTCACGGGGCCGGACGGGACGGATACGCTGACGAATGTTGAGTATCTGCGGTTTAGCGACGGAACGCTGATCGTGGGGGCCGGGGGCGGGCAGTTGTTCCAGGGGACGGTCAATGCGGATGTGATCAACGGCACGGCGTTCAATGATCAGATCGATGGCGGCGGGGGCGACGATCAGCTCAATGGCGCGGCCGGCAATGACTCGATCGACGGCGGGGGCGGGACGGACAGAGCGGTGTATTCCGGCAACCGGTCTGCCTACACCATCAATGCCTCGGGCGGTGTGACGACGATCACGGGTCCGGATGGAACGGATACGCTTGAGAACGTTGAGCTCCTGCAATTTGCGGACGGTCTGTTCGACCTGGCGGGCGATCCGTACGGCCGGGTGTTCACCGGCACGGAGTCGGGTGAAACAATCCAGGGCACAGCCGGTCCGGATGTTATTCAAGGTCTCGGCGGCAACGACGTCATCTACGGCTTTGGTGGGGATGATGCTGCTGATGGCGGGGCAGGCAACGACTCGCTCTTTGGTCAGGGTGGCAACGACGTCCTGGATGGCGGCGATGGCGATGACGGGCTGGCGGGCAACGAAGGCGACGACGTCCTGCGCGGAGGCGCCGGTAATGATTTGCTGCTTGGCGGCGTCGGAAACGACACGCTGATCGGCGGCGACGGCGTTGATACGCTGGAAGGCGGCGAGGGTGACGACACCTACTATGTGGACGCCGGCGACACCGTTATCGAGGGCGAAAACGGGGGTCTCGATATTGTTTATTCGTCCGGCTCCTATCAACTCGGCCTGAACGTCGAGGCGGTGTATCTGGTTGGTACCGGTGATTTCGTCGGCGTAGGAAACGATCTTTCGAACTGGATCTACGGAGGCTCCGGCAATGACTCCCTGTTCGGACTTCGCGGCGACGACGTCATCGATGGCGGCGACGGCAATGACGGCCTGGCCGGCAACGAGGGTAACGACTGGCTCCGTGGCGGGGCCGGAAACGATACCCTGATCGGCGGCGAGGGCGTCGACCGACTGGAAGGCGGCTCTGGTGACGACGTCTACTATGCGGACTCGGAAGACATCCTCGTCGAGGGCGCCGCCGGCGGATTTGATATCGTCTACGCGACTGGTTCACTTCAGCTCGGCGCGAACGTGGAGGCGCTCTATCTTTCGGGCTCCGCCAATGCCGTTGTAACGGGGAGCAATGACTCCAACTGGATCTATGGCGCCGCCGGCAACGATTCCCTGTTCGGTTTGGCCGGCAACGATCTGCTGGATGGTGGAGCCGGCAACGACGGTCTGGCCGGCAATGAGGGCGATGACTGGCTTCGCGGCGGCGAGGGTGACGACCTCCTGCTCGGCGGGGCCGGCAACGACACGTTGGACGGCGGCGCCGGCGCCGACACACTGGAAGGCGGCGAAGGCGACGATGTCTACTTTGTGGACGCCGGCGACACCGTAACGGAGGGCGAGAACGCCGGGCTTGATATCGTCTATTCGGCCGGATCCTATCAGCTCGGGCTGAACGTCGAGGCGGTTTATCTACTCGGCGCGGCTGACAACGTCGCCGTGGGCAACGACCTCTCCAACTGGATATACGGAGGGGCCGGCAACGACTCGCTGTTCGGTCTCCGCGGGGACGACCTGATCGATGGCGGCGCGGGTAACGACGGCCTCGCCGGCAATGAGGGGGTGGACTGGCTGCGTGGAGGCGCGGGCGACGATACCCTGATCGGTGGCGCTGACGATGACACGCTGGACGGCGGCGACGGAACGGATACAGCCGTCTATTCCGGCAATCGCGCGGCTTACACCATCACCGTATCGGGCGGCGTGACCACGGTGACCGGCCCGGAGGGTACGGACACCCTGTCCAACGTCGAACGTCTGCAGTTCGCCGACACCGTCACGAACGCGGCCGGCGATCCGCTCGCCACACCGGCCGCGGCCGAACCTCAGGTCCTGCCTGCGATTGCCGGAGAAAAGGCCGCTGGCGGGTTTGAGGTGCATCCCGCCGCCCTGGGCGACATGGCCAAGGAAGCCGGACCGGAAGTCCTGCCTTCCGCGCCCGGTGATATGGCCAAGGACAGCGGAACCCAGGTCCTGCCCGTCGAAACGGATGTGTTCCCGACCCTGGTGCGCGCCGTGACCAACCCGGTGTCGCTTGAGGGAGACTTCGCCGCGACGCTGTCCATGTTCAGCCACCCTGCCTCCATGGAAGGCCGACGGTCTGTGGGCGTCGATGCGACCTCGCCCGAGGTCCTGCCGATTATGGACGACGACTTCGTGCTGATGGACAAGATGGAAAGCCCGCCGGTCATGCCGCCTCTGGAAGGCGATGTGGACACCCTCGGCCTGGTCAAGGACATGGATTTCGCCCTTGGTCTGTTACAGGTGCCTTGTGTCGGCAACGGGTCAAATCCGTACCTCTCCGCCGACGGCCTGACGGTGTACGAGGATTGGTCCGGCCTCCCCGATTCGACCCGAAACGACGTCTGGGGCTAGGCGACTCCGGCACGAACGCGGGAGGGGATCGGACCCTGTGGTCCGATCCCCTCCCTTGGTTCCCGGGGTGGCCGGGCCGGTGGTTGCTCCGGGCAGGGCGGCCGGATAGACGTCGGGAGGGGACCCAAGCATGACGATCTATCCCGTAATCCTGTGCGGCGGCTCGGGAACCCGTCTCTGGCCAGCCTCCCGTCCTGCGCGACCCAAACAGTTCATCGACCTGACCAGCGACCTGTCGCTGTTTCAGGAAACGGTTCGCCGGGTCGACCGGTTCGCCGAAGGCGGACGCATGGTCATCGTGGCAGGCCTGGACCATCGCGACCAGGTTTTGGCCCAGCTATCGACTTTGGGCGTTGAGGCCGAGGTGATCCTGGAGCCGGCAGGGCGGGACTCTGCGCCCGCCATGGCGGCGGCGGCGCTCTGGATTGCGCGGATCGATCCCGAAGGGACTGCGGTCTTTGTCGCTTCTGACCACTATATTCCGGACACTGCCGCCTTCCGGGCGACCGTGACCGCCGCAGCGACAGCCGCTGCCCTCGGGCGGATCGTGACTCTGGGTCTGACCCCGGACTCGCCGTCGTCGGCCTATGGATACATACAGGCCGTCCATCCCGGACTGTCGCCCGTCCGGCGGTTTGTTGAAAAGCCCGACCGGTCCGATGCCGAACGTTATCTGGCCGAGGGCTACCTCTGGAACAGCGGCAATTTCGTTGCTCCCGTTCGCACCCTGCTGGCCGAAATGGAGAGGTTCTCCCCGGACATTCTCGTCGCTGTCCGATCCGCCCTGCCGGATGCGGGCGTTGGTCAGGTCCATGTTCTTGGTCCGACATTCGCTGCGTCGCCGAAGATCTCTATCGACTATGCGGTCATGGAGAAGAGCGGCACGGTCTGGGTCATGCCGGCGGCGTTCGAATGGTCGGACCTCGGGGCTTGGGACGCTGTTGCCGCGACCGGCGCCGCCGCGCGCGGGGATTGGATCGACCACGATAGCGCCGGATGCCTCGTGCGCACAGGGCCGGGCACGGTTGTGGCCACCGTCGGCGTATCCAACCTGGCGATCATCGTTGAACCAGACGCCGTGCTGGTGTGCGACCTCAGCCGGGCGCAGGATGTGAAGGCGTTGGTCGAGGCGCTGGGACGGCGGAAGGTTGTACCGTCACCGGTCCGGACCCCGTCCCTTGAGGCATTGTCAGACCAGTTGGGCCGGTGGCTCAAACTGCATGCCATGCCGCTATGGGCGACCCTTGGCGTCGACCCCGACGGCGGCTTCTCCGAGGCGCTCGACGCTGAAGGCGCGAAGGTCGGCGACTTCCGGCGAGCGCGGGTCCAGACCCGACAGGCCTATGTCTTCAGCCTCGCCTCTGAGTGGGGCTGGGGCGACGCCTATGCAGGGCTCGTTGGAAGGAGCCTGGCGCGGTTCGAGGCCACCAACCGACGGGAAGACGGTCTCTACAGAACGCGTGTGGCCCGGACAGGCGGCGACCTTGACGATACGCCCTCGCTCTACGATCAGGCCTTTGTCCTCCTGGCTGCCGCGACCGCCGTGGAGGCCAACATCGATGTGGATGAACGCCGGCGGATGGCGGCCAGGGTTCAGGCGTCTCTCTCCGCCCTCGCCCTGCCCCAGGGCGGCTGGAAAGAGCCCGCCGGGGCGGCGTATCAATCCAATGCGCACATGCATCTTCTGGAAGCGGCCTTGGCTTGGGAGCCGCTCGATCCGGGCGGTCCGTGGTCGGCGATGGCCGACTCGATCGTGGCCCTGGCCCGGATGCATTTCATCGACGCGCAAGGCGGGTTTCTGCGGGAGTTCTTTGGACCGGATTGGCGGCCCGCGGCAGGCGAGGCCGGACGACTCGTTGAGCCGGGACATCAGTTTGAATGGGCCTGGTTGCTGACGCGATGGGGGCGGCTACGCGGGGATCCATGGGCCATCGATGCAGCGCGACGCCTCTTCGCGACCGGCGAGCGCGGGGTCGATGCGGGGCGTGGGGTGGCCATCGATGAACTCGATGACGCCCTCACGCCGCGGTCGTACCGGGCAAGGCTGTGGCCTCAGACGGAGTGGTTGAAAGCGGCCCTGATCCTCGCGGAAGAAGCGGAGGGTGGAGAGCGACAGCGACTGGTCGAAAGCGCCGTCGCGGCCGCGCGAGGACTGTCTCTGTACCTCGAACCGACGGGCCTTTGGCATGACAAGATGGGCCGCGGCGGGGGGTTCGAGCCCGAACCGGCGCCGGCCAGCTCGCTCTATCATATCGTGGCCGCGTACCGGCAGCTTCGACATTCGGCTGCGTTGCTGTAACCCGGAAGGAGTCAGCGATCGAGAGCCGGTGGCAGATGTTGGGGTGGCACGGTGGCGGACTGTGAAGTCGGAACCGCGCTGGCACGTCTAGTCCAGGTCACCCTTGCTTCTGCAACCCAGTAAGATTTGTACGACCGGCGGGCGCCCGCTCAACCGCCGCGATCCCGCCCTTCTTGCGTCCCCGGCTCGCTGCTATAGGGGTCGGCTGCGTTGGCGATGCTCGTGCGCCCGCATGTGCGGCTACATGTTCAGAGACCCAATGTTATCAAGACTTTTTCGATCGCGAATCCGCGTAGCCCCGCAAGCGGAGCCGGCTGTTCCTGATGGATCCGTCGCTTGGGCCGTTGGCGATATTCATGGCCGACTTGACCTTCTTGAGCCGCTGGTCGAGTCGATCATCGCGGATCTGGAAGGCAGTGAAGCCACGCGCCGTGTGGTCGTGTTCCTGGGCGATTACATTGACCGTGGCCCGGACTCACGCGGTGTGATCCGGTTCCTGCAGAGCCTGCCTTCTGTGCACCGTCTGGAGTGGCGTTTCCTGAAAGGGAACCATGAGCAGGCCATGTTGGACTTTCTCAGCGATCCTGCCGCAGGCGCGCGCTGGTGTGAGTACGGCGGTGACAGGGCGCTGCAATCCTACGGCCTTCGAGCACCCGATCTCGCCCATCGAACCGAGGCGTGGGCTCGGGTGGCCGCCGATCTTCAACACAAGCTTACAAAGGCGGAAATCGCGTTTCTTGAGTCGCTTGAATACAGTGTCAGCCTGGGTGGCTATTTCTTCTCTCACGCCGGAGCCCGTCCCGGGGTGGCCCTTGACCGGCAATCGCCGCAAGACCTGATGTGGATCCGGAACACATTCCTCGACAGCCGCATCGGGTTTGAGCAGGTGGTTGTTCACGGCCATACCCCCACGCATCGGGTCCATGCCGACGAGCGCCGGATCGGGATAGACACCAAGGCATACGATACGGGTGTGTTGACCGCCCTGAGGCTGGAAGGGCGTCAACGCAAACTTCTGCAGGCCGTGGGTGCACGGCGCGGCCAGAAAGGCACCGGAAGGGACGGAGACGAACGATGCGACGGCGGGGCTGTCGTCCTTCGCGCCGAGTCGCTTGAAGGCCAGTCCGTCGAAGTCGAAACCATGCGATGATGGCGGGACCGGGTTCGTCGCAACCGTGAGGCCGGACCTAGCGAGCCGGATCGGGCTGTCGCGTCCGTTCAAGCAAAGCACAACACAGCGCGAAGACGACGGCGAGGGTTATCGTTCGCAGCGGATAATCGACGATCGAGTGCATCAGGAAGACTCCGATGCCAACACTAGCGGCCCGTTGCAGGTCGCTCTCCCGGGAGGGCGGCGCCTTCCATGCGGCCCAGAACCGTCGAGCGTACCAGACCATGAACGCCAGGATCAGGCCGATCCCGAGCCAGCCGGTCTCCAGCCAGGTTTCGAGATAATCGTTATGGGCGCGGTTGAAGTAAGTGCTGTCCAGCTCGTCCAGCGGCTCGACGGAACGGAAGACCGCGTCGAAACTGCCCAAACCGGACCCCAGTGGAAGATACGCCTGGGCCGGCTCCGCGACGAGAGGCCAGCGCTCGAAACGAACTTCCGGCGCACCCTCGGTGTCAAAGCGCGCAAGAATAGGCGGAAGCGCGAGCACGGCGACGACCGTAAGCGCCGCCCCGATCGAGCCCACCAGAACCAGCAGAGCGGGGCGCGGTCGGCCTCTCCCGGCTGCAAACCACGCGCCGAGGAGACTGACCACCATGACGGGCGCCAACAGAGTTATACCGGCTCGAGAGCGGATCGCCGCGAGTGCGACAACCACGAGTCCCGCAAACAAGGCCCCGAACCAAAGAGCGTTGGAACTGCTGCTCCGCCGCCGAAGGGTGGCCGCGCCGAAAATGATCGCGAACGGCAAGGCGACCAGCAGGGATGACGCAAAATGGTTGCGGTTGGCGAAGAGCCCCTTGACCTGGTCGGCCTGGGTCCCCTGCCACAGGTACAGAGTGTCGCCGCCGCTGGCCAACTGGGCGGCGCCGAGAAGGATTCCCGCGATCGCGGCGCCAATTGAGAACTGAACCAGCCGGAGCCTGATGGTCTGGGACAGCGTCAGTACGGCCAAGAACATGGCAGCAGGCGGCGCGAGGGCCAGAGCTGATCCCAAAGTCAGGTCGGGTGTTACGCTTAGCGGGGTCCAGCCGGGCGTAAGCCCTGTGATCTCCAGCCCGAGAACCATCTGGTCCCGGCCCGGCATCGCCATCCAGACTGCCGGCGGGAGCGGGATGAGCTGGATGACAGGAATAGCGACCAGCGCCGCCAGCAGCGAGAGTGCGAACCGATGCTCCCGCCATTCTCCTGTGCGCGCCAGCCGCATGGCGGCGAGGATCAGCAACGGTAGAGATGCAAGCTCGACCAAAGCCAGCCGAAGAGCATGCCCTTGGCTCGCACCGCCAAACACAAACGAAAGGGCCAGCAGGACGATTGCCGCTAACGCGACAGTGTCCCACTGGCCCTTCAATAGATTTCTCGGCACGCGCCGGTCAGATAGCAGACAAAGGCAACGTGACGGTTATCAGTGTCAGTCGCTTTCCGAGTCGTCGTCGGTTGCCACGACGATCGTCGTGACCAGAACGGCAGCGCCGATCAGGAGGACGAACACCGGAACGCCGGCGAACTCCGAGTTGGATTCAGCGGTGGCGCCAACGCGATCGCCCACGCGAGCGACGGCGGAGTCGTTGGCGGCGACGGCTTGCCCGGCGACGAGCAGAAGGCCGGCCGTAACAGCGGCGATGGTCTTGCGCATGCTTGGATCCCCAAAAGTCAGGTTGTTAAACGGGCCGACCCGATATTGTCGAGGGTGTTTGTAGGCTTGAGGCGGTCAAAGATCAACACAGATTTTTGGGTCTGGTGAAGGTGTTGCGGCGGCGTACCGGCCCCCGGACCCTTCAAACATCAGGTACGATCGTGAGACGATCATACCATACCACGGTGGGCGACCGCCGATCACCGGGGCGGGTGTCGAGCCGCAGCCACTGCGCTGTGCAGCCGCTCGGGATCTGAACTACGCCGGAAAAGGTCGACCAGGTGTTTGGTGCGGCGTTTCGCAGGCCGGCGGGCACGGAAGCGATCGCACTTCCGCCAGCGGCGCAGGAGAACGTCCAAGAAAGGCGTCCGGCGGGGTCGCCGAGTTCGGTACGCACCTCCGCGGTGAATCGGTATGAGCCGGGGGCTAGGGAGGTCAGTTGCTCTGCGACCAACCCGGCGGCGTAGCCGTCATATTCCACGCGCAAGGCAGGGTTCGCCGGACGGAGGTCGTCGGCTACGATTTCCGCTACGATCCCGGCCTTCTGAAAGGTCCTCCACTGGAATGGCTCCGGAGCGGCAAGGTCCGCAAAGTCACCATTTGTCACCGGTTCAGCCGGGTTCGGTCGTTTCAACCGCTCCCGGATCATCGCGAGGGCCGGAAACTGGCGCCCCGCGGCCAGGTTCCGATAGATCTGGCCAAGTTCAACCTGGGACAACGGGGTCCGGCTGCGCTCTAGCAGAATCGCGAGATTGGCTGCGAGCTGCAGATCCTGCGGGGTCTGGTTGAGGCTGTTCAGATAGGCTGGTCGCCAAGGCGGATCGGCGGCCAGCAGACCAGCGATCACAGGCAAGGCCCGTTGGGCGTCTTCAGTTCCCGCCACGGTGAACAGCCGGAAAATTTGCGGTTGGATGTCCTGACGACGCCTCACGAGCGTATCGGCGTGTGCGAAGGAGGAGGCGTAATCCCCACGACGAAGACGGCGCTCGACCAACCAAGCGTGGGCTGGATCGTCCCTCAAGCTCCAGTTTCCGGCAAGGGTCAGAAGCTCGTCGGCTGCATCCTCACGTCCGGCGCGGGCTTCCGTCAGGCCGAGCACACGAAGCGCCCGCACGTCGAAGGGGGAACGGCGGAGGGCGTCGCGGCTCAGCACTGCGGCGTTCTCGATGCGGCCAGCGGCCAATTCCGACTCGGCAGCGCGCCGCAGGACGAGGGGCGAGCCCGGCGCGACACGGATCGCAAGTTCAACCGGAGCCCGCTGCATCAGTGGCTGAATGACAATTTGCCAACCCAGCAGAATCGCGCCGGCCATCATGGCGTAAAGGGCGACATCTCCGAGGGCCGCGCGCAGCTGCGGGGCAGGCGAGTTGTTCGCCCTGTCCCTCACCCGCGCTTGCCCTTCCGGGCTGTGTCCTCGTCCTGTTGTGCGCCGTAATGGTAGTCATAGGCGTAGTCATAGCCACCATAGGAGGTGGATTTGGCGCTGAACTTCGACAGGACGGCGCCCAGCAGGCGCGCCCTGCCGACCTGGAGGCGGCGCAAAGCTCCGCGCGCCTGACCTCGGCGGGTGCCGCGGGACTCGAGCACGAAGACAGTGCCGTGAACCGCGGCCGCTAGCATCGGCGCGTCAGCGAATCCAAGCACCGGCGGGCCGTCGAATACGACGTGATCGAAATTGGTGCGCGCCTCGGCAAGGAACTGGTGAAGACGTTCACCGCCCCAGAGTTCGGCCGGGTTGGGCGGCAGCGGACCGCAGGGAATGAAGAACAGGTTCTCGTGCCTAGTTGGCTGCACGACGGCCGCCAATTCCGTCGCGCCGGACAGAAGGTTGCTCATCCCCCTTTCATTTTCGACTCCGACGACCCGGTGCATTGACGGATTACGCAAATCTCCATCGACCAGGAGCACCCGCTTGCCCACGCGGGCCAGGTTAAGCGCCACAGCGTAGGCTGTGGTTGACTTTCCTTCCGCCGGACGGGCGCTGGACACGAGCAGGCTGCTGGGCGCGCCGTCCGGCGTCGAGAACTGGAGCGCCGTCCGCAGCGAATAGTAGGCCTCGGAAAACCCGGAGCGAATATCTGCGAGGGCTTCCGCGGGGCTCTCCCCTTTCTCAAGAAGAGGGATGACCCCGAGCACCGGTACGCCGAGTTTTTTCTCAACGTCGTCCGGCGTCGCGAGGGTCTCGTCGAGGGCTTCCATGATCAAGGCAGCGAGCACGCCGAGTCCGAGTCCGAGGAGCGCCGCAAGCGCCATGTTCAGCAGCATGTTGGGCTTGGACGGTTTCCGGGGCGGGGTCGCGACATCCACGATGGAGATGTTGTTGGCAGTTACGCCGCCCGTGACGCCGACTTCCTTGTAGCGCTGCAGCAGCGCCTCATAGAGGGTCCGCGTGGTATCCAATTCGCGTTGCAGGATGTTGTACTGAATCGAGCGGTCCCGCAGATCGAGCACGTCGCCGGTCAGGCCCGCGACCTGCGACTGCAGAGATCGTTCCTGGTTGGCGGCGATTTCATACTGACTGCGAATGGAGGCGCGAATGTTGGCGGCGATTGTCGCGATCTGGCTGTCCGCCTCGTCGATCCGCGCCTTGAGCTGAACCATCTCCGGATAGTCCGGCTGGTAGATGCTGAGCTTCTGCTGATACTCCGCGTCAAGCAGCGCCCGTTGTTCCGTCAGCCGCTGGATCGTCAAATTCTGAAGGACCTCGGGCAAGGTCATGAGGTTGGATGTCCGGGCCGACCGCCAGCGCTCCTCGGCGGCGACGCGTTCCGCGCGTGTGCGAGCCAGGGCGCCGTTCAGGGCAACCAAATTGTTGGACGTCAGGGATTCGGTTCCGCTACCCGATTCGCCCGGTTCGCCGACGTTGATGATCTGCTGGGTAGTGGCGTAGGCGACAAGCTGACGTTCAGCGTCTTCCAGCCGTTCCTTTGTTTGGGCGATACGCTCTTCCAGAAACTCCCGAGCATAGGCCGAACTTTGAAACTTCCTGTCCAGGTTGGACTGGATGAAGTTCTCGGCGAAACCGTTTGCGATGCGGGCGGCCACGACTGGGTCCGGGTTGTCATAGCCAACCGACACCAGGCGGGACCCGCGGACGGGGGATATCCCGAGGTTGTCCTCAATGGCCTTCAGCGCCGCGGCCCGCCGCCTTGCGGTTTGAGTCGCAGCGGTTCCGCCAGCCTCCGGCGCCTCGACGCCCATCGCGGCCAGGGCTTCGTTGGAGCTAGCAAGGCCCAGGCTCTCGATGACCCGTTCCGCAAGCGAGCGGCTGCGAAGAAGGCCGTATTGGGTCTGGAAGAACTCCTCACCCTGCATCATGTTCTCGCTGGGAGTGACGTCTTCCGAGTCGATTATGCGAGCGGCTTCGCGATCGATCTGCAGTGTCGCTTCGGCCGTGTAGATCGGCGTCATCAGAAGCGTGACGGTCGCACCAATCACGAGCGCGCCAAGAAAGCAGCCGAGGATCAGGAAGCGATATTTGAGGGCTAGCCGCCAATAGGAAGCAAGATCGATCGTGGGCTGGTCGCCGCCTTGGTCGGTCCACCCCCGCTCGCCCCCTGCGAACGCATCAAGGGGCTCGATCCCATGGCCCTGAGGTCGCCGACCGCGCTCGTCAGCGATATGATTGTCGCCCAGCATTCTTGAAATCCGTCCCAGTGTTGCGGCGGCAACCGCATGAAATCCATCGGGCTGATATCGCATTGCCCGTGAGCGCGCACCACGAAATCGTCTTCGGCGGGCTCATTGACCTGGCAAGGCGAACCCGAAGATGCGGTTCCCTGTCCCAAAAAGTCCAGGCAGGCGTTAGAAGTAGGCGAAGGCTCCAAGAGCAGGAAGGGCTCCGACGACTTCACGGAGAACCGAACTCAGTCGTGAGGTGTCGACCACGACTACGTCATCACCGAGAACCTGCGGATCAGGCGCACGTCCCTGGCGAATGGCCGACAGGTCGAACAGGGCGACCGACCGTCTGCCATCAATGTTCCTGAATACCGCGACCTTGGACAAGTCGGCGACACGGGTTGGGCCCTCGGCCATCGCAACCGCCTGTAGAAGTGAAGTCGAGCCGCGCATCTCGTAGACACCCGGCTTGGTGACAGCCCCGTCAATCGTGATTTTCTGGCTGGCCGCTTCTTTCACGGTGACCGTTACCTGGGGGTCTCGAAGATAGCGGGCCGAGAGCCGCCCTGCGATATCTGTCGCCATCTCGCTGGCGGTCCGGCCGGCGCCCTGGACTGCGCCTATAAGCGGCATGTTGATATTGCCCGAGGTGTCGACGACCAGTTCCTCGAACGACAGGTCGGCCACCTGAAAGACCCGAACGTCGAGAGTGTCTCCAACCCCGATCTGGTATTCGGCCTGTGGTGCGGCGACAGGCTGAGCCGACCGGATATCCGCGGGCGTGGCGGCGGTCATCTGGTTGATATCCATCCGAGGCCCGCCGCAGCCGGCGAGCAGAACGGTCGCGAGGACGAAGAGAAGCGAAAGAGCGCGCATCATGGGCGACGTACCTCAAAGATCAGATCCGGAGAGCGGACCGGGCAGGCGACGGCGCAACACGCGAAGCATGGCTGGCAGACCGCGCCGACCTGAGCCGCGCCGGAAGCCTTGTCCAGCAACCGGCGCGGGCGGTCAACGGGCTGGTCCGTTTATCGTTCTATTGCCGCCTGTGTTGCCTCTAATATGGAGCCGGTCAGGCGATCACTGTGGGGGTGGGACGACTTGCTGCGCCTCCGAGCAGAACGATGATAGCGGGCGCGGGGGGGTGTGCAGGCTAACGCAATTTCGCTTCACGCACGGGGGCGGTCCGATGTCCCGGATTTGGGTCCCCCTTTTCTTTTAAGCGGGCCCGCACCGAAGTCTAATTGTGGCCTGACTGCCACCGGATAGCGACGTTCGCCGGACGCTGCTTGCCGCCAGCCCGATCGCCGGGTAATCCATCGGTCCCCTAAAACCCCCGTCGGCGAGGCGCTGACGGTCGGAGCCGCACCTTACTGATGAGCCGGGTGTCCCGGGGATCGCAACGGGAAAAATCAGCTCAGCTCTGTTTTCCGGCTTCTAACGGATCGTTTCATGCCGCAGGTTTCTGTTATCGTCCCGGTCTACAATGCCGAGAAATACATCTATGAAACATTGGCGTCGATTGCCGACCAGACCTTTAAAGATTTTGACGTCCACGTTGTTGACGATTGTTCGACGGACGAATCGGCGGCGATCATTGAGCGCTTCTGCAAGCAGGATCACCGGTTTCACTACCATCGGTCGCCCAGCAATTTCGGCGGCCCGGCGGGGCCCCGCAATCTGGGCATCGCCAGGTCGAGCGGTGAATATGTCGCTTTCTGTGATGCCGATGACCTGTGGGCGCGACACAAGTTAGAAGTACAAATGGGCGTCGCGAGCGACAGCGACGCCGCTGTCGTTTCGGCGATCGCCCGGGACTTCCCTGATGGAACGGTCCCGAAGCCTTTCAAGCGACCGGAAGGGCGTGTTGCCCTGAGCAAGGTGTCCCATGGAGCCCTGCTCCTGAAAAACTGGATCAATCTGTCCAGTGTGGTGATACGCCGGTCCGTCTTGGCCGCCGCCGGGCCTTTCAATGCAGCGCAGTCACACATTGCGGTGGAAGATTTCGATATGTGGCTGCGCGTCACGGGGAGGGGTGCGACGGTCCTTCGCGTAGGGGTCCCTCTGGTCCACTATCGGAAGGTGGCGACCTCCATCTCGGCCCGCAAGATAATGATGGTCGGCAAGGCTCTCAACGTTATCGGCGAAGACTACGCCCGACGCGGAAAATCAGGCGTTTTTGCCTGCCTGCGACCCGTGCACTGGCTTTTGTATCTGGGCACGTCAGTCTATATGCGGGTTCTGAAACGCGAACTTTAGTCTCCGATCTGTGACAGGAACTGAATCTACAAATGACAACTCGCCACGATTTGAAGCGCATCCTCGTCACAGGCGCGGCCGGCTTTCTCGGAAGCCATCTGTGCGAACGTCTGATTGCCCAGGGCCACGACGTTCTGGGCGTCGATAATTATTTCACAGGCCGGCGAGCCAATGTCGCCCATCTTCTTGGCGAGCCGCGCTTCGAAATGATGCGCCACGACGTCACGTTCCCGTTGTTCGTCGAGGTCGACGAAATTTACAACCTAGCCTGCCCGGCATCGCCCGTTCACTATCAGCACGATCCCGTCCAGACGACAAAGACCAGCGTGCATGGCGCCATCAACATGCTCGGCTTGGCCAAACGCACCGGCGCAAAGATCCTTCAGGCCTCCACTTCGGAAGTGTACGGAGACCCGGCGGAGCATCCGCAGACGGAGGCCTACTGGGGCAATGTGAACCCGATCGGTCCGCGTTCCTGCTATGATGAAGGCAAGCGTTGCGCAGAGACGCTGTTCTTCGACTACCACCGGCAAAACGGTGTTCGGATCAAGGTGATGCGCATCTTCAACACCTATGGGCCCCGCATGCACCCGGAGGACGGGCGGGTCGTCTCTAATTTCATCATGCAGGCTTTGACCGGTGAGCCGATCACCATCTACGGCGATGGCATGCAGACGCGCTCATTCTGCTATGTTGATGACTTGATCGACGGCATGATCAAGTTGATGGAGTCACCTGATGAAATAACGGGCCCTATCAACGTAGGAAACCCGGACGAATTCACCATTCGGCAGCTCGCCGAGAAGATTGTCGAGAAGGTCGGTCGAGACTCAAAACTGGTGTTTAAAGACCTTCCCGTGGACGACCCAATGCAAAGAAGGCCGGACATCACCAAGGCTAGGACGCTGCTCGGATGGGAGCCGCGGATCGGCCTTGAAAGTGGTTTGGATCATACGATCAACTACTTCAGCACGCTGGTTAGCGAGCGTCGGGATACGTGATCCAGCCGATGCGAATCCAACGGCGACCGCGACCGGCGTCTCTGTTTGCGCCGATGATCTCCGTTCTGAGATTTACAGCGATATTTTCTGTCGTCGCCGCTCTGTTCACGATTCTGATGTTCGGCTACTGGGCCGTTGGCTTCGTCTTGATGCTCGTGGGGTCCAGTTATATTGCGCTGGCTGGATATGCGGTCGGTACCTCTGTAGCGCGACCGCCGACTATGCGGCCTATATATACCACCACGACGTTCAATATTGTAGTTTGTCTGATTGCGTTGCTTGGTCTTGCAGCAATGTTTTACGATCGTACGTCTCTTCGTGGGATCGATTACGCCAACCTTGGCATGGCAGGGGCGCGGGCGGAGTTCAACAGCGCCGGCGAACGCGGCGGGGTTATCAGCATTTTCGGCAACCTTTTCTCGGCGGCGATCTATCTGCCGCTGATCAACCTGATCTTTGACTGGGAGCGTTGGAAGCAGGGTCGGCTTGTCGTCGTCGGCCTCGTCGTCGTCGGCATTCTGGGTCTCACCTACGTCACCGGAGGTCGAACAGCCCTGCTGATCGCCGTGGCGATGACGGCGGCGGCGATGCTCGGTCGGAGCGTGCTGGGCATGAAGCGTCTGCCGAGCTTTCTGAGCCCGACCAGTCTTGTTCTCGGCATCCTCGCCGTCGCCATCGTCTTCGGCGCCGTATTTGCGCTCCGGGCCAGTGCGTTCGGCGTGTCGAGCGGAGCATCCTATGTTTCACAATTGTGCTTCCACCTCGCGCAACCGACGACCGAGATCACGGTGCGGTGCTCGACGATCGCATATGCCAGCGGCGTCCAGGCGATCGATGACATCGTAAATTTCGGCATGGCCGTGCTGCTCTACACGTTCCACGTGGCCTGGGTCGGCGAAAGCGTATTCACCACGGTGAATCCTGGCGCACTGACCTCCTTCGAGGGACCACAGGCCATGTTCCTCGGCCGGTTCGGCTTCGAGATCGTGGCCACGGACTACGACGGCTATTTCATCCCCGCAGCCGCCAGCCTGGTCTTTGACTTCGGCTTTCTTGAGATGGCCCTGGGATTTGTCATCCTGGGACTGTTCGCCGGGATTTTCCGGGGGATGATGCTATCCGGCAAACTGTTCGTCGGACGGGTTGCGTTCACCTTCGCTGTCGCCGGTTTGATGATCTGCGTCATGATCAGTCCCTTGAACCTGCCGGTCATGCTGCTTGCGATCATGGCGATCACGGCCATCGCGGGGGCTGCGTTTTGTGCTCGCCTCATCGGGCTGATACCGGCCAACAGCGTGGTCAGGGAGTTGCGCCGCGTAACCGGACCGCCTCCCGAAGCGCGCAGATGAAGAACTATCAGTCCGTCGGGGTCGCCCAGATCTACCCGTGGCGCCCCCATGCATTTCAGCGTGACTATCTTCTCTCCCTAGCGCGCCAAGCAGGCGCGCGGACGAGCGAGTTCGTGTGCGATGGGTCCTTCGTACGCTGCTATGACAAGCAGTATCAGACGCTCGGCTTGGGGACGATCGACCACTGTGTGAAGTGTCGTCTCGGCCGTGGTCGCGAGACGTCCGACCGCCCCTTCAAGGTCGACTGGTCGACAAAGAACCTCCCGGTCGCCGGAGAGGAAATGGCCATGATTTCCAACAGGGCGGCGATTGTTCGCGCGGAACTCCAAGGCGATCTCCGGGCCGAGGACGGGGGCGTCGGCCTCGTCCAAGCTTATCGTGCAGGATATCACTCGGCGATACGCTGGATCGAGGAGTGTAATCTCGATCTCGTGCTCGTTTTCAACGGTCGGATCGACCTGTTGAAAGGCGTTGTCGATGCCGCCGTCGCGTGCGGCGTCGACTTCATGTCCTACGAACGGACCTGGTTCGGCGACGGCATCATGATGCTGCCACGCGAAAACTGTCTGGGCCTAGGCCACATCCACGCCGCGTGCCGTGAGGTCGGTGCGATGTCATTGACAGAGCAGGACACTGCCCGCGCCGAACGGATCATTAACGCCCGGGTCCACCGGATCGGAAGCAATGAGTGGCGCGACTTCCAGAAACGCGGCGAGACAGATTATGCAGATCTGAAAAGCCAGATCGGGCGTCCTCCCAGGGTGCTCGTGCTGCCGTCGAGCACCTACGAAATCTGGGGCCACGATGACTGGCGCAACGAATGGGCCGACAACTTCGAGGCGATAGATTACCTCCAATCCGTGCTCGGAATTCCATTCGAGGATTTCTTGGTCCGGGGCCATCCGATCTGGGCGCAACGTGTCGGGGTAAATTTCGGGGAGAAGGCCGATCAGCACTATCGAAACTACTGCGAACAGAGAGGCATCCGCTACGTGGAGCCCGGCTCGCCGGTGCATACGTCGGCACTGATCGAGGCATCAGAACTGGTCGCCCTGAACGGCGGCAGTTCGGTAATTGAAGCGACCTGGCGCGGAAAGCCGGTTGTTTCCCTGGCGGCGAGCCACTTCCAGCACAGTGGGGTCTGCCCGACATTGCTCGGACCCGGCCAGCCGCTGGATATTCCTGACGACGCGACCCGTCGCCGACAGATCGTCAAATTCATTCACGCGATGGACCGAGTCACGCCGACGTTTGCAAACCATCTCAAGGCAGTGTCAGCCGGGGAGCAGCAGGCGTACGCAGGCGCGGACTTCGGCGATATAGTACGGCAGTTGCACGCCGATTCCCTGACGCCGCCCGGAAAAAGCGAGGCGCCCGTTGGCGACGCCGTCGATCGCTCAGCGACACTTGTCGAGCGTGCGCGCAAGCTTTTCAAGTATGGAGATTATTGAGTTGAATGAGAATATTGTTCTCATCAACCATGCTCTTGGGAACGGCGACGGTCATCCACGCCCTGCGGATACTGATTCTCTCGTTTCTGCTCGGTAATACTGACTTTGGCGCAGTCTCGACCATCATGTTGATGGCGATTTTCTTTACCGAGTTCGGCGCTCTCGGGTTCTCGCAGCTCATCTATAACCAGCCGCTTTTCAACCCGGGCCGTGTGTCAAGGCAGAGCAGGCGGATCGGACTGTATTTCGTCACCGGCATTGGTCTTCTGCTGGTAAGCGCCGTTGTGGTTGCGGCCATCGTCGCTGTGATCTCAGCCTTTTCGTTCGCGATGATCTTCCTGACGATCTTTTGCGCCGCCTCGAACATGATGGTGCTTTCGGCCTGCAGGTCCTCCCAAAGCAGCTTCACCCACCCGCTTGCCTATTTCATCAAGGGGGTGATCGTTATTGCGGATATTGTGATCCTCGGCTTCTTCACGCCTCCCATCGAGATGATGGCGTTGTGGGGCGAGGTGATCGCCCTTCCGATACTGCTGTTCTACGCTTGGCGGGTCGGGGTTCTAAAGCTGCGATGGACAATCGTCCGGGAAGTGCCGGGCCATCTCAGGACCCATTTGAAGCTTGGCGTGTCCGCCATCGGGTCGGCCGCGTCGGGCATGGTCTTCTTCAATCAGGAGCGGCTGTTCGGAGTGGCCGCCCTGACATTTGAACAGCTCGGCGTGCTGACGAAGCTTCTGCTGCCCAAGCTGATCGCCGCCCAGGGAGCGTTCCTGCTGGGCGTCCATTTCCATCGAATGGTCGTGAGGATGACCGAAGCGGAACGCGCGGCTTTCCTTGTCCGCGCCAGGCGATTCGAAGGGATTGCGATGCTGGTGGTGGCTCTCGCCGTGGGGGCCGGAGGCTATATCGTGGCCCAACTCGTCGCGCGGCTCTACGATATCCGGATTGACTACCCTACGGGCGTTGCGGTGACTGTGCTGGCGCTGCTGTTCTTCTTCAATCCATATTCAATCATGCTGCAGGCGACCAACCGTTATGGTGCGCTCACGCTGGCGAATACGATCGCGGTCGGCGCGTTTGTCGCCATGATGGCCGCTTCGGGCTCAGGGGGACCGGGTCCGATCATGTTGTCGGCTGTTTCGGCCTGTCTCTGGTTCGTAGTTATCCGACTGCTGGTCGCGCGACATTTCCCGACCGGCCAAGCGCGCCTGTCGCCTAATCCGCCGTCGGCATGAACAGCGACCAGTCAGCCGGCGTGCCTCTGGAGACCGGGCGCGCGACGGGCCTTCCGATCAACGTGTTCAGGAATTTCGGTGGCAAGCCGAAACCGGGACGGATGGAGCGAAGGTTCTCCGCCGTCAGAAGGTCGCCAGCCTGCATATCCTGCACCACATAAAGTGACCGCCGGAACATTCGAGAGCCTTCCTCCGCCGTCGTTCCACCGAATGTGACGGCGCCCATCGCCTGCCAAGCGCGATCGCATTCGTCTCGCAGGGCCTGGAATTCAGCCGGTTCCAACGAGAAATCACTGTCGACCCCGCCATCGGCGCGGGCGAGGGTGAAGTGTTTCTCGATAAGCGATGCCCCGAGCGCAACCGAGGCGACGGCGACGCCTGTGCCCATTGTATGGTCGGAAAGCCCGACCTCGCAGTTGAAAGCGGACCTTATCGTAGGGATCGTCGCCAGGTTGGTGTTAAGCGGTTCAGCGGGATAGGTGCTGGTGCATTTGAGCAGGATGATATCCTGCGCGCCGACGCGCCGGGCAGCCATCACCGCTTCGCCGATCTCGGCCACCGTCGCCATGCCGGTGGACATGATAATCGGCTTGCCCGTCGCCGCGACCCGCTCGATCAATGGGATGTCGAGAAGCTCGAACGACGCGATCTTGTAAGCGGGCACGTCGAGGGCTTCGAGGAAATCGACGGCCGTAAAGTCGAACGGCGACGAGAAGCAATCCATCCCGTGCGATCTGGCGCGCTCCATAATCGGGGCGTGCCAATCCCACGGTGTATGAGCCTCTTCATACAGATCGTACAGATTGCGGCCGTTCCACAAACTTTTCGGGTCATCAATGACAAAACCCGGCGTCCTCAGGTCGAGCGTCATCGTCTCGGCGGTATAGGTCTGGAGCTTGACCGCGTCAGCGCCAGACGCGGCGGCGGCGTCCACGATCTCGAGAGCGCGATCGAGGGATTGGTTATGATTGCCCGACATTTCGGCGATCAGGTAAGGCTTGTGGGCGACCCCAATGTCTCGGCTGCCAATTTTCATCGATCTAAATCCTGCGAGCGGCGTTAGCCGGACGTCTAATCGGTGGCCGATCAGTTGGCGTGGGTGCGATCGGTTACTAGCCTTGGCGCGACCGTAGAACAAGCACGGGCCGGGCCTCCCGCCCGCGAAATCGTTCGCTGGACTGCGTCCTCCCGGACACGGGTCCCAAGCAATCATGGCTCTGCGAGGCGCGCGACCAACGGCGAGATCATGATTAACAACGGGAAGCCGAGCCTTCTCTTTCCCAAGCCAGAAAAGTCCTCTAAGCGTCTCGTTCAAATCCCGGTTTCAGTGTCTTTCGATCATGGTGATCACCGGCTGGCGCGCATCCGGCCAGCCGGGCGTTGGCCATACAAACGAGGCTGATTAGTGTTAGAAAACTCAAGCATTCTGGTGACCGGCGGCACCGGATCCTTCGGGCACACCTTCGTGCCGATGACGCTCGCCAAATACAATCCCAAGCGCATCATCGTTCTTTCCCGGGACGAGATGAAACAATGGGAAATGGCCAAGAAGTTCCAAGGGGACGAACGAGTTCGCTTCTTCATCGGTGATGTGAGAGATCGCGATCGCCTGTACCGCGCGCTCGATGGCGTCGATTATGTCGTGCACGCCGCTGCAACCAAGATCGTTCCAACGGCCGAGTACAATCCGTTCGAGTGCGTGAAGACCAATATCAACGGCGCCATGAACCTCGTGGACGCCTGCATCGATAGCGGCGTGAAGCGGGTTATCGCGCTCTCGACTGACAAGGCGAGTAGTCCGGCTAATCTGTACGGCGCGACCAAGCTGGTGTCCGACAAGCTATTCATCGCCGGAAACTCCTATGCGGGTGGGGATGGTCCGCGGTTTGCCGTAGTTCGATATGGCAACGTCATGGGCTCTCGGGGGTCGGTGATTCCGTTTTTCATGTCGATCCGGGACGAAGGGTCTTTACCCATCACCGATGAGCGGATGACGCGCTTCATGATTTCACTAGAGCAAGGCGTTGAACTGGTCTGGCACGCCTTCGAGGATATGGAGGGCGGCGAAATCTATGTGAAGAAAATACCCTCCATGAAGGTGGTGGACGTCGCCAGCGTGGTGGCACCCGAGGCCCGGCAGGAGGTGGTGGGAATCCGCCCGGGCGAGAAGTTGCATGAGCAAATGATCAGTGAAGAGGATTCCTACTTCACTTACGAATACCCGGAACATTTCAAGATCCTGCCAGCGATCAACAACTGGTCGACTTGCGAGCAGAGGATCAAGGGCGGCCAGAAGGTCGCCCCTGGCTTCAGCTATACGAGCGACAACAATCCTGACTGGATGACCCACGAGGAACTGCAGGCCTGGATCGTAACCCACACGGACAAGATCGGGGCCATCTGATCCATGATCCCGTATGGACGCCAAGACATCTCGCAGGAGGACATAGACGCCGTAGTCGAGACGCTGCGGTCGGACTTCCTGACGCAGGGGCCCGCGGTTCCACGCTTCGAAAAGGTCGTCGCTGACTACGTCGGGGCGACGCACGCCGTCGCAGTGAACAGCGCCACCTCGGCTCTCCATATTGCGTGTCTTGCCCTTGGGCTCGGGCCCGGTGACTGGCTATGGACATCGCCGATCACCTTTGTCGCTTCCGCCAACTGCGCCCTTTACTGCGGAGCCAATGTCAGTTTTGTCGACATCGATCCGGACACCTATAATCTCAGTGTCGAAGACTTGGAGCGTCGGCTCATCTCGGCGGAGCGCGACGGCCGGCTACCCAAGATCGTCGTGCCGGTCCATCTCTGCGGCCAGTCTTGTGATATGGCCGCAATCGCGGACCTGGCGAAGCGCTTTCAGTTCAAGTTGATCGAAGACGCGTCGCACGCGATCGGCGGCCGGTATGGAAACGGCTCGGTTGGAAATTGTCGATACAGCGACATCACGATCCTTAGCTTCCACCCGGTGAAGATTGTCACCACGGCCGAAGGCGGCATGGCGCTCACCAATGATGACGCGCTGGCGGCCAAGATGGCTCTTCTGCGGAGTCACGGGATCACCCGCGATCCGTCCAGCATGGACGGAGGATCGGAGGGTCCATGGTACTACCAGCAGATCGATCTCGGCTTTAACTACAGAATGACCGAGATGCAGGCGGCGCTCGGCCTCAGCCAAATGGCCAGAATCGAGACCTTTGTCTCTCGCCGGCAGGATATCGCCCGGCGTTACGACGAACTGTTCAGGGACACTTCCCTAGTCAGGCCGGTCCAGAAACCTTACGCGTACTCAGCTTACCATCTCTACCCGGTGCGGGTCTCCAGCGCTATTCGGCGAGAGGTCTTCGAAAGTCTCCGGGAATCCGGGATTGGAGTGAACGTCCACTACATCCCTGTCCACCTGCAGCCCTACTACCGGGCGATGGGATTTGCCCCGGGGGATTATCCGGAGGCCGAGCGCTATTACGCCGAGGCCATAAGTCTCCCGCTCTTTCCCGCCATGACAGACATGATGCAGGACCAGGTTGTCGCTGCGACCAAGTCTGCGCTCCAGTCTGCGAAGGGCACGTGAGAATCGCCGTGATCCCTGCGCGTGGCGGCAGCAGGCGCGTGCCGCGCAAGAATGTGAAGGATTTCTGCGGGCGGCCAATGATCGCCTGGTCTATTGAGGCGGCGCTGGAAAGTGGTTGCTTTGACAGGGTTATCGTTTCGACGGATGACGACGAGATCGGCGAGGTCGCTACGGCTTGGGGAGCGGATGTTCCCTTTCGCCGGCCGGCTGATCTCTCTGATGACTTCACGCCGACCATCCCGGTGGTCGCGCATGCGATACGCTGGCAGCAGCAAAGCGGCGCGGTGGAGCAGGCCTGCTGCATCTACGCTACGGCGCCCTTTGTCCGCCCGGAAGATTTGCGCGCCGCCCTGTCACTGCTGGATGGGCATTGCGCAGACTACGCCTTCACCGCGACGACGTTCGAGTTCCCGATCCAGCGCGCGATCCGCATCGACGGAGGGGGTCGCGTATCTATGTTCCAGCCGGAGCATATGATGACGCGGTCGCAGGATCTTGAAGAGGCCTTTCACGACGCGGGCCAGTTCTACTGGGGACGTGCGGAAGCGTGGCTGGCCGGGCGGCCGATATTCGGCCCACAGTCGGTGGCTCTTGCCTTGGAGCGCCAGCGTGTGCAGGACATTGACACAACTGAGGACTGGGACCGCGCCGAACTGATCTTCGGCGCACTCCAGGCACGAGCGCAAAAGGGAGACGCCTAGGGCCATGCAGCAAGACGATTTCAGGACAGAGCAAGAGTCGTTCTGGGCCGGTGACTTTGGCACCGACTACATAGCGAGGAACCAGGGCGACCAGCTTCTCGCCGCCAACCTCGCATTCTTCGCGAATGTGCTGCGCAGCGCGCGAAACCCGCGGAGTTGCATTGAGTTCGGCGCCAATATCGGGATGAATCTGAAGGCGTTGAAACTCCTGTATCCGGGGATCGACGCGTCGGCGATCGAGATCAATGCCGACGCGGCGGAGCAACTGGCGGAAACGATTCCGATTGGACAGGTGTTCAACCAGTCCATCCTCGATTTCAAACCCTCTCGGACCTATGATCTGACCTTGATCAAGGGCGTTTTGATTCACTTGAACCCGGATGTGCTGCCGGAAGTCTACGACCGACTGGTATCGACGACGGGGCGTTATCTGGTCGTCGCGGAGTACTACAATCCGTCTCCTGTCGCGATCCCTTATCGAGGGCACAGCGACCGGCTGTTCAAACGCGACTTTGCCGGCGAGATTATGGAGCGACATCCCTCGATGAAGCTTGTGGACTACGGCTTCGCGTACCGCCGCGACCCCGACTTTCCCCAGGATGACATCACCTGGTTCCTGATGGAAAAACACTGAATTCTAGGATAGCAGGCGATGCTCACTTACTGCCGACGTTGCGTCATGCCGGACACCAAGCCGGACCTTCATCTCGACGGGGAGGGTATTTGCAATGCCTGCCGCAGCTACGAGAGCCGCAAGGCGGTCGATTGGGACCAGCGGCATGAGGAGCTGGTCGAACTGCTGGCGCGCTATCGTCGACCGCGCGGGGACAACTGGGACTGCATTGTGCCGGTCAGCGGGGGGAAGGACAGCACCTACCAGGTCGTCCGCATGCTTCAGTACGGCCTGAATCCGCTGTGCGTGACCTCCACGACGTGTGATCTGAGCGATCTCGGTCGAACGAACATCGAGAACCTGAAGCATTTGGGTGTCGATTATATTGAGGTCTCTCCCAATCCCTTGGTCCGCGCGAAGTTGAATCGCGTCGGCCTGCTGCAGGTCGGCGATATCTCCTGGCCCGAGCATGTGGGCATTTTCACCATTCCCGTGCGCGCCGCCGTGCAGTTCAACGTCCCCCTGATTGTCTGGGGCGAGAACTCACAGAATGAATACGGCGGGCCTGCCGCCGCGGCCGAGGGGAATGTGCTGACCCGCCGATGGCTTGAGGAGTTCGGCGGCCTTCTGGGCATGCGGGTATCGGATCTCATAGGGCAGGAAGGGATCGAGGAAAAACACCTGATCAACTACTCCTACCCAAGCGACGAGGACCTCGCGCGGGTCGGTGTGACGGGCCTGTTCCTCGGTCACTACATCCCGTGGGACGGTTTGGCCAATACGCTCATTGCCAGCGCAAACGGCTTTCACTCCTATAATAAGGTGGTTGAGGGCTCGATGGTGAACTATGAGAACCTCGACAACTACCAAACCGGCATCCACGATTATTTCAAGTACCTCAAGTTCGGTTTCGGGCGCGCCAGCGACCTGGCCAGTCTGCATATTCGCCGCGGTCGCCTGACGCGGCAGGATGGCCTCGATGCCGTGCGTCGTTTGGACGGACGGTTCCCGTGGGAGTATCTCGGCAAATCCCTGGAAGACATTTTACGTCCGCTTGACATTACCGTGGATGACTTCATCCGGACCTGTGACAAGTTCACCAACAAGAAGATCTTCAAGCGTGACGTGTCCGGCGCGCTGGTTAAGGATCGCGATGGTAACTTGACGAAACTGAACTTCGATAATTCATGAAGGTCGGCGTCCTCGACTATGGGGTTGGCAATCTCGGCTCTGTTCTCAGGGCCGTGGAAGAATTGCGTGTATCTCCGGTCCTGATCAGCCGCGCGGTCGACATCCATCACAACGATTGCCTGATCCTTCCAGGGGTCGGGAATTTCGTAGATTGCGCACGCCTCCTCGCCGAAGGCGGGTGGATCGAAGCGTTGCGAGAGGAGGTGCTGGGTTACAACCGCCCACTGCTTGGCGTTTGTGTCGGCATGCAGTTGCTGGCCGACGTGGGACTCGAGGGCGCCGGACCAGACAATCCGGCTGGCACGCCGGGACTCGGCTTTGTGTCAGGCCGGGTTGAACATCTCTCGACCTTGGGGTGCAACTTGAGGATGCCTCACGTCGGCTGGAACGGCATCGTCAACAAAGTGCCGCGAGACAGTCTATTCGCCGGCATACCCGACGGTACCGACTTCTACTTCGTTCACAGTTACGCCTTCGTGGCGGACGATCCGGCGGACGTTCTTGCGACGGCTGACTATGGCGTTCCGGTAACCGCGGCTGTCCGGCGCGGCCACGTGTGGGGCACCCAATTCCACCCGGAGAAAAGCTCGAAGGCCGGCTTCCGCGTTCTTCAGAATTTCCTGTCCGGTCCTCAATGCTGAAGGTCCGAGTCATACCCACCCTGCTCTGGAAGAATTTCGGCCTCGTGAAGGGGACCGGTTTCGACAGTTGGCGTCGTGTGGGACCGGTTCTGCCTGCGATCAAGGTCTACAACCAACGCGAGGTCGACGAACTCATCCTCGTCGATATCGTCGCGCATGACACCGGGGATGAACCCGACTTCGAATCCGTGAACGATTTTGGCCAGGACTGTTTTGTGCCGCTTACCGTCGGCGGCGGGATCACCAACCTGGTCCAGGTGCAGCGCCTTTTGCGGGCGGGGGCCGACAAGGTCAGCATCAATACCGCCGGCTACGAGAATCCGGGGCTGATCACCGAGATCGCGACAAGATTCGGAGCCCAGTGCGTTGTGGCCAGCATCGATGTGAGGGCGCGGGAGGGTGGTGGCTGGCGATGCTTCAGCCACGCCGGCGGCAAGGACACCGGTCGCGACGCGATCGAGTGGGCCCGGGAGCTCGAAAGCCGGGGCGCGGGTGAAATCCTGATCACCTCCATCGAGCGAGACGGCTTAATGGTAGGCTACGATCTTCCTCTTGTCGAAAGCGTCGCCCGCGCCGTGCGGATCCCGGTCATCGCGTCGGGGGGGGCCGGTAACTACGAGCACATGGTCGCCGCAGTCTCCGAGGCAGGCGCATCTGCTGTCGCCGCAGCAAGCATCTTTCACTTTACGGAGCAGACCCCGGCGGGCGCCAAGGCCGCACTGGCCGCTGCGGGAATTCCCGTCCGGAAGAGCTTTCAGACCGATGAGCCCGTCTAGTGATGCGCGTCGGCATCCGGGTTGACGCGTCGCTTGAGATCGGAACGGGACATCTGCGGCGCTGCATGACCTTGGCGGCCGCTCTCATCAGCAAGGGAGCCGACGTCAGATTTGTCATCCGTCGGCATGACACGGTCGCGGAACTCGCTCTCCGTTCGGCAGGGTTCACTGTCTCCTGGCTTGACGCGCCATCCTCACCGACGAGACGGGCGACCGAAACTGTTGAGCCAAGACACGCTTCATGGGCCGGCGTCGGCTGGAGCGATGATGCAGACGAGACTGTCGAGGTGCTGGCCAGCTTTCGTCCGGACTGGATGATCCTGGATCACTATTCGTTCGACGCCAAATGGCACGAGAGGGTTCGCCAACGACTGGCCTGCGAGGTCATGGCCATAGACGATCTGGCGGACCGGTCCCTTTCGGTTGAGGTCCTGCTCGACGCCAATTTCTCTGAAGATCACGCCGGAAAATATGCAGGGCGGCTCGCGGGCAGGTGCCAGCTGCTCGGCGGTCCGAGGTTCGCCCTTCTCTCCACCCGGTACAGGACGGCCTCGCGTTACGAATTCCGCCCCGACGTCCACAGCATCGGCATTTTCATGGGCGGTACGGATCCGGACGGGGTCACCGCCCGCGTCCTCAGGACGTGTCGCGAATTCGCCGGCTTCCGGGGGACGATCGAAGTCGTTTCGACGTCGGCGAGTCCGCACCTCGACCAGCTTCGCAAGGCCTGCCTCGGCTGGGCGAACACGACCCTGTCCCTGGATCTTCCAGACCTGAGCGCATTCTATTCGAGACACGATCTGCAGATCGGCGCCGGTGGAACCGCAACCTACGAACGCTGCTGTCTGGGAGCGCCCACCATCGCGTTGGCTGTGGCTCCCAACCAGTTGGCCGTAATCCCGGCGCTGGACGCCCGGGGCGTGTTGAGGGCCGCGCGGCTTACCGCCGACCCCGACGCGGACATTTTGCCTGCCGCCCCATACCTCGGACAGGTCATTCAGGCGCTGGTCGCCGACCCAGAGGCTCGTCGGGATCTGTCCGAACGGGGGATGAGCATGGTGGACGCACGCGGCGCTGATCGCGTCGCGATCTGTCTTCTGCGCGACACTCTCGGCCTTCGGCGCGTGACGGCGGACGACGGGCCGCAGCTTCATGCCTGGCGAAATCACCCGACCGTTCGCGCGGTGTCCGGTAACGGCGAACCGATACCTCTCAACGCTCATATGGCCTGGCTGGCAAACAAGCTCGCCGATGACAACGCCAGACTCTACATCGCGGAAATCGGAGGGACTGCGGTCGGCAGCATCCGGTTTGACCGGCTGGACGGCGGCGACACGGAAGTGTCCCTCTATCTGGACCCGGATCTTCCGGGACTTGGGCTGGGCCCGCGCCTCCTGCTTTCCGGTGAAAAAGCCGTCACGTCGGAATGGGCCGGGGGCACTGGATTCACCGCCAGCGTCATGCCGGATAACGAAGCTTCCGCGCGGCTGTTCATCAACTGCGGCTACTCGGGCGGTCCTCTTCGGTTCAATAAGGCAGTCACCGCGGACGCGTAGGTTAGTCGAGTTTAGATTATTCGCCGGCGAGGCGAGCAAGCAACCTGATCAGGAAACCCTCAAGCTTTCCGGAAAGTGGAGCGGGCCTTTGCCTTAAACCCCGTTACGGTCGTACGGCCACACTACCTGTCAAAGAGACTCTCCTCTTCAAATCTCAGCTTGTGTCGCATGTGGCGTTTCGGCTAGGCACCTGACGCACCGTGAGCAAGGTAATGTTGTCCACCGCCGAGATCGTCTACCGCAAGGCTTCGGATGAAGCCGGAACGGGGAACAGCCTCCACGGATCCGTGCCGCAGGTCCGGATAAGGTCGCGCCCGGCGCGCCGGGTAGGCCTGCGTCTCGCCAGGTCCTTGATGGGGCTCGCAGCCTTCCTGACCTGGTTCGGGATGTTGAGTGTGGCCCGGTATCTGGACGTCGGCCCCGCCCATACGTTGTTCGTGCATTTCGTGGCCCTTGGAGGCCTGTTCGTCTACATTGAACGGGCCATCGGGCTCCACGATATGGAGCAGGCGGTCAACCTGCGGGTCGCCTTCGCGCTGGCAGTCGCCGCAATGCTCATCGAGGCGCTCATCCTGCTGGTCAGCTTCAACGGATGGCGCGGCGCCCATTCCATATTCGTGGTCGGAGCCATGGGGGGCGGCATGCTGGCCATTCGCTCCGGGCTGGTTCTGGTTTGCAGGGCGCTGGTCCGGACGGGCGTGGTGGCCAAGACTGTGGTGGTGGTGGGCCCTGAGTCCCCGCTACGCGACGAGGTTCTCGTGGAGCTGGACTCGCTGGTCGGTGTGAGGACCGTGGCCGTCCATTCGGGGGACGACTTCCAGCCGCTGGCCGAAGAGATGGCGGCAGGCCCCGTTGATGAGGTCATTCTCGTCGCCAGTGAACCGCTCCAACTGCAGCCGATCGTCGACGGGCTCGAGGTTCATGCCATCGATCTACTGTTTATCGCGCCGATGCCTGCGGGGCCGGTCGAGCGCCGGTTGCGGTTTCGGTCTCCGATTGAGCACGGCAGGGTCCTGCAGGATCGACGCCAGAGCGGCGGCTCATACCTGATCAAGCGCGCGATAGACGTGACCCTGTCCGCCACAGCCCTGGTCGTTCTCGCTCCGCTGTTGCTGGCCATAGCGATTGCGGTCCGCCTAGATTCTCCTGGCCCGGCCTTGTTCAAGCAGACGCGCTTCGGATATGGCGGGCGCGAGTTTCTGATGTGGAAATTCCGCTCCATGCGTACGGACGCGGCAGACCATTCAGGCAGCACCCTGACCAAGAGAAACGATGACCGCGTGACGCGGCTGGGAGGTTTTCTGCGTTCGAGCAGCCTTGATGAGTTGCCTCAGCTGGTCAATATCCTCATAGGAGAGCTTTCAATCGTCGGGCCGCGACCGCATCCGTCCGGGGCCAAGGCTGGCGACGTGCTCTATGACGAGCTGATTGGCAACTTCAAGGCTCGCTATCGGGTCCGTCCGGGGCTGACCGGACTCGCCCAGTGCAGCGGGTTGCGTGGCAATACCGATACTGAGGCCAAACTGATTTCCCGGTTCGAGAAGGATATGGAGTACGTCGAGACTTGGACGATTCTCCGCGACATCGAGATCATGCTCAAGACGGTCGCTCACCTCGTGGGCCGAGAAAACGCCTACTGAAAGCGATTGTCCTCGGCTGCGTGACCGCAGATCCAAAGAACAGGTTTCATGTCAAACGCCTCCCCTCTTCCCCGGTCGCAGACTGCCAGGGTCATCATCGTCGGTGCCTCGGGGCTTATTGGCGGCGCCGTTGCGCGGGAAGCGGTGGCTTGTGGACTGCAGGTGATACCGGTCGGCAGGGGAGAAAGGGTTGAAGACGTCGTAACGGCGGGTGACGTCGTGCTCACCTGCGCCATGGAGCCGGCCTACAAGACGGGCCCGTACGACCCAACGATCGATATGGAGCGGAGGAACGCCGAAGCGGCCCTCGGCGCAGGGGCCCGGGTGGTGATGTTGAGCACCCGGAAGGTCTATCGGGCAGACGCTCAGTGGGGAGCGACTGAGGCGGCGGCAACCCTCTCCGATGGTTATGGTTATGGTCCGAACAAGTCACGGACCGAGACTTGGCTTCTTAATGCCGCCGCCAATACCAATCGGGCCTTGATCGTGCGGCTGAGTAATGTGTTCGGGTTTGAGTTCATCCCGGGCGCGCCACCGCGCCCCTCTTTCTTCGGTCAGATGCTCTACCGATTGAAGATGCAAGGTGAGATTCTGTTCGACATGTCGCCTGACACGCGTCGAGACTTCATTGCGGTGGAAACCGTGGCGACCGCGCTCGTGGACGCGATCTTTAAGGACGTCTCCGGCGTGTACAACCTCGGCGCTGGGGCCGCGACCGCCTGCAATGACATTGCCTGCGCCTTGATTAACGGCTATGGCGATGGCCGTCTCTTTGGGGCTGACGCTGTCCGAGACGAATTCTTTTTGGACTGCCGAAAGTGGAACTCTGAGATCGGACCTCTAGACGGTCGATCCGGTCTTTTGAGTGACGTCACAACCCTTGGAGAACGGCTTAGACATGCGTAAGGTTTTGATCACCGGCGGCGCTGGCTTCATCGGTTCTCACATCGTGGATCAGTTCGCTAGAAGTCTGCCGGACTGCAAGATTACAGTCCTCGACAAGATGACTTACGCTGCGGATTTCCGAAACCTTAGTGAGCTGTTGATAACAAATCGGATTGAACTCGCGGTTGGCGACATTTGCGACTACGATTTGTGTGAACGCTTGGTCGATGGCTGCGATCTCGTCATCCACGCGGCAGCCGAAAGCCACGTCGACAATTCGTTCCACAGTTCCCTCCTGTTCACCAACACCAATGTTCTCGGCACGCACACGATCCTGGAGGCCTGCCGGACAAAGAACGTGCCGCGGATCGTGCACATCAGCACGGACGAGGTTTATGGAGAGGTCCTGACCGGCGCCGTGGATGAGACCGCCCAGTTGAACCCCACGAACCCGTATTCAGCGTCAAAGGCCGCGGCGGAGATGATCGTGAATGGCTACATTCACTCCTTCGCGCTCCCCGTCATCATGGTACGGGCCAACAATGTTTTTGGCACGCGACAGTACCCCGAAAAACTGATCCCCCGTTGCTGCCTTTCGCTGATCCAGGGCACCAAGATTCCGCTCCATGGAAATGGCAAGAATGTCCGACATTACTTGGCCGCCAAGGATCTGGCTGCGGCGATCCAACTGATTTCCGAGGTCGGCGAGCTGCACGAAATCTACAATATCGGCTCGCCCGATGAGTTCACAAACGTCGAGGTCGCAAGCGCCATATGCAACGCCTTCGGCGTTAAGTTCGAGGATCATGTCGAGTTCGTAAGGGACCGGCCGTTCAATGACCGCCGCTACTCCGTCGTGTGGGACAAGGTTACCGCCTTGGGCTGGCGGCCCAAACATTCCTTCCGCGACGAAATTGACGACATTGCCGGGTGGTATCGCCTGAATCATCAGCGCTATAATTGAGGACTGCGACGCCTTACTGCGTGTTCCCGGCTCTCGCGCTGACCAACTCCTCCACCACACCCGGGTCCGCCAGCGTGGACGTATCCCCAAGCGCCCCCACATCCCCCTCCGCGATCTTCCGCAAGATCCGCCGCATGATCTTCCCTGACCGCGTCTTCGGCAGCCCCGGCGCCCAATGGATCACATCCGGCGCGGCGATCGGGCCGATTTCCTTGCGGACGTGTGCGACAAGCGCGTGCTTCAGGTCATCGTGCGGCTCGACGCCGGCGTTCAGGGTGACATAGGCGTAGATGCCCTGGCCCTTGATGTCGTGGGGATAGCCGACCACCGCCGCCTCGGCGACGTCGTCATGCAGGACCAGGGCGCTCTCGACCTCGGCCGTGCCCATCCGGTGGCCCGAGACGTTGATGACGTCGTCGACCCGGCCGGTGATCCAGTAGTAGCCGTCCTCGTCCCGCCGACAGCCGTCGCCGGTGAAATACTTGCCCGGATAGGCGCTGAAATAGGTGTCAAAGAAGCGCTGGTGATCGCCCCAGACGGTGCGCATCTGGCCCGGCCAGCTGTCAGTGATGCAGAGGTTACCGGAGGCCGCGCCCTTGAGCACCGCGCCTTCGGCGTCGACGAGCTGCAGTTCCACCCCGGGGAGCGGCCTGGTCGCCGAGCCCGGCTTGAGGTCCGTGGCGCCGGGCAGGGGCGACACCAGGATGCCCCCGGTCTCCGTCTGCCACCAGGTGTCGACGATCGGGCAGCGGCCGTCGCCGACGACCTCATGATACCAGCGCCAGGCCTCGGGATTGATCGGCTCGCCGACGCTGCCCAGCAGGCGCAGGGACTTGCGGCTGGTCGCCTTCACCGGCCCGTCGCCCTCGCGCATCAGGGCCCGCAGCGCCGTGGGGGCGGTGTAGAAGATCTCGACCTGGTGTTTGTCGACCACCTGCCAGAAGCGGCTGGAGTCCGGATAGTTGGGCACGCCCTCGAACATCAGGGTCGTGGCGCCGTTGGCCAGCGGGCCGTAGACGCCATAGCTGTGGCCGGTCACCCAGCCGACGTCGGCGGTGCACCAGAAGACCTCGCCGGGGCGGTAGTCGAACACCAGTTCGTGCGTCCAGGCGGCCCAGAACAGATAGCCGCCGGTGGTGTGCAGCACGCCCTTGGGCTTGCCGGTCGAGCCCGAGGTGTAGAGGATGAACAGCGGGTCCTCGGCGTTCATCGGCTCGCACGGGCAGTCGGCGTTGACGCCGTGCTTGGCCTCGCCGTAGCGGACGTCGCGGCCCGCAACGATGGGGATGTCGGCATTGGTGTGGCAGACGATCAGCACCGTCTCCACGATGCCGGCGCCCGGCCGCTCGAGGGCGGCGTCGACATTGGCCTTGAGCGGGACGCGTTTGCCGCCGCGCAGGCCCTCGTCGGCGGTGATGACGATCTTCGAGCCGCAATCCTCGATCCGGCCGGCCAGGCTGTCAGGCGAAAAGCCGCCGAAGACGACGGAATGGACCGCGCCGATGCGGGCGCAGGCGAGCATGGCCACGGCAGCCGCCGGGATCATGGGCAGATACAGGGTGACCCGGTCGCCCTTCACCACGCCCAGGCCCTTGAGCACATTGGCCATGCGGCAGACTTCCGCATGGAGTTCGCGATAGGTCAGGCCGCCTGATTGGGTGGGTTCGTCGCCCTCCCAGATAATGGCGGTCGCGTCGCCGCGTTCCGCGAGGTGCCGGTCGAGGCAGTTGTACGCGACGTTCAGCACGCCGTCGCCGAACCAGCGAATACGGAAGTCGGCCTTGTCGAAGGAGACGTCCTTGATCCGGGTCGGGGCGGTGATCCAGTCGAGGCGACGGGCCTGCTCGGACCAGAAGGCGTCGGGGTTCTCGCGGGCGGCGGCGAGGGCGGCGTCGTAGTCTCCCGCGTTCATATGGGCCCGCCCGGCCCACGCCGCCGGAACCGGGTAGATGTCAGGATCGGTCATACTGCTTTCCTTCCCAGGCATTTGACCACAGCCGGTCGTCCGCCAGAAGGCCAATCAGGCCGAACGTGTCAGGCGCGTCCGATCGAAACGTATCTGAAGCCTTGGCTGCGCACTTCCTCGGGCCGGTAGACGTTCCGCAGATCGACCATCACCGGCTGGCGCATCAGCTGCTTGACGCGGTCGAGGTCGAGAGCGCGGAACTGGTCCCATTCGGTCAGGATCACCACCACATCGGCGCCTTCGATCGCC
>JAHKAM010000076.1 GCA_018826515.1 Alphaproteobacteria bacterium
CCGTTCCAGATCCTGAAGATGGACCGTCCGCGCGGCAACATCGTCGTCTCGCGTCGCGCCATCCTGGAAGAAGCCCGCGCCGAACAGCGCACCGAGCTGGTCGGCCAGCTGCAAGAGGGTGAAGTCCGCGAAGGCGTGGTCAAGAACATCACCGACTACGGCGCGTTCGTGGATCTGGGCGGCATCGACGGCCTGCTGCACGTCACCGACATGTCGTGGAAGCGCGTCTCGCACCCCTCGCAGGTCCTCGCCGTCGGCGACACCGTCAAGGTCCAGATCGTCAAGATCAACCCGGACACCCAGCGCATCAGCCTCGGCATGAAGCAGCTGCAGACCGATCCGTGGGACGGCGTCGAAGCCAAATACCCGGTCGGCGCCAAGATGACCGGCCGCATCACCAACATCACCGACTACGGCGCGTTTGTTGAGCTGGAAGCCGGCGTTGAAGGCCTGGTCCACGTCTCGGAAATGTCCTGGACCAAGAAGAACGTCCACCCCGGCAAGATCGTCTCGACCTCGCAGGAAGTCGACGTTGTGGTTCTGGATGTCGACGCCTCCAAGCGCCGCATCTCGCTGGGCCTCAAGCAGGCCCAGGACAATCCGTGGGACGCCTTCGTGGCCGCCAACCCGATCGGCTCGACCGTCGAGGGCGAGGTCAAGAACGCCACCGAGTTCGGCCTGTTCATCGGCCTCGACAACGACATCGACGGCATGGTCCACCTGTCCGACCTGGACTGGAACGTCTCCGGCGAGGAAGCCATCCAGCGCTACCGCAAGGGCGAAACCGTCAAGGCCAAGGTGCTGGACGTCGACGTCGAGAAGGAACGCGTCTCGCTGGGCATCAAGCAGCTCGGCGGCGATCCGATGGAAGGCGACACCTTCAAGAAGGGTCAGCAGATCACCGTCACCGTGACGTCGATCGAAACCGGCGGCATCGAGGTCAAGTTCGGTGAAGAGGACGCCCCGGCGACCGCCTTCATCCGCAAGTCTGACCTGTCGCGCGACCGCGCCGAACAACGCACCGAGCGCTATTCGGTCGGCGACCGCGTCGAC
Source organism: Alphaproteobacteria bacterium (assembly GCA_018826515.1). Classification (GTDB taxonomy): domain Bacteria; phylum Pseudomonadota; class Alphaproteobacteria; order Caulobacterales; family Caulobacteraceae; genus Brevundimonas. The sequence goes on from JAHKAM010000076.1 coordinate 1,054, forward strand.
GCCATGGTCACCGGCATGGACAAGGCCTCGCGCCGCGTCTCGGTGTCGATCAAGGCCCTGGAAATGAAGGACGAGAAGGAAGCCGTCGAACAGTTCGGTTCGTCCGACTCCGGCGCTTCGCTGGGCGACATCCTCGGCGCGGCCCTTCGCGAGAAGGCCAGCACGAAGGAATAGTCTCCTTCCTGCCGACAAGCGGATCAGGCGGCCGGAGCGATCCGGCCGCCTTTTTCGTGGGCGGACGTTCGTTAACCGACATTTCCGGCCTGAATCCGCCGCAGGGCCTTTTTCCCCCGACGGGTGAAGGCTAGGGTGCCCTTGCATCCTGCGCTCGGATGCACCCGTATGCGTCCTGGGGAAGCGCGCAACAGGACGGGGGGCCTGCAGATGATTAAATCCGAGCTGATCGAGAAGCTCGCTGCTGAAAACACCCACCTGACCCATGCCGAGGTCGAACGGGTGGTCAACATCGTGCTGGGCCGGATGGTGGATTCGCTCGGCGACGGCGGTCGCGTCGAGCTGCGCGGCTTCGGCGCCTTTTCGGTGCGGGGCCGCCCGGCGCGGGCCGGCCGCAATCCCCGGACCGGCGAGGCCGTCGATGTGCCGGCCAAGGCCGTGCCCTTCTTCAAGAGCGGCAAGGAGCTGCGCGAGCGGCTGAACGCCGGAGATTCCTGAGCAAATGGGTATGATTTCCGAGTTCAAGGACTTCATCGCGCGCGGCAATGTCATCGACCTGGCGGTCGGGGTCATCATCGGCGCCTCTTTCGGCAAGATCGTCACCAGCCTGGTTGAACAGGTGGTCATGCCGCCGATCGGCCTGCTGTTGGGCGGCGTGGATTTCTCGAACCTGAAATGGGTTCTGGCGCCCGAAGACCCGACCACCGAGGCGATCGAGGAGGTCGCCATCCAGTACGGCGCCTTCCTCAACACCCTGATCCAGTTCCTGATCGTGGCCTTCGTCATCTTCCTGATGGTGAAGTTCATCAATCGCCTGCGCCGCCAGAAGGCGGCAGAACCCGATTCGGCGCCCGCGGCGCCGACGGCGACCGAGGCCCTGCTGGCCGAAATCCGCGATGAACTGAAGGCCCGGCCGAAGGGCTGATACATCTTCGTGGAAGCGATCCCGCGTTTCCTGTTTGACTCTGGCGGCGGTCGGAACAAATAGTGAACATCTGGATTTCCGGACGTTCATGACCTTCGCTCACCCCCCCTTGCCGATCCCCTGGCCAGAGCGGCCCGCGCCGCTGGAGGAGGCGTGCGCGTTGGGCCCTCGCGACACGGCGGCCCTGCTGCTGTTCGCCCTGTCGCGGCGGCTGGAGGGAGATGCGCGGCCGGTGCTGATGACCGCGACCCGGGCCTGGCTGGCGGAGCATGGACGGCCCTATGGCCCCGGCCTGCCGTCGGCCTCCCTGATCCTGGCGCCGGTCACGACGGCGGCCGAGGGGTTGTGGGCGCTGGAGCAGGCGCTGCGATCCGGGGCGGTGGCCCTGGCCCTGGGGGCGGTGGACGGGGCGAGCCTGGCCCAGACGCGGCGGCTGGACTTCGCCGCCAGACAGGGCGGGTGCGTGGGGCTGATGCTGCCGCGCGGGCTGGACGGGCTCAGCGCGGCCCGGCGGCGGTGGCGGATCTCGAGCCTGGTCAGCGGCGTCGATCCCGACGACGTCCGGGCCCCCGGCCCGACGCGGCTGGCGGCTGAACTGGTGCGCGGCCGGGGCGAGCGGCCCGGCGCCTGGATTCTGGAGCAGGATGATGAGACGCATCGTCTCCGTCTGGCTGATCGACTGGCCGGCAGCGGTCTGGCGACGATCGGCCACGCGGGCGCGCCGTCCGGCCTCGCCGCCTGACCCCGCCCTTGATCCACAGAACCCGTTCGCCCTGATTCTGAAGAACAGTCGGGGCGCGGCGATCCTGCACGCCCTCAATCCGGCCGCGCGCCGGGCCGGCCTGCGCCGGGGCCAGACCCAGGCCGACGCCCTGGCCATGATCCCCCACCTGATCTGCAAGCCCGCCGATCCCGAGGCCGACGCCCGCGCCCTGACGGCGCTGGCCGTCTGGGCCGAGCGCTGGTCGCCGTCGGTCAGCGTCGATCCGGCGACAGAGGGGCTGGAGGGCCTGTTCCTCGACCTGACCGGCGCGGCCCATCTGTTCGGCGGCGAGGCGGCGCTGCTGGCCCAGATCCGCGACCGGCTGGCCGAGGCGGGCGCACAGGCGCGCGTCGCCATGGCCCCGACGCCGGGCGCGGCCTGGGCCCTGGCGCGCTGGGGCGATCCGCGGGAACAGGCTCCGACCGTCACGGACGAGACGGTGCGAGATCGGCTGGCGCCCCTGCCGGTCGAGGCCCTGCGCATCGACGATCGCACCCTGACCCAGGCGCGGCGGTTCGGACTGAAGCGGATCGGCGACCTCTACCCCATGCCGCGCGCCGGACTGGCGCGGCGCTTCCGCGACGGGGACGGCGTGGGGCTGGTCCAGCGGCTGGATCAGGCGCTGGGGTTCGCGGGCGAAGCCCTGGTCCCCGTGCGGCCGCCGCCGAAATACCGCGCCTGGCAGGCCTGGATGGAGCCGGTCGGCGACATCGAGGGGGTCGAGGCGCGGCTGACGGAGCTGGCCGCCGACCTGTCCGCCCCGCTGGTGCGCGACGGACAGGGAGCGAAGGCCCTGACGCTGACGGGGTTCCGGTCCGATGGCGGGACCACAAGCCTGGCGGTGCGGATGGGTCGCCCCGGCCGCGAGGCGGGGATCTGGCTGCGACTGTTCCGTGAGGCGGGGCTGGGGCGGCTGGAGCTCGGCTTCGGCCTCGACGCCCTGATGCTGACCGCCGATGCGGTCGAGCCGATGACGGCGCGGCAGGGCGCGCTGGAGAGCGAGGCCGAGGCGAAACAGGCCGAGAGTCTGGCCGCCCTGGTCGACCGGCTGACCGCGCGGCTGGGCGAGGATCGGGTGCTGACCGCCGAGGCGGTGGACAGCTGGATTCCCGAGCGCGCCGAACGGTGGCGACCGGCGCTGGGGCGATCGGTGTCGCCTTCGGAGCAGGCCCTCCGCCGTCCCATCCTGTTGCTGGATCCGCCCGAGCCGGTGGAGGCCATCGCCGAACTGCCCGACGGCGCCCCGGCCCGGTTCACCTGGCGGCGGCTGTCACGGCGCGTGACCCGCGCCGACGGCCCCGAGCGCCTGTCGCCCGAATGGTGGCGGCCCCGGCCCGACGGCCGACAGGTGCGCACCCGCGACTACTACCGCGTCGAGGACGACGCCGGCGGCCGCTACTGGCTGTTCCGCGAGGGACTGTACGGCCGGGAGTTTTCCGGCGGGAAGGACGAACGCGCGCCGTCCTGGTGGATGCACGGACTGCTGCCGTGAGCTGGGACGGCCAGTACGCCGAGCTGGGGGCCATGACCAACTTCAGCTTTCTGGAGGGAGCGTCGCATCCAGGCGAGATGGCGATGCAGGCGAAGGCCATGGGGCTGGCCGCCATCGGGGTGGCGGATCGCAATACGCTGGCGGGGATGGTGCGGGCGCTGATGGGGGCGGAGGACGTCGACATCCCGCTGGTCGTCGGATCACGGCTGGGGTTCACCGACGGGACGGAGCTGATCGTCTTCCCGCGCGACCGCGCCGCCTGGGGCCGGCTGTGCCGCCTGCTGTCGCTGGGCAAGAGCGAGGTGGTGCCGCAACCCGGTGCGGACCCGGACGTCGAGCGCATCGCAAAGGCCGAGACCCGCCTGACGTTCGAACAGGCTGTGAGCCTGGGCGAAGGCATGATCGCCCTGGCGCCCGCGCCGGAACGCCCCGATGCGGCGTTCGAGGCGCGGCTGGCGGCGTGGCGAAGGGCCTGGCCCGACGATCTGTATCTGGCGGCGGCGCCCCTGTGGCGCGGCGACGACCGCAAGCGGCTGAACCGGCTGGCGGCCCTGGCGCAGCGCACCGGCGCGCCCATGATCGCGACCAATGCGGTGCTGTATCACCACCCCGAGCGGCGGATGCTTCAGGATGTCCTGACCTGCATCCGCGAGGGAACCACCATCGACCGGGCGGGCCGGCGCCTGCAGGCCAACGCCGAACGTCATCTGAAGCCGCCGGCGCAGATGGCGCGGCTGTTCCGGGGGCATGAACCGGCGCTGGCGCGGACCATGGCGGTGGCGCGGGCCTGTCGCTTCTCGCTGCGGGAGCTTGAGTACCGGTATCCCGATGAACCGGTGCCGAACGGCTGGACGGCCCAGCGGCGGCTGATCCGGCTGACCTTCAGGGGCGCGCGCGAGAAATGGCCCGACGGGGTCGATCCGAAAATCCGGGCGACGATCGTCAAGGAGCTGAAGCTCATCAAGCTTCTGAAATATCCCAACTACTTCCTGACCGTGCACGACATCGTCGACTGGGCGCGGACGCGGGAGAAGCCGATCCTGTGCCAGGGACGCGGCTCGGCCGCGAACTCGGTAGTCTGCTTTTGCCTCGGCGTGACGAATGTGAACCCCGCCGAGCAGGACGTGCTGATCGAACGCTTCATCTCGGCCGACCGGGACGAGCCTCCGGACATCGACGTCGATTTCGAACACGAGCGGCGCGAGGAGGTGATGCAGTACATCTATCGCCGCTACGGACGCGACCGGGCGGCAATCGTGGCGACGATCATCCACTACCGGCCCCGGTCGGCGATCCGCGACGTCGGCAAGGCCCTGGGTCTGACCGAGGATGTGACGGCGAGAATGGCCGACACGGTCTGGGGCTCCTGGGGCGACAGCGTGAAGGACGAACATGTCGATCGCACCGGCCTGAGCCGGGATGACGCCCGCATGCGGCTGGCGCTGGAGCTGACGTCTGAACTGATCAAATTCCCGCGCCATCTCAGCCAGCACGTCGGCGGCTATGTGCTGAGCCAGACGCCGCTGGTCGAGATCGTGCCGATCGGCAACGGCGCGATGAAAGACCGCACCTTCATCGAATGGGACAAGGACGACATCGACTTTCTCAAGCTGATGAAGGTCGATGTGCTGGCCCTGGGCATGCTGACCGCCCTGAGGCGCGGCTTCGACCTGATCGCGGATCACTACGGACGCCGCTTCGAACTGGACACGGTCCCGTCCGAGGACCCGGCGGTCTATGACATGCTGTGCAAGGCGGACTCCCTCGGGGTCTTCCAGGTCGAGAGCCGGGCCCAGATGTCGATGCTGCCCCGGCTGCAGCCGCGGGTCTTCTACGATCTGGTGGTGGAGGTGGCGATCGTCCGGCCGGGGCCGATCCAGGGCGGGATGGTGCACCCCTATCTGAAGCGGCGCGCCGAACGGCGCGAGGCGGAGCGGTCGGACCGGCCGTTCGTGATCGACTATCCGCATCCGCACCCCGACCACGGCGACCGGGACGAGCTGAGGCGGGTGCTGCACAAGACCCTGGGCGTGCCCCTGTTCCAGGAACAGGCGATGCGGATCGCCATGGAGGCGGCGAAATACACCCCGGCCGAGGCCAACAGCCTGAGGCGGGCCATGGCCACCTTCCGCCACATGGGCACCATCGGCGAGCACGAGGCGCGGTTCACCAGCCGGATGATCGACCGCGGCTACGATCCCGATTTCGCCCGCGGCTGTTTCGACCAGATCAAGGGGTTCGGGGAATATGGCTTCCCGGAAAGCCACGCCTGCTCCTTCGCCCTGCTGGTCTACATCTCGTCCTGGATGAAGCGCTGGTATCCCGAGGTGTTCACCGCCGCCCTGCTGAACAGCCAGCCGATGGGCTTCTACGCGCCGGCCCAGCTGGTGCGGGACGCGCAGGAGCATGGTGTCGAAGCGCGCCATCCGGATGTGAACGCCAGCGACTGGGATGCGACCCTGGAACGGCGTGAGGGTCATGGGCGATGCGCCCTGCGTCTGGGGATGCGGTCCATCGACGGGTTCAAGACGGTCTGGGCCGAGGCGATCATGCAAGCCCGGGCGGCGGGTCCCTTCGTCGACCTCGACGACCTGCGGCGCCGCGCCGCCCTGCCGCCTTCGGCCCTGGACCGGCTGGCCGAGGCGGACGCTTACGGGTCGCTGGACCTGACGCGGCGGCAGGGGGTGTGGGCGGCCAGGGGCGCGGCGCCGGCGTCATCGGCGCCGCTGTTCGAGGCCATGGGGCTGAACGAGGCCGACGGCCGTCCGCCCGCGGCCCTGCCGGTCCTCGCCCCGTCCGAGGAGGTGGTCGGCGACTACCAGACCATCCGCCTGTCGCTGAAGGGCCATCCGGTCAGCTTCCTGCGCGAGCGGCTGACAGCGGCCGGGGCGCTGACGGCGAAGGCCTATCCGGCGCGGCCCAACGGCCGGTCGGTTACGGTCGGCGGGGTGGCGCTGGTGCGGCAGCGGCCGGGCACAGCCAAGGGGGTCTGTTTCATGACTCTCGAGGACGAGACCGGCGTGGCCAATCTGGTCATCTGGCCCGATGTGTTCGAACGCTTCCGCCCCGTCGCCATGGGCGCGCGCATGGTGCTGGCGCGGGGCAAGGTGCAGACGGCCGAGGGCGTGACCCATCTGGTCGTCGACCATCTGGAGGACTGGACCCCGATGCTGGGCGACCTGACGCCGGACAGCGCGCCGGGCTCAGCCCATGCGCCGGCGCGGGGGCGGCATCCGCGGGATGTCAGGGTGCTGCCGGGGTCGCGGGATTTTCACTGAGGCGTCCCGGGCGGGCGAGGGCGGAATTTTAATCATTCCCGGTCACTGTCGGCAGTCAAGGAGTGCTGAGATGTCCTGCGTAGCGTGTCGGGATGGCGCCGGGTTCGACCTGCCCATCACCATGGCCTTTCAGCCGATCATCGACATTCGCACCGAGACGGTCTTCGCCTATGAAGCGCTTGTCCGGGGACAGGGCGGGGCCGGCGCGGCCGATGTCCTGGCGCAGGTGTCGGCCGACAACCGCTATGCCTTCGACCAGCAATGCCGCACGACCGCGATCGATCTGGCGTCCAGCCTCGCCCTCGCCGCGAACGGCGCCAACCTGTCGATCAACTTCCTGCCCAATGCGGTCTATGAGCCGAGGGCCTGTATCCGCGCCACCCTGGCCGCGGCTATGCGCACCGGCTTTCCGCTCGACCGGATCATCTTCGAATTCACCGAGGAAGAGGCGATCGACGCCGATCACATCCTCAACATCCTGCGGTCGTACCGCGCGATGGGGTTCAAGACCGCGATCGACGACTTCGGCGCCGGCTATGCGGGCCTGGGTCTGCTGAGCAGGTTCCAGCCCGACATCGTCAAACTGGACATGGCCCTGATCCGCGGCATCGATACCGATCGCATCAAGCGGACCATCATCCGCAACACCCTGAACATGCTGCGGGACCTCGACATAGAGCCCGTCTGCGAGGGCATCGAGACGATCGGCGAGCACGACGCCCTGAGCGATCTGGGGGTGTTTCTGATGCAGGGCTATCTGTTCGCCAAACCCGCCGTCGAGGCGCTGCCGGACGTCGCCTGGATCCGGCCGGACCATCCTGCGTCGCTCAGAGCTTAAGGAGGCGACGGGCCGTCCCGCCTACCCCCCTCGCTGATGCCGCCATTTCCAGAGCCGATAGACGATGATCGGCACAAAACCGACCACGAGGGCCGCGATCAGCGACCCCCAGAAGTCGGCGCCGAGCATCTGTCCGGCCAGTCCCGCCCCTATGCCCGCCAGCGGCGGCCCGAGATACGGGAGCCAGGACGGCGGTCTAGGCATCCACCTTGATGACGCCGCGCCGGATCTGGTCCAGCTCGATGGAGTCGAACAGGGCCTGGAAATTGCCCTCGCCGAACGCCTGGTTGCCCTTGCGCTGGATGATCTCGAAGAAGATCGGGCCGAAGGTGTCCTGGGTGAAGATCTGCAGCAGCAGGCCGTCCTCGTCCGAGCCGTCGATCAGGATGCGGTTCAGCCGCATGCGGGCGACGTCTTCGCCGTGGTTGGGCAGGCGTTTGTCGATCAGGTCGAAATAGGTCTCGATCGTATCCTGGAAGGGGATGCCGCGACGCTTCAGCTCCTCGACGGTCTCGAAGATGTTGTCGGTGTGCAGGGCGATGTGCTGGATGCCCTCGCCGTTGTAGCGGCGCAGGAATTCCTCGATCTGGGAGTTGTCGTCCTGGCTTTCGTTCAGGGGGATGCGGATGGCGCGGTCGGGCGCGATCATCGCCTGGGACAGCAGGCCGGTCGCCTTGCCCTTGATGTTGAAATATTTCTGCTCCTCGAAGGCGAAGACGTCGCCGTAGAAGCCGGACCAGGTGCGCATCTGACCGCGTTTGACGTTGTGGGTCAGGTGGTCGAGGCAATACAGGCCGACGCTGTTCTTGCGCTCGGCCTCCTCCCAGCCCTCGATTTCGTCCCAGCCGTCATAGAGCGAGCCGGCCTCGCCGTACTGGTCGACGATATAGAGCAGCGAGCCGCCGATGCCCTGCAGGATATAGGGGTAGCCGCCGCCCAGCGCGCCGCCGTCGGCGCCGTCGGCCGGCTTGGCGCCGCGCGAGACGGCGCCCTCGAAGGCGGCCTTCGCATCGTTGACGCGGAAGGCCATGCCGTTGGCCGAGGGGCCGTGTTCACCGGCGAAGCCGGCGGCCTGACCCTTGGGCGAACGGTTGACCAGCATGGTGATGTCGCCCTGCTTCAGCCGGACGACGTCATTGGCCGGGTTCACATGGGTCGAGGTGAAGCCCATCAGCTCCAGCCGCGAGATCATGGCCTCGGGCTCGGGCCCGGTGAATTCGACGAATTCGAAACCGTCCACGCCGAGCGGGTTTTCCTTGTCGAGGCGGGCGGCCGCTTCGGATTGGGGCGCGTCATGCATGGGAGGTCTCCTGCGAGCGTTCTGCGGCGTTGATCGCCGCTTTCGGGCGGAACCTAGGGACTGGAAGGGCGGAAGCCAAGAAGCGGCGGGTCACATGCGCGTTGTCACCCATCCGCCATTTCGGGGACGGAATCCGACTCAGGGCCGGCCCACGACCGCATCGACCGAATTGGTTGTCACCGGGTGATAGCCGGGCCGGGCCCGGGCGTAGAGCGGGGTGGCGATGCTCCGGCCCCAGTCGCCCTCGGCCCACAGGCTGGTGAACAGCGGCAGGACGAATTTGCGCCGGCCCATGGTGGTCAGGAACCGCTCCAGCGTCGGCACGGCCGGCTGGTAGCGGTGCTGGACCGCGATCTGCAGCCAGGCGAACAGGACCTCGGCGTTGCCTTCCTCGCGCAGGTCCAGGGTCGCTTCCAGATCGGCCAGCTGGGCCGGGGTCAGCCAGTCGGCGCCGTCCGCGCGCCCTTCGGGACGCCAGGCCAGGAAGCGCTGGCGCTCCTGGGTCGACCAGCCGGACCATGCGATGGCCGAGGCCGGGCCGCCGGCGTGGAAGGCCCGGGCCGCGGCGTCGACCGGGACGAAGGCGTCCGACACCGGCGGGACCCAATTGGACGGCATGCCGGGCTGATAGATCCAGGCGTCCATCATCAGCCGGTCTTCCAGCGCCCGCGTGGTCACCAGATGGGTGCGGATGTCCTCGAGGAAGCGTTCGGTGGTCATCGGCCGGAAGGCGTTGCGTTCGAAATAGCCCTTCAGCCAGGCGTCGAACCGCTCACGTCCGACGATGCGCTCGATGGTGTTCAGAAAGGCGGCACCCTTCTCATAGGCGACGTCGGTCAGGCCCTCGTCCGGATCGCGGCCGGCCAGGTCCAGCTTCAGCCGGGTGTCCGCGGCGGGCAGGTCCGCCAGGGTGCGCTGCAGATCGCCCCAGCCCAGCGACTGCAGCATCAGGGCGCGGTCGCGGCCGTAGACCGCCTCCATGATCCGGTTCTCGAAATAGACGGTGAACCCCTCGTTGAGCCAGAAGTCGTCCCAGGTGGCGTTGGTCACCAGATTGCCCGACCAGCTGTGCGCCAGCTCGTGCGCCACCAGACTGACCAGCGACTGGTCGCCGGCGATGATGGTGGGTGTGGCGAAGGTCAGACGCGGATTCTCCATGCCGCCGAACGGGAAGCTGGGCGGCAGGATCAGCAGGTCGTAGCGGCCCCAGCGATAGGGGCCGTACAGGGCCTCGGCCTCATCGACCATCTCGGCCGTCGGGACCATTTCGGCATGGGCCCCGGCCAGCATCGACGGCTCGGTCCAGACGCCGGTGCGCTCGTCGATGGCCCGGAAGGCGACGTCGCCGATGCCGATGGCGATCAGATAGGGCGGCACCGGATTGGTCATGCGGAACCGCCAGGCGGACTGGCCGGGGCCGGCGGACTCGCCGGTCTCCGTCAGGCCCTCGGCGCTCATCACCACCTTGAGGTCGGACGGCGCGACGATGCGGGCGTCCCAGGTCTGGCGGATGCCGGGACTGTCCTGGGTCGGGATCCAGGTGCGGGTCAGGATCGCCTGCCCCTGGCTGAACATATAGGGCTCCTCGCCGCCGGCGGTCTGGGCGGGGGTCAGCCATTGCAGCGCCGCCGCGTCGGGGCGGGTGGCGTAGCGAATGACGATGCGGCGCTGCTCGCCCGCCGCGAAGGCGGGGAAGCGGATGGTCAGCGGCTGGCCGAGAACGGGATCGCTTTCACCGGTCTGGAACTGGAGCGGGGCCCCGGCGGCGTCGCGCACGTCGCGGATATCGAGGTTGCGAACGTCGAGAATGATCTCGGTCGCGCCCGGCTCGGCGGTGATGTCGAGCGCGGCGGACCCGGACAGGGTGTCGCTCTCGAAGTCGGCCGTCAGGTCCAGGGCGACGTGTTTCACCCGGGCGATCTCCGGCCGGGCATGGGAGTGGACGTCGCGCACATAGTCGACCGGCGCGGTCGCCATGACCGCCGCGGGCTGCATGCCGGACTCCGGACCGAAGCCGGGCATCATGGCGCAACCGCCGAGGGCGGCGGCGAGCGCGATTGAAGAGACCAGTCCAAGCGTGCGGATCATTGAAAGTCCTTGATCAATTGGTCCCGCCGACCGGTTCGGTCGGTGCGGCCGGATGCGTTTCCTGCGGGACAACGCCCCGGCAGGGCAAAAAGATCAAGAGGCGGCCGGAACCGGCGCCGCGTTTCGCCCCGTGAACAGCCGTCCCCGCTCGGCGATCAGGACGCAGACCAGCGCCGTCAGACCCAGGGCGGTGAAGCCGACCGTCATCGGCGCCGCCGAGCCGTTGAACTGTTGCCCGATCAGGAAGCCGAGCGAGGCGCCGGCGGTGGTGGAGATGAAGCCCTGGGCCGAGGATGCGGTGCCCGCGATATGGCCCATCGGCTCCATCGCCATGGCCCCGAAATTCCCCGCGATGAAGCCGAAGCAGAACATGGTCAGGGCCTGCAGGATAGAAAAGGTCCAGATCGTCTCGTGCCCGGTCAGGGCCACCGCCGCGTGGATCGCCGACATGGTGATGAAACCCAGCAGGGCGGTGTGGGAGATCAGCCGCGACCCCAGCCGCTCCACCAGCTTCGCATTGAGCAGCGAGGCCACGGCGATGCCCCCGGCGATGGCGGCGAAGACGGCCGTGAACAGTCGGGGTTCGTTGAAGACGTCGAAGAAGATCTGCTGGCTTGAATTGATGAAGCCGAACAGGGCGCCGGTGATGCAGGTCATGGCCAGGGTGTAGCCGATGGCCTGGCGGTGAGTGACGGCCTCGCGGAAGGCCGAGGCGATGCGGCCGACCTGGATCGGCATCCGGTTTTCCGCGTGCAGGGTCTCCGGCAGGCGCAGGGCGGCCCAGATCAGGAAGGCCGAGCCGGCGACGGCGAGGACGCCGAAGATCCACGGCCAGGGGGCGACCGTCAGGATCAGCTGGCCGAAGGCCGGCGCCAGGATGGGCACGCCGAGGAAGACCAGAAAGCTCAGCGACATCACCCGCGCCATGGTCCGGCCGCTGTAGCGGTCGCGCACGATCGACACCGCCAGCACCCGCAGGGCCGCCGCCCCCAGGCCGGTGGCGATGCGCGCCAGGATCAGCAGTTCGAAGGTCGGGGCGAAGGCGGCCAGGGTGCTGAACAGTACGTAGAGGGACAGGCCCGCCATCAGCACGGGCTTGCGGCCATAGCGGTCGGCCAGCGGTCCATAGATCAGCTGGGCCCCGCCGAAGCCCAGCAGATAGGCGGTGATGACCCACTGGCGGCTGTTCTCGGTCGCCACGCCCAGCGCCTCGCCGATGGCCGGCAACGCCGGCAGCATCATGTCGATGGCCAGGGCGTTCAGCGCCATCATCATGGCGATCAGCGCCACGAACTCGGGAAACCCCGGACCCTTGAAGGCGGGGGTGGCGGGGTCGACGGCGGGAGAGGTCATCGGGGGCAGATGGGGCCGGGACGTCGGGGTGCAACCTTGCGGACGACGAATATGAAGGAGGGGCCCGAAGCGAGAGGGCCGCCCGCGCGTTTGACGGCAGCGCCAGACGGGAAGCCGCCCGGGCCCGCGCTTGCGGACCTCAATCCTTCGGCCCTGTCCCCCGACTGCGGATCGGGGACTCGTCCACCGGGAACCAGTGGCGTGTGCGGTTGGCGAACCAGACCAGCGACAGCATCACCGGCACCTCGACCAGCACGCCGACCACGGTGACCAGCGCCGCGATCGAGTTCAGACCGAACAGGCCGATGGCCACGGCGACCGCCAGTTCGAAGAAGTTCGAGGTGCCGATCATGGCGCAGGGCGCGGCGATGTTGTGCGGCACACGCCAGGCCCTGGCCGCCCAATAGGCCGCGGCGAAGATGCCGTAGGACTGGATCAGCAGCGGGACGGCGATCATGCCGATGACGAGGGGGCGCGACAGGATCACCTCGCCCTGGAAGCCGAACAGCAGCACCACCGTCGCCAGCAGGCCCAGGATGGACAGGGGCTTGATCCGGGCGGTGAAGGCGCCGACCGCCGCCTCCGCCGCCGCGGGAGTCGTGGCGCGCCGGGTCATCAGCATCCGCGTCACAACGCCGGCAGCCAGCGGGATCACGACATAGAGGACGACGGACAGGATCAGCGTCTCCCACGGCACGGTGATGTCGGTGACGCCCAGCAGCAGGGCGACGATCGGCGCATAGGCGAAGACCATGATGGCGTCGTTCAGCGACACCTGCGCCAGGGTGTAGTTCGGATCGCCCCGGGTCATCTGTGACCAGACGAAGACCATGGCCGTGCAGGGCGCGGCGCCGAGGAGGATCAGCCCCGCGATATACTGCCCGGCCGTGCCCGGCTCGATGAAGGGGGCGAAGACCCATTCGAAGAACAGCACGCCCAGGGCGGCCATGGTGAAGGGCTTGATCAGCCAGTTCACCACCAGGGTGATGATCATCCCCTTGGGACGTTGGTGCACCCGCGCGAGGCTGGTGAAGTCCACCGCCACCATCATCGGATAGACCATGAACCAGATCAGGACCGCGACGACGAGATTGACCGAGCCGTATTCCAGGTCCGCCAGATACCCGACCAGTCCCGGCGCGATCTGGCCCAGCGCGAGTCCGGCCAGGATCGCCAGCGCGACCCAGATCGAAAGATAGCGTTCGAAGGCCGGCATCGGCGGCGTTTTCCCCATCGGCTCAGGCAGGAAGGCCTGAGGGAAAGCAGCCCCGCGCTTGAGAGGCAAGTTAATTCCATTATACTGGAAATATGGAATCCGAAGCCGCCATGCTCGCGCTCGCAGCGCTTGCGCAGCCCACCCGTCTGGAGACCTTCCGCCTGCTGGTGCGCCATGAACCCCAGGGTCTGGCCGCCGGCGAGATCGCCAGCCGGCTGGCGGTGCCCGCCAACACCCTGTCCGCCCATCTCGGTCTGCTGTCCCGCGCGGGTCTGATCACCGCCGAGCGACGCAGCCGGTCGATCATCTATCGCGCCGATCTCGACCGCCTTCGCGAGTTGGTGGTGTTCCTGCTCAACGACTGCTGTCAGGGCCGCGCCGACCTGTGCGAGCCCTTGATCGCCCAACTCTCACCCTGCCGCGCCTGAGGCCCCCATGGACGTCGTCATCTACCACAACCCCGCCTGCGGGACCTCGCGCAACACCCTGGCCCTGATTCGCCATGTGGGGATCGAGCCGCATGTCATCGAATATCTGAAGACCCCGCCCAGCCGCGCCGTGGTCCAGGACCTGGCGGCCCGCATGGGCGTCGCGCTGCGCGAGGTGCTGCGCGAAAAGGGCACGCCTTTCGCCGAGCTGGGGCTCGGCGATCCAGACGTGAGCGACGATCGGCTTCTCGACGCGATCGAAGCCCACCCCGTCCTCCTCAACCGTCCGATCGTCGTCACGCCGAAGGGCGTGCGCCTGTGCCGGCCTTCGGAGGCGGTGCTCGACCTGCTGCCGGAGGACGGCCTGACGCCCTTCGTCAAGGAGGACGGCGAGGTGGTCATCGATCCTGACGGCCGCAGGGTTCGCTGACGCCCGAGGCGCCCGGGGCGGACCCTGGCGGTGATGCAGGTCCCGGGCGGCTCGCAGCGCTTCAGTGCGGTCAGCACCCTGCACATGCTCGGCCGCTGGATGCGGATGTTCACCACCCCCAACCCGTCGAGCGTGGCCAGGCCCTTCAGCGCGTTCGGCGACGACGGCCGGATGAAGCCGTCCAGCCAGTACGACCGGGGCGCCGTCGGTCGGCGATGGTGCGGGCGGCCGGGGTCGAACCGGCACTCCTTTCGGAACCGGATTTTGAGTCCGGCGCGTCTACCAGTTCCACCACGCCCGCACAGGCCGTTGCTCGCTTTGGCAGGCGCGCTTGGTAGCTCGCGCGGCCCGACCAGGTCAATCGGGATCGGCGCGGCTCAGGGCATGACGAAATTGGTTCTGAACGACACCCGCCTCACGGGGACGGGCGCGCCCGGCTGGGCCATGTTGAGGACGCGGGCGCGTCGCGCGGCGCGCAGGGTCGCCTCGCCGAAGCCGCCGTCATGCGGATGCTCCATTTCGACCACGCAATCGCGCAGCGGGCCGTCGGGGCTGGTCAGGCAGGTGGTGACGACAAAGCCCTCGGCATAGCGGGTCGCGGGGAAGCGCGGCTGCGGCCGGCGCTGCCAGGCAAAGCCCACGGGCAGTTCGGACTCGCCGATCGCCGCCAGCTCCGCGTCGCGGGGATCGACCAGGGGCCGGTCGCAGGCGGTCAGGGCCTCGTCGATGGCGACGTTCGATCCGGGCAGCTCGACCACATAGCGGATATTGCGCCCGTCGGCGGCCGCGCCCGGGACCATCACCTGCAACTGCCCGCCCTGCCGGAACTCACGGGCCAGCGGGGCCGGGAAGTCGCTGACCGCCACCGATCGATCGGTCGTGGTGGTCCACATCGACATGAACGGGTCGCCCTCGCGGAAGGTCAGCTCCAGGGCGCGCCGTCGGTTGCGCGAGGGCGGCAGGCCGGCGAGGACGGCGTTGAACGACCCGTCGATGCAGCGGAAGCCGACGCTGAGCCCGACGTCGAAGGTGGAGAAGGCGAGGACCGACTTCTTCGCCGGATCGCGCACGAGATCCCAGTCCCGGGGGGCGTCCTGGGCCAAGGCAGGCAGGGCGACCGCGCCAATCAGGAGGGCGACGAGAAAACGCTTCATGGGACCCGGTCCGGAGAGGCTAAGACTACAACCTTTTGTGGCGAAGCGCGGCCGGGGTCAACCTTGGCGGCGGTCCTTCGCCCGCGGATTCGGACGGGTGCGTAACCGTGTCAGTCAGCGCCGGCCGGCGGTCGCGTCAGCTGCTCGGGACGGGGCGGAAGACGGCTCGGCGCGGCCGGCAGAGGTGCCTGGTCGTCCCTCAGGTTGAACCGGACCATGAAGATCATCCTCCGCCCTTCGATATCGGCGTCGACGCCGGGCGGCGGGCCGACCCGCCCCCGGCGATGGGCCGCGATGACCGCGGCCCGGCCGAACCCGGCGCCGTCGGGGAATTCGCTCTCAACCTTGCAGCCCCGCATATTGCCGCGCCGGTCCGCGGTGCAGCTCAGGGCCGCCAGTCCGCCCGCCGCGTCCGTCCGGGTCGGGAACTCCGCGATCGGCACATCCACCCAGCGAAGCCCGCCGAAGTCTTCCCCGTCAGGCTCGTCCTGCAGCGAGGTCGGGGAAAGGGTGCGACCGCAGGCGGTGAAGACTTCGCCGATCGCGCCGGGCGAGGCGGGCAGGTCGGCGGAAATCCGGGTGATCCGGCCGTTATCCGGCACATCGAGCACCCAGCGACCACCGCTCGCCAGATAGGCCGCCGTGGCCGCCGGCCAGACGGAAAAGGCCGCCCCGCCGTCCCCGGCCGAGACCCAGCGGCCGGTCACCTCGGCCTCATCGCCGATCTGGTGCCGGATGGTGCGGAGGCCGCTCCCCTGGGGCAGGCCGCTCACGACGACGCTCATCACCCCGTCCACGCACCGGACGGCGACTCCGAAATTCTCGTAGGTCACCGCGGCGATGGTGAGCTTGCGCCCGGGATCGCGGCCGAGGTCCCAGTCATCCTGCGCGTTCGCCGGGGCGGCGATCAGCCCGGCGAGGGCGACAAGGCTGATCCGGAGTGGCTTCATTTTCGACATCCCACGCAACTGACCAAAGCTTAATCCGTCCCGCGCATCCGTAAAGCGGCGGCGTCGCCTCCTGTTCCTGAAACCGGAAGAGGCGCACGATGAAACGACGGCTGACAATTGCCCTCGCCGGGCTGGCCTTCTCCTGCCAGGGGCCGGCGGCGGTGATGGCGCAGCCCGTGGCGGTCGATCAGACCGCCGCGACCGTCTGTTCGATGGCCCCGAAGATCGAGTGGTGCTGGTCGTCCAGCATCTCGATGCGGACGGTGTCGCCGTGCTTGAGGAAGGGCGTCTCGGCCTTGCCGCGCAGGATGGTCTCGACCGTCCGAACCTCGGCGATGCAGGAGTAGCCGAGGCCGCCCTCGCTGACCGGCTTGCCCGGTCCGCCGTCGGCGTCGCGGTTCGAGACCGTGCCCGAGCCGATGATGGTTCCGGCGCACAGGCTGCGGGTCTTGGCCAGATGGGCGATCAGCGTCCCGAAGTCGAAGGTCATGTCGGTCCCGGCGTCGGCCTTGCCGAAATCGGCGCCGTTCAGCTGGACGCTCAGCGCGCCCTTCAGCTTGCCGTCGACCCAGCGGTCGCCCAGCAGGCGGGGCGTGACGAACACCGGCGACAGGGCCGAGGCCGGCTTGGACTGAACGAAGCCGAACCCCTTGGCCAGTTCGGCCGGGATCAGGTTGCGCAGGCTGACGTCGTTGACGAGGCCGACAAGGCGGATGCACTCCAGCGCCTCTTCCCGCGTCACGCCCTGGGGCACGTCGCCGGTCACCACCACCACCTCGGCCTCGAGGTCGCAGCC
This sequence comes from Alphaproteobacteria bacterium, assembly GCA_018826515.1. Lineage (GTDB taxonomy): Bacteria > Pseudomonadota > Alphaproteobacteria > Caulobacterales > Caulobacteraceae > Brevundimonas. The sequence continues at coordinate 18,239 of JAHKAM010000076.1, forward strand.
CCAGCTCTCGTCGGCCAGCGGGATCGGGTCGCGCGGGCTCAGGAAGCCGTCGGACCCGCCCTGGTACATCAGGGGATCGGTCCAGAAGCTCTCGGGCATCTCCGCGCCGCGCGCCTGACGGACCAGGGCGACGTGGTTCACATAGGCCGAGCCGTCGGCCCACTGATAGGCGCGGGGCAGGGGCGCCGCGGCCTCACGTTCGTGGAAGCGCCCGCGCGGCACGCCGCCGTGCTCGAGGCTTTCGGCCAGGGCGCGAAGGTCGGGCTCGACCCGGTCCCAGTCGTCCAGCGCGGCCTGCAGCGTCGGGGCGATCAGGAAGGCGTCGGTGAACCAGGCGAGGTCGTTGGAAACGAGGACGAGGCGGCCGTCACGGCCGTGCTTGAGCGAGGCGAGTTTCATGTCTCAAGGCTTAGGCGGTTTCGCCGGAGGACGAAACCGGGTTTTCAATGCCCGTGGCCGGACGCCTTGCCGTGCCCGGACGATCCATGGCCTGGGCCGGGGTTCGACAGTTCGGCATGGGCCGCGCGCAGTTCGCCCACGCGGGCCGTTTCATCCCGCCAGTGCTGATTGAAGGCGGCGACAGCCAGACGCAGGGCGTCGGTCTGTTCGCGATGATTCAGATCGCCGACCGTTGGCGGTGTCGGCGGTGGCGTCGGCGTGGGCGGGGCCGTCGGACCGCCGATGGTGACGACCGTCACGCTGGCGGCCGCCGCGGCCGCCGCGCCGCCTCCACCGCCGCCGCCTCCGCCGGTCCCGCCATGACCGGCTTCGCCCTGCGCCGGCTCGCTCCCCGGAGCGCCGGCGTGGGCCCCTCCGCCGTGAGGCGAGGTATGGCCGCCCCCGCCGCCCGGTTGAACCGGTCCCTTGCCGGCGATGGCGTCGTCCAGCTTCTTGATCCGGCCCGACAGGCCGCCCGCCAGTTTCAGGGTCTTGCCCAGCCGCTCGTCGATGACCTTGCGCAGGGCCTCGGCCTTCCCCTTCAGGGCGTTGTCGTCGGCGCCCATCGCCGACCGGGCGGCGTCATGGATGGCTTTCCAGATGGCGTGGGCGGCGTCGGGCCGCCGGCCGTGTGACTGCGCGCCGAGGTACCAACCGAGGAACAGGGCGGCCAGAAGACCCAGCAGAATCGCGCCCCAGAAGAAGGGGTCGGCGCCGATCATGATGGTCGGGTCCAGCGGCGCGTTGCCGGGGTCGGCGGTGGCGAAGTCTGCGCCGTAGGACATGCTGCTCCCCCTCGAAGGCTGTGAACCGTTCGGGGCGCATCTTGCCCCCAAGGCTCCGCTTGGCAACGAGAAAGGTTAACGGCGCGACGGATTCCCGCCTGAGGCGATCAGCGCGGCGGGGTGATCAGCGCCCGCGCCTCGGCGCCGGTGCGGGCGCCGACATCCCGGACCTCGATTTCGACGGCCACGGCGCCCTCCGGCTCATGGGCCCACAGATAGCGGCGCTCGATCTCGACCTCGCGGCCCGAGGGGGCGATGCCGACATAGCTGTCGCCCCAGGGCGTGACCTTGACTAATTCGGGCCAGATCAGGCTGCAGGCCTGGTCCAGCTCCTCGATGGCCATGGCCGAGAGTTCGTCGTCGCTCACAGCCATCGCCGGACCTTCTGCCGATAGGCCTCATAGTCGGCGCCGAATTTGGCGGTGAGATAGCGCTCCTCGCGCTGGATCACGAACTGGTCGACGACCGCCAGACAGGGCAGCAGCAGGAACAGGGCCAGGGCGCTGTCCATGGCGATGGCCAGGCCGACGTAGCTGACGGCGAATCCGAGGTAGATGGGATTGCGGCTGAAGCGGTATGGGCCGTCGTGGATCAGCACCGTCGAGGGCTTCCACGGCTCGACCGCCGTCCCCCGCCGCCGGAACAGGCCCGCCGCCCAGCCGTCCAGCATCAGACCGCCGACGATCAGGACCAGCGCCACGCCGCGGCGGATCGACATCTCCAGACCGAGTCCCGCCGCCAGCCAGCCGAATCCGCTCTCGATCGCCTCCGGCCGGGCGCCGATCGTCGCCAGCCCCCAGCCGGCCAGCAGGAAGCCGAGGTAGATCAGCGGCGGCGGGGCGATGACGCCGGGAGTGTCGGGCTTGCTCATCAGATCGTCTGTCCCTGCGGGGCGGTGAAGTCGGAGGCGGCGGCGTCGCCGGTGTTGATCACCTCCGAGGGTTCGAAGATCAGCACCTCGGCCTCCTCATCGGCGGCGGTGCGGTGTTCGACGCCGCGCGGCACGACGATGAACTGGCCGGGATCGAGCGTCTCGACCCGATCCCGGAACTCGACCCGGAACCGGCCCTTCCAGACCAGGAACATCTCGTCGGCGTCGGCATGGCTGTGCCACGGGAAAACGCCCTGCACCTTGACCAGCCGCACGTCCTGACCGTTCAGCCGGGTCGCCACGCGCGGCCGCCAGTGGTCGGCGAAGCCGGCGAATTTGTCGGCCAGGTCGATGACGGCGCCCTGGGTCACGGGCGCAGGTCTTCGTCGCCGTAGATGGCCACGCCCGCGGCCTGGCTGTGGGAGACGGCGCCGCGGTACATGCCCGAGCTGGTCATGGCGAAGCTCGGCCGGCCCTGCAGATCCATGACGATGACGCCGCCGGAACCGCCCAGCGCCAGGGCGTCGTCGACCTCGGCCTGGGCCGCGGTTTGGGTCGCTGACCCGGTGGCGATGCGGGCGCAGATATCCCGCGCCACGCTGGCCCGGATGTAGAACTCCCCGTCGCCCGTCGCCGACACCGCGCAGCCCTCGCGGTTCGAGGCATAGGTGCCCGCCCCGATCACCGGCACGTCCCCGACCCGCCCCCAGCGCTTGGCGGTCATGCCGCCGGTCGAGGTCCCGGCGGCCAGCCGGCCTTCGCTGTCCAGCGCCACCGCCCCGACCGTGCCGAATTTGCGCTCGTTCAGCGGCGGGGCGGGCAGGGTGACTTCCGCCATCGGCCCCGGCGCCCCGGCGGGCCGTTCCGGAATCGGCAGGTTCTGGGTCCGCAGCGCCGACTCCAGCCCGCGCCAGCGCCGCTCAGTGAAGAAGAAGGCCGGATCGACCTGCTCCAGCCCGACCGAGGCGGCGAAGGTATCGGCGCCCTCGCCGATCAGCATGACGTGCGGCGACCGCTCCATCACCGCCCGCGCGGCGGCGATCGGGTGGCGGGTGGTGGTCAGGCCGGCGACGGCGCCGGCGGTCAGGTCCGAGCCGTTCATCACCGCGGCGTCCAGCTCGTTGCGCCCGGCGGCGGTGAAGACCGCGCCGTGCCCGGCGTTGAACAGCGGATCGTCCTCCATCAGCTCGATCGCAGCCTGCACGGCGTCCAGCGCCGAGCCGCCGCCCGCCAGCACCGCCGACCCCGCCTCCAGCGCGCGGTGCAGGGCGGCGCGATAGGCGGCGTCCTGTTGCGGCGTCAGGCTGTCGCGCTCGATCACGCCGGCGCCGCCATGGATGGCGAACGACCAGCGTGGGGCCTCCTGCGCGGCGGCGGGCGCGGCGAACAGGGCCGCTATGGCCAAGGCTGCAAACCAGCGGTTCATTGGCGAGTCTCCGTTTTCACGCTATGTTCGCATCATGTCAGAGGTGACCGACATTGTCGTTCCGATGCTTCAACGCATCCAGGAGGATATTTCGAACCTCAAGGAGGACATGCGCCATATGAGGACGCGCATGACCTCGATGGAAGAGAATTTCGTGTCGATGACGCGTCAGATGGACCATTTCAGCCAGCGGCTGGAGAGGATCGAGCGCCGGCTGGATCTGGTCGAAGTCTGAAACTCCGCGGCGTGGTTCAACTCAAGCCCTGACCGCAACACGGACACCCTTCGACCTCGACCCCGAACAGGGCGCGAATGCGGTCGGGCGACAACGCCTCCGTCGGCGCCCCGACCTCGATCCCGCCCGGCCCGACCGCCAGCACCCGGTCCGCGCGGGCGGCGAAGGGCAGGTGGTGGGTCGAGGCGATGACCGCCCGGCCCTCGGCGGCCAGCGCCCGGATCGCGGCCTCAACGGCCTGCGCATGGGCGGGATCCAGCAGGGCCAGCGGCTCGTCCAGCAGGCAGACCGGCGCGTCCTGTACGAACAGCCGGGCGATCAGCACCAGCTGCTGCTGGCCGCTGGACAGCCGGTCGAACGGCCGCTCGGCCAGATCGCCCACCTCCAGCCGGTCCAGCGCGCCGCGCGCGGCGTCGATGTCGTCCGGCGTCAGGGCCGGCGACCAGCGACGTCGACCGGCCCGGCCAAGGGCGGCGAGATGCAGGGCTGTGAAGCCCGCCGACACCGCGCCGGGCGGCGGCAGATACGCCGGGACGCCGGCGTGGACCGTCGCGCCCGCCAGCGGCGGCAGCAGGCCGGCGAGGGTCTTCAACAGCGTCGTCTTGCCCGCGCCATTGGGACCGACCAGGGCCAGGACCTCGCCGGCTTCGACGGTCAGATCCAGCGCCGGCAGGCTGAAGCCCTTGCCCCGTCCGGCCACAAGGCCTTCGAGCCGCAGACCGTTCATGACCGCCTCGAGGTGGCGACGAACAGGATCAGGAAGGCCGGGGCGCCGATGGCGGCGGACAGCAGGCCGACGGGGATCTCCGCCGGACCGAAAGCCGTGGCCAGTCGGTCGATGACCAGGGCGAACAGGGCGCCGACGGCCATCGACGCCGGGATCAGCCGCCCGGCCCGCTCGCCGACGACCAGTCGGGCGGCGTGGGGCGCCAGCAGACCGATCCAGCCGACGACCCCCGCCACGGCGACCGCCGAGGAGGTCATCAGGGCGGCGGCGGCGAGGGCCAGCAGACGCAGGGGTCGGGCGGACAGGCCCAGTGAGCGCGCCTGCTCGTCGCCCAGCGACAGGATATCGAGCCGGAACCCCAGCCAGATCAACACGCCGGCGCCGAGCGCGACCGGGATCAGGGCGCCGACCGCCTCGCCCGCGCTCGCCCGGGTGAAGGACCCCAGCAGCCAGTAGGTGATCGACGGCAGTTGTGAGTACGGCTCGGCGACCACGATCACGAGGCCCAGCCCGGCCGAGGCCAGGGCGCCGGCCACGACGCCGCAGAGGATAAGGGCGAGGCGCCCGTCGCCGCTGCGGGTCAGGGCGGCGCAGGCCAGGGCCACCCCGCCGGCGGCCAGTCCGCCCGCGAAGGCCGCGCCCTGCACCATGGCCGCCCCCGCCCCGAGCAGGAGGGCCAGCGCCGCGCCCAGGCCGGCGCCCGATGAGACGCCCAGCAGGTCCGGCGCCGCCAGGGGATTGCGGAACAGGATCTGGAACCCGGCTCCTGCCCCGGCGAGGGCCGCGCCGCAGGTCAGGGCCGCCAGCAGCCGCGGTCCGCGCAGCGCCAGCGCCAGCTCCGCCTCGTCGGGTCCACGCCCGACCAGGGCGGCCAGCAGGGCGTCCGGCGCCACCCCGAGCGGCCCCGTCGCCAGCACCGCCAGCGCCCCGGCCAGGGCCAGCAGGACCAGCCCGACCGGCGGCAGGGCGGCTCTGAGGCGGCTCAGCGGATCCATTGCGGCATGGCCACCTCGGCCGGCGCCATGCCGTACAGCCGTCGCGTCAGACTCGCGACCGCCATGGGCGCGCCGGCCGGATTGGCCAACCAGGCGCAGGCCAGCAGCCGGTTGATCGAAGGCGGCCGGTCGAGCCAGCCGAACGGAGTGTCCGGCAGCAACAGCAACCGCCGACGGCCGCCGTCGCGGCGGGTCCGCCAGACGGCGTCGTTGCGGGCGGCGGCGACGAAGTCGCGGCTGAGCGTGACCAGCACCTCGGGATCCCAGGCGGCGACCTGTTCGCGGGTGACGCGGCCGATATCGCGCGACCCCTCCGCGACATTGGTCCAGCCGGCGCCTTCCAGCACCTCGGTCGCCAGCGAGCCGCGGAAGCCGGTCTCGAGACCGTCGGCGCCGCGCGCATAGTAGAAGGCCGCGCCTCCCGGGGCGCGACGCCATCGGTCGAGCACCCGCGCGGCCTCGTCGGCCAGTCCGTCGGCGGCCTGATCGGCGTCCAGCAGGGTCCCGGCCTCGCGGATCGCCTCGGGGATCCGCGTCAGGGCGCCGTCGATCAGCCGCCAGTCGACGCCGATTCGGGCCTTCATCCGGCCGCCCAGTTGCTGATTCTCGGGATCTGTGTCGCCGTAGTCGATCACCAGTCGGGGCTGCAGCGCCGCCAGGGCCTCGAGATTCGCGGCCTGCCCGACGCCGCTCAGGGATCCGAGCTCGGGCAGGTCGGCGGCCAGCGAAGGCAGGGCCGAAAGCGCATCCTCCGACGGCCTGCGGGGCCAGCCCGCCAGCCGCTCGCGCGCCACCGCCCAGATCAGCAGGGCCGCCGGCTGGCCGGCCGCGATCACGTCTCCGGCCGGGCGCGACGGCGTGCGGCCACAGCCCGCGAGCGCCGCGGCCGAGGCCGCTCCGACCAACACTGACCGCCGCGTCGCCGTCATTCCGTTCCGCCTGAACTGATTCGACGCCATCCTGCCGCCTGCCCCGCGCCCGCGCCACCTCGCAGCCATTTTGTCCTTAACACTTGTCCGGTCTTGCTCCGCGTGCTGCTTATGCGGCCACGCGCGTCAGGTGGGGCGCAGCAACATGGGAGTGAGCCGTTGAGTACGACGGACAACGGGGGGGCGCTGTCAGCCGGGCCTCGCAAGACGTTTCTGGGACACCCGCGGGGGCTGGTGATCCTGTTCTTCACCGAAATGTGGGAGCGGTTCTCGTTCTATGGAATGAGGGCGATGCTGACGCTCTATCTGATCCAGCATTTCCTGTTCGGTCCGGTCGAGGCCCAGGGCATCTACGCCGCCTACGGAGCCCTGGTCTATCTGCTGCCGGTCGTCGGCGGCCTGATCGCCGATAAATACCTCGGATCGAGAAAGGCCGTGATCATCGGCGCGGTCCTGCTGGTCGCCGGTCACTTCACCATGGCCTTCGAGGGCGCAGGCGGACGCGAGTTCATCACCGTCGGCGGCACGGAATATGCGGTCGAGGTCGAGGGCCGAAACACGGATCGCCAGCTCTACGCCGTGACGGAGTCCGGTCGTGTGCCGATCGCCATTACGCCCGAAGGGGTCAATGTGGTCGACGTGGTCGGGCAGCCGGCCGGCTCGGGGGCCGAAGCTGCGACGGCCGCGGCCTTCCCCTCCACGGTCGCTGCGGACGGCTACACGACCCGCACGGTGCGGGATCCCTCCGGCGAAATGACCCTGTTCCTCGCCCTGTCGCTCATCATCGTCGGCGTCGGCTTCCTGAAGGCCAACATCTCGACCGTGGTCGGCCATCTGTACGAGGAAAACGACCCCCGCCGCGACGGCGGGTTCACCCTGTTTTACGTCGGCATCAACCTGGGATCGGTGCTGGCCACGGGCCTGTGTTCCTATCTCGGCTTCACCTATGGCTGGGCCTATGGCTTCGGTCTGGCGGGCTTCGGCATGTTGCTGGGCCTGATGACCTTCCTGCTGGGCCAGTCCTGGCTCGAGGGACGCGGCGGTCCGCCGAACCCCGAGAAACTGGCCGGTACGAAATTTCTCGGCATTCCGCTGGAAGCCACCTTCTGGATCCTCGGCCTTATCGCCGTCTTCCCGGTCTGGCTGCTGATGCAACGCCACGAGATCATCTCCGCCAGCCTGCCCTGGCTGGCCGGAATCATCTTCGCGGTGGTGGTGGGCTATACCGTCACCCAACTGAAGGGCGCCGAGCGCAACCGGATGCTGGTGGCCCAGGTGCTGATCTTCTTCTCGGTGCTGTTCTGGGCCCTGTTCGAACAGGCGGGCTCGTCGCTCACCCTGTTCGCTGACCAGTCGACGGACATGCCCGGCTGGTTCAACGCCGGCTACACCCAGATGTTCAACCCGGGCATCATCGTGATCTTCGGGCCGATCTTCGCGGCCCTGTGGGTCTGGCTGGCCAAGCGCAACAAGGAGCCTTCGACCCCGGTCAAATTCTCCTTCGGCCTGATGTTCGTCGGCCTTGGCTTTCTGGTTCTGGCCTGGGCGGCGGCGACGCAGGGCGGGGTCGATTTCCGCGTCCCGCTGTTCTTCCTGTTCCTGACCTACTTCTTCCACACCATGGGCGAGCTCTGCCTCTCGCCGGTGGGCCTGTCGATGATCACCAAACTCTCGGTCGATCGTCTGGTGGGCATGATGATGGGGGTCTGGTTCCTCTCCAGCTCGGTGGCGCACATCGCCGCCGGCGTCATCGCCCAGGCGACCGCGACCGATACCGTCGCGGGCGTGGTGACCAATCCGGCCCTGGCGCTTGAGACCTACGGGTCGATCTTCGGCACCATCGGCTGGACCGGCGTCGGCGTCGGCGTGGTGCTGCTGGTGCTGTCGCCCCTTCTCAAGAAGGGCATGTCGGGCATCCGCTAGCCCGACCGAAGTCTGCATACAGGAAGGGCGGAACCGCGAGGTTCCGCCCTTTTTGGCGCGTCAAGCGCGGCGCGCCGTCAGTTTCGGGGTGTGGGGACGCCTTCTTCAGAAGGTCTTTCTTATCTGGACGAAGAGGAAGGGGCTCATCCGGGTCCGGCGCACCTCGCGGAAGGACACGGGCGCGGTGTCGCGGGGCCCCGAATGGATCTCGCGGTCGTAGCCCTGCTCGCGGTCGGTGATGTTCATCAGATCGACCCGGGCGGTCAGGTCCGCGCGCGGCTTCCACTGGCCATAGATGCGGACCTCCGGCTCGGCGTAAAAGGCCCGGACCTCGCGCACCCGGAAGGCCCGGCCCTTGTCGATGTTGCAGCCGTGGTCGAAGCCCCACGACCATCGACCGCCCATCAGATCCTGGTTGAAGGCGACGCCGCAGCCGAAGGCCTGACTGCCCTGGAAGCGGCGTTCCTCGCCCGTCACCGGATCGATCACCGAGGTGTCGGACCAGCTGCCCCGCGTCTGGAGTCGGCCGTTGGGGACGCCCAGCCAATCGGTCGGCAGGGTCAGGCGCAGCTGGAAATAGTCGGACGTCCCGTCGCCGATGTTGCCGACCCCGTCGAAGCCGCCGGTCAAGGGGATGACATCGACCACGTCCTCGATCTCGGCGTGGCTCACGGTGACGTCGAACACGCCCTCGCCCCGGAAGCGGCGCTCGTAGATGGCCTCAAGGACCGTGGCCTTCTCGGGCTCCAGGTCCGGGTTGCCGCCCTCGACCTGGCCGATCTCGATGTCCGTCGAGGCGATGAAGTCGCCGAAGTCGAGCTGGCCCACCTCGCGCTCGGCGCGGAAGCGGAACTGGTGTCCCGGCCGCGGCGTCCAGGTCGCCTGGAGGCGGGGCTTGGGATAGACGAAGGACTTGGTCAGGTCGCTGTCGCCCGACTGGCTGATTTCCGACACCTCGACGCGCAGACCGCCCTCGAGGGTCAGGGTCGGGTCGGGCCGCCATGTCGCCTGGCCGAAGACCTCCCCCCGCAACTCCTCCACCCGGACCGAGGCCGACGGCAGGGGGATGGGCACGCCGTTCTCGGAATAGGCCGTCGCGCTGTCGAGGAAATTCCACGCCGCCTCGCCGCCGGTCTCGAACGCCCAGCGGTCGTCGGGCCGGAAACGGAGGACGGCGCGGCCGATGGATTCGCCCGAGTCGGTGTCGGCGGTGAAGACCGAGCTGTCGCCGCCGCTTTCCGAGACGCCGGTGTAGTCCTCGGTGGACCAGCGCTGCAGTCCGGTCAGTTCGAGGCCGGTGCGAGGGCCCAGGTCCCGGGTCCAGCTGACGCCCAGCTCCCCGTTGAAGTCATCTGACTGCTCGTCGTTGAAACTGTCAGCGCCGGCGCCCGAACGGATCAACAGGTCCTGCGAACTCTCGTTGCCGAACCAGCGCAGAAGGCCGTTGACCCGCAGCAGGCCGCCGCCCAGGCGACGCTGGACGGCGCCGGTGGCCCGCAAATTCCGGATGCGGTCCCACAGCACCAGATCGGCGTCCTGGATCAGATTGCCGGCGGGATCATACCGGCGCCGGAAACCCTCGCCGGTGCCGCCGGTTCGGTCGGTGAAGCCGCCGATCGAGACCTCGGTCTGGTCGTCGCCGTCGCGCCGCGCCCAACGCGCCAGGAGCACCGGGCCGGCATAGCCGTCGGGATAGACATAGGTGTTGGATTCGATGACCCGCTCGGTCGTCACCGTCCGGATCAGCACGACATTGGCCACGACCGACCGGCCCTGCATGTCGATGCCGGGCGCGCCGCCGCGGATCAGCTCCACCCGCGCCACGCCATTGGCCGAGATGCGGTCGAGGATCTGCTCGAGATTGTCGCTCTTGGTGGAGGGATGCCGGCCGTCGATCAGGACGTTCCCGGCGGTTCCCGCCAGGCCGCGCGTGCCGCTGTCGCCCGTGTCGAGGGCGAAGCCGGGCAGGCGGGCGATCATGTCCAGCGCCGTGTCGGGCCGGGAGTCGGCGAAAAAGGCCGGATCAAACGCCAGCACGCCCTGGCGGGCGGCGTCCGCCGCGGGCGCGACCTGAAGCGGCGCGGTTTGCGCCATCGCCGTTCCGCCAAGGGCGCACAACGCCGCGCCCGCCAGCCAGATCGCCTTGGTCATCCGCCCCTCCCGGTTGGCCGAATGGTGCCCGGCGACCGGCCGCGCATACAGCGACAAACCGTACAGGTGCATTAAATCGCCGACAGGCTTGAGGCGATCCGATGGCTCGCGCTCAGAACGTCTTCCGCACCCGAATTTGCCAGAAGGTGCGTGGGTCGGTGGGGCGCAATTCCGTGAAGGCGATCGGGCGGGCGGCCGTGCGGTCCGCGAAGACCGTGCGTTCGACCTGGAAGTCGTTCCACACATTGACCTGGGCCCGGATCGAGAGCGTGGGGGTCGGCTTGTACTCGATGTTGGCCTCGAAATAGTCGCTGCCGGTGAAGCCCGAGATCTGGTCGGGGCCATAGTTGAACTGGCGCAGGCTCTCCAGATAGGTCACCGCCCAGTTGAGGCGCCAGCTGGTGATGTCCTGGGCGATGGTGATGGCGGGTTGCGAGGGCCGTACGCCCGAGATGGGGCGTTCCTCGCCCGTGGTCGGGTCGGTGACCGAGGTGTCGTTCCAGGTGTTGCGCAGGCGGAGCTCGCCGCCCGAGAACCCGGTCTGGTCCAACGGCAGGACGATGTTGACCGCCAGCTGATCCAGCGTTCCGTCGCCGATATTGCCCACGGCCGACAGGCCGCCGGGCAGCGGCAGGCGGTCGATCACGCCGATGATCTCGTCGTGCCGGTATCCGATGGAGACGATGCCGTCGCCCAGAAAGCGGCGCTCCCAGGTCAGTTCACTGATCCAGCGCTCTTCGGGTTCCAGGTCGATGTTGCCGCCGAACAACTGGTCGTCGTCCAGGTCCGCCCCGGCCGCGAAGTCGCCGAAATCAAGTTGCCCGAGTTCGCGCTCGAAGCGGAAGCGGACCTGGTTCTGGGGCATGGGCGTCCAGGTCGCGAGGAGTCGCGGCTTGGCGTAGTAGAAGCTCTTCTCCTGGTCGGCGTCGCCGGACTGGGTGATGGTCGAGGCCTCGAGCCGCAGCCCGCCTTCAAGGGTCAGATTGGGCCGGACCCGCCAGGTGGCCTTGCCGAAGATCTCTCCCCGGGTTTCCTCCACCATGATCTGGTCGGAGGGCAGGGGAATGATGACGCCTCCGTCGGTCAGGGTCTGTTCGACTTCAAGCATGTTGTAGGCGACCTCGCCCCCGGCCTCGATCGTCACCGCCGGGGAACGCTCCCAGCGCAGCAGGGAGCGCAGGATGGTCTCGGATGCGTTGCCCTCCGAAGCGAAGCGCTGCAGCGGACCCGGCGCGCCGTTGGTCGTGGTGACGAAGGTCGCGGCGTTCTCGAAGTCATTCCACTCGCGGATGAAGCGGGTTTCCGACGTCAGCCCCGCGCCCATCGGCCGGGTGAAGACCGCGCCGACCTCGCCGCTCGTGCCCTCCTCGGCGAAGCGGCTGTCGCGCAGGATGCCAGGCCCGTCCTGCAGGCTGTACTGGCTGTAGTCGTTCCTGCCGAGGCGCGCGGTCAGGTCGATCTTGCCGCCCAGGAAGGCATCGGCGAAATTGATCCGGGCCGACTGGCCGCCGCCGGTCTGGTCGTCGTAATAGCCCTCGTCGCGGATGATGACGCCGTTCGCATCGCGGCGCACGGCCCGGCCGACGCCGTTGGAATCGTTGATCGAGACGCCGTCCGACAGGGTGAAGCCCCAGACCCGGTCGCCATTGCGACGGGTGAACTGATAGCTGCCGGCCGCCCGGTCGGTGCCCCCTTCGAAGAAGAAGCCATTGAGGGTGACAAGCTGCTCGGTGCTCGCCTGCGTCCGGGTGATGACGTTCACGACGACGGAATAGCCCTGCATGTCGATGCCGGGGGCCCCGCCCCGGATCAGCTCGATGCGCTCGACCTGGGCGACGAGCGTCCGCGACAGGACCGAGGAGCCGGTGTCGTTCTTGGATGCCGGTCGCGATCCGTTGATCAGGATGTTGCCGACCGCGCCTTCGAAGCCGCGCGAGCCGTCGCCGTCCTGGACCGAGAAGCCCGGCACGCGGCTGACCATGTCCAGGGCGGTGTTCGGCCTCTGGTCGGCGAAGAAGTCGGGGGTGAAGACCAGGACGCCGGCCTGGGCCGCGGCGGCCTGGGCCGTGGGGGTCGTCGACGGGGGTGTCTGGGCCGCGGCGGCGCCGGCGCCCAGCAGGATGGCGGTTGTCGCCAGCAGGATGGTCTTGGTCATTGCAGGATTCCCCTCGTCATGTGACGAAGGTGTGGCGTCCTGTCGCGCCACTCTCCAGTTACAAGACAGACAGGTGGATTAAATATCGGAAAGATTACGTGCAGGTCACAAATGTGTTCTGAAATGGGCTGCGCGTTACTGAATGTTGTTCAGTTAAGGAGTGTATTGGCGTGAGATTGTTCGCGATTGTTGCTGCCGTTCTGGTTGCTGTGGCGCTGCCCCTGACGCCCGCGCAGGCCCAGACGCCGGAACCGGCGGCCTCGCAACTGGACGACGTGGTGATCCTGGCCCGGCGCTCCGGCGCGCCGATGTGGACGGTGACCCGGGGCGACAGCACCCTGATCCTGGTCGGCGCCATCACGGGCATACCGCGGGATCTGTCGTGGCGTCCCGACGATCTGGAGGCGGCGGCGGCGCGATCGCAGCAGATCCTCACGCCCCAGGTGGGGCAGGCCTCCTTCAGCGACCTCTTCCGCGTCATCTGGCGCATCCGCACCATCGCCCGCATGCCGAACGGGCAGACCAGCGCCGACTATCTGACGCCGGACTGGCAGGCGCGGCTCGAGGCCGTCATGGCCGACGAGCGAAACGAGGACTGGCGCACCAAAAGCCTGCTGATCCTCGGCTTCGACCTGATGCAGGACAAGGCCGGCTACAGCCGCCGCCGGGGCGGCGACGACGCCATGGACGTGATCCGCCGCGCCGCCCGCCGGGCCCGGGTGCAGACGCGACCGGTCGGAACGGTGCGCGGCGACGAACTGATCGACAGCCTGATCACCGCCCCCCAGACGGCCCATGTCGCCTGTGTCGAGGCCGCCATCGCCGCCGCGGAACTGGGGCCGGACGCCGCGCGCGACCGCGCCGAGGACTGGCGCGCCCTGCGGGTCGCCGACGTGGTGGCCTCGCCGATCGACAAGGCCCTGAACCAGTGCTGGCCGTGGGGGGACCCCGAGATCGCGCCGCAGCTGAGGCAACAATGGGCGGCGGCCATCGAGACGGCGATGATTTCGCCGGGGGTGACCATGGGCGTCGCCCCGATCCGGCTGCTGGCCGAGGAAGGCGGCGTGCTGGACGCCCTGGCAGCCGGCGGCTTCGAGGTGGTCGGGCCGGAGTGGAAGTGAGTGGTTAGTGGTTAGTGGTTAGTGGCTGGCCGCCGCCGGTGCGAAAATGCGGTCCGCGCCGCCCTTCCGCCGCCAGTGAAGCGGCAACCACTAACC
>JAHKAM010000077.1 GCA_018826515.1 Alphaproteobacteria bacterium
AGCGATGGGGAGGTGGCGCGGCGCGCCTTCGCGCCGTGACGGAGGGGCGGTGAGCCACCGTCGCGGCGCGGCCCCCCTCCACCACGCTGCGCGTGGTCCCCCTCCACCACGCTGCGCGTGGTCCCCCTCCCCACTGCGTGGGGAGGAGATGGCGGCGTCAGACCGCCAGCGTTCCCGTCCGCTCGACCTCCACAGGCCCGGTCATGAGGACGTGGCCGGTCGTCTCGTCCCAGTCGATCGACAGTTCGCCGCCGTCCACTTCGACGGTCGCGGTCCGGCCGGTCAGGCCGCGGCGGGCGGCGGCGACGAGGGCGGCGCAGGCGCCGGTGCCGCAGGCCTTCGTCAGACCGGCGCCGCGCTCCCAGACCCGCAGGCGGATGCGGTCGGGCGCGATCACGTGGGCGAAGCCGACATTGACGCCCTCGGGAAAGCGCGGGTGGTGTTCGATCAGCGAGCCCGTCCCACGAACGAAGCCGTCGTTCGGGGCGTGGTCCATGAAGAAGACGACGTGCGGATTGCCCATCGAGACCGCGCCCGGCGTGTGCAGCACCGGATCGTCGATGGGGCCGACCTGCAGCTCGATGCCCCGGGTATCCATGGCCTCGTCGAGCGGGATCTGCTCCCACTCCAGCCGCGGCGCGCCCATATCAACGGTGATCCGCCCCTCGGCCGCACGCCGCGCCGTGGTCGGGCCGCCCAGGGTGTCGATCGTCACCTGATCCTTGCCCGTCGACTGCAACAGCATCCAGCCGACGCAGCGCAGGGCGTTGCCGCAGGTCTCGACCGTTCCGCCGTCGGCGTTCCACACCCGCATGAAGGCGTCGGCGGTCTGCGAGGGCTCCAGGGCGATCAGCTGGTCGCAGCCCTCGCCGGTCCGGCGGTCGGCGATGGCGCGCGCCTGGTCGGCCGTCGGGGTGAACGGCGTCTCCAGCGCATTGACGACGACGAAGTCGTTGCCGGCGCCGTTCATCTTGACGAAGGGTCTGGCCATCAACGCCGCATATAGCGTTTGCCGGTTCCTTGCGCGAGCCAGCCGCGTTATCGCTGGGTCATGAGTCGAGCCCGTCCCGCGCCCGAAACCGAGCCCGTCGAGGAAAAGAACGGCGGCCTGCGCCTGCGGGCCCGCCTGCGGGCGCTGTATCACGGCTCGTCGCCGGTGGCCGTCCGGTTCCGGCTGGCGGTCCTGATCATCGACCTGCTGATCATCGGCTTCTTCATCGCCGCGCCGCTGCTGCGGGGCGAGGGACTGATCTTCTATATCATCGACTATGTCATCGCCGCCGTTCTGGTCGCTGATCTCGCCGCGCGGGCCTCGGCCTATTCCAATATCCGTGACTGGCTGAGGAAGCCGATCGTCTGGGTGGACCTGTTCGTTCTGGCGACCCTGCTGTTTCCGTTCTTCTTCAACCTGGGCTTCCTGCGGGTGGTGCGGCTGTGGACCCTGATCCATTCGGACTTCTTCTGGCGCACGGTCGGGCGGCGCTATGACGACACCCGGGTGGAGGACACCACCAAGGCGCTGGTGTCGCTGGTCACCTTCGTCTTCGTGGCCACCGGCTTCGTCTACACCAGCTTCATGGGCCGCCATGAGGGCATTACCGGCTATATCGACGCCCTGTATTTCACCGTCACCAGCCTGACCACGACGGGCTATGGCGACATCCTGCTGCCGGGGGACTGGGGGCGGATCGTCTCCATCCTGATCATGCTGGGCGGGGTGACCCTGTTCGTGCGGCTGGGGCAGACCCTGCTGCGGCCGCACAAGGTGCGGTTCCCGTGCGACCGCTGCGGCCTGCAGGTGCATGACCCGGACGCGGTGCACTGCAAGGCGTGCGGGAATCTGCTGTGCATCCCGGATGAGGGGCACTGAGAAGTTTTTGGTGGTTGGTGATCGCCGCCTCACCGTCAGCGGAAGGGCGGCGCGGCCCGCGCCACCGCACAGCTGGCGGCCAGCCACTAACCACCAATCACTCGCCACCTCTTCCAAGATGACAAAGCCGTAACCTCCACGCCCCCCGCCTTGCCGCGACCCCGGCCGCCGTTAAGGTGCCGCCCGACCCATCGTCGGAGACTTCGCCCCATGATCCGCACCGCCGCGCTCGCCGCGCTTCTCGCTTCCTCAGCCCTTTCGAGCGCCGCCATGGCCCAGACCGCACCGCCCGCCAATCCGTCCGCGCAGGCCGTCGCCGGCGGGTTCGCGACCTCGGACGCGACCGACCCCTATCTGTGGCTGGAGGAGATCGAGGGCGAGCGGGCCATGGCCTGGGTCAATGAGCAGAACGAGCGCTCGCTGGGCGTGCTGCGCGGCGACCCCCGCTACGAGACCCTGCACCAGCAGGCGCTGGAGATCGTCCAGTCGCGCGACCGCATTCCCGCCCCGGGCTTCCGTCGTCAGGGCGATGTCGAGGTGATCGACAATTTCTGGCAGGACGCGACCCATGTGCGCGGCATATGGCGCACCACCTCGGTCGAGAGCTACGGCACGGCCGAACCGGTGTGGGAGACCATCCTCGACATCGACGCCCTGGCCGAGGCCGAGGGCAAGAACTGGGTCTACAAGGGCGCGACCTGCCTGCCGCCGGAGGAGACCCGCTGCCTCGTCTCCCTGTCGGACGGCGGCAAGGACGCCGTGACCATCCGCGAATTCGACCGCAGCACGCGCAGCTTCGTCGAGGGCGGGTTCGTGCTGGAGGAGTCCAAGGGCGGGGCGTCCTGGGTGGACGAGGACACCCTGCTGATTTCGCGCGATTTCGGACCCGGCACCCTGACCAGCTCGGGCTATCCGATGATCGTCAAGGTGCTGAAGCGGGGCCAGACCGTCGACCAGGCGCAGACCGTGTTCACGGGGCAGCCGACCGATGTCTCGGTCTCGGGTTATGCGCTGCGCGACGCCGACGGCGTGGTGCAGGCGACCCTGATCAATCGCGGCGTCAGCTTCTATGAAGGCGAGACGCACCGGCTGAACGCCGACGGCACGACGACGAAGCTGCAACTGCCGGCCAAGTCGAACATCAACGCCCTGGTCCGTGGACAGATGGTCTTCACCACGGATCAGGACTGGACCGCCCCGTCGGGGCAGGAATTCAGGACCGGCGACGTCATCGCCTATGACCTGCAGGCCTGGCTGGCCGACCCGACGGTGCGGGCGCAGCTGGTCATCCGACCGGGGCCGCGCGAGGCCATCGAGGGCATCTCCAACACCCGCAACAAACTGGTCGTGGCCCTGTACGAAAACGTGCGCGGCTCGGTCTATGTCTATGAGCCCAACCCCTCGGGCGAATGGGCGCGCAGCCGCATGGACCTGCCGCAGAACGTCTCGGTCGGCGTCGGCTCGGCCAGTGACCGGGACGACCGCGTCTTCGTCAGCGTCACCGGCTATCTGAATCCGTCCAGCCTGTATCTGGCCGATGCGGCGACGGGCGAGGCGGATCTGAGCAAATCCCTGCCGGCCAAATTCAACGCCGATGGGATGACGGTCGACCAGTTCGAGGCCCGCAGCGCCGACGGCACCATGATCCCCTATTTCGTGGTCCACGCCGGCGACATGGCCATGGACGGGTCGAACCCCACCCTGTTGTACGGCTACGGCGGCTTCCAGTCGTCGCTGCTGCCCGGCTATTCGGCCACGGTCGGCAAGCTGTGGCTGGAGCGGGGCGGGGTCTATGTCATCGCCAACACCCGCGGCGGCGGCGAGTTCGGCCCCAACTGGCACCAGGCGGCCCTGCAGGCGAACCGGCAGCGGGCGCATGAGGACTATCAGGCGGTGGCGCAGGACCTGATCACGCGCAACATCACCTCGCAGCCGCGGCTGGGCATCATGGGCGGCTCGCAGGGCGGGCTGTTCATGGGGGCGATGCTGACCCAGCGCCCGGACCTGATCAACGCCGCGGTCATCCAGGTGCCGCTGTTCGACATGCTGCGCTTCCACAAGCTGCTGGCCGGGGCGTCGTGGATGGCGGAGTACGGCAATCCGGACATTCCGGAAGAGCGGGCCTGGATCGAGGCCTATTCGCCCTATCAGCGGCTGGAGGCGGGCCAGCCCTATCCCGAGGTCTTCATCCACACCTCGACCAAGGACGACCGGGTCCATCCGGGCCACGCCCGCAAGGCGGCGGCGCGGCTGCTGGAGCTGGGCTATCCGGTGCTGTTCTACGAGAACACCGACGGCGGCCACGCGGCGGGGGCGAACCTGCGCGAGACGGCCCGGCGGCTGGCGCTGGAATACACCTATCTGACCCGGCGGCTGATGGATGAGCCGGCGGCGGAGTAGGATTCACGGTCCTCCCCGCCGGGGGAGGATTTGAAGTGCGGAGTTTGAAATGAACCGATTGATCCTGTCCGCCGCCCTCCCGGCGCTGTTGCTCGCGGCCTGCGCGGGCGGTCCGGCGCCGATGCCGGTCCGGGCCCTGTCGGTGGACGAGGTTCCGCGGGTCATGCAGACGCCGCCGCCGCATTTCCCCGCCGACCTGAGCCCCGCCGGGGTGCGGGCCGCCGACGATCATCTGGCGCTGGAAGAGGTCGAGGGGGCGGAGGCCATGGCCTTCGTGACGGAGTCCAACCGGCGGGCCTTGTCGGCGCTGGAAGGCGACCGGCGCTATGAGACCTTCCGCCAGCAGGCCGAGGCGATCCTGACCGCCACCGACCGGATTCCGGCTCCCAGCTTCCTCGGCGACGGGATCGGAAACTTCTGGCAGGACGCGGCCAATCCCAAGGGCGTTTGGCGGCGCACGACGCTGGAGTCCTACCGCTCGGGCGAGACGCGGTGGGAGACCCTGCTGGACATCGACGCCCTGGCCCGCGCCGAGGGCCGGGACTGGGTGTTCAAGGGCGCCAGCTGCCTGGCGCCGGACGAGGTCCGTTGCCTGATCAACCTGTCGGATGGCGGCAAGGACGCCGTGGTGGTGCGCGAGTTCGACACCACGACGCGATCGTTCGTGGACGGAGGGTTCAGCCTGCCCGAGGGCAAGCATCGCATCAGCTGGCTGGACGCGGACACGCTTCTGGTGGCGACGGACTTCGGTCCGGGCACGCTGACCGAGAGCGGCTATCCCTTCATCGTCAAGTCGCTGACGCGCGGCCAGACCCTGGCCGGGGCGACCGAGGTCTATCGCGGCGACATCGGGGACGGCGGGTATGGGGTCAGTCCGTCGGTCTATCGGAACGCCGCCGGCGCGGTCGAGGCGGTGATCTTCCGGCGTCCGCTCGACACCTTCCGCGCCGAGACCTGGCGCTGGGTCGGGGGGCGGGCGGTCAAGCTGAACCTGCCGGAGCGGGTCGGAATCAACGGGACCATGGGCGACCGGCTGGTCTTCTCGGTTGATGAGGACTGGCCGGTCGGCGGTGGCGCCCTGCCGTCAGGCGCGCTGGTCATCGCCGGCCTCGACGGCCTGTCAGAGGCGGGGACGAGCGACGCCGCCGTGGTGTTCGCTCCGGGCGAGCGGCAGTCGATCGACAGCGTGCGGGTCATGTCCGACAGCATCCTCGCCGTGGTCTCGGACAATGTCGTGGGTACGCTGAAGCGTTTCGATCCGGCCTCCGGCGGCTGGCGGACGACCGATATCGCCGTGCCCGCCAACAGTGCTGTCGGCCTTGGCGACAGCTCCAGGTCGCGGGGCGAGGTGTTCGTCTCGACCCAGGGCTTCCTGACGCCGCCGACCCTGAGCCTCGCGGATGTCGACGCCGCGACCACCACGGAACTGCGCAGCGCCCCGCCCAAGTTCGACGCCTCCACCCATGTCGTTGAACAGTTCGAGGCCCGGTCCTCGGACGGGACCATGATCCCCTATTTCGTCACCCGGCCGCGCGACATGGCGATGGACGGATCGGCGCCGACCATCCTGTTCGGCTACGGCGGTTTCCAGGTGTCGTTCCCGCCCGCCTACAAGCCCGAGATGGGCAGGCTCTGGCTCGAGAACGGCGGCGTCTTCGTCCAGGCCAATATCCGCGGCGGCGGCGAGTTCGGGCCGCAATGGCACCAGTCGGTGCTGAACGAGAACCGCCAGCTGGCCTTCGACGATTTCGCGGCGGTGGCCGCCGACCTGCACCGGCGCGGGATCAGCTCGCCGCGCCGCACCGGCATCTACGGGCGTTCCAACGGCGGGGTCCTGACCTCGGTGACGATGACCCAGCATCCCGAGCTGATCAACGCGGCGGTGATCGAGAGCCCGCTGATCGACATGCTGCGCTATCACGAACTGCCGGCAGGGGCCTCGTGGATCGGCGAATACGGCGACCCGCGCATCCCGGAAGAGGCGGCATGGATCGCGCGCTACTCCGCCTATCAGCACCTTCGTCCGGACGCGGACTATCCGCGCGTCTATATCACCACCAACACGCGGGATGACCGCGTCCACCCCGGCCATTCACGCAAATTCGCCGCGCGGCTGGGCGAGATGGGTCATGACCATCTGTATTTCGAGGACACGGCAGGCGGTCACTCCAACGACGCCGACCCGGTCGCCAACGCGCGACGCTGGGCGCGGCATTATGTGTATCTTGCGCAGCAGTTGATGGATTAGGCGCGTCGCGAAAAGGTGAGACGACTTCCACGCGTCAGCGTGAGCCGTTTCATCACGAAGGACACGAAGGAATCACAAAGGACACGAAGAGGCCGGCGCTCTTCGTGCTCTTCGTGCCTTCTTGGTGTCCTTTGTGAAGAACCTCGACTCTCCGCACCGGTTCCGGGCGTAAGGAATGACGCTGCGCGTCGGACGAGGCCAGCAGTAACGAGGATGTTCAGGCCGGCTCGACGACCTTCGCCTTCTTCGGCTTGGCGGGTTTTTCGGCCTTGGGCGCCTTCTCCACCTTGACCGGCTTCTCGGCCTTCGCCTTCGCCGGTTTGGCCGCCTTCTTGGCCAGCTTCTTCGCCTCGCGCGCGGCCTTCTTGGCGGCGCGGGCCTCGGCCTTGGCCTTGTCCGGAGCGGCGTCGGCCTCGCCGGCCAGTTCGGCCAGCAGGCCGAGGAAGCCGTCGCGCTTGCTCTTGGGGAGGAGGGCGAGGATGCGTTTGTCAGCGGCCTCGACCTTCGGGCGGGCGGCGTCCAGCGCGGCCTGGCCGGCGGCGGACAGGCTGACCGCCTTGGCGCGGGCGTCGATGGCCGACTGTTCGCGGTCCAGAAGGCCCTTGGTCGTCATGCGCGAGACCAGATCGGCGAGGGTCGAGCGGTCGATACCGGTGGCGCGGACCAGATCGGTCTGGGTCAGGCCGGATTTCTGCGACACGGCTTCCAGAACGGCGAACTGACGCTGGGTCAGGCCGTCGGGTCCGGCTTCCTCGGAATAGATGTCGAGCGCCAGCTGCAGCACACGATGCATCAGATGGCTGGGCGATCCGCCCAGACCGCCGCTGCGCTTCGTCTTGTTCCCGGACTTGACCATAACCGTATCCCTTCGGCCTCGACGGGCCATGCGTAGCAGCCGCACTTTACGGTTTGACGACGGACGATCCGTCGTCGGTTCAAGGCGCGGTATCGGGCCGGCTCGGCGCCATCGGATCGACGGGCTGATCGGTCGAGGTGAGGTTGCGCATGATCAGCGGGATCTGCGACAGGCCGAACACCGAGGATGCGATCCACAGCACACCCCGGAAGCTGACCCAGACATCGGCCGGATCGATGTCGGTGCGTCCCAGTTGCTGCGCGGCCCAGCCGACGAGGGCCTCGCTGCGGATCAGTTCGTTGGTGACGGCCACCGCCAGGAAGAACAGGCCATAGCGGAAGGTCAGCGTCCGCCAGGCCCTGTCGTTGATCGGAATGACCGTGCCGAGAAGGGCCCGCAGCGGCTGTTTGCCGAGCCACAGGCCGCCCAGCAGGGCGATGGCGAGGCAGCTGTTGAGGATGGTGACCTTCAGCTTGACCCAAAGGCCGTCTCCCGTGAGCAGGGTCAGCAGGCCGAAGACTAGGGCGAATCCGCCGACCAGCAGGGGCAGGAGCGCCAGCCGCCTTTCGACGATCAGGCCGATGGCGACGCCGACGGCGGATCCGGCGACCAGGAACCAGGTGGCGTTGACCAGGGCCTCGTCGCCATCCAGACCGCGCAGGCGCATGACCAGAAAGGCGAGACCGAAGGCCAGCAGTCCGCTGAAATCCACGACCTGCCGCAGGCGGGATTCCCTGGGAGCGGGCGGCGGCGGGGGCGGGGCGGCGTCGTCACTCATGCGTCAGTCCTCAAGCCCCACCAGAGATCTTGAAAAGGCCCGGGCGTCAAAGGGTTGCAGGTCATCGACGCCCTCGCCGACGCCGATCAGCTTGATCGGGGCGTCCGAGGCCTGGGCCACGGGCACCAGCACCCCGCCGCGCGCGGTGCCGTCCAGCTTGGTCATGACCAGACCCGAGACATAGGCGGTGCGGCCGAAGATCTGTTCCTGGGCCAGGGCGTTGCGGCCGACCGTGGCGTCGAGCACCAGCAGGGTCTCGTGCGGCGCCTCGGGATCGATTTTTTTCAGCACCCGGACGATCTTGAGCAGTTCGTCCATCAGGGCCGACTTGTTCTGCAGCCGGCCGGCGGTGTCGATCAGGACCACGTCGTAGCCTTCCGCCTTCGCCCGGGTGTAGGCGTCGAAGGCGAGGCCGGCGGGGTCGGCGCCGTCGCGGCGGCTCTCGAAGGTCGCCCCGGCGCGTTCGGCCCAGACCTTGAGCTGTTCGCGGGCGGCGGCGCGGAAGGTGTCGCAGGCCACGATCATCACCTTCGCCCCCTGGCCGGTCAGGTCCGAGGCGATCTTGCCGAGGGTGGTGGTCTTGCCCGAGCCGTTGACGCCGACGAACAGGGTGACGAAGGGACGGGGGCCGTTCAACGGCTCGTAGCGGGCTTCGTGGCTGACCAGTTCGGCGGCGACGGCCTCGGCCAGCGCCTCCTTGACCTCGCGCTCATTGGCGCCGGTCCCGAAGCGCAACTCGCGGAAGCGGGCCACGATCCGGTCGGTCGCGGCGGGACCGAGATCGCTTTCCAGCAGATGCTCTTCCAGCCCCTCGAGGGCGGCCTCGGACAGCGGCTCCTTGATGAAGGTGGCGACGACCTGTTCGGTCATCTGTTTCGAGGAGCGGGAGAGGCCCTCGGTCAGGCGCGAGAGCCAGCCCTTTTTCGGCGCGTCGTTCATGGGTTGGCTTTAGCTGTCTGTTGAGTTGGCAACCACAAAATACTCCGCTCATCCCGGCGAAAGCCGGGACCCAGTTCTTTGGAAGACCACTTTGCGCCTATATGAGCATAACCGGTGATCCAAACCACCGGCGCCACGCTGGACAGGACTGGGTCCCGGCTTTCGCCGGGATGAGCGGATATGAAAATGGCCAAGACCCACCCGTTTCATTCGCCCCGCACCCACGGCTTCGTCCGTGTGGCCGCCGCGACGCCGGTGGTGCACACCGCCGACCCTGTCGCCAACGCCGACGAGCACATCGCCCTGATCCGTCAGGCGGGCGCGCAGGGCGTGGAGCTGATCGTGTTTCCGGAGCTGTCGCTGAGCGGCTATGCGATCGACGACCTGCTGATGCAGCAGGCCTTGCTGGACGCGGTGGAGCGGCAGATCGCGGTGGTGGCCGCGGCCGCGGACGAGGCGGGGGTGATCGCCGTGGTCGGCGCGCCGGTTCGCAACGGCGACGCTCTCTACAACTGCGCCGTGGTGCTGGGCTCGGGCGCCGTCCTCGGGGTCGTGCCCAAGACCTACCTGCCCAATTACCGGGAATATTACGAAAAGCGCTGGTTCGCCCCGGCCGCCAGCCGGTCCGAGGACACGATCCTGCTCAATGGCGAGACGGTCGATTTCGCCCCCGGCCTGATCTTCGAGGCCGTCGATCGGCCCGGCTTCGTCTTCGCCGCCGAGATCTGCGAGGATTTCTGGGCCCCGCAGCCGCCGTCGACCCGGGCCGCCCTGGCCGGCGCGCGTATCCTGCTGAACCTGTCGGCCTCCAACATCGTCATCGGCAAGGCGGACGAGCGCGCCCTGCTGTGCGCCAGCCAGTCGGCGCGGACGCTGTCGGCCTATGTCTTCACCGCCTCCGGCTGGGGCGAGAGCACCACCGACCTGGCCTGGGACGGACAGGCGATCATCCACGAACTGGGCGCCTGTCTGGCCAGCGGCGAGCGGTTCGCCATGGACAGCCACCTGACCATCGCCGACATCGACGTGGAGCGGATCGGACTGGACCGGCTGCGCAACGGCACCTTCGCCGACTGCGCCCGCATCGAGGGCGAGCCGGCCACGGTCGTGCCGTTCGAGGCGGGCGAGGGCTGCGCAGCCGACGACCTGATCCGTCCTCTCGACCGCTTCCCCTTCGTGCCCGACGACCCGGCGCGGCTGGACCAGGACTGCTACGAGGCCTTCAACATCCAGGTGCAGGGGCTGATGCGGCGGATGAAGGCGACCCATGGCGAGAAGATCGTCATCGGCGTCTCGGGCGGGCTGGATTCGACCCAGGCCCTGCTGGTCGCCTGCCGCGCCTTCGACCGGCTGGACCTGCCGCGCACGGGCATCCTCGGCTACACCCTGCCGGGCTTCGCCACCTCCGAGGGGACGAAGTCGAACGCCTGGGCGTTGATGAAGGCGCTGGGCGTGACCGGGGCCGAAATCGACATCCGGCCGACGGCGCAGACCATGCTGGAGGCCATTGGCCATCCGTTCGCCAGGGGCGAGCCGGTCCACGACATCACCTTCGAGAATGTCCAGGCGGGTCTGAGGACGGATTATCTGTTCCGGCTGGCGAACCAGAACGGCGCCTTCGTGCTGGGCACCGGCGACCTGTCGGAACTGGCGCTGGGCTGGGCCACCTATGGCGTCGGCGACCATATGAGCCACTACAACGTCAACGGCGGGGTGGCGAAGACGCTGATCCGGCACCTGATCCGCTGGGTGGCGACGAAGGACTATGCGGGCGAGGCCGCCGCCGTGCTGAACGCCGTCCTCGACACCGAGATTTCGCCGGAACTGGTCCCCGCCGGCGCCGACGGGAAACTGCAGTCGACCGAGGCGACGGTCGGCCCCTATGCGCTGAACGACTTCTTCCTGTTCTACGTCACCCGCTTCGGCCTGAAGCCGTCGAAGGTCGCGTATCTGGCGCACCAGGCCTGGAAGGATGCGGCGACCGGCCACTGGCCGGCGGGGACGCCCGAGGCGGAACGGATCGAATACGACCTCGCTGCGATCAAACACTGGCTGCGGAAATTCCTGTTCCGCTTCTTCCAGACCAGCCAGTTCAAGCGGTCAGCGCTGCCGAACGGGCCGAAGGTGGTCACCGGCGGCTCGCTGAGCCCCCGCGGCGACTGGCGCGCCCCGTCGGACGCCACGGCGAGAGTCTGGCTGGATGAGCTGGAAGCGAACGTCCCGGACTGAGAAAGAGTGGATAGTGGTTAGTGATTAGTGGTTGGCCGCCGACTGCGCAGCACGACGGCCGGCGTCGCCCTTCCGCCAGCAGCGAAGCGGCAATCCCTGTCCACTAATCACTAATCACTAATCACTCCGCTCAAGGCAGCTCGCTCAGGAACGGGAAGATCGCCGCCTTGGCCTCGGGCTCGTCGAGCATGGGGGCGTGGCCGACGCCGGGGACCTCGACGAGATCCATCTTCGGGGCGCGTTTCTGCATCTTCGCGGCGATCTCGGGGCTGAGCAGGTCCGAGGTCTCGCCGCGCACCAGCAAGACCGGCCGGCCCTTGGCCAGGCGGGTGAAGAAGGGCCACAGATTGGGGACCAGGGCCTTGGCCCCGGCCGCCCGGATCGGGACCATGATGTCGGGATCATAGTCGGGCACCGGCGTGCCCTCGGTGCCCATGCGGAAGGTGCGGCGGGCGAAGGCCTCCCAGTCGGCGTCCGAATAGTGGGGCAGGGCGATCTCGTTGAGCTTGCGCACATGGGCCGCCGCATCGGCCCAGGTGTTGATCTCGACCGGCTGTCCGGCAAAGGCCGCAATCCGCGCCAGACCGACAGGGGAAACCTCGGGCCCGACATCGTTGATGATGGCGGCGGCGATGACCTTCGACCGGATGGCGGCGAGCGCCATGGTGATCAGCCCCCCCATGGAGGTGCCGAGGAAGACGGCGCGCTCGATGCCGAGATCGCGCATCAGGGCCAGCACGTCCTGGGCATAGACCTGGGGCTGGTAGGTCATGGGATCGGGCGCGCGGTCCGACTGTCCCCGACCGCGGATGTCGACGGCCAGGACGCGCCGGCCGCTCTGGGCGATCAGCGGCGCGATGGCGTCGAAATCGGCCGAATTGCGGGTCAGGCCGTGGATGGCGATGACCGGCAGCTTCGCCTGTCCGGGCGCGGCGGCGTAGTCGCGGGCGTACAGGCTCAGTCCGTCAGAGCTGCTCCAGCGGCGTTCGGCGAAGGTCTGGGTCATGAAGGGCTCCGGCTTTGGGCCGATCCTTATTTCATCATCGGACGAAAACCCACCCGTTCAAGCCTGACGGCGACTCAATGTCCCAACAGTTCCCGGACGAAGTCGTGCAGGTCACCGCCCTCGAAGCGGAAGCCCGGCACGCCGGCGCGGCGGGCGGCCTCCATGTCCGACGGCTGGTCGCCGATCATGAAGCTCTTCGCGGGGTCGATGTTGTGGTCGGCGATGGCGCGCAGGATCATGCCGGGATTGGGCTTCCGGTCGGGGTGGTCGGGATGGATATAGCCCTCGACGCGGCCCTCGGCATGGAAGGGACAGGCATAGACGGCCCCGATGATCGCGCCCTTGGCCGCCAGCTTCCGGACGATCAGGGCGTTGAAGGCCTTCATCTGGTCTTCGCTGAACAGGCCTCGGGCCACGCCGGACTGGTTGGTGACGATGACGCACAGATAGCCGAGCTGGTTCAGGCGTCGCACGGCCTCGGGCGCGCCGGGGACGAGCCGCAGGTGTTCTTCCAGATGGGGATAGCCGGTGTCCTCGATCAGTACGCCGTCGCGATCGAGGAAGACGGCGGGTACGCCGGAATTCATGGTTTCGGGGCATACGGCGCCGTACACGGTCGTTGCAACCCGTCACGCGAAGTGACGGCGCGGGATTTGGCGTGACCGCGGACGATTTGGTAGGAGGCCGCAACCCTCGCGGCGCTGAACGCCCGCCGATCCGCCGTGCGCGCCCGGAGACTGTCCTGACATGACCATCGCCTTCATCGACCTTCAGGCCCAGCGCCTCCGCCTCGACGGCAGGATAGAGGCCGCCGTGCAGGCGGCCGTCGTCGGCGGCGCCTGGGTCATGGGACCGCAGGTGCGACAGTTTGAGGCCGACCTCGCCGCCTTCGGCCAGGCGAAACACGCCCTGGGCTGCGCCAACGGCACCGACGCCCTGATCCTGCCGCTGATCGCCTGGGGCGTCCGCACCGGCGATGCGGTCTTCTGTCCCAGCTTCACCTTCACGGCGACGGCCGAGGTCGTACCCTGGCTGGGCGCCACGCCGGTGTTTGTGGATGTGGACCCTCGGACCTTCAACATGGACCCGGTCCAGCTGGAGGCGGCGATCGAGGCGACCCTGAAGGAGGGCCGGCTCAAGCCGCGCGTGGTCATCGCCGTCGACCTGTTCGGCCAGCCCGCCGACTATCCGGCCATCCGGGCCATCTGCGACAAATACGGGCTGAAGCTGATCGCCGATTCGGCCCAGGGTTTCGGCTGCACCCTGAACGGCCACCACCCCCTAAAATGGGCCGACATCACCACCACCAGCTTCTTCCCGGCCAAGCCGCTGGGCTGTTACGGCGACGGCGGAGCGGTGCTGACGGACGATGACGATCTCGCCCAGGAAATGGACTCGCTGCGGGTCCACGGAAAGGTCGTCGCCAAGGACATGAAGCCCGGCGAGGCCTTCGCCCACGACCCCAAATACCTGGCCATGCGGATCGGCATGAACAGCCGTCTGGACACCATCCAGGCCGCCGTCCTGATCGAGAAGCTGAAGGTCTTCCCGCAGGAGATCGAATGGCGGAACCGCGCGGCGGACCGCTATGCGGCGGGCCTCGCGCCTCACGTCGCCAGCGTGCCCGCCGTGATCGAGGGCGGGGTCTCGATCTGGGCCCAGTATACGATCGAACACGAGAACCGCGACGGCCTGGCCGCGCATCTGAAGGACCAGGGCGTGCCCACGGCGGTCTACTATCCCGTGCCCATGCACCTGCAACCCGCCTATGCGCGCTTCTCGAAGGGCCCGGGCAGCCTGCCGGTCACGGAGCGGCTGATGGAGCGGGTCATCAGCCTGCCCATGCATTCGGATCTCGACGAGGCGACCCAGGATACGATCATCGCCGCGGTCGCCAGCTTCCGCTAAGGTTCGCGCATGACCCAGACTCTCCCCCCCCTGAAGGTCGGCGTCGCCGGCGTCGGCGTCATGGGGCGCAACCACGCCCGCGTCCTGTCGGACATCCGCGATTTCGACCTGACCGCGGTCTTCGACCCGGACGCGGCCACGGCCGACGGGGTCGCGGCCCTCTATGACGCCAGGGCTTTCACCACCGCCGCCGACTTCGTCGCCGCCGGTCTGGACGCCGCCGTGGTCGCCACGCCGAACCGCCACCACGCCGACCTCGGCGTCGCCCTGCTGGAGGCGGGCGTCCATGTGCTGGT
Source organism: Alphaproteobacteria bacterium (assembly GCA_018826515.1). Lineage (GTDB taxonomy): Bacteria > Pseudomonadota > Alphaproteobacteria > Caulobacterales > Caulobacteraceae > Brevundimonas. The sequence goes on from JAHKAM010000077.1 coordinate 14,531, forward strand.
GGAAAAGCCGATCGCCGCCACCGTGGTCGACGCCCAGCGGATGATCGACGCGGCGAAGACCAACGGCCGTGTGTTGATGGTCGGCCAGGTCGAGCGCTTCAATCCGGCGGTCGAGGCGGTCAAGCGCGCCATCGACGGCGATGACGTCATCTCGATCCAGATCACCCGTGTCGGCCCCTTCCCGCCGCGCATGGGCGAGGTCGGGGTGGTCATCGATCTGGCGGTGCACGACATCGACATCATCCGTCACCTGACGGATTCAGAGATCGTCGAGGTCCAGCCGCAGCTGGCCCGGACCCGTGCCGAGCGCGAGGACACGGCCCTGCTGCAGTTCCGGCTGGCCAACGGGACCATCGCCCACATCACCACCAACTGGGTCACCCCCTACAAGGTCCGCACCCTGCAGGTCGCCACCCAGAACAAGTTCGTGGTCGCGGATTTGATGACCCGTCAGGTCACGGAGTATTTCGGCCAACAGCCCGACGGCAGCTATTCCACCCGCGGCGTCATGAGCTGGCCCGCCGAGCCGTTGAAGAAGGAACTGGAGGCCTTCGCGCACGCGATCCGCACCGGCGAGCCGCCGGCGGTGACGGGCGAGGACGGGCTGCGGAACCTCGAGGTGGCGTTGAGGTGTCTGGGGGAGGGCTAGCCGCCCACCACCTGCATCCCCAGCCATTCCGCGATCAGGGCCGGTTTCTCCGCGCCGTCGATCTCGACCGTGACCTCGTGTTTCAGCAGCCAGCGGCCGCCGCCCTTGTCCTCGGCCGACATCAGCTTGAACCGGCCCCGGACGTTCGATCCGGCCGGCACCGGCGCCAGGAAGCGCAGTTTGTCGAAGCCGTAGTTGACCCCCATCACCACGCCTTCCAGCGGCGGGACGGCGTCATAGGTCATGGCCGACAGCAGGCTGAGGGTCAGGAAGCCGTGGGCGATGGTTCCGCCGAACGGGGTCTGGGCCGCCGCCACCGGGTCGATGTGGATGAACTGGCGGTCTTCGGTGATCTCGGCGAAGGCGTCGATGCGGGCCTGGTCGACGGTGATCCAGCGGCTGACGCCGATCTCGTGACCGATGAGGCCGGGCAGGTCGGCGACGGGGGTGGGCGTTCCCTTGCGTTCGGTCATGGCGGCTGGCTCCTCAGGCGACGGGGGTGAAACGGTCTTCGATGATGGCGGCGAACAGGGCCGGATCGACATTGCCGCCCGACAGCACGACGGCGGTGGTGCGGTCGCGGGTCTCGATCTTGCCGGCGAGGACAGCGGCCAGCGATACGGCGCCGCCCGGCTCGACCACCTGTTTGAGCACCTTGAAGGCGTAGGCGACGGCCGCCGCCACCTCGGCGTCCGACACGGTCTCGACCCGGTCGACGCGGCGGTTGATGGGGAAGGTCAGCTCGCCGGGCCGGTCGGTCATCAGGGCGTCGCAGATCGTGCCCGGCGCGGGCGGATGGGTCAGGCGCTCGCCTGCCGCGATCGACAACTGCATGTCGTTGTAGTGTTTCGGCTCGACCGCGATCACCGGCGCGGCGGGCGCCATGGCCTCCATGACCAGATTGATCCCGGCGATCAGGCCGCCGCCCGAGGCGCCGCAGACCAGCTGGTCGATCAGGCCGTCGGCCTGTTCCATGATCTCCAGCCCGATCGTGCCCTGGCCCTCGATGACGAAGGGGTCGTCGAACGGGCGTACCAGGACCGACCCTTTCGACGCCGCGATCTCCTCGCCGATGGCCTCGCGGCTCTCGGTGTAGCGGTCGTACATCCGCACCTCGCCGCCGAAGCCGATGACGCCCTCGACCTTCACCTTCGGACTGTCGGCGGGCATGACGATGATCGCCTCGACGCCGAGGATCTGTGCCGCCGCGGCGACGGCCTGGGCGTGGTTGCCCGAGGAATAGGCGACGACCCCGCGCGCCTTCTCCGCGTCGGTCAGCCGGCTGATCCGGTTCCAGGCCCCGCGGAATTTGAAGGCCCCGGCGCGCTGCAGGTTCTCGGCCTTCAGCAGGATGCGGCCCCCGGTGAGCGCGTTGAGCGCCGGGCTCTCGATCAGCGGGGTGCGCACGGCCTGGCCGGCGATCTGGCGGGCGGCGTCGCGGACGCCGGCGAAGGAGGCGGTGTGCATCCGCAACCCATAGCGGCCTGACCATCCCGGCGAAAGCCGGGCTTCCAGTCCTGACCTCACTGCTGGCTGGTTCTTCACCAAGACCACCAAGAAGAAACCACCAAGGGCACAAAGGGATCTGCGCCTGTCTCCACTGCCTTCGTGTCCTTCGTGACCCCTTGGTGTCCTTGGTGATGAACCTTCCGGCGGCGACCCCTGTCGAATGGCTTTGCGGCTTCGCCGCGATGAGCGGTTGAGTCTCCAGGCCGCCGCTCTAACCTGCCCCGATGAAGTCTCTGATCCTCGCCATCGACCAGGGCACGACCTCGACCCGGGCCATCGCCTTTGAATGCGCGTCCGAAGGCGGGCTGCGCCCCGTCGCTGTCAGCCAGATCGAGCTGGAGCAGCATTTCCCGCATCCGGGCTGGGTCGAGCATGACGCGGCCGAAATCTGGTCCGCGACCCTGCAGACCTGCCGCGAAGTGCTCCGCAAGGCCGGCGGCGTCGGCCGCTTCGCCGCCATCGGCATCACCAACCAGCGCGAGACCTCCGTCCTGTGGGACGCGGCGACCGGCGAGCCCCTGCATCGCGCCATCGTCTGGCAGGACCGGCGCACGGCGGACGTGACCGCGAAACTGGCCGCCGCCGGGCATGAGCGGATGGTGCAGGCGGCGACCGGCCTGATCCTCGACCCCTATTTCTCGGCTTCGAAATTCGCCTGGCTGCTGGACGCCGTGCCCGGGGCCCGCGCGCGCGCCGAGGCCGGCGAGATCAAGGTCGGCACGATCGAGACCTGGCTGATCTGGAAGCTGACGGGCGGGGCGAGCCATGTCACCGACGCCACCAACGCCAGCCGGACCTCGCTGATGGATCTGGCCACGCGGCAATGGCGGCCCGATCTCGCGGAGCTGTTCAATGTGCCGATGGCGGTCCTGCCGGAGATCCGGGGCTGCGCCGATCATCTCGGCGACTGCGACCCCTCCCTGTTCGGCGCGCCCCTGCCGATCCATGGCGCGGCCGGGGACCAGCAGTCGGCCCTCGTCGGGCATGGCGCGCTCAAGGCGGGGGACGCCAAGATCACCTATGGCACCGGCGCCTTTCTGGTCGCCAATGTCGGGGGCGAACCGGTCGGCTCGACCAGCCGGTTGCTGGGCACCCTCGGCTACGCCGTCGACGGACAGGTCGCCTATGCGCTTGAGGGCTCCATCTTCTCCGCCGGCTCGGCGATCCAGTGGCTGCGCGACGGGCTGAAGGTGATCAGCGAGTCGCGCCAGTCCGAGGCCATGGCCCAGGGCCTGACGGACAACGGCGGCGTCTATCTGGTCCCCGGCTTCACCGGCCTGGGCGCGCCGTGGTGGGAGCCGGAGGCGCGCGGAACCATCGTCGGCCTGACCCGCGACAGCGGCCCGGCCCAGATGGTGCGGGCGGCGCTGGAATCGCTGGCCTACCAGACCCGCGACCTGCTGGACGCCCTCGAAAAGGACGGGGCCCCGAAGTTAAAGGTGCTCAAGGTCGACGGTGGTGTCACCGCCAACGCCTTCGCCATGCAGTTCGTCGCCGACATCTGCGATGTGGTCGTCGAGCGGCCGGCGTTTCAGGAGATGACCGCCCTCGGCGCGGCCAAGCTGGCGGCGCTGGGCGTCGGCCTGATCGGCGATCTGGAGGATCATCCGGTCGAGGCGCCGGCGCGGTGGACGCCGCGAATGGCGGCGAATGAACGCGAGCGGCTGTTGAAGGGCTGGCGCGGCGCGGTGCGCGCGGCCATCATCGCGGCGAACCCGGAAGACGCATGACCCAGACCGCCCCCGAAGACGCGCAAAACGCCGATGCTCAGGCTGCCTTTTCCGGCACCCGGGAGGTCGACCCCCGTTACGCTCTCGACGAGGCGGCGCTGGACCGCTGGCTGACGGGGCATGTCGAGGGCTACGCCGGGCCCCTGACCGTGCGTCAGTTCAAGGGCGGCCAGTCCAATCCGACCTATGAGCTGGTCACCCCCGGCCACGCCTATGTGCTGCGCCGCAAGCCGCCGGGGACCCTTTTGCCCAGCGCCCATGCCGTGGATCGCGAGTTCACCGTGATCTCGGCCCTTCACAAACAGGGCTATCCGGTCGCGCGATCCTATGCGCTGTGTACGGATGATAGCGTCATCGGCTCGATGTTCTACGTCATGGACAAGGTCGAGGGCCGGGTGCTGTGGGACCTGAAGCTGCCGGGGATGGAGCCGGCGCAGCGCCGGGCCATCTATGACAGCCAGGTCGATACGCTGGCGGCGCTGCACGCCTTCGATCCCGCCGCCATCGGCCTGGCCGACTATGGCCGCCCGGGCAACTATTTCGAACGCCAGGTCGGGCGCTGGACGAAGCAGTACCGCGCGTCGGAGATCGATCCGATCCCGGCCATGGACCGGCTGATCGAATTCCTGCCCGCCACCCTGCCGCCGGACGGGCCGACGCGGATCGTCCATGGCGACTTCCGCCTCGACAATCTGATTCTCGCGCCGGACGGACCGCAGGTCCGGGCCGTGCTGGACTGGGAACTGTCAACCCTGGGCGATCCGATGGCGGACTTTTCCTATCTGCTGATCGCCTGGGTCATACCGGCGACGGCGCGAAACGGTCTGGCGGGGGCGGATATCGAGGCGCTGGGCATTCCCTCGGTCGCCCAGACGGTGGAGCGGTATGCCGGGCTGACCGGGACGACGCCGGCGAATCTGGACTGGCTGTTCGCCTACAACCTGTTCCGGCTGGCGGCCATCTGTCAGGGCATCGCCGGACGGGTGCGCGACGGCACAGCAGCCTCGGCCCATGCCCGGACCATGGCGGCGCAGGTGCCCATGTTGGCTGACGGGGCGCTGGGCTTCGCGAAGAAGGCCGGGGCCTAACCCGGTTCGCCGACGAGGGTGAAGGCCGCCCAATAGGCCGGATGCGCCCAGCGGCGTTCGGCGCGGACGGCGCGGATGCCGGCCTGAAGCGCGCGGGCGCGAACCCCCGGATCGCCCGCCCGGTCGCCGTCGAGCCCCGCGAAGGTCGAGGTGATCAGGGTGGTGGTGGCGGCGTCGGACACCTCCCAGTGCGACACCATCACCGACCGGGCCCCGGCGTAGAAAAAGGCCCGCGCCAGTCCCGACAGTCCCTCGCCGCCGGGGCGACCGTCGGAGGCGGCGGTGTTGCAGGCCGACAGCACAACGAATTCGGCATTGAGACGCAGCTGGGCCGCTTCCGAGGCGGCCAGATAGCCATCGTCGGCCTCGGTGGCCTGATCCGGGGGCGTCATGACCAGTCCCGGCTCGGCGGCGGCGGAGCCGGCCATCAGCCCATGGGTCGAGAAGACCACGAACCGCGCCCGCGACAGGGCGTCGGCGTCGGCGTCCCGCACCGCGTGTTCGGTGGCCTCAAGCCCGATCCGGACCACGGCGCCGGGATAGCGGGTCTTCAGCGTCTCCAGCTCCAGCTTCGATCCCGGCAGGGAGGGCAGGGCGCGCAGCCGGCCGACATCGGCCAGCCGGCCCTCGCCCATGACGTCGTCGGCGCCGGGCGAACCGCGCGTGCCGTCGCCGGGCTCGCCGGTCAGCAGGGGGGCGCCGAAGGCGGCGAGCTGCAGACGGGCGCCGCCGGCTTCGGGCCGGCGCGCCACGGTCCCGCGGCGGGGCGGACAGCCGGGGCTGCGCAGGGCCGGGTCGGCGACCAGGTGACAGCGCAGGGCCTCGAGGCTGGATACGGACGGCAGGGTGGCGAGGGCGTAGCGGTCGATCAACCAGGGCGTCGTCGCCAGGGCTTCCGCCGTCCCATCCGGGCCGGTGGGCGCGGCGGTGGTCAGGACCGACAGCGGCAGGGTGGTCAGGGCGCCCGTCACCACCGAGATGAGGGTGGTCTTGCCCGCGAAGGCGGCCTCGACGGGTTCGATCAGATCCGCATACAGACGATGGGCGGTGGAACGGTCGAACGGGGTCGCCTGGGGCCCCGCGAACAGCAGGGGGTCCACATCCATGCCGCCGCGCACGGCGCCGGCGCTGGTCAGGGAGGCGCGCAGCCGGTTGACGGCCTCGGTCATGGCCGCGTCGCCGAGCGTGTCGGCCCGGGCCCATTCGACCCGCTCGCGGGACACGCCCCAGACATAGGTCGCCTCGGGGTTGACCAGCACCAGCAGCAGTCCCTCGTCCGGGCCGAGCAGGGCCTGGGTTTCGGCGATCGACAGGGCGCGCGGACTGGTCAGTTCCGAATAGGCGGGGAAGCGGGCCTCGATGTCGGCGTCGACGGCGCGCAGCCGCTCGACCGTCGCCTCCCAGGCCGTCCGGGTCCGCGCCCGGTCGGTGAGGGCGCCGGCCTCGTCCGAGGCGTAGAGCCGCTCCAGTTCACGCTCGAGCCGGTCGCGGCGCTCGATCAGCTCCTCGCGGTCCTCGGCCAGCCGGCCGAGGGCGTCGTCGCCCTGGGCGAAGCGGGCGGAGACCCGGGCCAGGGCGTCGGCGGCGTCGGAAGCGATGGCCCATTGCGCCGCCTCCCAGGTCTCGGCGCGCAGGACGGCGGGGCTGTCCTGACGGGCGGGCGCCGGGTGGGCCGCGAAGACGACGGCGAGTGCGGCGACGGGCGCCAGAAACCTTGCCAAGCCTGCCGCCGCCATATCGCCCCGCCTCAGTTGCTCAGAACCTGGACCTTGGTCCAGATGTCGCCCCGGTTGACGATATCGACCCGCATCTGGCCGCCGGTCCGGGGCGACACCGTGCAGACCGGATAGTGGTCGCCGAAACCGTCCCGGCAGACCACGGCGCCGGCGGCGTCCCGCACGACCAGGTCGATATTGGTGTCGCCGTCGCCGATGGCCGCAACCCGCAGGATCTCGCCGCCGCGCGCCTCGACATCGAAGGCCCAGAGCTCGCGGGCCTGCAGCGACTTGACCGTCTGCACCGGACCGGCGCCGAAGGTCGAGGAGCGGACCCCGCGCGTCAGCGGATCGCGCAGCCGCTCGATCGCGTCGATCACCCCGGCGTTGTCGCCGGCCAGGACCGCGGCCTCGTCGAGCAGGCTCGCGGCGGTCAGGAAGGGCGTCTCTTCAGCCCCGTCGCCCCCGGCCTGGCGCAGCGGCACCTCGGCCAGCAGGCGCGCCGCCATGATCAGGGCGCCGGCGTCGCCGCGGTCCCGCCCCCAGGCGGCCAGTTCGGCGGCGGTCAGAACCTGGGTCACGCCGCGCGCGGCCGGCGTCAGAACCGCCTCGTCCCGCGCGGTGGTCGCCACAGCGGCGCCGCCGAACAGGAGGCTGACCGCCAAACCCGCGCCGATCCATGTCCGTCCGCTCCGCATCACCGTCCTCGCTCGCTGTCCGGCCCATGGGCTGCGGGCCGATCATGCACTGTCCGGGGGTTTCCGAGAACAGGGATACTGACGGAAGCTGACAGGTCCCGGCCGGCTCAGTGCGGCGTCAGAACCGCGCCGTTCAGGATCCGGCGATCCGCCTTGGCCTGGACCAGCACCGCCACCGCCTGCCCGGGTTCGCGGGCATCGGGCAGGGCGTAGAGCCCCGGTCGCCCGGTCCACTCGCCCAGGGTCTGCAGCGACCGTACGACATTCATGTGCCGCACCGTGCGACCCCGATTGTCGCCCCGTGCGATCTCGACCTCCTGCGGACCGGGCGTGTAGGTCACGGCCACCACCTCGGCGCCGCCCGACGGCGGGCGGCCGGAGCCGACGCCGACGCTGTCGCCGCCGACGCGAAACTCGATCTCGGGCGGATAGTCGCGGCGGGCGGCTTCCTCGTCGATGGCGCTCTGGAGGGCCGGCGCCTGGGCGCCCGCGACCTCGCGCCGGCCGTCGATCACGACCTGGGGCGTGGAAACGTCGCGCAGGCGCAGCGGCCGACGGTAGGCGCGCTGGCGCTGGGCGAACTCGGGCCGGGCGAAGGTGTCTTCCCAGCCGAGATAGTCCCAGTAGTCGACGGCATAGGTCAGGGCGATCACCCCGGGCTCGGCCGCGACAGACTCGAACCGGGCGTTGGCTTCGGGACAGCCGGCGCAGCCCTGGGCCGTGAACAGTTCGACGACGATGGCCTCGGGCGGCGGCGCGTCAGGGCGCGACGCGCGGGCCGACGACGGCTGGGCCACGGACCCCGCCGCGACAAGGGCGGCTGTGAGAGCCGCCGCGGGAATGATCCAGCCCCTCGCGCGCATGGTGGAGAGGTTAATCACGGCGCGCGAAAGGACGCCCCTCATTTTCGCGTGAAGGCCGAACGGTCCGTCTAGACGCGGATGTCCAGCAGGGCTCCGGGGCGCGTCGGACGGTCTTCGAAGGTCGCAGGCGTCGGCCGGGGCGCGGCGGCGCGCAGGGACGGCTCGGCCGGCGCGGACTGGACCGCGTCCAGCGCCGCCTTGAAGAAGTCCGAGCGCGAGGCGCGCGCCGGCGACGGCGTCAGCGGGATGGACGGCAGATCGGGTCGAATCGCACTCATATCCGCAGGGTTAACGAAAACCGTCGGAAATGGGTTAACGCGCGGCGGCCGTGGGCAGGGGCCGGGCCGGGGCCTGGATGGCCGCGACCATGCGTTCGATCTCGGCGGGGTCGACCAGCGGGCCGGACGATTTGGCCACCACCTCGCCCATGGCGTTGACCGCGAACGTCTCCGGCGCGCCGGTGATGCCCAGATCGAGGCCCGCCCGGCCCTCGCGATCCACCAGCACCATGGAATAGGGGTCGCCCAGCTCGTCGAGGAAGGCGCGGGTGGCGACGGGGTCGTCCTTCCAGGCCACGCCGACCACGGCCACGCCGCGGGCCTTGAGGTCCATCAGGGCCGGATGCTCGACCCGGCAAGGGGCGCACCAGCTGGCGAAGACATTGACCAGCATCGGACGCCCGACGCCGGCGGTCTTGAGATCCAGATGGCCGGGACCGGCCGTGTCGCCGGTCAGGAGGGGCAGGACGGTCTCGGGAATCGGCCGGCCCACGAGGGCGTCGGGGCTGACCGAGGGGTCGCGCTTCAGCGACCAGCCGATGAACAGGACCGCCAGCGCCGCGAGGACGACCAGCGGAACGACGGACAACCAGCGGCTCATGTCGGGGGCGCCTTCCGGGGGTCCGACGGCGGGTCTTCCAGCCGCCGGAGCTCGGCCGACCAGCGACGCGCCGCGATCAGGGCGCGGGCGGCGAGCGCGGCCAGGACGACGGCGCTGAGGCCCCAGGCCGGCCAGACGAAGGCGGCGTAGCGACCCATGTCGAGATCGATCATGCTCAGGCCTCCTGGGCTCTGCGGGCGCGGATCGTCAGCACCCGGCGGCGCACGATCTCGGTGCGGATCGAGGTCAGCCAGATGGCGAGGAACAGCGCGCCATAGGCCGCCATCATCATCAGCAGGGGCGTCAGGAACACCGCCGACATCGACGGCCCGTCGGCCCGCATCAAGGACGCCGGCTGGTGCAGGGTATTCCACCAGTCCACCGAGAATTTGACGATCGGCAGGTTGATCAGACCGACCAGGCCCAGCACGGCGGCGGCGCGGGCCGCCTTCGCCTCGTCGTCGATCGAGGCGCGCAGGGCCATATAGCCGAGGTAGAACAGGAACAGGATCAGCACCGACATCAGCCGCGCGTCGCCCCAGGCCCACCAGGCGCCCCACATCGGCTTGCCCCACAGGGCGCCGGTCACCAGGGCCAGGGCGGTGAAGGCGGCGCCCGGCAGGGCGGCCGCCCGGGCGGCGGCGTCGGCCAGCGGATGGCGGAACACGAGGGCGAAGAAGCTGGAGACGCCCAGGGCGCCATAGGCCATCAGTCCCAGACTGGCCGCGGGCACATGCACGAACATGATCCGCACCGTATCGCCCTGCTGATAGTCCTCGGGCGCGACGAAGCTGAACCAGGTTCCGGCGACCAGCAGAACAGCGGCCAGCCCCCACAGCACCGGCGTCAGCGGGCGGGTGAAACGCAGGAACCGGTCGGGATTGGCGAGGCCGAACATCGTCGGCTCTTTAGCGGCCCGGAACGGCGCGCGCCATATAGGGACTTCACCGGGTGGCGTCCGGCCGCGGGCGCCGTGCTATGGGGCGGGTCTTCCGACCGAAAGACCCAGCCATGACCGATGACGTGACCAAGGACTCCAACGGCAACATCCTGGCCGACGGCGACAGCGTGACCCTGATCAAGGACCTCAAGGTCAAGGGCTCGGGCGGGGTGACCCTGAAGCGTGGGACCCTGGTGAAGAACATCCGGCTGACCGGCGACACGGACGAGATCGAGGCCAATGTCGACAAGGTCCGCGGGCTCGTGCTGCGGACGGAGTTCGTCAAGAAGGCCTGAGGCTCCCCCGTTCCCGCTCATCCCGGCGAAAGCCGGGACCCAGTCCTGTCCAGCTTGTCGGCGGCGCTGCAGGACTACGCGCGGGGACAACTGCCGCGACACATCTTCCAAAGCACTGGGTCCCGGCTTTCGCCGGGATGAGCGGAATGAGGGGGTCTATCCCTGTGCGTTTCGCACCGCCGCCGCGCCGGCGAACGGCGTCACCATGCCGGCGAACAGCACATAGGCCGTCAGGAAGGCCAGGGCCGGGATCGGGTCCAGGCCGTTGACGGCCCGCTCCAGCGCGCCCGCGCCGAACACTACCGGCGGGATGAACAGGGGCAGGACGACTATGGCGATCAGCAGGCCGCCGCGCTTCGACCCGAGCGCCAGGGCGGCGCCCAGGGCCCCGGTCAGGGCGAAGCCGAGCGAACCGATCAGGGCTGAGAGCAGGACCAGCGGCGCGAGCGACGGCGACAGGCCGAGGGTGATCGCCGCGACCGGCGCGGTGAGGGCCAGGGGCACGCCGACCGCCAGCCACTGGGCCTTGGCCTTGACGAGGACGACCATCTCCAGCGGGATCGGGCCGAGGGCGATCAGGTCCAGCGCGCCGTCCTCGAGGTCGCGCTCGAACAGCCGTTCCAGCGACAGGATCGACGACAGGGCCAGTGCCAGCCAGGCGATCCCGCCCGCGATCGGCTTCAGCCCCGCCGGGTCGCCGCCCGCCGCCAGCGGGATCAGCGCCGTCAGGCACAGGAAGAATCCGCAGGCCAGCAGCGGTCCGCCGCCGCCGGACCAGGCCAGGGCCAGCTCGCGCCGGGACAGGGTCGTCAGCCCCTTCATCGCCCGGCTCCGATATCGAGCGACCGCGCCGTGACCGGCAGGGGATCATGAACGGCGGCGAGGATGGCGCCGCCCTTGTCGAGATGCGCCTGCATCATCAGGCCCAGCGCGGCGCGCCAGCGGGCGTCCAGCGGGGCGAAGGGCTCGTCCAGCAGCCACAGCGGCCGCGGCGCGGCGATCAGCCGGGCGAAGGCGAGGCGGCGGCGCTGTCCGGCCGACAGCTTGCGCACCTCAAGGTCCAGCAGGGGCTCCAGCGCCAGCACATCGATCGCGGCGGCGGTCCCGTCCGCGTCGCCGCCGGCCCATGCCGATTGAAAGGTCAGCTCCTCGCGGGCCCGGCGACCGGTCTTGAGGCCGTCCTGATGCCCCAGCCAGTGGAGATGTCGGGCCCGGGCCACGTCCGACTCGCTGTCGGCGAAGGCGATGGTTCCGGCGTCGGGGCGGAGGAAACCGGCGAGGGCGCGCAGCAGCGAGGTCTTGCCCGCGCCGTTGGCGCCGGTCAGGGCCACGGCCTCGCCGGGGGCGAGCGAGAACGAGAGGTCGGTGAAGAGGGTTCTCTCTCCGCGAGAGACCGTGAGGGCGGAGACGGTAATCATCGGATTTCCCTCCCCCGCCGGGGGAGGGTCGGCGGCGCGAAGCGACGGCGGGGTGGGGGGGACCCGGCGAAGGGAGCGCTGGCGGATGGGTCGCCGAGCCCTCCCCACCCGGTCGCTGCGCGACCACCCTCCCCCGGCGGGGGAGGGAAATCCGATGATTACCGTCTCCGCCCTCACGGTCTCTCGCGGAGAGAGAACCCTCTTCACCGACCTCTC
>JAHKAM010000085.1 GCA_018826515.1 Alphaproteobacteria bacterium
CGCAGACCGGCGGTCTTGGCGTCCTTCAGCGAGATGTTGTCGACGATGACCAGGTCACCGGCGACGACCTTGGCCGACAGCGCGTGACGCAGGGCCAGGGCGCGGACCTTCTTCGGCAGGGAGAAGCCGTGATCGCGAACGATCGGGCCGAAGGCGCGCGAACCGCCGACGAACTGCGGGGCGCGACGCGAACCGTGACGAGCGCCGCCGGTTCCCTTCTGCTTGTACATCTTCTTGCCGGTGCGAGAGTTCTCGTTCCGGGTCTGGACCTTGTGGGTGCCGGCGCGACGCTTGGCCAGTTGCCAGTTGACGTAACGGGCCAGGATATCGCCGCGAATGTCGGTGATGCCGAAAACGGCGTCCGACAGTTCGACGTCACCGGCGGCCTTGCCGTCGAGTTTGATGACAGAGAGTTTCATTACGCTTCACCGCCTTCGGTGGTTTCGACCGCGGCAACGTCCTCAGCCGGCGTTTCCGCGGCGGCGGGTTGCTCGGCCGAAGCCTTGCCGTTCGACTTCACGCCGCCCGGGAACGGGGCGTCGGCCGGACGGGCCTTCTTGATGGCGTCGCGGACCTTGACCCAGGTGCCCTCGTGACCGGGGACAGCGCCCTTGATCAGCAGCAGACCACGCTCGACGTCGACGCGGAACACGGTGAGGTTCTGGGTGGTGACGACTTCACAGCCATAGTGGCCGGCCATCTTCTTGCCCTTGAACGTCTTGCCCGGATCCTGACGCTGACCGGTCGAACCGTGCGAACGGTGCGAGACCGAGACGCCGTGCGACGCCCGCAGGCCGCCGAAGTTCCAGCGCTTCATGGCGCCGGCGAAGCCCTTGCCGATGGTCTCGGCCTGGACGTCGACCTTCTGGCCGGCGACGAAGTGGTCGGCCGAGAACTCGGAGCCCACATCCATCATGGCGTCCGCATCGATGCGGAACTCGGTGACATAGGCCTTCGGCTCCACCTCAAGCTTCGCGAAGGACTCGCGTTGGGCCTTGTTGGTGTTCTTGGCCTTTTTGGAGCCAGCACCCAGCTGCAGGGCGACGTAGCCGTCCCGCTCCTGAGTCCGCTGACCCACGACCTGACAGCCATCCAGCTGCAAGATCGTGACTGGAACATGCGCGCCGTCTTCAGCGAAGACACGCGTCATACCCAGTTTCTTGGCGATCACGCCCGTGCGCATCGGATCCCGCCTCTTTCTTATTAAATCTTGATCTCGACATCCACACCGGCGGACAGGTCGAGCTTCATGAGCGCGTCCACAGTCTGCGGGGTGGGGTCGACGATATCGAGGACACGCTTGTGCGTGCGGATTTCAAACTGCTCGCGCGACTTCTTGTCGACGTGCGGCGAGCGGTTCACGGTGAACTTTTCGATCAGGGTCGGCAGCGGGATCGGACCGCGAACGGTCGCGCCCGTGCGCTTGGCCGTGTTGACGATTTCGCGCGTCGAAAAGTCGAGGACGCGGTGATCGAAGGCCTTGAGCCTGATGCGGATGCTTTGATCCATATCGGTCGTATTTCCCAAGCAGGCGAACCTGCGTCCCTGTGAACCATTTCAAAGACCGGAGGCCTTCAGGCACGAATGCCTTCAGAGTACGCACGTCCGCAAAAACGATCGGCCCACGCAGCGAACCGCGAAGGCCGTTGAAGTCCTGGGTCACTGCAAAGAACAGGGTCCGAGGTCGTTCCCGCGAACCGCGTCTGCATCCCAAAAACACGCGGGATGCACAGCCGGTCCAACAAGAGTTGGCGCTTATGACGATTGAGTCCCCTTTCGTCAAGCGGCGAAACTGTGTCGGAGCGGGGATTTCAGCCCCGCCGCCGTCAGCGGCCGCCGAGCACGAACCGCTGAGCTCCCCCGTCCCACCGAAGGCGGGTGTCCGGACAGGGTGGGCCATGGCCGCAGGCCGGGTTCTCAAGCACCGTCGCCGGCGTCGCACCAATGTCGATCGAGGGATAGCGCTCGAACTCCGAGTGATAGACTTCCTCGAGCGCCTCATCCCCGGCGGTGACCCACAGGGAGAACTGGTCCACCCCGGCATTCTGTTCGGCGCAGACAGGCGGGATCTCGATCCAGTCCCGCCGACCGTCGCCGTCGATGTCAGGGACGCTGCGGAATTCGGGCCGCAGGGTGGTGAAGCCGTCGTCGCTGTAGTCCCGGCAGGTCAGCCGCCCGCCGAACCAGGCCGCGGACAGTTCCTCCGGCAGATCGTCGGGCGTATCGGCGCGCAGCCTGTCGACGGGTTCGAAGCCCCCGCCCTCCAGCCGGGTCAGGCCGTCGGCGGCGGGACGCTCGACCAGGCGGTCCAGCGCGGCGTCCCAGGTCCAGGCGAACCAGCATTCCGCCTGGTCCGGTCGGCAGTTCAGATGATGCACCCGGGCTTCGATCCGGGTCTCGCCGTCCCGCTCGACCACGTCGAACGCCAGCGTCCGGGCGTCGAAGGCGCGGATGAAGCCGGTGTCTCCGCCGGAGACATAGAGGACCTGCGTGCAGCCTCCGGTGCCGCAAAAGCTCGACAACCCCGCCGCGCCGAAATCCACAAGCCAGTCCGTCCGCCCGTCGGGCGAGACATCCACGGGCCGCAGCATGCCGTCCGGGACCCGCGTGACCAGCGGCGGCCGGTTGGTCGGATCGTCCCGGTCGAAAGACTCGGCGTTGATCTCGTTCAGCGCCATCCACACCAGCCCCTCGGGCGGGGTCTGGGCGCGCGCGGGCGCGGCGGCGGCCAGCAGGAGGACTGCGGCGATCACGAGGTCGGGGGTTTTCATCGGCGAGACTCCGCTGGACGCCCGACGCTAGTCACCGTCACGCTTCCGGAGTCCCTCCCGTTTCTGACAGGGCCTTATCCCCGCCCTTCTACACGTTTCAGGCGAGTTCTCTGGACAGGGTTAACAAATCGTTGAGCCATGGACCGGCACAGTTCGAAGGAGGTCGTTCATGCGCCGCGCCGCCACCGTTTCACTGGCCCTCGCCCTGACCCTCGGTTCCGCCGGGGTCGCCGTGACGCAAGAGACCGAGCATCCTCGCCTCCGGTACTGCAGGGCGGGCCTCGAGCGGAACATCAACGTCTGCAACAACGTGCACGACGCCTTCTCCGACAACTGGCAGAAATGCATCAACGACAGCAGCTCCATATACCGGATGTGCGTGCTGGAAGCCGTCGAACACATGGACACGGTCGGGGGCTGATCCTTGCGCCCCTGTCGGACGTGAAGAAGGCCCGGAGGGTTCCACGCTCCCGGGCCTTCCCACACACGGCGGCTGAGGGGGATCAGTTGCCGATGCGAATGTCTCCGCTGCCGGCGATCGAGCGGCTGACAGAGCCGGTCGCCCGGGCGATGGTCACATCGCCGCCGCCGGCGACGGAGACGCTGACGTCCCCGGCCACCCCGCCGAACTCGACGTCGCCCGATCCCATGATGGAGATGCTGACGTCCGGGCTGGTTCCGTCCCGGACCATGACATCGCCCGAACCGGCGATCGAGACGTCCAGCGGACCGTCGATCCGGGCCACGGCGACATCGCCTGAGCCTGCGATGGAGGTTTCAAGATTGCGGGTGGCGCCCGCCATCACCGA
Organism: Alphaproteobacteria bacterium; assembly: GCA_018826515.1. GTDB lineage: Bacteria > Pseudomonadota > Alphaproteobacteria > Caulobacterales > Caulobacteraceae > Brevundimonas. Next base: position 3,581 of record JAHKAM010000085.1, read on the forward strand.
CCCCGATCCGGCGATGCTTATGTCGAGAGACGACGAGGTTCCGACGCGCACGTCGCCCGACCCCATGATGCTGACCCCCACGGGGCCCTCGGTATTGGCCACATTCCAGTAGCCGCAGCCGCTGTTGCCGAGCTCCACGGCCGCGGCCCCCCGGCCGATCGAACCGAACACGGCGCCCGAAGCGGATACATCCACGTTGCGGGGCGTGCGAATGACGATCAGAGGGGCGTCGGATAGATTGATCCGGCCGTGGTCCCGGACCTCGACCGAGGCGCCGTCCCCCGGCCTTTGGGCGTTGTCGGGACCGGACCGGCATTCACGAATGACACTCCGCCGGTTGAGGAAGCCGCGACGGCGAAGGCCGCCGTCGATGCGAACCTCGGCGCCGTCCCGGCTGACCTGGATGGCCGGCAGGCCGGACGCGCCCTGCTCGACCTCGACGGCGATATCGGTGCGGTCCTCGACCACCACGGCCACCCGGGCCACGGCGTTGCGGATTTCGACTTCGGGGCCCGCGCTGGCCAAGGCCGGGGCGGCCATGACAGCGGCGGCGGCGAAGACGACGGCGGAAGCGATAGCAGGTTTCATGACAGGGTTCCCTCTCCGGTCTGTGTCCGGAAAGTGCGACCGTCGCGTCGCCAAGTCACTTTAAATCGAGGTCATGACCTCGTTGTAAGAAAGCGCGCCGGATCGTCAGGCGCGCAAGGCGCCGGCCCCGTCCGCGGCGCCGACCTCGGGCTCGAAATCGCGCTCGAACGTCGCGATCCGGCTCTTCAGCGCGCCCGCCCGCTTCAGGGCCAGCGAGGCGGCCCAGCGCGCGGCCAGCTCCGGCGTGGTCATCCGGTCGGTCATCCGCGGCCGCGCGCCGCGACTGCGCAGGACGGCGTTGGTGAACAGGGCTCCGTTGCGGAACCGGGTCGGCCAGGTCTGGAACTCGACCGACAGGGAGACGCAGAACCGGTCCAGGTTCTCGACCCGGTGCGGCGCATAGAAGGGCCAGGTCAGGGCCTGACCCGGCTCCAGGTCCATGACCTGGGCGTCGGCCTCGAAGGCGCGGACATAGGGCAGTTCTTCCGTCGTCTGGCGCGACACCACCTGCTCCATGTCGATCTCGGCCAGATGCGCCTCGTCGCCCGGATAGACGAAGATCCGCTTGCGGCCGCGCATGTGGAACAGCACCACCCCCGCCGCGTCGAAATGATAGGGCACCCGCGCCTTGGGCGAGGACAGGATCAACTGGCCGGAGCTGTTCACCGCCCGTAGTCCGGCATAGGCCCCCTTCACCCTGTCGAACTCGCCCATGGCCGCGGACCACAGTTCGGGCCAGCCGGTCTCGACCGACCTCAGATTGACCCACAGCCGGCCCTGCTGGATCGCCGCCAGCAGTTCCTCGCCGTTGAGCCGCCCGCGCGCGCCGGTGCGCAGCGAGACCTGACCCTCGTCGTCATAGTCGTACAGATTGATGTCGAAGAGCTCGGCCGGATAGCGATCCAGCGTGGCCGCCAGGGCCGCGTCGGAGGCGAAGCCCTGATCCACCAGGCCATGGGGATGGACGGCGGCCTCGGCGATGGGGCCGGCGTAGCGGGTGCGGGTCCGGGTGTTGTTCTTCATCTGGCTCAGGCCGAAACACGGTTGGTGGAGGTTTTCACCTTCGCGAGGGCCGCGCCCGCGGCCTGCATGGCGCCCTTCATGCGCGCGCCCGGGGTCGTCTCGCAGGCCTCGATGGCGGCCCAGCGCCGCCGCACGCTGGTGCGCAGCCGGTCGCCCCGGTCGCCCCCGGCCAGGTTCAGCGCCCCGACCGCCGCCTGGCTCACGGCGGCGCCGAGGCCGGGCTTCAGCACCACCGCCTCGCGCACGACCTTGAAGCCGTTGCAGAAATATTTCTTGTAGTGCTCGCCCTCGAACCCGAAATCGAAGGTGCGATAGCCGTGCTCCGCCGCCAGCCGCATGGTCTCCATGCTCAGCAATATGCCGGGCGAACAGCGCGACAGGCTGGGCTCATAGCCCGGGAACCAGAAATGATACTGGTCGCCCGCGTGCAGCGAATACTCCACCGCCGTCAGCCGGTCGCCGGCCCACAGGGCCGCCATGGAGGCGCCGAAGCCGTCGCCCTCCGCCCGCAGCAGGGCGTGCAGCAGGTCGGCGGTCCAGCCGCAGGCGAAGATGTCGTGCCGCCCTGTACGCCGGTACTGGTCGCGCTTGAGATCGATCAGCCAGTCCAGCAGGGCCGGATCGCGCAGATCGCGCTCGACCCGCAGCGGCCCCAGCTCGCCTTCCATGCTGCGGCGCGCCCGCTCCTTGTCCTTGAAGAATTTGCCGTGCGTCGCGCGACGCCCGGCGTACCAGCCGTCATAGCCCTCGTCGCCCAGTTCGACCTGGACCGTGCGGCGATCCTCGCCGAGCGCCGTCGGCCCCACCCAGGCCGTCAGGTTCAGCCGCGCGGCGCCGAGCGCCTCCGCGACCTCTTCCAGGGAAGGGGCCAGCCCGGGACGGGCGATGACGCCGTGGTAGTCGTTCATCGGCGCCGCCAGCGGCTGAACCGCCCCGCCGCGCCGCTGATGCGGGAAGAAGCCGACGGTCCGGCCGCCGCGCGAAAACACGGCCACCGACGCCCTCGGGCTGACGCCGCCCGCTATCCGGGCGAATTCGGGGCGGAAATAGGGGCTGGCCAGCGCCGGATTGGCCGCCAGGATGGCGCGCCACTCGGACCACTCAGCCTCGCCGAGCGCCTCGACCGCGACGATTTCTACCTTCAGCGGAGCCATGCAGCTGTCCTTCGGCGATCCGCCTCGGACCGCCCTACCCGCCACGGTGTAACCCGCCGCCCGTTTCAGGCCGGTGAGCGTTCATGGTGAACGAAATCTGTGCGGAGCCTTGGGCCGCGACAGGCGTTGCCGTTCCAGACCCTGTCGTCCTTCCGGAGCCTCAATGACCGACGCACGTCCAGACAATCGCGGAACCGAGAACGAAGATCTGCGCACACCGGCCCGGGAAGGCGAGCCGCCTCATCCGGCGACCGAGCCGAGGGGATCGGAAGGCTCGTCCAACTCGGGCGAAACCGCCACGGACCCCGCCACCGGAGAGCCCAACACCTGACCCCCGGCGGTCGCGGGGACGGAACGCCCGGGGCCGCGCGGGGTTGGTCTGACTCCCCCAGTCCGGAGTTCCCGATGACCGTTCGCCGCCGCACCCGCCTCGCACTCTTCGCCGCCCTGCCCCTGCTGGCCGCGACAGCCTGCAGTGGCGACACCCGCGAGCCGCGCGCTGCCGCGCCGCCCGATCCGGCCGCAGAGGCGGCCACGCGCCTCCGCGACGCGATCGAGCAGGCGACGTTCACTCCGCCCGCACCCGCCCCCGCCGCCCCGCAGGACGGCGACGCGCCCGATGGCCGGGCGAGCGGCCAACGACCCGCCGACGGCGCGGCGGCGGGTCGCGGCGGGGCCGTCAGCGGCGCCCTGCCGGAGGACGCCCGACCCGACCCGGCCATGGTCCGCGCCCAGATCCTGCTGGACCGGACCCGTTTCTCCCCCGGGATCGTCGACGGCCTCGGCGGCGAGAACACCCGTCAGGCCATCGCCGCCTTCGAGGAGGCCAACGATCTGAGCGTTGACGGCGAGCTGGACGCCGCCGTCTTCGAGCGGCTGGCCGCCGGCGACGGCGGCCGGGTGCTCAGCGACCACACCCTTACCGCCGAGGACGTGGCCGGCCCCTTCATCGGCGAGGTTCCGGAGGACATCGCCGCCATGGGGCGGCTCGAGACGGTCGGCTACGCCGACGCACGCGAAGCCCTGGCCGAGAAATTCCACATGAGCGAGGCCCTGCTCGACGCCCTCAATCCCGGCGTCGATTTCAGCCGCGCCGGCCAGACCATCGTCGTGGCCTCGACCGGCCCCAATGAACTTCAGGGCGAGGTCGCCCGGATCGTCATCGACAAGGACGAGAGCTCGCTCCGCGCCTTCGACGCCGACGGAAAGCTGCTGGCCTTCTACCCCGCCACCATCGGCAGCGGCGAAATGCCCTCCCCGTCGGGGACCCACACGGTGCGGGCGATCGCGCCCGAGCCCAACTACACCTACGACCCGTCGCGCGTCAGCTATGGCGAGGGCGGCGACAAGGTCGTGGTGCCGCCGGGGCCGAACAATCCGGTCGGCTCGGTCTGGATCGACCTGTCGCGCGACACCTATGGCATCCACGGCACGCCGGATCCGGCGAAAATCGGCAAGACCGCGTCCAGCGGTTGCGTGCGCCTGACCAACTGGGACGCCGAACAGCTGGCCGGCGCGGTCAAGCCCGGGGTCGAAGTGCGATTCACCTAGGTCGGCCCGCCCGGCCTTCCGACAGCAAAACGGCCCCCGGATCGCTCCGGGGGCCGTTCTGTATTCGGGTCAGATGACCGGGCTTATTCGGTGATCTTGGAGACCACGCCGGCGCCGCCTCCGTGTGCGCCTGTCGCACACGGCGCTCGTTTCGAGATTACTCCGTAATCTTCGAAACGACGCCTGCTCCAACCGTGCGGCCGCCTTCGCGGATGGCGAAGCGCAGGCCCTGGTCCATGGCGATCGGGGTGATCAGCTCGACGTTCAGCTCGGCGTTGTCGCCGGGCATGATCATCTCGACACCCTCTTTAAGGTGCACGATGCCGGTCACGTCCGTGGTGCGGAAGTAGAACTGCGGGCGGTAGTTGGTGAAGAACGGGGTGTGACGGCCGCCCTCTTCCTTGGTCAGGATATAGGCCTCGGCCAGGAATTTGGTGTGCGGGGTGA
>JAHKAM010000078.1 GCA_018826515.1 Alphaproteobacteria bacterium
CTCGGCGCGGGCGCGGTCGCCGCGTTCCGTCTCGGCCGCCTCGACCGCCGCGCGCGCCGCCGCCAATTCGGACCGGGCCGCCTCCAGCGTCGTCTTCGCCGCCTCGATCTCCGGCGTCTCCAGCGGGCCGAGCGCCGCGCGTTCGGACTGCGCCGAGCCCAGTTGCGCCTCGGCCCGCGCGACCCGCGCCTCGGCGTCGCGTTTGCGGGCGCTTTCGGCGTTGACGCGGGCCTCGACCGAGGCGGCGGCGCCGGCGACGCGCTCGACCTCGGCGTCGGCGGCCTTGCGGGCGTCCTCGGCGGCGGCGAGGGCGGCTTCCAGCTCGGGCCCGCGCGTCGGCGCCCCGGCGATTTCGGCAGTCAGGGTCTCCAGCGCCGCGCCCAGCCGGGTCAGTTCGTCGCCCGCGTCCCCGGCCATGGCCGTCTCGCGTTCGATGTCGGCGGCGATGCGGGCGGCCTCGGCCGTCAGCCGCTCGACCTCGGCGCGCGCGGCCTGTTCGGCCATGTCGAGCCGGTCGCGTTCAAGGCTGGCGCGGTGCAGCAGGGCGCCGGCGACGGCGTCCTCCTCGCGGGCGGGCTTCAGGGCTTCCTGGGCCGACAGGGCCGCGGTCTGGGCCCGGCTGGAGGCGGAGGTCGCCTCGCCGACCGCCCGTTCGGCGTCCGCCAGTTCCTGCGCCGCCGCCTCGGCGGCCACGCGGGCGTCATTCCAGCGCACGAACAGCAGGGCCGCCTGCAGGGCGCGGATCTCGGCGGAAATCTTCTTGTAGCGTTCGGCCTGCCGCGCCTCGCGCCTCAGCCGCGTCAGCGCCGTCTCCAGCTCGCGGCCGATGTCGTCCAGACGGTCGAGATTGGACTCGGCCGCCTTGAGCCGCAGCTCGGCTTCGTGCCGCCGCGTGTGCAGACCGGCCACGCCGCCGGCCTCCTCGAGGATACGGCGGCGGTTCTGCGGCTTGGCGGCGATCAGTTCGCTGATCTGGCCTTGCCGGACGAGCGCCGGGCTGTTGGCCCCCGTCGAGGCGTCGGCGAACAGCAACTGGACGTCGCGGGCCCGCACCTCCTTGCCGTTGATGCGATAGGTCGAGCCCTGGCCCCGGTCGATGCGGCGCGACACCTCCAGCATCGGGCTGTCGGTGAAGGGCTGGGGCGCCCGGCGCTGGGCGTTGTCGATGGTCAGCTGGACTTCGGCGTGGTTGCGCGGCGGCCGGTCGGCGGCGCCGGCGAAGATGACGTCGTCCATCCCCTGGCCGCGCATGGCCTTGGCCGAGTTGGCGCCCATGACCCAGCGCAGGCCCTCCAGCACATTGGACTTGCCGCAGCCGTTGGGGCCGACCACTCCGGTGAGGCCGGGCTCGATATGCACCTCGGCGGGATCGACGAAGGATTTGAAGCCGACGAGCCGGAGGCGCTGGAACTGCATGGGTTCCTACGCGGTCACTGGCCTGCGGCGGCCGCCCGGATCGCGACCTCCAGCCCGCCCAGCGAGCGGTCCGTCACCCGGCGGCCGTTGACGAAGAAGCTGGGGGTGGTGTGGACGTCGGCGGCATGGGCGCTGTCGATGTCGCGGTTGATGGCGTTGCGGGTCGCGGGGGTCGTGACGCAGGCGTCCAGCTGGGCCTGGGTGCGGCCGCTGACGGCGATGGCGGGGGCGTACCAGTCCTCGCGCGCGCCGCCCCGCACCACCGCATCCTGCCCCAGCATGAGGGCTGAGGCGACGTCGAAGAACCGTTCCGGCGCCGCGCAGCGGGCCAGGGCGGCGCCCGGAAGCGAGATCTCTTCGGGCAGGGTCGGCAGGTTGCGGAACACCAGCCGGACCTGCCCGGTGTCGATGAACCGCGTCTTGAACACCGGATAGACGAAACGATGCCAGTCGGCGCAGTGGTTGCAGGCGAAGGAGGCGTATTCGATCACCGTCACCGGAGCGTCAGCACGACCGATGCTGCGATCCGCCGCCGTCGCCGGGGCGACCGCCTGCCGCGCGAGGGCGGAGTCCGCCCCCGACGCGGCAGCCACGAACGCCGGCGCCGTCAGCGCCAGCGCGAGGAACAGCAGGGACCGTCGCCGGCTGGTCACGGCTGCACTCAGCCCTTGGCCAGTTCGGCGTCGATCGCCCGCGACAGGTCGGCCATGGTCGCGCCGCTGGTCGAGCCCGGCGACACCACCTTGACGCCGTTGACATAGAAGGAGGGCGTGCCGTCCACCCCGGCGGCCTGGGCCGCGCGGGCCCGGGCGTCGGCGGCCTGGACGTTTTCAGGGTCCTTGATGCAGGCCTCGATCTCCTGGTTGCTCAGGCCGGCGCCGTTGCCGATGCGGAACAGGGTGTCGCGCGGATTGACGCCCTGCTGCCACTCCCGCTGGCTTTCCATGATGCCATGGATGACGTCGAAATATTTGTCCTCGCCGGCGCAGCGGGCGATCATGAAGCCGGCCACGGCGACATTGACCGGGCCCGTCGGCAGTTCGCGGAACACGAAACGGACCTTGTTGGTGTCGACATAGGCCGCCTTGAAGGCGGGCCAGGTTTCCTCGTGCCAGGCGGCGCAGACGCCGCAGGTGACCGAGGCGTATTCGACCACGGTGACCTTGGCGTCGGCCTCGGCGGCGCCCATGGCCATGTCGCCCTCGGCGGCGGCGCCCGCGCCCCCGCCGCCGCAACCGGCCAGCGTCGCCATGGCGGCCAGGGCCGCGGCGGTCATCGCCGCGCGGCGGCTCATGGCGGCGTATTTGGTCTGGGCGCTCATGGGTAATCCTCAATCGGCGCGGGGAAGGAACCGAAGCATCGCGCGATTCCCCGGAAATGCGCGCGCTGGGGGCGGGAACAGACGTCGTGGCTGCGACAGACAGTCTATCGCTGAACTGTCGATCTAGCCAAAGATGTTCCGCCACGCCAGCGGCCTCGCTTCGCTGCGCCCCGGGATCGCGGGGTCAGGGCGCCGTCTCGACCGGCACGCCGCGCCGCCCGAGGATCGCCTGCACGCTGTCATCGCCGGCCAGATGCATGGCGCCGACGGCGATGAAGACCGTGCCCGAGCCTTCCAGCAGGGTCTGGATCTGATCCGCCCAGCGAGTGTTCCGGCGCACCAGCAGCGCGTCATAGAGCAACGGCGTGGCGCGCAGCGGGTCGACGACCACGGCCCGGAGGGCGTCGACATCGCCGGTCGCCCAGGCCTCGACCATGAGGTCGACATCCGTCGGCGCGCTGTCGAAGGTCTCGAGGGCGCGCCGAAGAAAGGCGACCTGCCCCTCTTCCGGGAAACCGGCCAGCATGCGGATCTGCTCATCCGGGGTCTCGAACCCGGAGACCGCCATGCCCCTGGCCCCGGCGCGCGCCTTGAGGATGGGCTCCACCCCGGAGTCCGCCGCATAACCCGCGCGCAGGATGGAAGCGCTCTGCACCGTCACGCCGGCCAGCCAGGGGCGCATCGGCGCCATGTTCTCCGCGCTGGAGCCGATGGTGCGGGCGACGACGTCCAGCGCCGCCTGTTCCTCTGAAGTGAGCAGCTCCGTCAGGGGCCGGTCGGGCGAGAGTCCGTGCTGACGGATGAGCGGCATCAGCACGCTCTGGTCGGCGGGGGCGGCGACCTCGAGGATCAGTTGCGAGGCCGAGGCGAAGGCCCGGTCGATCCGGTCGGAGCCCCAGGCCGTGGTCGGCCGCAGCAGGTGCATGGTCCCGAAGAGATAGAGGACGGAGTCGGCGTCGCGCACGACCCACAGGGCCGGTCCTGTTCCCCGGGCCGGGGCCACGGCCCGGACAGGGGCGGCGGCGTCCTGGGCGAGGGCGGCGGCCGGCGGGGGGGCGGCGGCGAGCAGTCCGATGAGGGCGGCGGCGATCTTGAGGGGTCGGGAAGGCGACATGTCGGAGTCCGTTCGTGGAAGGCAGGGGGTGAGGCCGGGATGCGGGCGAGCGAAAGCCCCGGACCGGTAAGGTCCGCTGGAAGGCGTCCGGGGTCGTGGGCGGTGAGCGGCGGGACGCTCTAGCGGACGGTCGGGGTGTCCGGGGCGCGGCCGCAGGCGGTGAAGGCCCGCAGGGTGTAGCCGAGCGTCAACGTCAGGGCGGCCGCGACCGCCGCCAGCGAACCGACGTCGGCGACCGCCAGGGGGGCGAAGGTCCACAGCGCCGCCTGGGTCAGGCCCGCCAGGGTCAGGGACCAGCCGCCGACCCTCAGGGCGGCCTGGGTGCGGCGCTCCACGAGGGGCGAGCGCGGCGCGCCGCCGATACGTTTGGGCATCAGATTGGCGTAGCCGGCCAGCCCCAGGCCGATCAGGATCTGCAGGGCCCTTCGGGCGCCGTCCGCCCCGATCAGGCCGGCGTCCCCGGCGTAGCGCAGGCCGGCGGCGGCGGCGAGAAACAGCAGGGCGATGACGATCGCCGTCGTGATCCGGGGGCTCATGATGGGTCTCCCTTGGAGGGGCGGGGCGCGGCGACATTGCCGATGCCGAAGGTCTGGCTGAAACCCAGCAGGGCGTCCTCAAGGACGGACAGCTTGAGCCGGTAGGTGATGGTCGTGCCCTGTTTGTGTGCGTCGATCAGATCCGCCTCGCGCAGGACATTGAAATGCGCCGACATGGTCGGCCGGGAGACGGCGAACTGTTCGCTCAATTCACCGGCGGTCATCGGCCGCTGGCGCAGCAGTTCCAGCACGCGGCGGCGCGTGGGGTCGGCGAGAGCCTTGAAAACCTTGTTCATGACTCAGTGTTTAGCTAAACATCGAAATAAGGTCAAGCGGTCTTTCCCGGCGGGCGCTCCGCTCAGCCTCCCGAACGGTCGCGGCCCTTGTCCGGATCGCCCAGAACCGCGCGGCCCAGCCGTTCCAGGGGGCCCTTCAACGCTTCGGGCGCGGCGTCGAGGGCGGCCTTCAGTTCGGCCTCTTCATGGGCGGCGAGGGGTTGGGCGGCGGGCCGGCGCTTCGGGGGTGCGGCGATATCCGACGGCGGCTTGACCGGCCCCTGGGCGATCCTCAACCGTTCGACCGTCCCCGCGCCGAGAAACAGATTGACCCGCGCCAGGATGTCCTCGGACTGATGCTGCACCAGCAGGGCGGCCGGGCCGGCGACGCGCAACTCCAGCGTCCCGCCGGCACCGCCACGGCCCTTGGTCAGCTTCTGCGGCCGGGTGACCCGCGCCAGCCGGTCGCCGACGATCTCGCGCCAGCGCGGCTCCAGCGCCGCGGCGCCGCGTCCGAACTTGCCGTCCAGCTCCTTGATCAGGCCCTGCAGCGCCCGACCGGCCTTCGGCGTCGGGCGCGGGGCCGGACGCGTGCGCCGGCGCGACAGGATTTCGCGGGCTTCGGCGTCGGTGGGAAGGCGGCGTTGCATGTCTCCACCCTAGTCCATCCCGACGGACGTCGCACGCGTCGTTCACCCTGCGGCGCGGCGTTGTCGCGCACCCGCAAACCGTCATTCTCGGTACCGCTGTTATTGACCCCCCGGATCGAGCCTTCCTACTGACTGTTACCGGTTACCAAGCCGGTGCGTGAGGGGTCGGGCGTGGGCGCTGTCGTCAGCTATTTCGAACACAAGCGCCGGGTCGGGGGCGGCCGTGCGCGTCACATCGACCCGGTGATGGTCGAGATCCTCGAGGCCCTGCATGCCCTCGGCGGGTGCGCCCATCGTCAGGCCGTGGCGGATCAGATCGCGCTTCGGCGCAGCGGTCGACCCTGTCCGGCCGAAGCGGCGCTCAGAACCGAGGTCTATGCCGCCTTCGACGTCTACCTGAACTGGCTGGCCTCCCGGAAGGCGGTGCCCCTGCTCTGGCTGCCGCTGGGCGCCGGCAGCTATCGCTGGGCTCTGACGCTCGCCGGTCAGCAACTGTTCCAGCCGGCGCCTGCAGCCGGGCGGACGGTCCGCTGACCAGCCCTGGAGAACACAGCCTTTCGGTTGGAGCCCCCTATGGCGCCGGCTGGGCGACAGGGGGCAACGATGTGATGACGACCATACAGCGGGCCAAGGTGGCCTGGCTGTGTGTGCGGCTGCAACTGGCCTATATCGCCATCACCCGGGACCTGCTTGACGGCGACCTCGTGAGCAGCCTGCTTCTGCCCGCCATCCTGGACGCCAACGTCGGCCATCTGGATGCCGATCCGGACATCAGCCGTCGCCATCAGCCGCTGGACGCCGCCTATCCCGACGACCTGCGTCGACCCGCCAACGCCCTGAGCATCGCCCACTTTCTGGATATTCCGCGAGAGACGGCCCGGGCCCGACTGGCCGGTCTGGTCGCGAGCGGCGTGCTTCATCGAACCGCTGCAGGCTACGTCCTTCCGAACGCCACCCTGGTCTCGGAATGGTTCCTGCCGGCGGTGCCGCGCTACCTCGACGCCCTCAACGATTTCGTCCGCGGACTGGGCCTGATCCGGGCCTTCGGCCTGAAAGCCGACAGCTGTCTGGCCCACCCGGTCTGGCCGGTCGCCTGGGCGGCCATGCGGCTCAGCACCGCCCATGTGCTCCGCGATACGGCCTATACGCGGGAACTGACGTCGGGGATGAGCCTGATGGCCTGTCACATCCTGCTGACCGTGTGCCAGTCAGTCGGCGGTCAGCTGCGCCTGTCGCCCCAGATGCCGGCCCGGGGCGGCGCGCTGGCGGCGCTGGGAGCGACCTTTGGGCCGGTGCGGGGCTCGGTTGTCGCCGCGCGGCTCGGACTTCCCGAGGAGACGGTCCGCCGGCATCTGAAGCAACTCGTCGTCTCCGGATATCTGTGCCGCGGCCCGGGCGGCTATGACGTGGTCCACGACGCGCGGACCTTGCCGGTGTGGCGGATGTTCCAGAAGCGGGCCCAGGCCAATTCGCGACAGCTGATCTGGCGGCTCACGACGACCGGCGTGGTGCCTTCGAGCGACTGATCGGTTGCTGTTCCGGGTGGGCGCCCGCGCCCGCCGGGGCTATGCACGGTCGATGTCTCCCGCCGCTCTCCGCACCGCCCTGCTGGACTGGTATGACGCCAATGGGCGTTCGCTGGCCTGGCGCGCGCGGCCCGGGTCGCCGGCGCCCGATCCCTACCGGGTCTGGCTGTCCGAGGTGATGCTGCAGCAGACCACCACGCCGCACGCCACACCCTATTTCGAGGCCTTCACCGCCCGCTGGCCGACGGTTTCGGACCTGGCGGCCGCGGCGGACAGCGACGTCATGGCCGCCTGGGCGGGCCTCGGCTACTACGCCCGGGCCCGCAACCTGCTGGCCTGCGCGCGAGCGGTGGCGAACGCGCATGCCGGTGTGTTTCCGGACACAGAGGCCGGCCTGCTGGCCCTGCCGGGGGTCGGCGCCTATACCGCCGCCGCCGTGGCCGCCATCGCCTTCGACCGCCCGGCCAATGTGGTCGACGGCAATGTCGAGCGGGTCATGGCGCGGCTGTTCGCCGTCGGGACGCCGCTGCCTGCCGCAAAGCCTGAACTCAAGCGCCTCGCCGCGACGCTGGTCGCCGACGACCGGCCGGGCGACTGGCCGCAGGCCCTGATGGACCTCGGCGCGACGGTCTGCCGGCCGGGCAGGCCGTTGTGCGAGGCCTGTCCTTTGACCGCTTGGTGCGCCGCGTTTGCGTCCGGCGATCCAGGCCGCTGGCCGCTGAAGACGAAGAAGGCCGACCGGCCCCATCGGACCGGGGTCGCATGGGTGCTGCGGGACGCCCAGGGCCGGGTGGGCCTGGTGCGGCGGCCGGACAAGGGATTGCTGGGCGGGATGCTGGGCCTGCCGACCTCCGAGTGGGCGGCCGAAGCCGCCGGGACCGTCCCGTCCGTCGCCGCCGACTGGCGCGAGGCGGGCGCGATCGACCACGTCTTCACCCATTTTTCGCTGACGCTGACCGTGCGGGTCGCTGACGGCGGGGGCGACTTTATCTGGACCGACCCGGAAGAGGCACTGACGTCCCTGCCGACGGTGTTCAGGAAGGCGCTGGAGCGTGGACTGGCCTGAGTTCTACTGCATCCCCGCGCGGACCTCGGCGCGCAGGGCGTCGATCGACCGGAGCCCCTGGTCGGTCTTGAAGCGCCAGTAGGTCCAGCCGTTGCAGGCCGGGGCGTTCTCGAACAGGGCCCCCAGCTTGTGGATCGAGCCGGTCAGTTCGCCGGCGACCAGCGAGCCGTCGGCCCGCACCCGCGCTTCGCGGTCGCCGCGCGGGCAGTACAGCTTGTCGCCCGGCGCCAGCAGGCCGGCCTCGACCAGGGCGCCGAACGGCACCTTCACCTCGGCCTTGCGCGAGCCCATGACCACCAGGTCCTCGGGCGCGGCCGGGATCACCGCCTTGATCCGCTTTTCGGCGACCTTGGCATAGGTCTCGTCGCGCTCGATGCCGATCCAGTGACGGCCCAGCCGCTTGGCCGCCGCCCCGGTGGTGCCGGTGCCGAAGAAGGGGTCCAGCACCACGTCGCCGGGCCGGGTCGCGGCCATCAGCACCCGGTGCAGCAGGCCTTCGGGCTTCTGGGTCGGATGGGCCTTCTTGCCCTCGGCGTCCTTGATCCGCTCCTCGCCCGTGCACAGGGCCAGGGTCCAGTCGGACCGCATCTGGACGTCCTCGTTGAAGGCCTTCAGGGCGTCGTAGTTGAAGGTGTAGCGCTTCTGGTCCCGGCTGCGGGCGGCCCAGATCAGGGTCTCATGGGCGTTGGTGAAGCGCGTGCCCTTGAAGTTCGGCATCGGGTTCGACTTGCGCCAGATGATGTCGTTCAGCACCCAGAAGCCCAGGTCCTGGATCGCGGAGCCGAGGCGGAAGACATTGTGATAGCTGCCGATCACCCAGATCGACCCCTCGGGCTTCAGGATGCGCCGGCACTCCGTCATCCACTCGCGCGTGAAGGCGTCATAGGCGGCGAAACTGTCGAACTTGTCCCAGTCGTCGTCGACCGCGTCGACCTTGGAATTGTCCGGCCGCAGCAGGTCGCCGCCCAGCTGGAGGTTATAGGGCGGGTCTGCGAAGACCATGTCGACGCAGGCGTCGGGCAGGGACCGCAGCACCTCGATGCAGTCGCCACGATGAAGGACGTCGGTCTTGAACTCGGACATGGAAACGCGGCCCCGTACAGCTTGAAGGGCGATTGGTGAATCATCGCGGTTAAGGGCGCGTAACCGACGGGCCGTAAGTCGAAATCCGATTGACCCGGGGCCGCGTCAGGGCCGGCGCTTGAGGAACGGGCCGGGGCAGGCGCATAAGGACAGTCATGGCGTTTGAACCTGTTCCGCTACAATCGCTGGAGCGCGGCTACCTCACGGTTCTGCGCATCCGCTCAGCCATCGGCTGGCTGATCGTCTCGGCCCTCGCGGCGGCGGCAGACGGGGTCCTGTCCTGGCGCATCGGCGTTCCGCCGGGACTCCTCGGGGGGGCCGTCGTCCTTCTCGGCTTGCTGTCGACCGTCTTCTTCGTGCCGCGTCGCTGGCGTCGTTGGGGCTATGCCTTCACCGGAAGCGAACTTCACCTCGCCCGCGGATGGCTCTTCCGCGTCCACACCATCGTCCCCGTCTCGCGCGTCCAGCATATCGATGTGAGCCAGGGTCCGATCGAGCGCAGCGCCGGCGTGGCGGTGCTGTCCCTCCACACCGCGGGCACGGAGAACAGTCTTGTCGTCCTGCCCGGCATAAGCCGCCAGCGGGCGGAAGACATCCGCGACGCCATCCGCGGCCGGATCAGCGACGCGCCCTGGTGACCGCGCCCGATCCATCGACCGGGGCTGAGTCCACGGCCCCGCGACGGCTTGATCCGCGCACCATCGTCGTCCGGTCGCTGCAGGGTTCGCCTTCGCTGATCCTGGCGGTGCCGGTGGTCCTGGCCTGGTCACGCGGCGAAGGCTTTCCGCTCGGTATCCTGCTCCCCGGGGTGGCGCTGCTGATGACCATCACCCTGTTCCTGGGCTGGCTGCGCTGGCGGGTCTTCACCTACAGCATCCTGCCCGGGCAGGTCGTCATCGCCCACGGACTGGTCAAGCGGACGCGGCGGTCGATCCCGGCCGAGCGGATCCAGGACGTGTCCATCAAACAGGGCCTTCTGTCGCGGATCTTCGGTCTGGCCGAGGTGCGCATCGAAACGGGCGGCGGCGAGGCGGAGGAGGGCCGGCTGGACAGCGTCAGCCTGTCCGAAGCGCATCGACTGCGCCGGGTGCTGCGGGAGATCCGGTCGGGCGCCGGCGTCGGAGCCGAGGCGGGCGGAGACCCGGAGGAGGCGGAAGCCCTCCTTTTCCGGATGGGCGTCCCGCGGCTGGTCTTCTCCGGCCTGTTCCGCTTCTCCCTGGTCTGGATCGCCGCCATCTTCGGCCTTCTCCAGTACCTCGACCCGGCGCTCGGCTATGGTTGGGACGCCTGGATGGACATGCTCGGCGTGGCGGAACAGGCATGGCGCTCCCGGCTGGACGCCGGACTCCTTCTGGGCGTCGTCGGCCTGGCCATCGGACTGGGACTGGCGGCCGGGATCGTCAGAACCGTCCTGCGGAATTTCGGCTTCCGTCTGACCCATGCGGGGACGCGGTTTCGATACCGGCGCGGCCTGTTGACCCGGACCGAGGTGGCGGTGGCACGGCGGCAGATCCAGCTGGGCCTCGTCGAGCGCGGCGCCGTCAGCGGCCGTCTGGGGTGGCGCGCCTTCAAGGTCCAGACCCTGGGCGGGGGCGATGAGGTTTCGGGTCGGCAGGAGCTCGCGCCGTTCGCCCGGGCCGCCGAGATCGAGCCGGTCATCGCCCTGGCCGGATTGCCGCCGTTTGAACCTTCGGGGCTGCGCTCCGTCTCGTCCTGGCATGCCGTCAGCGGCCTGCTCGGCCTGGTGGCGGCTCCCGCCCTGATCGTGCTGGCGGCGACGGCGGTCTTCCCTCTCGCCGGACTGCTTCTGGCCGCCCTGCCGGTCCTGCTCGCGGTCGCGCTGCTGCGCCGCCGCTGTCACCGGTACGGCCTCGCCCCGACCAGCGTGCAGGTCAGCCGGGGCGTACTGATCCGGCGCGACTGGACCATCCCCTATGGCAACGTCCAGGCCGTCACGGTGACGCGCGGACCGCTGCAGCGACGGTTCGGCGTCGCCACGGTCCGGATCGACACCGCCGGCGGCCGCGGGCTCCATCGTCCGCATGTCCATGATGTCGATGAAGACGAGGCGGCGGCCTTCGTGGGCGAGCTCGTGGCGCGCGCCGAGCGCTTTCGACGTGCGGCGCCCCCGAACGCCGGCTGAGACCGTCGTCGCCGTCGCAGGCTCGGACGACAGGCCGGGTTGGGGCAGGGCGTCCCTTCCCCGGAACCGTCACGCTCCCTCACGGTTTGTTACAGCCCCGGCCTCGCCTTCGCGGGCGCAGCACGTTAGTCAGGCCGGATACGACCAGGGCTCAGGGACCATACGATGACTCAGTGGGTGTACGGCTTCGGCGGCGGCTCCGCCGACGGCGATGCGTCGATGAAGAACCTGCTCGGCGGCAAGGGCGCGAACCTGGCCGAGATGTCCTCGCTCGGCCTGCCCGTGCCCCCCGGCTTCACCATCACCACCGAGGCCTGCGTCCACTACTATTCCAACGGCCAGAGCTGGCCGGACGGCCTGCGCGACCAGGTCGCCGCCGGACTGGCCAAGGTCGAACAGGTGGTCGGCAAGACCTTCGGCGATGCGAAGAACCCGCTGCTGGTCTCGGTCCGCTCCGGCGCCCGCGCCTCCATGCCCGGCATGATGGACACGGTCCTGAACCTTGGCCTCAACGACCAGACGGTCGAGGGGCTGGCCGCCCTGTCCGGCGACCGCCGCTTCGCCTTCGACAGCTACCGCCGCTTCATCACCATGTATTCCAGCGTCGTGCTCGGCCTGTCGCACGACGACTTCGAGGAGGTGCTGGACGACCACAAGGACCGTCTCGGCGTCACCATCGACACCGACCTGACCGCCGCCGACTGGGAGAAGGTCGTCACCGACTACAAGGCCGTGGTCGAGGACCGGCTGGGCGAACCCTTCCCGCAGGACCCCAATGACCAGCTGTGGGGCGCCGTCTCGGCCGTCTTCGCCAGCTGGATGAACGACCGCGCCAAATTCTATCGCCGCATGCACGACATCCCCGAAAGCTGGGGCACGGCGGTCAATGTGCAATCCATGGTGTTCGGCAACATGGGCGACACCTCGGCCACCGGCGTCGCCTTCACCCGCAATCCCTCGACCGGCGAGGCCCGGCTGTACGGCGAATTCCTGATCAACGCCCAGGGCGAGGACGTCGTCGCCGGCATCCGCACGCCCCAGTCCCTGACCCGGGCGGGCCGCGAGGAGATGGGCGAGACCGCCCCGTCGATGGAAGAGGCCATGCCGTCCGTCTTCGCCGAATTCGTCGATGTCGTCGGGCGGCTTGAGAGCCACTATCGCGACATGCAGGACATCGAGTTCACGGTCGAACAGGGCCGCCTCTGGATGCTGCAGACCCGTAACGGCAAGCGCACCGCCAAGTCGGCGCTGAAGATCGCCGTCGACCTGGCCGCCGAGGGCGTGATCTCCGAGGAAGAAGCCGTCTCCCGCGTGGAGCCCTCGGCCCTCGACCAGCTGCTGCACCCGACGCTCGATCCCAATGCGTCGCGCACCGTCGTGGCCGCCGGCCTGCCGGCCAGCCCCGGCGCCGCCACGGGCAAGATCGTCTTCGACGCCGACGAGGCCGAGCGCCTCAACCAGCTGGGCGACGCCGTCATCCTGGTGCGCGAGGAAACCTCGCCCGAGGACATCCACGGCATGCACGCCGCGCGCGGCATCCTGACCGCGCGGGGCGGCATGACCAGCCACGCCGCCGTCGTGGCGCGCGGCATGGGCCGCCCCTGCGTCTGCGGCATCAATGAGCTGTCGATCGACGACAAGGCCGGGACCTTCACCGCCCGCGGCCGCACCTTCAAGGCCGGCGAGATCATCACCATCGACGGCTCGAAGGGCGAGGTCCTCGACGGCGCCGTGGCCATGATCGAGCCGGAGCTGACCGGCGATTTCCAGACCCTGATGGCCTGGGCCGACAAGGTCCGTCGCCTCAAGGTCCGCGCCAACGCCGAGACGCCGCTGGATGCGAAGACCGCGCGCGGCTTCGGGGCCGAGGGCATCGGCCTGTGCCGCACCGAGCACATGTTCTTCGACGACGCCCGCATCGCCGCCGTGCGCGAGATGATCCTCGCCGACGACGAGGCCGGCCGCCGTATGGCCCTGGCGAAGATCGCGCCGTTCCAGAAGGCCGATTTCGTCGAACTGTTCACCATCATGGCCGGCCTGCCGGTGACGGTGCGCCTGCTCGATCCGCCGCTGCATGAGTTCATCCCCCACACCGACGCCGAGATCGACGCCCTCGCGGTCACCCAGGGCCTCGACGCCGCCAAGCTGAAGCGGCGGGCCAGGGAGCTGCACGAGACCAACCCCATGCTCGGCCACCGGGGTTGCCGGCTTGGCGTCGCCTATCCCGAAATCTACGAGATGCAGGTTCGCGCCATCCTCGAGGCGGCGCTCGACGTGAAGAAGACCGCCGCCCAGGCCCCCATCCCCGAGATCATGCACCCGCTGGTCGCCCTCGGGCTGGAGATGAAATACCTGCGCGAGCTGACCGACCGCACCGCCGGGGCCGTCTTCGCCGAGGCGGGCGACAAGGTTGAGTATCTGGTCGGCACCATGATCGAACTGCCGCGCGCCGCCCTGCGCGCCGCCGACCTGGCCGAGTACGCGGAGTTCTTCAGCTTCGGCACCAACGACCTGACCCAGACCACCTTCGGCATCAGCCGCGACGACTCCGGCCGTTTCCTGCAGGCCTATATGGACAAGGGCATCTTCGAGACCGACCCCTTCGTCCGCCTCGATCAGGACGGCGTCGGCGACCTGATCCGCATCGCCGCCGAGCGGGGCGGGGCGGCCCGCCCGGGCATCAAGATGGGCATCTGCGGCGAACACGGCGGCGACCCGTCCTCGATCGCCTTCTGCGAAGAGGTCGGGCTCGACTACGTCAGCTGCTCGCCCTACCGCGTCCCCATCGCCCGGCTGGCGGCGGCCCAGGCCGCCCTGCACGCCCGCGCCGGAACGGAGCGCGAGAAGGACCGGTGATGCGGCCGCCCACGTCGCCACAAAACTGTCATTCTTGAAGTAACGCAGTCTGTGCTTCCGGTCACACAGTCGTTGTTATGTAACTCCTGGCCTCTGGAACGCCGCTTTCGGCCGCCCATTTGTGTCTTCGCTGGATGGGGCTGGCAGCCGACGGTTGCCACATCTAGAGGATACAAGAAACAATGCGTAACATTCTTCTCGCTACCGCAGCTCTTACTCTGATCGCTGCGCCCGCCATGGCCCAGGAGCCGCTGAGCCCGGTCACCGGTTCGATCGGCTACACCCAGCTGGACACCGACGGCGGCGACCTCGGCGCGGTCACCGGCCGGGTCGGCTATGACTTCACCCGCAATTTCGGCATCGAGGGCGAAGCCTCGATCGGCGTCAAGGACGACGACATCACTTTCGCGGGCGTTGACGGCAAGTTGGAGCATGACTGGGACGCCGCTGCCTATGGCGTCGCCAAACTGCCGATCAACCCCAACCTCGAGCTGTTCGGCCGCCTCGGCTACGGCACGACGCGGGTGACCGCTGACGTCGCGGGTGCGACCGCCTCGGCCGATGGCGAGAGCGTCAACTACGGCGTCGGCGCCAACTACTTCATCGACGGCCGCAACGGCATTCGCGCCGACTGGACCCGCCGCGACTTCCGCGACGACGGCGCCGGCGAGGCCGACACCTACGGCCTGAGCTTCGTCCGCCGCTTCTAGAGACTGACGGCTGAAACGACGAAGGCGCGCATCCCTCGCGGGGTGCGCGCCTTTTCGTTGGCCGGAGCCGGGTGGTTCAGGCGACGCCGGGTTGCAGGGCCCAGCGCATCGAACCTTCGCCGAACGGCTTGAAGAACAGATCGCGGTATTTCTCGAACACCTCGACGATGCGGTTGGCCAGATCCTGGGCGACGGTCTCGCCGCGCTGTCGCTTCATGGCGCAGATGCACTGGACGACATCGCGCTGGTGGGCCGAGCCCCCCATGCTTTTCAGCACCGTGGCGATATCCTGCGCAAGCGGATCGATCTGCGCTCCCCACGGCGTGGTGTTCTGAGCCATCCGGGACACCCCCTGTTCTCGACACTGGCGAACCGGTCGCAAAATCTTGCGGAGGATGCAAGCGTGACCGCGAATTCGTGATCGGGGGGAGTGAATGGAGCCCTCAGGGCGGAACCGCGTTCCAGCTTCATGACCCGACATCCCCTGATCCTGGCCGTCCTGCTGCTCGCCGCCTGCGGACCGTCCGGGACCAATCCGCCGACCGATCCCGCTGCGCCGATCGACACGCCGGAAGCCAAGGCGCCGTCGCCCACGCCCCCGCCGGGCGTCGGCTCGATCATGCCGGGTTCGGGGCCGCAGACCTTCGTGGGTCGCTGGGCCGCCAACGCCGCCTGGTGCGCCAACACCCGGGGCGCCGAGCGCGCGATCGAGATCACCCCGCTCCGATTCGAGGGCTATGAGAACAGCTGCGGCATCCAGTCGATCACCCAGGTCTCCGACGGCTATGAGGTCGCACTGGCCTGCGCCGCCGAAGGCCAGACCGCGAGCGAGCGGATCCGGATGGCGGTGCAGGGCGACAGCATGCGGCTGACCTGGCTGAACCGGAACAATGCCGTGGTCAGTCTGGTGCGCTGCCCGGCTTCGCCGGCGGCTGTTCCGCCCCAGGGATAGAGCCACGTCCCGGCGATCAGCCGTTGAACAGGAAATTCATCACGTCGCCGTCCTTGACGACATAGCCCTTGCCTTCGGCGCGCAGCTTGCCGGCCTCGCGCGCCTTCGCCTCGCCCTTCAGGGCCACGAAGTCCTCGAAGGCGATGGTCTCGGCGCGGATGAAGCCCTTTTCGAAATCGGTGTGGATGACGCCCGCCGCCTGCGGGGCCGTGGCGCCGATCGGGATGGTCCAAGCGCGGGCCTCCTTCGGTCCCACGGTGAAATAGGACTGCAGCCCCAGCAGCGAATAGGCCTCGCGGATCAGACGGTTCAGACCGGGTTCGGCGAGGCCGAGGCTTTCCAGGAATTCCGCCTGTTCCTCGGGGTCGAGCACGGCCAGTTCACTGTCGATCTTGGCCGAGATGACCACCGAGTTGGCATTGTCCTCGGCGGCGCGTCTGGCGACCAGGTCCGACAGTTCATTGCCCTTGTCGGCCGAGTTCTCGTCGACGTTCGACACATACAGCGCGGGCAGGGAGGTCAGCAGCTGCAGCATGTGCCAGGCCTTCTCGTCCTCCTTGTCGACCTTGACGACGCGGGCGGGCTTGCCGGCGCGCAGGGGCGTCAGGGCCATGTTGATCAGGCGCAGGGTCTGTTGCGCGTCCTTGTCGCCGCCCTTGGCCTTCTTCTCGACGTTGACGACCCGCTTCTCCAGGCTTTCCAGATCGGCCAGCATCAGTTCGGTCTCGATGATGTCGAGGTCCGAGATCGGATCGATGCGGTTCTCGACATGGGTGATGTCGTCGTCGACGAAGCAGCGGGCCACGAAGGCCACGGCGTCGCAGTCGCGGATATTGGCCAGGAACTGGTTGCCCAGCCCTTCCCCCTTGGACGCGCCGCGGACCAGTCCGGCGATGTCGACGAAGGTGATCCGCGAGGGAATGATCTCTTTCGAGCCCGCGATTTCCGCCAGCGCGTCGAGCCGCGGCTCGGGCACGGCGACGTCGCCCGTGTTGGGCTCGATGGTGCAGAACGGATAGTTGGCGGCCTGGGCCGCCGCCGTCTTGGTCAGGGCGTTGAACAGGGTGGACTTGCCGACGTTGGGCAGGCCGACGATCGCGACTTTGAGAGCCATGGGGGCTGGGTATTCCTTGATGAGCGCGAGCCTTTAGCCGGTCGCGGCCGGTTTGTCAGTCTCGTCGGTCAGCCGGCGGCCGGATCGGCGTCCGCCACGGCCGGCTGACCGACGATCGCGGTCACCTCGAGCGGCGGCGAGGACTCGAAGGTCAGGGTCAGGGCGACGGAATCGCCCGCGACCAGCGGCTCCGTCACCCCCAGCAGCATCAGGTGATTGCCGCCGGGCGCCAGCGCCACGGCCTCGCCGGCGGGCAGGGGCAGACCTTCCCGCAACTCGCGCATCATCATCATGCCGCTCTCGATCCGGCTCTCATGAACCTGCACCAGATTGGCGTCGGGACTGCTGGCCGAGACCAGCCGGTCGGCGGTCGCGGCGGTGAGGGTCAGGTAGCAGCCGGTCATCTGGCGTCCCGTCGGCGTGGGGCGGCAGATCGCGCCCTCGGCCCGGACGGTCGCCGGCGGACCGGAGTCCGCCGCATCGTTCGAACCGCAGGCGGCGAGGGTCAGCAGGGCGAGGGCGGGGAGCAGGACGCGGTGCATGGGTCAGGCCTCGTGGAGCGGCCGGGAGCCCCGGCGGGTTCCGCCCGCACTAACCGGGGCGGCGGTGGATGGAAAGCGCGGCTATTCGCCCCGCGCCGCGTTCTGGGCGGCCTGGCGCGGGCTGAATTTCGGGGCGGGGGCCAGACGCATGACCTCGGCCTGGTAACGCTCGTCGTCGCCGGCCAGGGCGAAGGGCAGGGCGCCGGCGACGGCGTCCAGCATCGGCTCCAGCCAGGTCCGGTCGGCCTTGTGGAAGTCGCTCAGCACATGGCCGTGCACCAGTTCCGGCGCGCCGGGGTGGCCGACGCCCATGCGGGCGCGACGGAAGTCGGGGCCCAGCTGGCTGATCAGACTGCGCACGCCGTTCTGGCCCGCCGCCCCGCCGCCGGTCTTCATGCGGAACCGGCCCGGGGCGAGGTCGATCTCGTCGTGGAACACGATCACCGATCCGGGCTGGACCTTGTAGAAGCGCGCCGCCTCGGCCACCGCGCGGCCGCTCTCGTTCATATAGGTCTGGGGCTTCATCAGCAGGACCTTGATCCGGCCCGCGGCCGTCTCGACCTCGCCGTCGCGGATGACCGACTGGAATTTGGCCCGCTCGGGTCCGAACGACCAGCGCCGCGCGATCTCGTCGGCGGCCATGAAACCGATGTTGTGGCGGTTGCCCTGGTATTTTGCGCCCGGATTGCCCAGGCCGGCGATGATGATCATGACGCGAGGTCCGGATAAGGAAACGGCCCCGTCCGTTTCCGGATGGGGCCGTTCCAGTAGCAGTTCGTCGGGAGGGGATCAGCCCTCGTCGGCAGCTTCCGAAGCGTCGGCGTCGCCCGAGGCGGCCTGTTCGGTGGCTTCGACCTCGGCGGCCTCTTCGGCGTCCTGGGCCTCGTCGGCGGCGGCCGAGATGGCGGCCGAAGACGTCTTGATCGAGGCGATCACGAAGTCACGGTCGGTGATGGTCGGCTCGACGTCTTCCGTGCCCTTGAGGTCGGACCAGCGGATGGTGTCGCCCATCTTGTGGCCGGACAGATCGACGATCAGGTCTTCGGGGATGTGATCCGCGCGGACCTTCACCTCGACCGAGTGACGGACGATTTCCAGCGAGCCGCCCTGACGGAAGGCCTCGCACTGGTCCTGGTTGATGAAGTGGACCGGGATGTCGATCTTGATGGTCTGCTTCTCATCGACCCGCATCAGGTCGAAGTGCAGCGGCCGGTCCGACACGGGGTCGAACTGGACGTCGCGAGCGATGACCGGCTGGCTTTCGTCGCCATACTTCAGCGTCACCAGGTGACCCAGCAGCTTGCCGGTGTAGAGCGACTTGCGGAAGTCGCGCTCGTTCACCGAGATGGCCACGGGGGCCTTGTCGCCGCCGTACAGCACGCCCGGAACCATGCCAGCGCGGCGCGCGGCGCGAGCGCCACCAGTGCCGACGTCGCTACGGACGTCCACGTTCAGAATGATCTCGGCCATCGCCTCGCCTCAACAACACAAACGCCGCGCTGACCAGTCAGCCCTCGCGGCGGGGTCTAGGGACCCTGAATTCAAGAGCGCGGGTCATTACACGCCAACCGGGGCGGACGCAACCGTCCCCGGCGTCATTGCTGCAACGGAGTGACCCCGCGGCTAGCGACCGCTGTTCAGGGCCGAGGTGGCGGAGACCGAGGCGGCGGCCGCCGCTTCCGCCACGGGGGTCTGGACAGGCGCGGAGTCCGGGGCGCCGCCGGCGACGGCCGTGGCCGGGATCTCCAGCGGGACGGGGGTGATGTTCTGGGCGGTGCAGGTGGCCAGATCGCGGGCGACGTGGCGGCCGACGCAGAACATGTCCTCATAGCTGGGCCGCGAGGCGGCCAGGCACTGGAACAGCATCAGCTTGGACATGTTGAGGCAGAATTCGCTGTTCTGCTCGACCGTCAGGGCCTCCGTATTGGCTCGGGCGTCCTCGCCGCCGGCGCCCAGGGCCGCCAGCGCGGCCAGGGCCAGGGACCGGGCGACGGCGGGCGTATAGGGCGGGCCGGAACGCGCGGGGCTCAGCGACAGGCCCGCGCCCCCGTTGGCGGCGGCGAACAGGCGCGCGGATTCCTCGGCGGACGGCAGCATATGCACCGCCGACAGCGCCTTGGCGCCCTCGAGCCGGACCGCGCGGTCGGCGACGGGGACCGTGGCCCAGCGGCGCCGCGGATCGCCGCGCCCCTGGATGGTGTAGGCGTCTTCCTCGACGGCGTCGGCGATCAGCAGCATGGCCGCCGAATCACGGCCGATGGTGTCCACGATCAGGCCGGCGGCGGCGTCCGCGCCGGGCAGGGTGGCGGCATAGGCCGGATCGGCCACGATGCGGCTGATGATCAGCTGACGTTGGCCCGGCTGAGCGGCAAGGCTGCGGACGCCCTGGACGAACTCGGGCGACTGCAGCGCCAGGATCGAGCCATAGGCGATCATGCCGCGCGACAGCTGGGCCGGTTCGTAGGAGGCTCCGCGGCGGATGGCGGCCTGGATCGCCTCGGCGCTGGTGAAGCCCGCCTCGATGGTCGCCGCCTCGCGCATGAAGGCGACATAGATGGAGGCCGCCTGGGCGACGCCCTCGTTCAGGCTGACGGCGGGGAGGGGGGCCGGCGCGGGCGGAGGCGGCGCCGGCGCCGGCTCCGGCTCGGGTGTGGCGCAGGCCGCGACGGCGGTCATGGCGACGATGGCGGCCAGCGACAGACCGCGGCGAATACGAGCCTCAAGCATACGAAATCCCCACCGTGGACATGCGACGCCGGTTGGGGCGCCGGAAATTCGACCCGCTTATAACGTGGTCAAAGTGGTTCCACGAGCGTTAATGCCAGCTTGGCCGCACCCCCACGGGGTCGAAATATCGATTATCGGGCGCCCGCTCGGCCCGGTCCGGTGTTCAGACCTTCGGTTATCGAGGGCGCCGGACGCGGAGAGACGGGCGCCGGAGCCGGGGCCGGCGGCGGCGGGACCGGCGTGACGACGATCGGCTCGGCGGCCCGGGGCGGCGGTCCGGTGGGGACGACGTCCGACACGGTGACGATCGCCGCGGGCATGGCCGCGCCTCGCGAGCAGGTCGCGAGGTCCCGGACAATGTGGCGACCGAGGCAGAACATGTCCTCGTAGTTGGGCCGTGAGGCCGCAAGGCATTGGAACAGGTTCAGCTTGGAGCTGCTGAGACACCCCTGGCTGACCCGGTCGAACTGAAGGGCGTCGGTATTGGCCTCGGCGTTCTCCCCGGCGTAGCCGAGCGCCGCCAGGGCCGCCAGGGCGAGGGCGTTCACCACCGCCGGGGGGTGGGGCGGCCTGCGCGGCGCGCCGCTGACCGGCAGGGCCCCGCCGCCGCTGTGGGCCGCCGAGAACAGGCGCGAGGCCGACTCCGCCGACGGCAGCATGGTCCGGGCCGAGGCGACCTTGGCGGCCTCCAGCCGGCCGGCGCGATCCCGCACCTCCGTCACCGCCCACGACCGGCGCGGATCATGACGGGCCTGGATGGCGTAGGCGTCGTTCTCGATCGCGTTCGCGGCCCGGCCGAGGGCGTCGATGTCCGCGGACAGGGTCGCCATGACCAGACCCGCCGCCGCATCCGCGCCCGGCAGGGTCGAGGCGAACGCGGGGTCGTCCACGATCCGGGCGACCAGCCGTTCCCGCGCGGCCGTGTCGTTGGCCATCGACCGCACGCCGGTGACGAACTCCGGCGACTGCAGCGCCAGGATCGAGGCATAGGCCACCAGTCCGCGCGAAATCTGGCCCGGGTCGTAGGCCGAGCCGCGGCGCAGCGCCGCCTGGATCTCCTCCGGATTGGCGAAGCCGCCCTCGAGCGAGGCCATGTCGCGGCTGAAGGCGCTGTAGACCGCGGCGGCCTCGGCGACGCCGCGGTTGAGCGCGATCGGCGGCGGCGTTCGCGCGGCGATCGCGGCCGCGAGCCGGGCCGCCTCGACCTCGGCCGGGGTCAGGGTCGGAGTGTTCTGCGAAGCGCAGCCGGCCAGAAAGGCGGCGGCGAGGAGGGCGGCGACGGACGGGCCGCGGCCCGGAATGACGGGACGCATCAGGATTCCTTTGACTGCCAGCGTCCAGAAGCCCTCAAACCGGCGGCGCAAATGGGGCAGGACCGGTCGTCGAAGCCCTTCAGTCGAACAGTTTGGACACCGATTCCTCGTTGGCGATCCGCCGGATGGCCTCTCCGATCAACGGCGCCACGGAAACCGTGCGGATTTTTCCGCAGGTCAAAACTTCGTGGGGTTGCTCGATGGAATCCGTGATCACCAGCTCCTTGAGCGGCCCGTCGGTGATCCGCTGCACGGCCGGACCCGACAGGACGCCGTGGCTGATATAGGCCGAGACCTCGGTCGCCCCCTTGTCCATCAGGGCCCGGGCGGCGTTCACCAGGGTGCCGCCGGAATCGACGATGTCGTCGAACAGGATGCAGCGCCGGCCCTCGACGTCGCCGATGATGTTCATCACCTCGCTCTCGCCCGCCTTGGGGCGCCGCTTGTCGACGATGGCCAGATCGGCGTCGAGCCGGCTGGCCAGCGACCGGGCCCGGACCACGCCGCCGACGTCGGGGGAGACGATCATCAGGTCGTCGCCGCGGGGGTAGTGTTCCTTGATGTCCTGCGCCAGCACCGGGGTGGCGACCAGATTGTCGGTCGGAATGTCGAAGAAGCCCTGGATCTGGCCCGCATGGAGATCCATGGTCAGGACCCGGTGGGCCCCGGCCCGGGTGATCATATTGGCCACCAGCTTGGCCGAGATCGGGGTGCGGCCGCCGGTCTTCCGGTCCTGCCGGGCATAACCGAAATAGGGCATGACCGCCGTGATCCGCCGGGCCGACGCGCGCACCAGCGCATCGGTCATGATCAGCAGCTCCATCAGATTGTCATTGGCCGGATAGCTGGTCGACTGGACGATGAAGACGTCCTCGCCGCGGACATTCTCCTCGATCACCGCGAAGACCTCATTGTCCGCGAACCGCTTCACCTGGGCCTTGGTCAGCGGCATGTCGAGGTGGGCGGCGATCGCCTGGGACAGGGTCCGGTTGGAGTTGCCAGAGAGCAGCTTCATGTCCGGTCATCCTTTCGCCGTCATCGCCGGGCTGACAATGCGTCCGCGGCGCTTGCGCGCTTCATACCAGCGGACGGCCCGGCCACAAGGCGCGGCGCGCCTTTTCGGCGCTCTTCTTCGCGCATTGGCGTGGGCAGGTTCGCTGGTGTAGAGATCGCGTCTCGTTTTTCGGGGGCGCCGACGGGTCCGCGCCCGCCGGCATTTCAAGTTGAGGTCGTCCTTGCCTGCTTCCAAATTCCGCGCCGGCCTGATCTTGGCCACCGTGGCTGTATCGGCCCTGACGATCTCGGCCTGCAGCGGTCGTCCCGATCGCCCGCGCCTGGCCTATGAGGAACGCCCCGTCGAGGCGCTCTACAACACCGGCTACCAGCGCATGCAGAGCAACCGCTGGGCCGACGCCATCGACTATTTCCAGGAGGTCGAGCGTCAGCATCCGTATTCGGAATGGTCGCGCCGCGCGATCCTGATGCAGATCTACGCCTACTATCAGAACAACAACTACGCCGAGGCCATCGCCGCCTCGGACCGCTTCATCCAGCTGTTCCCCGGCAATCCCAGCGCGCCCTACGCCTTCTACATGAAGGCCCTGTGCAATTTCGAACAGATCACCGACGTGGGCCGCGACCAGGGCTATGCCCAGGCGGCGCTCGACGGACTGCGCGACGTGCAGCGCCGCTATCCCGGCACCTCCTACGCCATCGACGCCACGGTCAAGATCGACATGGTCAACGACCAGCTGGCCGGCAAGGAAATGGCCATCGGCCGCTACTACCAGCGCGCCGGCCAGCCGCTGGCGGCCATCAACCGCTACAAGGCCGTGATCGACAACGAAGCCTACCAGCGCACCTCGCACACGCCCGAGGCGCTCTACCGTCTGGTCGAGGTCAATCTGGCCCTGGGCCTGACGGAAGAGGCGACCCGCAACGGCGCGGTGCTGGGCTTCAACTATCCGGGCAGCCCCTGGTACGCCGAGGCCTACGCCCTGCTGTCGGAAGACGGCCGCCGCCCCGACGTCGCCCCGACCGGCCAGCGCGAGAGCTGGCTGCGCCGGATCATTCCGGGCTGACGTTTCCGATATGTTCCGCTAACCTCGGGCTTTACCCGGGGGGCGAATGGCCAGCATTCTCCGGCGTCGCCCGAGAGATCGATTCGCTTTGCCTCTTCCTGATCCCCGCGCCCCCGGTTTCGTGAGCCCCGACGGATCGCGGCCGTGCTGACCGCCCTGTCGATCCGCGACATCGTGCTGGTCGACGTCCTCGACCTCGAGGTCGACGGCGGCCTGACCGTGCTCACCGGCGAGACGGGCGCCGGCAAGTCGATCATCCTCGACGCCCTCGGCCTGGCCCTCGGCGCCCGGGCCGACGCCGGCCTTGTGCGGGCGGGCGCCAGACAGGCTTCGGCCACCGCCGTCTTCACCGCCCCCGACGACCCCGCCCTGATCGCCCTGATCAGCGAACGCGGCTTCGACGTCGCGCCCGGCGAGGACCTGATCCTGCGCCGCACCGTCTCGGCCGACGGCCGCAGCCGCGCCTTCGTCAACGACCAGCCCGCCGGCGTCACCGCCCTGCGCGAGATCGGCCAGGCCCTGGTCGAGGTCCACGGCCAGCACGAGACCGTCGGCCTGCTGGACTGGAAGACCCACCGCGCCCTGCTCGACGCCTACGGCGGCTTGCAGCCCCAGCTGGACGGCGTGGCCGGCGCCGCCGAAAAGCTGAAGGTCGCCGACCGCGCCGTCGCCGACCTCAAGGCCGCCGCCGCCGACGCCGCCGCCCACGCCGAGGAGCTGACCCAGAACCTCGCCGACCTCGACGACCTCGACCCCCGCCCCGACGAGGAGACCGAACTGGCCGGCGAACGCGCCATCCTCGGCGCCGCGGAAAAGGCCGTCGCCGATCTCGCCGACGCCCGCACCCAGCTGGGCGGCGACAAGCTGTCCCAGAAGCTGTCGGCCGCCCTGCGCGCCGTCGAACACGCCCGCACCCGGGCCGGGCAGGCGGGCACCGACCCCGAACACCCCCTGCTGCAGAAACTGTCCGCCGCCGCCGAGGCCATCGACCGCACCATGGTCGAGGCCGAAGAGGCGATCGCCTGCGTCGACGCCGCCGCCAACGCCTTCGACTTTGAGCCCGGCCGCCTCGACAAGGCCGAGGAGCGCCTGTTCGCCCTGCGCGCCGCCGCCCGCAAGCTGAACACATCGGTCGACAGCCTGCCGGTCCTGCGCATCCGCTTCCGCGAGCAACTGCGTCTGATCGAGGACGGGGCCGAGGCCATCAGCGCCGCCGAACGCGCCGCCTCCGCCGCCCGCGAGGCCTATGACGTCGCCGCCATGCTGTTGAGCTCCGCCCGCGAGGCCGCCGCCGACCGTCTGACGGCCGCCGTGATGGCGGAGCTGGCCCCCCTGAAACTGGAGCGCGCCCGCTTCCGCGTCGGCTTCGAGCCGGTCGCCGAGGGCCGCCGTGGCCCGCTGGGCGTCGAGACCGTCCGCTTCGAGATCGCCACCAACGCCGGCGCCCCCTTCGGCCCGCTGGACGCCATCGCCTCGGGCGGCGAACTGGCCCGCTTCGCCCTCGCCATGAAGGCGGCCCTCGCCGGGCGTGAGGACCAGCGCCAGCCGGTGATGATCTTCGACGAGGTCGACCAGGGCGTCGGCGGCGCCGTCGCCTCCGCCGTCGGCGCGCGGCTGGAGCGGTTGTCGACCGGCGCCCAGGTCCTGGTCGTCACCCACAGCCCCCAGGTCGCCGCCCGCGGCCACGCCCACTGGAAGGTCCGCAAGGCCGACGCCGGCGGGGTGACCACCACGACCGTCGATGCGCTGGACGACGACGCGCGGCGCGAGGAGATCGCGCGGATGCTGTCGGGTGCGGTGGTCACGGACGAGGCGCGGGCGGCGGCGAGAAGCCTGATCGGGTGAGGGGGAGGCGGTGGGGGCAGCGCTGAAAGCGGACGGTCCGGAGATCGGCTATGGGGGGCAAGCGGAAATCCCGTATGGCGCTCGGCGGTATTGCGGGCTTGCCGTCGCCAAGGTCGCACACTGCCAGCGCGCTAGAAAGCGACGCGAATCACGTAGAACTTGATCTGATTCTGGTCCGCTGGTGTTCCCGCCATATCGTAGGTGTACAGCCGACATGAGCTGACACCCGCCGCATCGCAGCGGTGACGCCCCCCGACCCCGTTGTGAGAAGCGAACAGCGCGAAATCGTTCGCATCCCTCCCCCTCGTGCTCAGATTCAGCGTGTAGTCGCCCTTGCCGTTGTGGGTGATGGAAGTGAGGCCGAAGCCGCCGGCCATCGTGGGCGTGCCGGTCCCGTCAAAGACTCCGGCCGCGACAACCCCTCCGAGACCTATGGGCTGGTCTGAGCAGATGTCGGCGTCGTAAGCGATCGTCCCCAGGCCACCAATGCGATTGTCCTTCAGAAGGTTCGTCGCTCCCCAGCGACGACACCCTTTGATGTCAAAGGTGCCGACAAACGACCTCGCGATCTCGATTAGGTTGGTCACGCTGCCAGCGCCGGTGACACCATGCAGAATGTGATGCCCCTCGCCGTCCAGATAAATCCCGGTCGTCGTCGCTTCAAAGTGGACGGCGTTGCAAATCAGGCTGTCGTTCTCGACATGGATGCCATGATCCAGCCAGAACGCGTCGGCACCGCCGCGTCCGGGCTGGGGCGAACCGGTGATCGTGCCGTCGGATAGGTGCAGAATGAAAGCGCCGACTCGACTAACCTCCTCGACCTTGATGCCATAGGTCGCCTTGGTCCGGTTCGATCCCATAATCTCGAAATCTCTCATTCGGGTATGGGCGGCCCCGCCATATCCATTCCGAACACGGACGCCTTCCGTCGTGAACTTCTCGATGAGAACCTTTTCAAGCCCGCCGCCTTCCTGCCACGCGTCGGCGACGATGCCGCCGAGTCCCGCGACGTGGTTGCAGTCGAGAGTCAGCCGTTCGAGCGCATTGTCGAACATCGACACGGCGCCGTTGATGGCGGACGCCATGTAGTCGCCGACGAAGGACTCCGACGGCCTGATGACGGTGCCGCGCTTGTTCATGCCGATGATCGAAACGCGGTCGGGGCAGTTGAACGGCGCGTCGATTTCCAACTCGCCACGCGGCAGCGAAACTGTGTGCCCAAGGCCTCCGTTGCGGCTAGTGCTGGCCTCGGCGATCGCACTCGCAAATTGGGAGGCCTCGCTACCCGCAAACCGAATCAGCCTGAGGGGACCGTCTTCGCAAGCCTCCGAAAGCGATTGAGCACGGAGACTGGGGCTGGCCGCCAACCGATCCGGGGAACCTGCCTCAAGCGCATTCGCTACCAACGGAATACACCCCACGCCTACAGCCGTAAGGCCGAGCACGCCTCGTCGGGATGCCAAGTGATTTGGATCGTCCATTTGCCTCTAGTGCCTGAGTGCTATGGCAAGAGCACGGCGAGAAGCGCCGCCGTACGCCCGCAGAAGGTACGACGCCACGGTCCTAGTCTCGCCGCCCGGCGTGACGATTGATCACCGCCAGCTGACGCGCAAGCGGTCTCTAAGGACATCCGCTTCGGGTCGGGCACTGACGGTCGCCTGAGGGCGGAAAGCGGACGTTCCGTCTTACCGCAGGTAGGAGAGCCCCGGCGTCAATCTCGCCAGGCAACCGCCTATTTGCTCGGCTTCGTATCGGGACAATGAGACCGAGGCTTCCGACCAACGCCCGCCAGCGAGAGTGTAAGAAAACCGCAGGGTTCTTCTTTGGATCATGTTCGAAACAGAGCCGGTCGTTCGGTCGCCCATCTTGAAGGCGAATGAACCCGACCTGCGCGCGTCAAGCTGCGGAGGCCGTTGATCTCCGCCATTGTCTCCATCGCCGTCCAGCAGGAGCGCGCGCGAAGGAACTGCATCGGGCTTGTCCAGATCGGGGAAGAACGTCAGTTCCACAATCGGAATGTCAGACCCACTTTCCAACACCACGGAAATCAAGCCGCCCAAGCGTTGTGCTTCGAACGAAAAACTGCAGCCGATAAGTCGTCCCTCCATATAGGCCTGCCCCAGTCGGGAGCCGTCTTGCCCGTTCTCGACGAGGAGTGACCCAAGCAAGGCAATCAAAGACAGAGCCGCCCCCTGTTCCATGGTTTTCCTTTCAGCCAACCTATGCGCCGGTCTGCAAAAAGTCTTGCCGCTCAATCCAGCATGTCGGTCTTGGGTCGGAAGCCGACGGTCGCTTGAGGGTGGCTAACCGACTCTCGCTCACGAGCAAAAAGCGGACCTAACTCGTCGAAAGCCGTTGAAGCCACGCTCGCGCCTGCCTGGGTTCACCCGGCGCGTTGGCGTCAACGCGCCCACGGGCCGCTTCAAGCTCCTGGTGGAGAGGGAACGGCCCTTCTCCGAGTTGTGACCGAAGACGGTTCATCGCCCGAGCCAGGGTCTCCAGCTCGCTCAGCTCCGCGGGGGGCGACGCGCCCAGGTGTTCGTTGTGGCCGAACAGGCCCCAGTCGCCGCCCGCGCACCCGATCAGCGCCCTCTCCAGAACCGACCGATACTGGCGTTCCAGATCCTCCACTTGCTGGTCGATGTGTCGAGCTCTGCTCATTCAGGAACCCTGCCGCGGCGCCGAACGCACCTGAACCACCCTACGCCTTTGGCTTGGCCGCCCCCTTCGTCGCCCGCTCCACCACGGCCTTGCCGGTGTCGGTCTGGGCCAGCCCCTCCAGCATGGCGCCGAGGGCCTGGCCGCCCCGGGCGCTGAACACGTCGGTGATGCTGTTCATGCCCGCGGGCACGTCGCCGCCCGTCACGATCACCTTGATGTCGGCGTCGCTCAGGGCCTGGGCCTGGGCCACGCCCACGGTCTGCCCGGCCTTGATCTGCTCCACGCGCACCAGATAGCTCTGGTAGCCGTCGTTGCCGCCGATCTCACGGGCCAGTTCGATCTGGGTCGTGACCGGCGCCAGCAGCAGCAGCCGCTCGGCCTCGGCGCGGCTCTGGCCCTGGGCCAGCAGGCCTTCGGCGTCGAGCTTCTGCTGCGCCAGGGTGCCCTGGGCGACCAGCTCCAGCCGCTGACGCTCCGCCTCGGCGGCGATGACCTGCTGCTGGCGCTGCCCCTCGGCCCGGATGACCGTGACCTCGCGCTCCTGCGCGGCCTGGACCTCGGCGACCCCCTTGGCGATGTCGGCGGCGCGCGTATCGGCGACCAGCTTCACATCCATCTCGCGCTCGGTGGTCACCTTCTGCGCGACCAGCACCTCCTGCTCGGCGACCTGTTTGGCGATGCCGACCTGCTTCTCCTGTTCGGCCGTGCGCATGCCGACCTGCTGCAGGGCGTCCTGCTGGTTGACCTCGACGATGCGTTCGGCCTCGATCTCCTTGGTCCGGGCCATCTGGCTGTTCATCGCCACGGCCTCGCGGCTCTCGCGGTCGATGCGGGACTTCTCCTTGGCCATGATGTTGGCGATGACCTGGGAGTTGGCGCTGTCGCGGATGTCCATGAACTCGATGTTCTTGACCGTTTCGACGCCCCAGGCCTGAAGCTGGTTGTCCACCTGGGCGGTGAAGGCCTCGGCCAGGGTGGACCGGGCCTCGAGGATGTCCTCCAGCTTGTGGGTGGCCAGCACGTTGCGGACGGCGCCCTGCAGGATGCCCGACAGCTGGTGCTGCAGCTCGTCGAAATTGGCGACCTTCTCCGCCGCCGTGTCCGACTTGGCGATCCGCATGAAGGCCTGGACGTCGACGCGGAACGGCAGGCGTCCGGTGTCGTAGGCCTCATAGTCCTTCAGGTTCACGTCAAAGATGGAGACCGGGAATTTGGTCACCAGCACGCCGATCCGGGGCAGGAAGGCCGGCCATTCGTAGAAGACGTTGCCGGCGTCCTGACTGGCGCCGTAGCTGACGCGGGACCGTCCGCGCTGGACGATGTGGACCTCGTTGGTCGGGACCACCCGGCGCAGTACCAGCGCAATGAGGAATCCAATGGCGAAGACGCCGAGCGCGACGGCGCCGGCAACGAAATAGATGGTCATGAGGTCCCCCGATACGCGCCGGACTATGTCCAGAAATCCCGGGCGCCGCAACGAAAACGGGAAAGCGCGCGCCCGTCTTCCCAAGGTTTGACGGCAGGGGCGGGCCGGCGCCCGGGGCGGCCGTTGCGAAGGGCGGGCAAAGGTGTCTTCCCGCCCCGTGTCTTCCCGCCCCTTGCGGACCGGGAAACGCGACTTTCGCCCCTCCGTCGCGCGCCATCATCGCCCCGGAACCGGCCCGACGACCGTTTCTGACGCAGGCGCGTGCAATATGGCGAAAGGCCCGCCGGGCCGGGGTCTTTGACATTGCAGGAACGCTCGCGGCCACCGCACAGGGGCCGACGAACCGTCCTCCGCCGACCCGGCCGGTCCGGCCGGAGTCGCCGCCGCATTTTTTCGCGGGACGACGATACTCTCTGCCCTTGAACCGCGGTCGCGCTTTCCAGAATTCCGCTTATCCCCGCGAAAGCGGGGACCCAGTCCTGTCCAGCGTGACGTCGGCGTTTGTGGACGAGCGTTCGAGGGTCACAGGAACCGCTGCATCTCCCAAAGAACTGGGTCCCCGCTTTCGCGGGGATGAGCGGATCAGAGGACTGCCTTGGGGAAGCGGAGCCTACCCGCGCAGCACCTTCAGCAACTGCGGATGCAGCTCCGAATTGGTCGCCAGGATCTGCGCGCCTGTCTCCGGCCGGCCCTCGCCGTCGATGGTGGTGACCACGCCGCCGGCCTCGGTGACGAACAGGATCCCCGCCGCCACGTCCCAGGGCTTCAGATTGCGCTCGTAATAGGCGTCGTACCGCCCGGCCGCGACCCAGGCGAAGTCCAGCGCGGCCGAGCCCAGGCGGCGGATGCCGGCGACGCGCTGGCCGATGGCGTGGATGTCCTTGATGGCCTGGGCGTGGCCCGTCTTGCCGATGAAGGGCAGGCCGGTGGCGATCAGGCTCTCGGACAGGTCCCGGCGGCCCGCGACGCGGATGCGCTGGTCGTTCAGATAGCAGCCCTTGCCCTTCTCGGCCCAGAACAGCTCGTTCATCACGGGGTTGTAGGTCACCCCGGCCACGATCTCGGTCGATCCGTCCGGCGCGGTGCGCTGCAGCCCCACCGTGATGGCGAAATGGGGCATGGCGTGCATGAAGTTGGTGGTGCCGTCGATCGGGTCGACGATCCACATGTGGGACTTGTCCGTCCCCTCCATCATGCCGCGCTCCTCGCCCAGGAAGCCGTAGCCGGGGCGGGCCTTCATCAGCAGTTCGTACAGCGTGTCCTCGGCGCGGATGTCGGCGGCGGTGACGAAGTCACCGGGCCCCTTGCGCGACACCTGCAGCTGGGCGACCTCGCCGAAGTCGCGCAGCATGGGCCGGGCGGTCTTGCGGACCGCGTCCAGCATGACGGTGACGAGGGCGGAAGCGAGGGCCATGGGGGGATCTCCTGGTCCGCATGTCCTGAAAAGGCGCCAGGCCCGGAGATGCGGAGAAGTTCAACGGCCCCGGATGGAGCCGAGTGGTTAGTGGCTAGTGGTTAGTGATTAGTGTCGTTGGCCTACCAGCCGCTGGTTCAAGAACCGTAGCCACTAGCCACTAGCCACTAACCACTAATCACTAATCACTATTCAGCGCGGCGGACGTACTCGCCCGTCGTCGTATCCACGACGATCCGCTCGCCCACGCCCATATAGGGCGGGATCATGATGCGGACGCCGTTGTTGGCGATGGCGGGCTTGTAGGAGGACGAGGCGGTCTGGCCCTTCACCGTGGGCTCGGTCTCGACGACTTCCAGCGTGACCTGGTCGGGCAGGGACAGGCCGATGGGCCGATCCTCATGCATCTCGATGACCACCTTCATCCCGTCCTGCAGATAGGCGACGCGGTCCTCGCCGACCCAGTCCTTCTGCAGCTCGGTCTGTTCGTAGGTGGCGTCGTCCATGAACACCAGGGCGTCGCCCTGCTCGTACAGATAGGAGAACTCCTTCTGCTCCAGCGTGACGCGCTCGACCTTGTCTTCCGACCGGAAACGCTCGCTCAGCTTGTTGCCGGTCTCGAGGTTCTTGGCCTCGATGTTGGCGAAGGCGCCGCCCTTGCCCGGCTTGACGTGGCTGGCCTTGGTCACGACCCACAGGCCCTTGTTGTGCTCAAGGACCATGCCGGGCTTGATGTTGTTGCCGTTGATCTTCGCCATGGGTGTCTCGGAAGGGATTGGGCGCAGCCTGCGATGGCGCGCGAACGGGCGCAGTCCCTAGAGGAAGCCGGGCCTCACGGCAAGGCGCGGGCCCCTCAGTGAACGGTCGCTTCTTCCGCCTTGTCCTCGACCCTGTTCGCGATCCGGACGCCGCCGCCGAGGGGCGAGGCCATCTTGCCGGCGCGGGCGTCGATCTTGCGGGCCTCGTGGGCGAAGGCCGCCGCCATCCCCGCCGACGACATGGCCGCGGCGATCTGCAGCCCCCGGCTCGCCGGACGCAGGGCGATCCACACGGCGTTCAGCGCCTGGGCCCCGGCCCACAGCCCCATCGCCACCGTCCGCTCCCGCGCCCGCGGCGCGTTCCACACCCGCACCGCCGACAGGGTGGTGACCGAGAAGACGGCCGGCAGGATCAGGCTCAGCGGCCCGCGCGGCCGCTCCGTGACGGGCGAGTGATCGTCGCCAGGCCGGTCGCGCGTCGGGGCCAGGGTCCGGGTTGCGAACACGGTCGCCGCCAGCGCGAAGCCCACCGTCACAGCGACGCCGATCATCACATGGCCCGGATTCCGGCCCTCGGCGTTCAGAAAGCCGGTGGCGGCGTCGCGCGCATCGTCCAGGCGGTCGTCGATCGAGGTCATGCCATCTCCCTTCAGTCGGGAACGGAATGACCGGGCCCGGCGGTCAGTTCCCCGTGGCGCTCTTGTCCGGGGCGATCTCGGTCATGGCCGACTGCAGATAGTTCTGCTCGCCCAGCTGTTCGATCAGCTTGTGCTGGGCCTCGAGGAAGTCGATGTGCTCCTCGGTGTCGTTGAGGATGCGCATCAGCAGGTCGCGGCTGACGAAGTCCTTGGCGGCCTCGCACTGGGCCACGCCGGCGATCACCGTGTCGCGCCCGCCCAGCTCCAGCTGCAGGTCGGCCCCGAGGCATTCGAAGGCGGTCTCGCCGATCTTCAGCTTGTGCAGGTCCTGCAGGTTGGGCAGGCCGTCGAGGAACAGCACCCGCTTGATCAGCATGTCGGCGTGTTTCATCTCGCCGATCGATTCGTCGTAGATGATCTGGCCGAGGTGTTTCAGGCCCCAGCTCTCGAACATGCGCGCGTGCAGGAAATACTGGTTCACCGCCGTCAGTTCGTTGGTGAGCACCGCGTTGAGCGTGCGGATGATCGCGGGATCGCCCTTCATCGTGTTACTTTCCGTCAGCGGCCCGGCGGTCGATCCGACCGTCGTGATTCACCGGCTGTGAACGCCTGTTTTAACACGCCAGACGCCGTTGTGTTCATATGCGAACACTTCTCACCACATTGAAAATGCGAATGAATCTCCCGTGACGACGGGGGAGGGCCCTATTCGGCCGCCATGGCGAAGGATTCGCGGGTTTCCTGAATCATTTCGCGCATTTCGCAAACGCATTTGGCGCACTGGGCCGCGCACTGGTTGCGGGCGAAGACGTCGCGCGGGCGCGTCGCGCCGGCCTCGATGGCGGCGGCGACATCACGCTTGCGAAGACCGTTGCAGTTGCAGACGTACACGGAAGGGTGGGACCCGACTGGTTGCGAATGGTTCGCTATAGCAGGCGCGGCCGGGCGAATGCAAGTCGTTCGCAGGCCGCGTGTTGACGCCGGGCGCCAGCCGTCGCACTTCCCGCCCATGTCCAGGACGCCTCCCGTTTCCGACCGCCCGCCCTGCCGGCTCTATCTGATCACCCCGCCGGCCATTCCCGACCTCGCCGCCTTCGCGCGCGATCTCGAGGCGGCGCTGGACGCCGGGGATGTGGCGGCGTTGCAGATCCGGCTCAAGGACGCCGACGATGCGGTCGTTCTGGCCGCCGTGGCAGCGCTGAAGCCCATCGCCCAGGCACGGGGCGTGGCGGTCATTCTCAACGATCGCGCCGACCTCGCCGCCCGCTCGGGCTGCGACGGCGTGCATCTGGGCCAGTCCGACGGCTCCGTCAGCGCCGCGCGCACCATGATGGGCCGGGACGCCATGATCGGCGTCACCTGCCATGACAGCCGCGAACTGGCCATGGACGCGGCCGAGGCCGGGGCGGACTATGTCGCCTTCGGCGCCTTCTTCCCGACGGAGACCAAGGCCACGCTCCACCGCCCCGACCCCGAAATCCTGACGATCTGGCAGGAGACGGTCGAAATCCCCTGCGTCGCCATCGGCGGAATCACGGCCGCGAACGCCGGCGGCCTGGCGCGGGCCGGGGCCGATTTCGTGGCTGTGAGCGGAGCCGTCTGGGGCCACCCCGAAGGCCCCGCGGCGGCGGTTCTGGAGTTGTGTCGGGCGATTTCCACAACCTCTTGACCTTCAGGGGATATTAGGAAGCCGGGCGCTAGATATCAGGCTGATTTACGCCGTCCGGACCTGATGATGACCATGAGCCGCGCGCTCGACCCGCTTGAGCCCGTCGTCGGCTCCGAGGCTGCGGCGCCATCGATGGCGCGCGCCGCCGCGCGTCCGGCGGGCATCGGCCAGCCCCTGGCGCCGATCTTCACCGCCATGGCTGTCATGGTTCTGGTTGTCGTGGCCCTCACCTTCGCCCGGTCAGCCGGGATGGTGGCGGCGCTCTGGGGCGCGGCGGGCGTGGCCGTCGCCGTCTGGCTGCGGACATCGCGCGGCCCGCTCTATGACCTGTCTTTCGGGGGGTTGATCGCCGCCGGGATCGCGGCCGGCAATCTGCTGGTCGGCAATTCCACCGAACTGACGATGATGTTCACCGTCGCCAACATGCTGGAAATCTACGCGGCCGTGATGCTGGCGCGGCGGTTCTCGCCGACCCTGAACCTGGCCTCGGTCCAGGGCGCCTGTCGCTTCCTGCTGGCGGCCGCCGTCATCGCGCCCATCCCCGCGGCGATCTTCGCCGCCGGCATGCTCTGGTGGATGTCCGGCGCCGACTTCCTCGATTCCGTCCAGACCTGGTGGTTCGGCCATGCGCTCAGCATCGCCGTCCTGTCCAGCTTCGGCCTGGCCCTGACAAAGCGCGAGGTCGCCCGTTTTCGCGCGCCGGCGCGCGCCATCGAGGCGGTGGTTCTGCTGGGCGGGCTTTCGGTCCTGTCCTATGCCGTGTTTTCGCAGCAGCGGCTGCCCATCGGCTTCGTCACCATGCCGCTGCTGCTGCTGATCGCGGTGCGGCTGCGCATGCTGGGGATCACGGCGGCGCTGGTCATCATCTCCATCCTGGCGGTCGGCGGCAGCATGCGGGGTTTCGGCCCCTACGCCGTGATGTTCGAGGGACCCGACCGGGCGATGATGGCCCAGCTGCTCGTCCTGTTCGGCTATATGCCCATCATGCTGGTCGCGGCCCTGCTGGAGGAACGCGACCGCTTCGCCGACCGCGCCCGGCTGGGACAGATCCGCGCCGAAAGGGCGTCCGAGGCCAAGTCGCGCCTGCTCGCCAACGTCGCCCATGAGATCAAGAGCCCTGTCGGCGGCGTTATCGGCATCGGCGAACTGTGGAAGGCCGGCCAGCTGGGCCCGGTGTCCGCCACCCAGGCCGAGATGGCCGACATGCTGGTCAAGACCGCCCGTCAGGTCGAAACCCTGGCCCACGACCTGCTGGATGTGGCCCGCGCCGAGTCCGGCGCGGTCAAGGTCGAGCTGCGCCCGACCGATGTGCCGGGCGTGCTCGAGGACGTGCGTCGCGCCACGGCCCTGCGTCCCGACGCCGAGGGCGTGCGGCTGGAGGTGATCAACGAAGGCGACGGCCTGGTGGCTCTGGCCGATTCCCAGCGCCTGACCCAGGTGATCGCCAACCTCGCTTCCAATGCGGTCAAATACGGCGGGGCCGGCGGCGTGGTCATCTTCCGGGCCTGCAAGATCCACGACGGCGTCCGCATCGAGGTCATCGACCGCGGCGGCGGCCTGTCGGTCGAGAAACAGACCCAGTTGTTCGAACCCTTCAACCGTCTGGGTCTCGAACGATCGGCCGTGGAAGGGCACGGCATTGGCCTCGCCCTGGCCAAGCGGCTCGTTGAACTGCAGGGCGGCTCCATCGGCGTGACCTCGGCGCCGGGCGAGGGCGCCACCTTCTGGGTCGAACTGCCGGCGGCCTGATCGCGACGTTCCGACGCGCGGCGGATGGTGCATGGACACCGGCCGGACCTCGGCGCAAGACTCGCCCTTCAGACACCCTGAGGACGACGCCCCGTGGAACTCGACGCACTGCTGCTGTCGCGACTGCAATTCGCTTTCACCATCGCCTTCCACATTCTCTTTCCGGCCTTCACCATCGGGCTGGCGGCCTTCCTTGCCGTGCTCGAGGGCCTGTGGCTCTGGACGAAGCGGGACGCCTTCAAGGTCCTGTACCTGTTCTGGGTCAAGATCTTCGCTCTCAGCTTCGGCATGGGCGTCGTGTCGGGCGTGGTGCTCAGCTACCAGTTCGGCACCAACTGGTCGGAGTTCATCCGCCTGACCGGCGGGGTCATCGGGCCCTTGCTGGCCTATGAGGTGCTCACGGCCTTCTTCCTCGAAGCCTCCTTCCTCGGCGTCATGTTGTTCGGCTGGAAGAAGGTCGGCCCGCGCCTGCATTTCCTGGCCACGGTCCTGGTCGCCGTCGGGACCACGATTTCGGCCTTCTGGATCCTGTCCGCCAACAGCTGGATGCAGACGCCGCAGGGCTTCCAGATCATGGCCGACGGCACCTTCGAGGCGACCAATTTCATGGAGGTGATCTTCAACCCCAGCCTGCCCACCCGGCTGGCCCACATGCTGCTGGCCGCCTTCCTGACCACGGGACTGGTGGTCGGCGCCGCCTCGGCCTTCCGCGTGCTCAAGGAGCGGGCGAAGGGGCCCGTCGAAGGCTGGACCGAGAGCCGGATCGCCCTGGTCATGGCGGTCGGCCTGGTCGCTGTGCTCGCCCCCCTGCAACTGGTCGTCGGCCATATGTCCGGCGAGGTCACCCACAAATACCAGCCGGCCAAGACCGCCGCGATCGAGGGCTATTGGGAGACCCGCGCCGACCAGCCGTTGCATCTGTTCGGCATTCCTGACCGCGACGCGCAGAAGAACCATTTCCAGGTCTCCATCCCCGGCGTCGGCAATGCGATCCAGAACCTGCCGCGGGACGAGGTCATCCAGGGTCTGGACGCCTGGCCCCGCGAGGATCAGCCGCCGCCCTTCATCCCCTTCTTCGGCTTCCGCATCATGGTGGGTCTGGGTCTGCTGATGATCGCCCTGGGAGCGGTCGGGGCGTTCCTGATCTGGCGGCGCAAGCTGTTCGAGAGTCCCCGGTTCCTGCGCTTCTGCGTCGTCATGGGTCCGTCCGGCTTCATCGCGGTGCTCGCCGGCTGGATGGTCACCGAGGTCGGCCGCCAGCCCTGGGTGGTGTACGGCGTGCTCCGGACCCGCGATGCGGTGTCTCCTGTCACGACCGGCGAGGTGGCTGTCAGCCTGATCGCCTACATCCTCGTCTATTCCGTCGTGTTCACCGCCGGCGCCCTCTTCATCCTCCGGCTGATGGCCGAAGGTCCGGTCGCGGCCGCGGCCGAGCCCGGCCCGCGTCAGGATCGCGCGCCCGGTTCGCCCCTGGCCAAGGCGCCCGAAGACACCACGCCGGGAGACGACTGATGCTGGACCTCCCGCTCATCTGGGCCGGCCTGATCGCCACGGCGGTCCTGCTCTATGTGACGCTCGACGGCTTCGACCTCGGCATCGGCATCCTCTTCCCCTTCGCGCGATCGAAGGAGGACCGGGATGTGATGATGAACACCGTCGCCCCGGTCTGGGACGGCAACGAGACCTGGCTGGTCCTCGGCGGCGGCGGCCTGCTGGCGGCCTTTCCGCTGGCCTATTCGGTGCTGATGCCGGCCTTCTACCTGCCGGTTCTGTTGATGCTGGCCGGGCTGATCCTGCGCGGGGTGGCGTTCGAATTCCGCTTCCGCGCCCGCAACCGGGGCCGCAAATTCTGGACCCAGATGTTCGCCGGCGGCTCCATTCTGACGGCGGCGGCCCAGGGGCTGATCCTGGGCGGCTTCATCCAGGGGGTGACGGTCGAGAACGACCGCTTCGCCGGCGGGCCGTTCGACTGGTTCACGCCCTACACCCTGCTGGTCGCGGCGGGCATCGTCGCCGGCTATGCCCTGCTTGGCGGCGCCTGGCTGATGATGAAGACCAAGGACAGCCTGCACGGCGACGCGCGTCGCTGGACCCTGATCAGCGCCGGCGGCGTCGGCGGCCTGTTGGCGGCCGTCAGTCTGGCCACCCTGTTCGTCCATCCGCGCATCGCCCTGCGCTGGGGCTTTGATGCAGGCGGCGTCTCGGTCGTCGACTGGGCGACCCTGGCGCCGCTTCTCGCCATACCGGCGCTGGGGCTCGTGGGCTTCGCAACCATTGTGGTCATGGCGCGCAAGGGATCGCACCTGTGGCCCTTCATCGGCGCCCTGCTGGTCTTCCTGTCCGGCTATATCGGCCTGGCCGCCAGCTTCATGCCCTATGTCGTCCCCTATGCCCTGGACTTCCGCCAGGCGGCCGCCCCCGACAATGCCCTGGGGCTGATGCTGGTGGGCACGCTCGCCATCCTGCCCGCCATCCTCGCCTACACCGCCTGGGTCTACTGGGTGTTCCGCGGCAAGGTCGATACGGAGTCCGGCTATCATCATTAGTCCCGTTCCACCCCCTGACAGCGGCGAGCCTTCCGGTCCGCTGTGGAAGAAACTGGCCTGGTTCGCGGGCCTGGCCCTGGCCGCCGCGGGGGTGACGGCGGTGGTCGCCTATGTGCTCAGGGCCTTGCCGTTCGCGGGCTGAAGGGGGAAGGTCGGGGCATGAAAGTCCTCGTCTCCACCGCCGTCCTGCTGCTCGCGACCGCTGCCCAGGCGCAGACGCCGCCGTCGCAGACTCCCGCGCCCCAGACCCCTTCGCCCCCGCCCGCGCCGACCAGCAGCCTGACCCGCGATCTCAACAGCGGTCCGCCCGCGCCGGCGACCTATCTGGCCCCCGTTCCGGCCGCGGAGCCTGAAGCCGCCCCGGCGACCCCGCCTCCCGCCGCGACGGTCCCGCCGGCGCCGAGGCCAGCCCCGAGCCCGAGCCCGCGCAACGCCGCCCCGACCCCTGTCCTGCCCCCCTCAGGGCCGGTGACGCCGCCGCCCGGCGGAGCGCCGCCGCGACTGACGCCGATCCCGACCAATCCCTCTCCCGCGCCCCGGATGGTTCCGATCACGCCGCCCGCGGGCTCCGCCGTGACAGCCCCGACGCCCCGGCCTTCCGAGCCCTTCACTCCGCCTGGAACAGCCCGCCCCGCTGGGCCGACGGTTCCGCTTGAGGAAGTCGTGGCCCCGCCGCCCGCATCGCCGCCGCCGCCTGCGGTCACGGTGCTGGACAGCGCCGCCCGCGCGGCCCTGCCGTTCACCGCCGACCTGCCGGCGGGGTTCGAGATCGTCACGGGCCGTCCCGGTCCGGACTTCCGCATCTATACGATCCGCCGGGCCGGGCGGTCTTTCGTCATGGTCTATACGGGCCCGGCGTCGCAGTTCCCGATCTACAGCGGCCAGATGGTCG
Source organism: Alphaproteobacteria bacterium (assembly GCA_018826515.1). Taxonomy (GTDB): domain Bacteria; phylum Pseudomonadota; class Alphaproteobacteria; order Caulobacterales; family Caulobacteraceae; genus Brevundimonas. The sequence continues at coordinate 39,024 of JAHKAM010000078.1, forward strand.
AGGCCGGCGGCCGCGCCTCCATCCTGTCGACCGTGGACGGGACGCGCCGCGCCGTGGAGCATCTGTTCCAGCGTTCGGCGGCGCCCGCCGAGATCCATGTCTGGACCATGAGTCTGGACGGCGCCGACTATGACCTTGCCGAACAGATCGCCCAGTCGGTCGACGTTCGCTAGCGACGGCGCTCAGACCCGGCGCACCGGCGTGTCGGGGTCGCCCAGCCGGACGCCGCGCGCGCCGACGAACACCAGCACCTCCTGACCGGGCGCGGCGGCCCAGCGGCGCAGGGTCGCCTGGTAGGGCTCCCGCCGCCAGTCGTGCGGCCGGGCCGCGTCGCATTCGACCACCAGCCGCGCCCCGCCCTGTTCGCTGTGCAGGACGAAACCGGCCGTGGTCGGCTTCCACGCCGCATCCAGCGCATCGGTCAACAGCCACAGGCAGTTGAACACGCGGCAGTCGTTGGGCCGGTCCGCATAGACGGCGCAGCCCGCCGACTTGCTGAAATGGCGGCACCATTTGCCCGCCGGCTTGTCCAGCGCGGTCACGCCCATCAGCTTGCAGCACAGGCCGCAGTCGCCGCAGGTCTTCGCGGCGGCAGGGGACGCGCCGTCTTCACGCATGGGTGATGCTCCGCCCGGACCGGCGTCCGTCTTCGCCCTTGCCATGCGGGGGTGATCCGCGCAAACCTGCGAGTCGTTCGCAATAGCAGGAGGCGATGATGATCGTGCTGACCGCCGGCCCGGCGTCCCTGGCCCGCCTCATGCGGCGGGACCAGGCCTCACAGCACTTCGCGACGGGACAGGTGGACGATCATGACGACCATCACGACGAGGCCGAGCCCGCCGCCGAGCCCCAGCGCCGTACTCACCCGCCACGCTTCTGAGGCCAGCATATTGACCGGCATCTGCCACGGCAGGAAGACGCCCTGTTTCGCCGAGGTGGCGACGACCGCGAAGAAGGTCCCGCCGATGCCCAGCACCAGTCCGGGCACGAAGCTGGCGAAGCGCAGGGCGGTCCACAACTGGATCGCCATCATCAGCAGGCCGGCAAGGAACATCATTCCCATGGTCCGGGCGTAGTCAGCGAGGTCGAACGCACCGGTCGGCTGCAACTGCGGCTTCAGGGCGACCGCAAGACTCACGGCGCCCCAGACCATCAGCAGTGTCGCGATACTCATCGCGGCGACGACCGCCAGCATGCAGACCGCCTTGGCCGCATGGAGTTTCCAGCGGGGCAGGGGCAGGGCGCGCAGATGGTCCCAGGTCTTCGGCCCATGCTCCATGTGTGCCAGCAGGGCTGTCAGGGCCGTCACGCTCATCGGCAGCATGAAGAAGGCCCAGATCGCCGAGGCGCTCATCATCCACATGTCCCAGGCGGCCGGAACCTGGCCGCGCATCATGTTGAAGAAGGTGAACAGCGCGATCAGGGACGGCGCGGCCACGGCCAGCAGGGCGGCCAGCGAGCGGTTCAGCTTGCGGGCTTCGACGAACAGGGCGGCGAACATCAGACGGCCTCCGGCTGCATCAGGGGTTGGGCGACGGGCGGGGCCGAGACCTCTCGGTAGATGCCCTCCAGCGTCCGCGCCCGCGGCCCGATGGCGAAGACGGCGATGTCGGCCTCGACCAGGGCGCGGTTGAGGGCGGCCGAGGCGGCGCGCGCGTCCTCGCCGGGCTTCAGGCCGGCCACGATCCGGTCCGGGGTCCGGGTGATCGAGAACCCGCGCGCGGCCGCCAGCCCGGCGGCGCGGGCCGGGTCGTCGGTCTCCACCGCGATCTCGGGCGCCAGCTCGGCCTTCAGCCGCGCCAGTTCACCCTCCAGCACCAGTCGCCCCTCGTGCACGATGCCGACATGGGTGGCGGTTTGTTCGATCTCGCCCAGCAGATGGCTGGACAGCAGCACGGTGGCCCCGGTCCGGGCCGGCAGCTCGCCGAGGAAACGGCGCATGTCGGCGATGCCGTCGGGGTCCAGCCCGTTGGTCGGCTCGTCGAGGACCAGCACCGGCGGCGCCCCCAGCATGGCGCGGGCCAGCCCCAGCCGCTGGCGCATCCCCAGCGAATAGTCCGACACCCGCCGCCCGGCGTGTTCCGTCATCTCGACCACTTCCAGCACCCGGTCGATCTCGGTGCGCGGCAGGCCGATCAGGATGCGGGTCAGATCCAGGTTCTCGCGGCCTGAAAGATTGCCGTAGAAGCCGTGCGCCTCCAGCAGGGCGCCGACCTTGCGCGCCGCGCCCAGCCGGTCGGCGGCGACGTCGATGCCGCACACCCGCGCCGTCCCGCCGCTGGGCCGGATCAGGCCCAGCAGCATCTTCAGCGTGGTGGTCTTGCCCGCGCCGTTGCGGCCGAGGAAGCCATAGACCGCCCGTTCCGGCACGGTCATCGACACCGCATCCACCGCCAGATGGCGTTTGAAGCGACGGGTCAGCGCGTGCGTCTCGATGGCGGCAGACATGGGGACGAGGCTCTGGTTCGTTTAACTCCGACATAAAGTTGCAAACGCCGGGTCTTTAAGTCAAGATTAAAGATCAGACAGCTTGTCCACCCCCGGAGACTCTCGTGAGCCAGGCCGATATCGCCCGCTTCCGCCGCCGCTGCGCCCAGTTCCGCTGGCTGGCGATCTTCATGGTCGTCAGCGTCGGCGCCCTGCTGGCGCTGATGCTTTTCGTGGCGCCGGGAGTGATGCTGGCGCGCGGCGACACGCCGGTCCCGCCGCGCGAGTGGCTGACCCATCTGGTCCGGTTCCTGCCGACTGTCTTCTATCTGTTCGCCGTCTGGTCGATCGGCGCCGCCATGGGCCAGCTGTCGAAGGGGCGGCTGATCCAGCCGACCCTCGTCAACGCCCTGCGCCGCGTCGGTCTGGCCCTCGGGTTTGGCGGCCTGTTCCACGTCTTCGGCGTCACCAACGTCATCCGCCTGATCGAGGGCGGCCGCGGCGGCTGGGCCTGGTTCGACGTCGCAGGCATGACCCTCGGCATGATCGGCGGCGCCCTGTTCCTGCTCGGCGGGGTCATGGAGCAGGCCGGCCGGGTCCAGGCCGAGCTGGACGAGATGATCTGATGCCGATCCGCGTCACCCTCGACCAGCTGATCGTGAAGAAAGGGCTCAAGGCCCGCGACCTCGCCGCCGAGGTCGGCCTCAGCGAGACCCAGCTGTCCCTGTTCCGCTCGGGCAAGGTGAAGGGCATCCGCTTCCGCACCCTGGCCAAACTCTGCGCCGCCCTCGACTGCAAGCCCGGGGATCTGCTCGACTACGATTTCGACCCCGCCGACCTGCTGGCGGCGGAGGAGGAGTAGACGACGCGGCGATGCGGCTGTCAGCGTGTCGGTTGAGCGGGCGCCGAAACGGGAGTGATGTTGAGGGTGAAGCCCTCGACCATGCGCCCCGTCGGGTCCTCGTCGCCGATCTGGACCCGCGTCGTCTCGCCGCGATCGAAGATCAGGCTGGGCTCCACCGCCTCGGCGTCGCCGTCGGTGACGCTCAGGCTGAGGGCCAGCTGTTCGCTGTTCCCGTCCCCCTGGACCGTGTTCAGGGCGGCCGTCATCTCGAAGGCGCGCTCGCTGTCGACGATGGAAATCATCGCATGCCCGTCCTCGACGACCACGGACCGGGTCGAGACGGTCGTGACGCCTCCTCGAACGACGGACAACTCCAGCGCATAGCGGGCGGAATTCTCCGGGCCGGTGGGACCGGACAGGGCGAGGGCGGCGGCGGCGAACAGGACCAGCATGATCCACTCCCTTGGATTGAGGTCCCTTCCGGGTGGGCGGATTCCATTTCGGTGTGGTTAATCGGCGAGCGGGGTTGGGTGTGGAGGGCTGGTATCCGGCTGCCGAAGCGCCAGACGGAAGGTAGCCAACCAGCGTCTCACAAAGTTATATGGCCAAGCTTTAAGACACCAATGCCGCGCCGAACGGAACACGGTTATGACGATTGCTCTACGACCGGATGAGGATGAGCGATTAGCGGCGTTGGCCAGCTATAACGTGATGGACACTCCACGCGAGAGCGACTTCGACGACATCGTGAGGTTAGCCTCTGAAATATGCGAAACGCCGGTAGCCGTCGTCAATTTGATCGGGGATGGACGACAGTTCTTCAAAGCCGAAATAGGGTTAGGCGTCCGAGAGACACCACTGGAAACGTCATTCTGCGGCCACGCGATATTGGACGACGATTTCATGATCGTGCCCGACGCAACTCTGGACCATCGCTTCGACTGCAATCCGCTTGTCACTGGCGACCCGGGGCTACGATTTTACGCGGGAGCGCTGCTGAAGACTGCGGCTGGATTGCCGATCGGCACGCTTTGCGTGCTGGACTTCAAACCCAAGGACCTTGCGTCGCACCAACGCACAGCACTTCGCACCCTCGCCAACCAGGTTATGACCCAGCTCGAACTGCGACGCTTGAACACTCATCTGGCAGAGCGTGTCGCCGAGGTGGAAGCCGAGCGGGATAGGTCGGAGATGCTCGGCCGCGAGATCGACCATCGCGTCATGAACAGCCTGCAATTCGTGTCGGGACTGCTGGCGATGCAGGCGAAGACAACAGATGACAGGGAAGCGGCACATCAGCTTGGCCTCGCGTCGTCGCGGGTCAGCACGGTTGCCCGGGTGCATCGTCACTTCTACGTGGAAGAGGTTGCCGGTACGACGTCCGCCCTCGCCTATGCCGAGCGGCTGTTGTCCGACCTCTCCGATGTCATAGCGCCGTGTTCGGTCAGGACGGCAGGTCAACCAACGCCAATTGCTACCGCATTGATCATGCCTCTCGGGTTGATCACCAACGAACTCGTCACCAACGCTGCCAAAAATGGTGCGCAACGCGTCGAAGTGCGGATCAGCGCGAGCGACGGGGGCGTTCGGATCGAGGTTGAAGATGACGGTCCGGGCCTGCCCGTCGACTTCGATCCGGCTGCGCGAAAGGGTCTCGGCTTGAGGGTTGTCCGGTCACTGGTTGATCAGCATGCAGGGGTGCTCACCTTCGGCAGTGGTCGTCATGGCGGCGCCCTTTTCAGTGCCACGCTAACCGAGGGCAGCTGACCACCCGTGCCGTTCGGCCCACGCTGTCACCAGCTCCGGCCACACCGCCGCCGGCTTCCCCTCGATCAGCCGGATTCCGAACCCGTGGCCGCCCTCCTGAAACAGATGCGCCTCCGCCGGGACGCCGGCCGCCTTCAATGCCGACAGCAGCCCCAGGCTGTTTTCCACCGGCACCGCCGCGTCATCCATGGCGTGCAGCAGGAAGACCGGCGGGCGGCCGCGCCAGTCCATCCGCTCCAGCGAATAGCGGGAAATGGCCTCTGCCGTCGGCGTCTCGCCAAGCAGCTCGCGGCGTGATCCGGCGTGGACGTGGGGATCGGCCATGGTCGCCACGGGATACAGCAGGATGCCGAGGTCCGGTCGGTGCGACACGGCGTCGGCCGCGTCCACGGCGACGTAGGTCGTATCGGACCGCGCCGTCAGCATCCCGGCCAGATGTCCGCCTGCCGACGCGCCGAGCACCGCGACCCGCGCGGGATCCAGACCCTCAGCGGCGGCTCTCGCCCGCACCAGCCGCAGCGCCCGCTGCGCGTCCTGCAGCGGCGCGTCCGGTCCTGCCGCCCAGCCGTCGCCCGGCAGACGATACCGCAACACGAAACAGGTCACCCCGGCCGCGGCGAACACGCGGGCGCAATCCAGCCCCTCCTTGTCCACCACCGCCCATTTGTATCCGCCGCCAGGGATCAGCAGCAGCGAGGCCCCGTTCGGTCGCTCGGGGCGGAGCACGGTCAGGATCGGATCGGTGGTGTATCGCGCGAACCGGTCGTGGAAGGCGGGATCGGTGGAGCGCTCGGTGACCTGCGGCGTCACCGTGACCCGCTCTCCGCCCGGCGCGCCGCCGGGCCACAGCCGGATCGTCTCCACCGGATCGGGCGGCGCCATCTGCGACACCGGTGTCATTGCAGCGGCAGGTCGGGCGGTGACGGCCAGGGCGGCGAGGCCCAGGGCGGTTCGGCGATTGAGGGTCATGGGGCGAGGCTAGGCCATTCCGACGTCCGCCGCCAAGCCGGTCCGGTTCAGACCAGCTCGACCGCCACGGCCACGGCCTCGCCGCCCCCGATGCACAGGCTGGCCATGCCCTTCTTGCCGCCCCGCGCCTGCAGCGCCGCCAGCAGGGTGGTCAGGACCCGCGCGCCCGAGGCGCCGATGGGGTGGCCCAGGGCGGTCGCGCCGCCGTTCACATTCAGCTTCGCATGGTCGATGCCCAGCTCCTGCATGGCGATCATGGCGACCACGGCGAAGGCCTCGTTGACCTCCCACAGGTCGACATCCTCCACCGACCAGCCGGCCTTCTTCAGCGCCTTCTGCATGGCGGGGACGGGGGCGGTGGTGAACAGGCCGGGCTCATGGGCGTGGGCCGCATGGCTGACGATGCGGGCGACGATCGGCAGGCCCATCGCCTTCGCCACGCTCTCGCGAGTCATGACGAGCGCCGCGGCGCCGTCCGAGATCGAGCTGGCGTTGGCGGCGGTGATGGTGCCGTCCTTCGAGAAGGCGGGCTTCAGGTGCGGGATCTTCTCCGGCATGGCCTTGCCGGGCTGTTCGTCCTCGTTGACCGTGACCGTCCCCTTGCGGCCCGTGACCTCGACCGGCGTGATCTCGGCCTTGAAGGCGCCCGAGGCGATGGCCTCCAGCGCCCGGCTCAGGCTCTCCAGCGCATACTCGTCCTGGGCCTCGCGGGTGAACTGATAGGTCCGGGCCGAGTCCTCGGCGAAGGCGCCCATCAGCTTGCCGGGCGTATAGGCGTCCTCCAGCCCGTCCATATACATGCTGTCGACGATGATATCGTGCCCGATCCGGGCCCCGCCGCGGTGTTTGGTCATCAGATAGGGGGCGCCCGACATCGACTCCATGCCACCCGCCACGATCACGTCGGCGCTGCCGGCCGCAAGGGAGTCCGAGGCCATCATCACCGCCTGCAGGCCCGAGCCGCACATCTTGTTGACCGTCGTCGCCTCGACGTGCTGGCCGAGACCGGCGCCGATCGCGGCCTGACGCGCCGGGGCCTGGCCGAGACCCGCCGGCAGGACGCAGCCCATATAGATCTGCTCGACCTTCTCGGGCGCCACACCGGCGCGCTCGACCGCCGCGCGCACCGCCGTGGCGCCCAGCTCGGTCGCCTTGACGCCGGACAGGGCGCCCTGGAAGCCGCCCATGGGCGTGCGGGCGAACGAGACGATGACGACGGGATCGGACATGGAAAAGCTACCCTTGGGAGAAGGAATTGCGCGGCTGGATGGGCCGCCATGAAAGGAAAGGCAAGACCGTCAGGCGGCCTCGCCGCCGGCGGTCTCGCGCGGCATCATATCGCCGACCGTCGGCCCCGGCGCGGCGCGGGTCAGTTCGATGTCGCGCGGCTTGACGATCTCGTTGCAACAGCCGCAGGCGATGCGCGGCTGCAGATCGTGGCCGCAGGTCTTGTGGATCATGGCGAACCCGGACTCGGCGTCGCCATAGACATGTTTGGCCCCCCAGCCGTGCAGGGTCACCAGCACGCCGTACAGGTCCTTGCCCTTGGCCGTCAGGACGTATTCGTTCCGCGGCGGCCGCTCGGAATAGAGGCGCGGCTCCAGCACGCCGTGCTGAACGAGGGATTTCAGCCGGGCCGCCAGCACATTGCGGGCGACCCCCAGCCGCTCCTGCCACTGCTCGAACCGGCTGACGCCCTGAAAGGCGTCCCGGATGACCAGCAGGGTCCAGGGATCGCCGATGACCTCGAGGGTGGCGGCGATCGAACAGCTCTGCCGTGAATAGTCTGCGGTGCGTCCCATACTGGGGAAAGTGACCCTGCGTCAGCCGTTTGGCAAGAGGGTTGCCAATCTGGACGGACTGGGTCAGTCTTGTTTGGCTACGGACTCGCTGCGGCGTTTCCGGATCCCTCGACTTCGGGCGGAGGCCCCCCCGCTTCCGCCCGCCTTTCCCGCACGATAGCAAGTCCTCCATGACCGAGCAGACCCTCGCCGAAGCCCTGTCCCTCACCGATGACGGCGCCGGAGCCCTGACGGCCCGGCTGACCGGCGGCTTCTCGAACGCCCCCCAATCGGCCCCGCAGGCGCGCGGCGCGCCCTTCGGCGGCCTGATGGCGGCCCTGGCCGCCGGCGCCATGCGTCAGGGACTGGGCATCGAGGCCCCGCTGCAGTCCCTGACCGTCCAGTATCTGGCCGCGGCCCGGTTCGAGGACGCCGTCTTCCGCCCGGTGATGGACCGGGGCGGCCGCAATGTCGCCTACGCCTCGGTCACCGGCGGACAGGTCGACCGGCCCGCTATCCAGGCGCTCGGCACCTTTGGTCGCGACGTCGCCGGCCCGGTGCTGACGCCGCTGTCGGCCTCGCCGACGCCGGTTGAAGACCTCGACCCAACGCCCCTGGATCCGGGCTTCGGCCCGTGGTTCACCCGCCACATCGATCATCGCTTCGTCGCCGGGCCGAAGCTGTTCGGCGAGAACGCCGGCCGCACGCCCGAGCTGGGCTGCTGGATGCGGACCATCGATGCGGCGCCGCTGGACGAGGCGCGGCTGCTGTTCCTGCTGGACGGCCTGTATCCGACCTATTTCACGGCCTTTCCGGCCCCGCCGATCATCTCGGCCAGCGTCGATCTGCGGGCCGATCTGCTGGGCGAACTGAACCCGGAGACCTCGCCGGAGGGCTGGGCCTATTTCCATTTCACCAGCCGCGACGTCGGCGGCGGCTGGGCGGTCGAGGACGGCGTCGCCTGGTCCCCCGACGGCCGGCCGCTGGCGCTGGTTCGGCAGCGCCGGAAGTTGATGCCGACGCGCGGCTAGCCGTGCAGGCCGCGCAGCTGGATCAGGGGGATGACGATGTCCTCCTCGTCGTCCAGATGGCGCAGCAACGGACGGGCGCCCGCCGCGATCCGGTCCGACAGGCGCGCGGCGGCGTCCGTCAGGTCTGCAGCCCGGCCGACCGCCGCCTGATGAAAGGCCATCCCGTCCCGGAACAGGGCGTCCAGCGTCTCGTGGATGGCGTCATGGTCGCGGTCCAGCAGGTCGATCCCCGCGCCGATCTTCGGCTCTATCGTCCGCATCATGGGAAAATACTGGCCGCTCTCGATCCGGTGGTGGCCGTCGAGATGCTGCAGAAAAGCCTGTAGGGCCGGGATCAGCGACCGGTGCAGGGCCGCCGTGTCGCCGTCGCCCCGCCATTGGCCGACCAGTCCCTCCATATGGGCCTGATGCTGGCGGAAACCGGTGTGCATCTGCAGCCAGAAGGCGGCGGTCTGGTCGAGACTGACCGCCCAGCGGTCGCGCGGGAATTCGTCGAGCAGATAGCGGAACCCGCCCGGCAGGCCGCTACGCAGGGCGAGCGCGTCGCCGGGCTCGTCAGACAAGGGCGGCGGTCGTCTTGATGAAGCCGCCGCCCAGCAGCCGATCGGGGTCGGCCGGGTCGTAAAGGGCGCAGGCCTGTCCGGGAGCCACCCCTTCTTCGCCGGATGCGAAGGTCACGGTCACGGCGCCGTCGATCATCGACAGCCGGGCGGGGGAGGGCGGACGGGTCGAGCGGACGCGGGCCAGCACCGGCGCGACGGCTTCCGCGGCCGCCGTAATCGAGGCCTCGTCGCCCAGCCAGTTGGTCTCGTCCAGCGTCAGGGCGGCCGTCAGCAGGGCCTCGCGCGGGCCGACAATGACGTGGCGCTTCACCGGATCCAGCCGGGTCACGAACAGGGGCTCGCCCACGGCGACGTTCAGGCCGCGGCGCTGGCCGATGGTGTAGTCGGTGATGCCCGAATGGCCGCCCAGCACCCGGCCGTCCATGTGCACGATCTCGCCGGCCTCGCGGCCCTGCGGCCGAAGCTTGTCGATCAGGGTGCGATAGTCGCCGTTGGGCACGAAACAGATGTCCTGGCTGTCCGGCTTGGCGGCGATGCGCAGGCCCAGCTCGGCGGCCACGCCCCGCACCTGGGGCTTTTCCAGATCGGCCAGCGGAAAGCGCAGATAGTCCAGCTGCTGCGCCGTGGTGGCGAACAGGAAATAGGACTGGTCGCGCGAATGATCGACCGCCTTGCGCATCTGGGCCCGCCCGTCGACGAGCGAGCGACGGACATAGTGGCCCGTGGCCATGGCCTCGGCCCCCAGGTCGCGGGCGACGTCCAGCAGGTCGCGGAACTTGACCGTCTGGTTGCAGCGGATGCACGGCACCGGCGTCTGGCCCGCCAGATAGGAGTCGGCGAACTGGTCGATCACCGCGTCCCGGAACCGGCTTTCATAGTCGAGCACATAGTGGGGGATGCCCAGCATCTCCGCCGCCAGCCGGGCGTCGTGGATGTCCTGACCGGCGCAGCAGGCGCCCTTCTTCTTCAGCGCCGCGCCGTGGTCATAGAGCTGGAGCGTGACGCCGACGACGTCATAGCCGGCCTTGTGCAGCAGGGCCGCGACGACGGTGGAGTCCACCCCGCCCGACATGGCCGCCACCACGCGCGATCCGACCGGCAGTCCAACCGCCGCGCGCGCGGCCTCGACCGCCGCGTCCATGTCGGGGCGGGCGATGGTCGGAACCGGGCAGATGTCCTCGACGAGCGTCATGGCAGCTATCTAGTGCGAAAGCGGTTCCTTTTCGAGGCCTGCCGGAAACGACAACGGCCGCCTCCGTTTCCGGAAGCGGCCGCTACAGGCTCGGGGAGTAATTCTTCTAGGGACGACCGTAGTGCTGGATGCGCGTCGTGCGCAGGCCCTGCATGCCCCATTTGTCGATCGCCTTCTGCCAGGCGAGGAATTCCTCGGCCGTGAGACGATAGCGCGCGAGCGCGTCTTCCAGGCTGATCAATCCGCCGCGCACGGCGGCCACGACCTCCGCCTTGCGGCGGATCACCCAGCGGTCCGTATTGGCCGGGGGCAGGTCGTGCAGCGTCAGGGGCGTGCCCGTCGGCCCGACCACGTACTGTTCGCCTCTGTTATTCAGACGTCGCTCTTGCAACATGGGCTTATGCCTCATTGACCACCACCACTATGAGCGGACGGTAGCGATCTCCGGCTAAGGGCCGTTTAAGCGTCGTGGTGAAGGAAAGGCTAAAATGCCGTCCGTCCACGGTCTCAATATTCAACGAAGGATTCATTGAGGTTTACGCCCTGTTACTCAAGTATCAGCGTTTGATGCTGATAAGTTCGGCCAACATTTCATCCGCGGTGGTGATGATCTTGGACGAGGCGGAATAGGCGCGCTGGGTGGTGATCAGGCCGGTGAACTCCGCTGACAGGTCGACGGTCGAGGCCTCCAGCTGGGACGATCCGATCAGCCCCGCGCCGCCGGATCCGGCCGCCTTGAGGTTGAAGGTGCCCGAGCCCTGGCTGACGCGGTAGGCGTTGCCGGAGGTCTGGGACAGGCTGTCAGGGCTGGGGAAGGTGGCCAGGGCGATCTGGGCGATCTGGCGCGTCACCCCGTTGTCGAAGATGGCGGTCACGAAACCGGTCTCGTCGATCTTGACCTCGGACAGGTTGCCGAAGGCGGTGCCGTTGGTCAGGACGGCCTGCACCACCGAGGCGCTGTCGTATTGGGTCAGGCCGCCGGTGGCGGCGGTCAGGTCGAAGGCCAGCGACTGGTCGTCGATGCCCAGTTCCGGAGCCCAGTTAAAGGCGCCGGCGCCCGGCGCGGCGGCGTCGGACGATCCGAAGGTCAGGGCGGCGGTGGCCGGATCGGGGAACAGGGCCGCCGCGCCGAGCGCCTCCATGGCCTCGACATCAAGTCGGCCGTCCTGGGTGAAGGCCACCAGGCCGGTCCGCAGCTGTCCGTTGGTCAGGCCGGCCCCCGTGACGACGTCCGAAGCCGGAATGGCCCGGATCTCGGCGTACCACTGGTTGGGAACGGTGCTCTTCAGGAAGGAGATGGCCACGGTCCGCTGCCCGCCCTTGGAGTCCGAGACGGGGATCGTCAGTTCGAAGTCAGGCTTCACCCCGTCACCGGTCTCGGCGTCCCACATGGCCATGGAGTTGGTGGCGGGATCATAGGCGTTGGCGCCGGGGGGGACGGCGGCGGCGTCGGTCGCTTCGGCCGAGACCAGCTGGCTGGACTTGATGTTCGCGTTCAGCTGGATCCGCGTCGTGGCCTCGGCGGTGCCGCCGACCGAACCGACGTTGATGGTGCGCAGGCGGTTGAGATCGGAGGGATCCGTGGCGATATTGCCCTCGGCGTCGACCGGCCAGCCCTGCAGATAGAGGCCGGCGGTGTTCTTCAGGTAGCCGAGGTTGTCCACGCTGAACGCCCCGGCCCGGGTGAACAGGCGGCTGTCGGTGATCTGGAGGTTCTCGGGGCGCTCGGTGACGACGAAGAAGCCCTGGCCGGCGATGCCCAGGTCGGTGTTCGAGGTCGTGCGCTGCAGCTGGCCGTTCTGGCTGGTGAAGTGGCGGGCCGTCGCCAGCACGCCGCCGGCCGAATAGCCGGCGCCTTGCGCCTGGCTGTTGACCACGGTCTGGAACTCGCCGGCGCTGCGTTTATAGCCGACGGTGTTCACGTTCGCGATGTTCTGCGAGATCGCGGCGAGGGCGGCGGAGTTGGCGGTCAGGCCGGACACGCCGGCCAGCAGGGCGCTGTTGATACTCATGGCGTCAGACTCCTTACGAGAACAGTTTCAATGGGTTGAGATTGGCGGCGATGGAGGCCAGCAGGCTCTCCTCGCCATCGTCATTGGCCGGCGGCGGCGGCGCGGCGTTGCGCGACTCCTCCAGCGCGATCACGGTGGAGAGCGGCAGGATGGAGTTGCCGACGGTCAGATACGGGACGCCGTCGTACATCTCGACGCCGGTGATGCGGCCGCGCGTCAGGACCTGGCTGTCGATGGCGCCGCCGGCGGCGTCCTTGGCCGTCACCCGCAGCGAATAGACCTCGCCCTCCTGTCCGTCGTTGCCGCTGGAGGCGTCGCCGTCCCAGGTGAAGTCGTGAACGCCGGTCGTACGATCCGGCGCATCGCCGGACCAGACCACGTTGCCGGAGCCGTCCAGCACCTCAAGCCGCGCCGAGGCGGCGTTCGAGGCCAGTTCGTAGCTCCAGGTCGCCTCGCCGTCGGTCAGTTTTGTCGCCGACCAGGCGGCGGTGGCTTCCTTGCCGATATAGGTGGCGGCGCCGGCCAGACCGCCGCCGCCCTGGGCCGCCAGCAGTCCCTTCAGCAGGTCGTTGGTCAGCAGCTGCTGCTCGACGCCGGCCATCTGGGTCAGCTGGGCGGTGAACTGGTTGGAGTCGACCGGCGACAGCGGGTCCTGGTTCTTCAGCTGCGACGTCAGCAGGGTCAGGAAGGTCTCGAAATTCGAGGCCAGCATGGTCGTGCCGGCGCCGATCCGGTCGGTGGCGTTGGCGGTCGTATTGGCGACGGAGTCGACCATCGGATCAGACCTTCATGTCCACGCCCGAAGGCGAGAGGGAGAGCGCCAGCCAGCGCGGCGGCTGGGCGACATCGATTTCGGTGTTGAGACGCGTCGCCGCGGCGAAGGCGCGGGACGAGCCGTCCCGCGCGTCCTGGCCCCGGTCGAAGGCGCTGGAATTGCTGTCCCGCTCAGTGAACTCGAACGCGTCATCGGCCAGGTGGAAGCCGGCGTCCTCAAGCTGACGGCGCAGCTCGTCGGCGCGGCCTCTCAGATCCGTCGCGGCGGCGGGATTGTCGAAGGCGAGGCGGGCGTTCAGCCGGCCCTCGTTGTCGATGTCCAGCTTGACGTCGACGCGGCCCAGTTCATCCGGCGTCAGAGCCATTTCGAACCGGGTCGAGCGGCCTTCCAGGCGGCGCAGGATCTGGGCGGCGATCTGGGCGGTGGCCTCGATCGTCGCGCGCGAGAGTTGCGAGACGCCGGTTTCGCGCGCGGCCGTCTGGGCCTGGGTCTGTGTGGTGGCGCTGTCAACCGGCAAGGCGGGTTCAGGCGCCGGCTCTTCAGCTTCGCCGCCGTTGGCGATGTCACGGGCGATGGCCATCGCGATGAAGTCGGCCGGGGTCGCCGTCGGTCCCGCGGCGGGGACGGGCGGC
>JAHKAM010000094.1 GCA_018826515.1 Alphaproteobacteria bacterium
CGCCATTGTCCCAGTTCAGGCGGAATTCCTGGCTGAACTGGTCGCCCCGGGCGTCCTCGACCGCGAACAGCAGGGGCAGGGAGATGCCGTCCGGATCGAACGCCTCATAGGACTCGAACTCCCGCCAGGCGGTGGTCGAGGTCAGGGTCAGGCTGTCGTTCAGATCGAGCCGTCCGATGCCGGTGACGCCCTGCACGGTCCGGTCAAGACCGAGGGTCCGGCCGCCGTCGATGGCCGTCGCCGCGGTGAAGGCCGCGCCCTCCCACGGCTCCCGTCCGCCCAGCACCGCGCCGGTCGCCGGGTCGGCCGGGGAATAGGCCATGGCCTTGAACGAGGTCCCGGGCGCGGCGTCCTGCTGGTAGTTGGCGATCACGTCGTAGCGGAAGGCGTCGGTCGGCTCGAAGGCGAGGCTGAGGCGGAAGGCCTGGGTGTCGAAGCCGTTGTAGTCCTCGCCGCCCAGCAGGTTCTCGACATAGCCGTTGCGGGTCTTCATGCGTGTGGCGAAGCGCAGGGCGGCGGCGTCGCCGAGCGGCGCGTTCACCATCAGCTCGACCATGCGGTAGTCGAGGTTGCCGACCGAGGCGCGGGCGGCGGCGTCGAAACCGCCGACGTCGGCCCGGTTCTGGATCACGTTGATCGCGCCGATCAGGGCGCCGCGGCCGTACAGGGTCGATTGCGGGCCCTTGGCGATCTCGATCCGCTCGATGTCGAACAGTTCAACGTAGGAGCCGCGCGACTTCGAGATCGAGACGCCGTCCTGATAGACCGAGACGCGCGGTTCGTTGGTGGCCTCGCCCGAATCCGAGGTGATGCCGCGCATCACGAAGCCGGGGTTGTTGGGCGACTGGTTCTGCACCAGCAGGCCGGGGGTGAAGGCCGACAGTTCCTCGAAGTCCTGGACGCCGAGGTTCTCCAGCATGTCGCCGCTGTAGGCCGTGAGGGCGAAGGGCACCTCGGTGGCGCTCTGTTCGCGCAGCTGGGCCGTGACGATGACGTCCTCGACCGAGGTCGGCTCGGCGTCCTGGGCCAAGGCGCCGCCCGCCAGGCCGCAGGCCAGAGCCAGGCTGCTGACGCCCAGCAGGAAGGACGAATTTTGGATACGGTGAATCATGGCAGCCCCCGACGGTTGGTTGATGCGGCGTAGCGGGCATTCGTGCCGGTCTGGCGACGGGTTCGCCAACGCCGTGTGAAGCTGCGATGTCGATCCGGCGACGACTGTTCCGCAGACGCATGAAAAGCGCGCGCTGCATCCCCTCGGTCCCGATCATGCGCGACCGCGACCGCGACCTTCGCGGCGCTGCAACATTCCTGTTGCGTGCGCGTAGCGTATCGGGCCACGTTCGTGGCTGGTTGCAGCGGGAGCGGCATGGCCTTCGACGAAATGTCAGGTGACGGACCGGCTTACGGGTCGGACGTGCGGGAAAGCTATCGGGGGCTGGCGCGCTGGCTGTCGGAGGCGCCCGAGGGGCTGCTGCAATCACGCTCGCGCCAGGCCGAACTGTTCTTCCGCCGCATGGGCATCACCTTCGCCGTCTATGGCGATGCGGAATCGAGCGAGCGGCTGATCCCGTTCGACGTGGTGCCGCGCATCATCGGCGCGGCCGAATGGGCCGGGCTGGAGGCCGGGCTGGTTCAGCGCGTCACCGCCATCAACCTGTTCCTCGCCGACATCTACGGGCGACAGGAGTGTCTGAAGGCCGGGGTCCTGCCGGCCGCACTGGTGCTGACCAATCCCCACTATGCGCCCGAGATGCAGGGCCGGCGGCCGCCGCGCGGCGTCTGGGTGCATATCGCCGGGGTCGATCTGGTGCGCACCGGCGACGACGGCTTCTATGTGCTGGAGGACAATTGCCGCACACCGTCCGGGGTCTCCTACATGCTGGAGAACCGCGAGATGATGATGCGGCTGTTCCCGGACCTGTTCGCCGACTATCCGGTGCGGCCGGTCGAGCCCTACGCCGACATGCTGCTGGCCAGCCTGCGGGCCAGCGCGCCGGAGGCGGCGGGCGCCGATCCGACCATCGTCGTCCTGACGCCCGGACCGTTCAACTCGGCCTACTACGAACACAGCTTCCTGGCCGACAAGCTGGGCGTCGAACTGGTCGAGGGGCGCGACCTGTTCGTCGACGACGGCCATGTCTTCATGCGCACGACCGAGGGGCGCAAGCGGGTCGATGTCGTCTATCGGCGCATCGACGACGACTTCCTCGATCCCCTGACCTTCCGCCCGGACACGGCGCTGGGCGTTCC
>JAHKAM010000002.1 GCA_018826515.1 Alphaproteobacteria bacterium
CATCGGGGGAGGGGGACCGCGAAGCGGTGGAGGGGGCCAACCCCGTTCACTGGCTTCCGGTTCAGCCCCCTCCACCATCCTTCGGATGGTCCCCCTCCCCCGATGGGGGAGGACTGAGCGCCGTCATCGCCGGCGCCCCGCCCGTCTCGTCGCAGAACATCAGCCGCCGGCCGGCCTCCCAGCCGTCCAGCAGGTCGCCCAGCTTCGCCGGCTCATCGATCATCGGCACGTCCAGCCGCCCCGTCTGTTCCGCCGCCTCGATGGCGATGGCGTCCAGCCGGTCCATCCGCACATGCTGGACCTGGGTCCGGTGGGTGACCACCAGCCGGACCCGCCGCGCGCCCAGCTCCGTTGCCTTTTCGACGGCGAACTCCAGCGCGCTCTTCTTCACCACGCTGATCAGCAGTTCGAGGTCAGGGCCGGTCGACTGAGGCTGGATCTGTTCCTCCGCCCGCAGCACCACGCCCTTCTTGAGAATCTCGGCGATGACGCAGCGCCACGCCCCGTCGCGGCCGTTGAAGACCAGCAGCCCGTCCCCGAGCTTCAGCCGCATCACCTGGGTCAGATAGCGCGACTGGTCCAGCGTCGGCAGGACGGCGGCGTCGGCGGACAGGGGCGTGGGGACGTGGAGGCGGATCATGCGGCGGAGTCCGGAAGAGACGACGAGGCCGCGGTGCGCCCGCGACTGTCGGATCGGTCGCTCAATCGCGGTCGAAGATCAATCCGTCACGGGCGCGGCTGTTGCTGAAGGCCCTGGTGCCTCCGGCGCCGCGGAGGGCGGGTCCAGCCGCTCCCCCAGGTCGCGGATCAGGGCCCGCCAGCCCTCGCCGACCCGGTGCAGGGCGTCGTCCACCAGGGCGGGCGGGGCGGCGTGGGCCACGTCGGATCGCTCGGCCCGGGTGGTGCTGGGAGACCAGCCGGTCAGGTGCAGCATGATCGCGAAGCCGGCGACATAGGCGACGGGGACATACCAGCCTCGCCGCAGCCAGGCCGCCACCGAGCGGGTCTTGGGGAACAGGGTCGAGACCGCCACCCCCGCCGACGAGCCGAACCACATCATCGAGCCGCCGAAGCCGACCGCGAAGGCCAGGATCCCCCAGTCGTAGCCGCCCTGTTTGAGCGCCAGCGCCGTCAGCGGGATGTTGTCGAACACCGAGGACAGCACCCCGAGACCCAGGGCGGTCCGCCAGCCGGCTTCTGGCAACCGGTCCACCGGCATCAGCGAGGCCGTCGCCACCAGGGCGGTGAGAAACAGGGCGCTCTTCGCCGCCCCGCCCAGGACCGACAGGGTCGGCATCCGGATCGGGGCGGTCAGGATCAGGGCCGCCCACAGCCCCATGCCCAGCCACGGCGCCCGGTCCTGATGCTGCGGGTACCAGGCGTTGCCGACGAAATTCACCGCCAGCAGCGTCAGCAGGATCAACACGACGATCCCCGCCCGGACACGGTCGATGCGCGGCGCCTCGGGGGCTATATGGCGCTGGATCGGCGCATAGCGGTGCTGCTGGATGGCGGCGGGCAGGCCGAGCACCAGCAGCGCCACGCCCGCGGCGACGAAGGCCTTGAGCACCACGAACGGCGAGACGCCGCTGATCCACATCATGGTCGTGGTCGTGTCGCCCAGCACGCTGCCGGCGCCGCCCGCATTGGCCGCCGCCACGATCGCGGCCAGATAGCCGACGCCCACCTTGTCGTGGAAGACATGACGCGCCGTGACCGCCCCGATCACCGCCGCGGCGATGTTGTCGAGGAAGATCGACATGACGAAGACCAGGCCCAGCAGGGCCAGGCCCCCGGTCCAGCCGTCGGGCAGGACGCGCGGCATGGCCTCGGGGATGTTGCTGCGCTCGAACTGGTTGGCGAGAAGGGCGAAGCCCAGCAGCAGCAGGCCGAGGTTGCTCAGCAACACCGCCTCGTGGCCGGCATGGGCCGAGAGACCGGCCAGGCCGGGTCCGTGGACGAAGCCCGTGACCATCAGCTTGTATGCGACAGTCGCCGCCAGGCCCGTCAGCGCCGCCAGCAACGGCCGTCGGTGAAAGACCGCGACCCCGGCCAGCGTCAGGCCGAAGATCAGAAACTCGGCCGGCGTCGCGCGCAGGCCGACCGTCGCCGCAAGGGCGACCTCCCCCAGAAAACTCATGAAACTGCATCCCCCGATGTCGGGGCAAACTGCCAAGCTTGGGCGCGCGCGATCTACCGCGAATTCACGACGCCCGGCCGATTCACGCCGGCTGTGGCTCAGGGAATGCTATTCGTCCGTATTCAGAGCGTCCGCGCGATCAGCAGCTTCATGATCTCGTTGGTGCCGCCGTAGATCCGCTGCACCCGCGCATCCTTGTACAGCTGGGCGATCGGATATTCGTTCATATAGCCGTAGCCGCCGTGCAGCTGCAGCATCTCGTCGATGACCTCGCCCTGGATGTCGGTGACCCAGTATTTGGCCATGGAGGCGGTGACGGCGTCCAGCTGACCCTTCAGGTGCAGCCCCATGCAATGGTCGACGAACACCTTGGCCACCGTCAGCTTGGTCTTCACCTCGGCCAGTTTGAACTGGGTGTTCTGGAAGTCGATGACCCGCTTTCCGAACGCCTTGCGCTCCTTCACATAGGCCAGCGTCTCCCGCAGCCCGCGCTCGGCGGCCGCGACGCCCTGCACCGCGATGTTCAGCCGCTCCTGCGGCAGCTGCTGCATCAGCTGGATGAAGCCCTGGCCCTCGCCGCCGCCGATGATGTTCTCGCCCGGGACCTTCACGTCGTTGAAGAACAGTTCGGAGGTGTCATTCCCCTCCATGCCGATCTTGTGCAGGTTCCGCCCGCGCTCGAAGCCTTCCGCCCCGTCCGTCTCGACGACGATCAGGCTGGTGCCCTTGGCCCCTTCCGACGGATCGGTCTTGGCCACGACGATGATGAAATTGGCCAGCTGGCCGTTGGTGATGAAGGTCTTGGACCCGTTCACCACATAACGGTCGCCGGTCTTGATGGCGGTGGTCTTGACCCCCTGCAGGTCCGACCCGGCGCCCGGCTCGGTCATGGCGATGGCGCCGACCAGTTCGCCCGACTGCAGCCGCGGCAGCCAGCGCGCCTTCTGCTCGGCGGTGCCGTAGTGCCAGATGTAGGGCATGACGATCGCATTGTGCAGCGAGATGCCGAAGTGATCCGCGCCCTTCCAGCCCAGCTGGCGCATCAGCACCACCTCGTGCCGGTAGTCGCCGCCCATGCCGCCGTCTTCCTCGGGCATCGACAGACCCAGCAGGCCGGCGTCGCCGGACGCGTTCCACAGCGCGCGCGGCACGCTGGAATTGGCCAGCCATGACTGCACCGCCTCGGGCGAGGCGTGCTCGTCGATCCATTTGCCGACGCTGTCGGAGAAGAGGACGATCTCCTCTTCCTGCATGAAATCGGGCTCGGGGACGTTGAGGACGTTCATGGCATGAGCTCAGCTTCTCCCTCCCTCTCCGAGGGAGGGTGGCCGCGAAGCGGCCGGGTGGGAGGGGCTGGGCGAGGGGAGCGCGGCGTCGCCGAGCCCTCCCCACCCCGTCGGCTTCGCCGACGACCCTCCCCCGGAGGGGGAGGGAGAAAGTCAGTGCGTCTTTAAAACGCCTCCGCCGGCATCTGCATCAGCACCTCGGCGCCGGTCTTCAGCTTGGCCAGATGCGCGCCCGTGTCCGGCAGGATCCGCTCCACGAAATACCGGCCGGTCATCAGCTTGTTGGCGTAGTACGGATCGTCCGACCCTGCATCGATCTGCTTCTGCGCCGCCTTGGCCATCTGCGCCCACAGATAGGCCAGGGCTGTCAGGCCGAAGATGTGCAGATAGTCGGTGCTCGCCGCGCCGGCATTGTCCGGGTTCTGCATGCCGTTCTGCATCAGCCACATCGTGCCTTCCTGCAGCTTCTTCTTGGCGTCGGCCAGGCCGTCGACATAGGGCTTGATCGGGCCCTCGCCGCCGTTCTCGGCCACGAAGGCGTCGATGTCGGCGAACCAGCTCATGATCGCCCGGCCGCCGTTGGCCGGCAGCTTCCGTCCGACCAGATCCAGCGCCTGGATGCCGTTGGCGCCCTCATAGATCATGGTGATCCGCGCATCGCGCAGATACTGCGACGCCATGAAATGCTCCGTGTACCCCGACCCGCCGTGCACCTGCATGGCCAGCGAGGCGACGTGGAAGCCCTTGTCGGTCAGATAGGCCTTCAGCACCGGGGTGATCAGACCCATGTAGTCGCGGGCCTTCTGGGCCTCGGCCTCGTCGCTGGAATGCTGCAGATCGGCCTGCAGGGCGGTCCACAGGGTGAAGGCCTGGCCGCCTTCGATGAAGGCCTTGGACTCCAGCAGCATGCGGCGCACGTCGGGGTGCACCATGATGGAGTCGGCGGGCAGTTCCGGGGTCTTCGGTCCCGTCAGCGAACGGCCCTGCAGACGGTCATGGGCGAATTCGACGGCGGCCTGATAGGCGGCGGTGGCGATCGACAGGCCCTGCAGGCCGGTGCCGAGGCGGGCCTCGTTCATCATCACGAACATGGCCGCCATTCCCTTGTTCTCGGTGCCCACGAGCCAGCCCTTGGCGTTCTCATAGGCCATGACGCAGGTGGCGTTGCCGTGGATGCCCATCTTGTGCTCGAGGCCGGCGCAGGCCGCGCCTTCGTTGCGCTCGCCCAGCGAGCCGTCCTCGTTGACGAACACCTTGGGCACGACGAACAGGCTGATGCCCTTGATGCCTTCCGGCGCGCCCTCGATCCGGGCCAGCACCAGATGGATGATGTTGTCGGTGAAGTCGTGCTCGCCCGAGCTGATCCAGATCTTCTGACCGGTGATGTTGTAGCTGCCGTCGCCATTGGGCACGGCCTTGGTGCGGATAAGGCCCAGGTCCGTGCCGCACTGCGGCTCGGTCAGGTTCATGGTCCCGCCCCATTCGCCCGAGGCCATCTTGGGCAGATACATCGCCTTCTGCTCATCCGAGCCGTTGGCGTTCAGACCCCAGTAGGCGCCGGCCGTCAGGCCCGGATACATCGAGAAGGCGGCGCTGGCGGCGGCGGTCATCTGGCCGAAGGCCATGGCCACCACGGCCGGCATGCCCTGGCCGCCGTGTTCGGGCAGGGCCGACAGGGCGGGCCAGCCGGCCTCGACCATGGCCTTGTAGGCTTCCTTCCAGCCGGTCGGGCCGGTGACCTTGCCGTCGACCCATTTGCAGCCTTCCTGATCGCCGATGCGGTTCAGGGGGGCGATGACCTCCTCGGCGAATTTCGCGCCTTCCTCGAGGATCTGGCCGACCAGGTCCGACGACACGTCGGCGAAACCCGGCTGATTGGAATAGCGGTCGATCTCCAGCACTTCGTTCAGGACAAAGGTCAGGTCGCGGACAGGCGCCTTGTAGGCCATGGAACTACGCTCTCGCTTTGAAGGGCTGGTGGTGGGGGTCGGGGTTCAGGCGTGATTTCAGCAGGTCGGCGTATTCGTCGGCGCCGGGCAGGAGGTCGGGACGAAACTCGCCCAGCTTCCGCTCCATCACCGCGCAGGCCTCCTCGGCCGTCTCGATCGCCGCGTCGAGATCCTCGCGCTGCTGTTTCAGCGCCGCGATCTGGGCCCGGTGCCGGCGCAGGGCGACCGACATCTGGTGGGCGTTGTGATCGTCGTGATCGTACAGATCCAGCATCTCCTGGATCTCCAGCAGGCTGAAACCGATGCGCCGTCCGCGCAGGATCAGCTTCAGCCGCGCCCGGTCGCGGGCGTCATAGACCCGCGTCTGGCCCTTGCGGGCCGGGGTCAGCAGACCCTTGTCCTCGTAGAATCTCAGGGCGCGCGCCGTGGCCCCGAACTCCCGACAGAGCTGGCGGATCGAATAGGTGCGATGATCGTCGGCGGTCGCCATGGCGAAGTCATAACTTGACGTGCACGTAAAGGGAAGCCTTTAGCTTGGCATGGCCCGCAAGCACGTCAATCTGGGTTCGGCGCCGGACAAGCGCGACCTGCCGCAGAAGACCTGCGTCGTCTGCGGCCGGCCGTTCTCCTGGCGCCGCAAATGGGCGCGCGACTGGGATCAGGTGAAGGTCTGCTCCGACCGTTGCCGGGCGGCGGGGGCGAAGGACTAGCGAACCTCGCGCGCCCGTTTCCACAGCACCGTCGCCGTCATGGCGATCAGGACGACATTGGTCAGCGCCGGGCCGACGTCCATGCCGGTGGCGTGCAGCGCTAGCATCACGACTTCCAGCGCCAGCAGGCCGCTCGCGGCCATGACCAGCAGCGGTCGGCCGTGGGTCCATGACGCCAGCGGCGCCAGCACCAGCAAGGCGAGGATGATCTCGGCGATCCCGAGGCCCCGCACCAGTTCCGGCGAAACCAGGGCCGGCCAGCGCATCAGCTCGACCAGATTGGCCATGGGCTCGCTGAGCTTGGCGTAGCCGGCGGCGATGAAGAACATCGCGATCCAGCCCTGGAGCGTCCAGAGGGTCAGGTTGCGGTAACTCTGGTTCAGACGCGAGCGGGCGGGGGTAAGGGTTCGGGTCGACATGTTCGGCACGCCGGGGAGGGCGCTCTCTTGATTTGCAACAGACGCGATGTCGGATCGCGCGAGCCGTCCCGCAAGGGCGCGAAGCGTAAACGTAACCATCCGTGACCGCCTTCTGCGAAAGCTACGGGGCCGAAGCGTGGCCGTAGGCATAATTCCTTGTAATGCGAGCGACGTTGCAGTCGGGTTAAGGCGGGCGCGGCGTCCGGGATGACAAGGTCAGTCTCGATTTCCGCCAGCTCAGCCGCGGGCCTCACCGGCCTCCCGCACCCGTTCCAGTTTGGCCTCCAGCGGTCCCCAGTCGTCGCCGCCCTCGATCGCCGCCCAGATCGCCTCGACCTCGTCGATCAGCATCTCCTCGGGGTCGGGCCGGGCGAACAGGGCCGCCTCCAGCCGCTCGGGCCGGTCGGGCGCATGTTCGAACAGGGCGAAGCGGAAGGCGTCGAAGGCCTCGCCCTGATACAGCTTGCCGCGCGGTCCCCCCAGCGCCCGCGCTGACGAGGCGAAGCCGCCGAACCAGTCGAAGAACAGCGGCTCCCAGCGCAGCGCCTCGCCGCCCTCGCGCAACAGCGCCAGGGTCGCGTCCAGCAGCCGCTGGTCCGCCGCCTCGCCCAGGCTCGACACCCCCAGTCGCGCCAGAAACGCCGCCCTCAGTTCGCGGATATAGGCCGGGCCGAACCCGTTCAGCGCCTCGGTCAGCGGCTCGGCGTCCGCCACGGTCTTCAGCGCCCCGCCCAGCTGGGTCAGGGCCCAGAACACCGCCTCGGGCTGGCGCGCGAAGGCGTAGAGACCGGTCCGGTCGAAATAGGCGGCGGTGAAACCGGGCTCATAGTGCGGCAGGAACCGCCACGGGCCGTAGTCGAAGCTCTCGCCGGTCACATTCAGATTGTCGGTGTTCAGCACCCCGTGGACAAAGCCGGCCGCGATCCACCGCGCCGCCAGCCGCGCCGAGGCCTCGACCACCGCCCGCAGGAAGCCGGGCACATCTCCCGCCGCGATGTCCGGGTGGTAGAGCGAGCGCGCATGCTCGACCAGCGCCTCGACCATGTCGTCCCGGCCCAGATACGCCGCCCGCTGGAAGGTCCCGAACCGGATGTGGCTGTGCGACAGCCGCACCAGAACCGCCGACCGCGTCGGCGACGGCTCGTCGCCCCGCTCCAGCGGCTCGCCGGTCTCGATCAGCGACAGGGCCCGGCTGGTGGGAACGCCCAGCGCCGCCAACATCCCCGCCGCCAGCAGCTCGCGCACCCCGCCCTTCAGCGTCAGCCGCCCGTCGCCGTCGCGCGACCACGGCGTCCGGCCGGAGCCCTTGGTCCCGAGGTCCAGCAGCCGCCCTTGATCGTCCCGCAGCTGCGCCGCCAGAAAGCCCCGGCCGTCGCCGAGGTCCGGGTTGTAGGTGCGGAACTGATGCCCGTGATAGCGCATGGCGATCGGTCCGGGCTGGCCGGGCAGGGGCTCGAACCGGCCGAAACGGGCGATCCACTCCGCGTCGGTCAGCGTCTCCAGCCCGACGGTCGCCGCCGCCCGGTCGTTGCGAAACCGCAGGATCGTCTGAGGAAAGTCCGCCGCCCGGACGGCGTCGCCATACGCCTCTCCCAGGTCGAAGAAGCGGGGCTCGGGGCGGTAGGCGGAGGAGACGGGCATCCCGGGCAAATGCCCCCTGCCGCCAAGGGCTGCAATGGGCGGCGGCGAACCAATCGTCGCTCGCCTGGACCCCGTTGTGGCCGTTGTGATGAATCCGCGGCCGCGGCCCGTCAGTCGAGCCGGCGCAGCGGCGGAACCTGTTCGGGCGTCGGCGCCGGGTCCTTCGCCGCGCCCTGGTAGGTGGCCCAGTCGCCGCCGCCCGGCGGGTGCGGCAGGCCGCCGACGATGTCGTCCGCCGGATTGGGATCGATGCGATGCCCCTGACGATGCAGGTGCGCCTTGGCGATCATATTGGCCGAGATCGGCGCGGTCAGAAGCAGGAAGATGGTGATCAGCAACTCATGCGCCGACCACGGCTGCCCCGAGGCCGGGAAATAGATCATCGAGGCGATCAGGCAGCCGCCGACGCCCAGGGTGGTGGCCTTGGTCGGACCGTGCAGCCGGGTCATCAGCGACGGCAACCGCGCCAGCCCCCATGAGCCGACAAGGATGAAAAGGCCGCCCATGACCAGCAATCCGGCGATGAGGATTTCGGCGAAGAGGCTCATTCGACAATGTCTCCCCGCAACAGGAATTTGCAGTAGGCGACGGTGGCCACGAAGGCGACCATGGCCAGCAGCAGGGCCGCCTCGAAATAGGTCGCCGTGGCCTCGGCCACCCCGAACACGACGATCAGGGCGATGACGTTGATGGTCAGGGTGTCGACCGCCAGGATCCGGTCACCCGAGGTGGGACCCCGCACCAGCCGGAACAGGCTCAGCAGGATCGCCAGGCTGACGCAGGCGAGGGCGAACCCCAGGGCCCAGGGCAGGATGGAGCCGCTCATCGGAACACCTTCAGCAGACGGGTCTCATAGCGTTGCTTGATGCGGGCGACCTCGGCGACGGGATCGGCGACGTCCAGCGCGTGGACCAGCAGGGCCCGGCCGTCTGACGAGATGTCGCTGCTGACCGTGCCCGGCGTCAGGCTGATGGTCCCCGCCAGCACGGTGATGGCCTCGGCCGACCGCAGCTCGGTCGGGATCACCAGCCAGTGCGAGCGAAGGTCGCGGTTGCGCCGGGTCAGGATGATCCAGGCGATCTGGAAATTGGCCACGATGATGTCGAACAGCACGATCGCCACATAGGCCGCTGCGTCCGGACCGAAGCGGATGCGCGGCCGGTCGGGCCAGAACCGGCTGGTGACCAGCGGCACCAGCACGCCGAACGCCAGGGCCAGGAACAGGGCGCCGAAGGTCAGCTCATTGACCAGCAGCATCCAGACCGCGACCAGCAGGACGCTCAGGGCCGGGTGGGGCAACAGGCGGCGGGTCATCGACGGCCTCCACCGTTCTCGCCCAGGACGGCGTCGACATACTGCTGCGGATCGAACAACTGGGCGGCTGCCGCGTCGGTATAGGCCGTCACCGGCCCGCCCAGCGCCGCCAGCGCCGCCAGCGCCGCCAGCAGGCCGCCGGCCACGACCACGCCGCCGGTCCGTCCGCGCAGCGCCCGCACCGGCGCCTCGCCTTCAATCGCGGCGCTCTTCCAGAAGATGCGGCTGCCGGCGCGCGCGAAAGCCAGCACGCCGATCAGGGTGGTGATCAGGATCGTTCCCCAGATCCAGCCGGCCTCCGGCGCCGCCCGCACGCCGTCGAGGATCAGCAGCTTGCCGATGAACCCCGACAGCGGCGGCAGGCCGACAATGCCGATCGCCGCCAGGAAGAACAGGCCGGACAGCAGCTCCGACTGGCAGAATCGTGGCCCCGCCTCCAGGGCGTCGCCCTGTTCGCCCCGGCGTTTGGCGATCAGGTCCACGACCAGGAACAGGGCCGCCCCCGCCAGCGTGGAATGCAGCACATAGTAGAGCGCCGGACCCATGGCCTCGACCCGGAAGACCGACACGGCGCTGAGCAGAACGCCCATCGATCCGACCACCGACCAGGCGGCCATTTCTCTCAGGCGGCGCGCGGCGAACAGGCCGACGAAGCCGATGACGGTGGTGATCAGGGCCGCCGGCAGCATCCAGGGTCCGGTCAGGAAGGCCAGCGGCCCCGCGTCCTCGCCGAAGATCAGCGTCCCGGTGCGGATCAGGGAATAGGCCCCGACCTTGGTCATGATGGCGAACAGGGCGGCGACGGCGGCGGTCGTCGCGGCATAGGCGCCGGGCAGCCAGAAATGCAGCGGGACCAGCGCCGCCTTGAGCGCGAATACGACCGTCAGCACCAGGGCGGCGGCGGCGATCAGCCCCTGGTCGCCCGGCGGCGCCGCGGCGACCTTGACCGCCAGATCGGCCATGTTGAGCGTGCCGGTGACGCCGTACAGCAGGCCGACCCCGACCAGGAACAGGGTCGAGCCGACCAGGTTGATGACCACATACTGCACTCCCGCCTTCAGCCGCGCCGGCCCCTGTCCGTGCAGCAACAGGCCGTAGGAGGCGATCAGCAGCACCTCGAAGAAGACGAACAGGTTGAACAGGTCGCCGGTCAGGAAGGCCCCGTTCAGCCCCAGCAGCTGGAACTGGAACAGCGGGTGGAAATGCCAGCCCTTGCGGTCGATGCCCGTGACCACGGCATAGATCATCACCGCCAGCGCCAGCACCGCCGTCAGCAGCAGCATCATCGCCGACAGCCGGTCCAGCACCAGCACGATGCCGAAGGGCGCCCGCCAGTTGCCCAGCGCATAGCTCTCGGTCGTCCCGCCCGAGGCATGAAGCGTCAGGGCGGCGGCGATGGCGACAAGGGCCGCGCAGGCGGCGATCGACACCATCCGCGAGACGGCCAGCCGATGCCGGAGCGCCAGCAGGCCGAGAGCGCCCAGCACGGCGGGCATGATCAGGGCGGCGACGACGAGGAAGGAGATGGCGGGGTTCAAGGCTGCGTCTCCCCGTCTTCACGGCCATCGACCTGGTCGGTGCCCGTCTCCAGGAAGGTCCGCAGCGCCAGCACCACCACGAAGGCGGTCATGCCGAAGGCGATGACGATGGCGGTCAGCACCAGGGCCTGGGGCAGGGGGTCGGTATAGGCTTCCGCCGCCTTGTCGTAGATCGGCGGCCGGTCGATCACCAGCCGCCCCATGGCGAACAGGAACAGGTTGATGGCGTAGGACAGGAAGGCCAGTCCCAGCACCACCGGGAAGGTCCGGCCCCGCAGCACCAGATAGACGCCGGCGGCGGTCAGCACCGCGATGGCCGAGGCCACGAGAAGCTCCATGGTCATCGGCCGGCCTCCGTCGGGGCCGTCGCCGGTTCCGGGCGTCCGGGGTCGATATCCATGGCCGTCTCGGTCTCCGGCGGGGTCTCCTTCTCGGCCCGTTCGGCGACCTGTGACAGCTGGGCGAGGGCCAGCATCACCGCGCCGATGACCGTCAGGGCCACGCCGATGTCGAACAGCATGGCGGTGGCCAGTTCGAACTCGCCGATCAGCGGCAGGCTGAAATAGTCGAAGGCGCTGGTCAGGAAGGGCGCGCCGAAGACCAGCGCCCCCAGACCGGTCAGGGCGGCGATCAGCACCCCTGATCCGATCAGCGAATGATGGTCGGCGCGCAGGCGCTGGTCGGCGAAGGTGAAGCCCGAGGCCATGAATTGCATCAGGATCGCCACGGCGACGACGAGGCCGGCGATGAAGCCGCCGCCCGGCTGATTGTGTCCGCGCAGGAAGATGTAGAGGGCGACCATCACCGCCAGCGGCAGGACCAGCCGCGTGGCCACCACCAGCATCATCGGATGGTGCTCGGGCGACCGCACCGTGTCCGGCGTCCAGGCCGCCAGTCGCCGTCCGCTGGCCCCCGTTCCCACCGTTTCCAGCAGGGCGAAGATTCCGAGGGCCGCGACGCCCAGCACGATGATCTCGCCGAAGGTGTCGAAGCCGCGGAAGTCGACCAGGATGACATTGACGACATTGGTCCCGCCGCCGCCCGAATAGGCATTCTCCCAGAAATAGTCCGAGATGCTGTCCAGCGGCCGGGTCATCACCGCCCAGGCCGCCCCGCCGACGCCGACGCCGGCGGCGACCGCCACGGCCCCGTCGCGGAACCGCCGCCACGGCCGGCTCTCGCGCGGCGTATCCTTGGGCAGCAGGTTCAGGGCCAGCAGCATCAGCAGGATGGTCACCACCTCGACCGAAATCTGGGTCAGGGCCAGGTCCGGCGCTGAAAGATGAACGAAGGCCATCGAGATGATCAGGCCGACGATGCCGATATAGATCAGGGACAGATAGCGCGCCCGGTGGGTCAGGACGACCATGGCCGTGGCCGTCACCAGGGCGATCCAGGCCACGACGGCGGCCGGCGAGGCGGGGATCCCCGCCCGATCCCCGGGCGTGTGCGCGACGCTCAGGAAGCCGGCGAAGCCGACCGCCACGGCGGTCCCGATCAGGGCGACCATGGCCCGCTGCAGCGATCCGTTCTGGATCCCGTCGATCAACCGCCGCGACGCCGGCTCGGCCGTGGCCACGGCCCGGTCGAACAGGCGTTTGGCGTCAGGCAGACCGGCGCCGTGCCACAGCCGGTCCAGCCGCCGGTGGTTCATCAGCAGCGCCACGCCCAGTCCTATGGCCGTCAGGCTCATGAACAGGGCCGGCGTCACCCCGTGCCACAGCGCCAGATGCACCGGCTCCGCCGCGCCGTTGGTCACCGCTCCCGCGACCGCGTTGACCAGCGGCCCGGCGACCAGCGCCGGGGCCAGGCCGATCGCCACGACCAGCGCCACCAGCACCGCCGGCGGCCCCCACAGGCCGACGCCCGGATCATGCGGCGGCTTCGGATAGTCGTCGCGCCGGGGACCGAAATAGACGTGCAAGATATAGCGCAGCGAATAGGCGACCGAGAGGGTGGCTCCCAGGGTCGCCAGCACCGGAAACACCCAGGGCTGGTTCAGCCAGACCGTGTCCGCCGCCTCGTACAGCATCATCTCCTTGGAGATGAAGCCGTTCAGGGGCGGGATCCCCGCCATCGACAGCCCGGCGATCAGCGCCAGCGTTCCGGCGATCGGCATCAGGCCGAACAGCCCGCCCAGCCGCTTCAGGTCCCGCGTCCCGGCTTCGTGGTCCACGATCCCCGCGTTCAGGAACAGCGCCGCCTTGAAGGTCGCGTGGTTGAGGATGTGGAACACCCCGACCAGCGCCGCCATCGGCGTGCCGATGCCGAACAGCATGGTCAGAAAGCCCAGGTGGCTGATGGTCGAATAGGCCAGCAGACCCTTCAGGTCGTCCTTGAACAGGGCCACGCAGGCGGCGAACACCATGGTCACCAGTCCGGTGGTGGCGACGATCAGGAACCAGGCCTCGGTCCCGGCCAGCACCGGCCACAACCGCGCCAGCATGAAGACCCCGGCCTTCACCATGGTCGCCGAGTGCAGATAGGCGCTGACCGGCGTCGGCGCGGCCATGGCGTGCGGCAGCCAGAAATGGAACGGGAACTGCGCCGACTTGGTGAAACAGCCGAGCAGGATCAGCAGCAGGGCCGGCAGATACAACGGCGACGCCTGGATCGCCTCGCGCTGTTGCAGGATCACCGTCAGGTCGTAGGAGCCGGCGATATTCCCCAGGATCAGCAGCCCCCCGATCAGGGCCAGGCCGCCGCCGCCGGTGACGGCCAGCGCCATCCGCGCCCCCTGCCGCGCCTCGGGCGAATGCCGCCAGAACCCGATCAGCAGGAAGGACGACAGGCTGGTCAGCTCCCAGAAGATCAACAGCAGAAGCACATTGTCCGACAGAACAATGCCCAGCATCGCGCCCTGGAATAGCAGCAGATAGGTGAAGAACCGCCCCATCGGATCGGCCGCCGACAGGTAGAAGCGGGCGTAGACGATGATCAACAGGCCGATGCCGAGGATCATCCCGGCGAACATCAGCCCCAGCGGATCCAGGAACAGACTGGCGTTCAGCCCCAGCGCCGGAATCCAGGGCACGCTCGCCGTGACCGTCCGGCCCGCCATCACCTCCGGCGCCAGCGTCGCCAGCGCCCCCAGGGCCGTCAGGGTCACCGCCCCGGCGGCGAGCGCGCAGGCGTCGCGACCGAACCGGATGGCCAGGGCGGGCGCCAGGGCGCCGAGCAGGGGCAGAAGGGCGAGCAGAAACAGCAAGAATCGGCCTCGGAAGCGGGGGTCAGGCGGGGCGCGGGCCGTCCTTGTAGAGGGTGACGGCCCCGATTTCTCCCCCGTTGGAAAAATTGTCGCAATTCGTCCCGGTGCCCCCGGCCGGACCAGACGCGCCGAGAGGCGTCGCAACTCGGTGATTGTGCAGATTTATGCCCGAGGTCGCCCCGGATACTGACGCCCGGTAGGCGAATATTGACCTAGCGTCATCGGTTTCTGTCGCTTTTGCGTCACAGTCGGGCTGCCGCCAAGGCGGAAATGGGGCGGGGGAGGCGCGTTGTCCTTGTCGCTGAGTCCCGCTTGGATTACCCCGGAGACTGGACTTACCGTGCTCCACAGAAGGGTGCGGTCCAGGGATCAGGAAACGCTGCGGTCTTCGTCATGAACGGGGGCCCGGCCCATGTCGGGGAGCCACCATGCGCCTTACCAACCGTCTTCGCACCACAGTGTCGGCCGCCGTCGTCGGCGCCGTCGCCTTCGGCCTCGCCGGCGCCGCTTCGGCCCAGTCGCAGCCCCAGGAAGGCCCGACCTCCATCGACGACATCATCGTCACCGCCCAGAAGCGCGAACAGAACCTTCAGGACGTGCCGATCGTGGTCACCAGCCTGTCGGCCGAAACGCTGCAGGACGCCGGCGTCCGCGACATCAAGGATCTGCAGATCCTGACCCCGGGCATGACCGTCACCTCGACCTCGTCGGAAGCCTCGACCACCGCCCGTATCCGCGGCGTCGGCACCGTCGGCGACAACCCCGGTCTGGAAAGCTCGGTCGGCGTCGTGATCGACGGCGTCTATCGCTCGCGCAACTCGGTCGGCTTCGGCGACCTCGGCGAAATGGCCCGCATCGAGGTCCTGAAGGGCCCGCAGGGCACGCTGTTCGGCAAGAACACCTCGGCCGGCGTCATCAACATCATCACCGAGGCCCCGTCCTTCACCCCCGGCTTCAACGCCGAGCTGAACGTCGGCAACTACGGCGCCATGGGCGCCTCGGGTTCGGTCACCGGCCCGATCAACGACACCCTGGCCTTCCGCCTGTACGCCGGCCGCCGCGTCCGCGACGGCTTCATGGAAATCGACACCGGCGACGGCCAGCGTCCCGAGACCACCGACAACAACCAGGACTTCGGCACCGTCCGCGGCCAGCTGCTGTGGCTGCCCAGCGACAACGCCTCCTTCCGCCTGATCGCCGACTATTCTCGCCGCGACGAGTTCTGCTGCATCGGCACCCAGATCCGCACGGGCCCGACCTTCCCGTTCGTCGACGGTCTCTCGACCGGCACCGGCCAGCGTCCGCCGGCCGCCGGCTTCGGCCCGCTTCCCTATTCGCGCACGGGCTTCGCCAACCGCTCGTCCTATCAGGAAGTCACCGACCGCGGCGTCTCGCTCGAGGCCAACATCGACATTCCGGGCATCAACGGCGCCCTGACCTCGGTCACCTCGTGGCGTGAGTGGGAATCCAGCCTCGGCCAGGACATCGACTACACCGGCGCCGACATCGCCTACCGTGAAAACGACGGCGACTACGGCTTCACCGTCGACAACCTGACCCAGGAATTCCGCCTGGCGGGCTCCAATGACAGCTTCGACTGGCTGCTCGGCTTCTTCGCCACCTCGGAAGAGGTCGGCCGCACCGACAGCTGGTATTTCGGCGCCGACTACACGCCCTTCCTGTCCTTCCTGCTCAGCGCCAGTCTGAACCGCGCAAACCCTGCCCTGCCGGTCAGCCCGGGCACGATCGGCTGCTACACCCGCGCGGCCCAGACGGCGGCCAGCTTCGGCGCCTGCCTCGGCACCGGCGGCGCTGTCGGCGGCGGAGGCCCCGGCTTCACCGTCGGTCAGGGCTTCGAGGACGTGTACGACCAGGACTCGACGTCCTACGCCTTCTTCACCAACAACACCTGGCGCGTCACCGAGCAGTTCGACGTCACCCTCGGCCTTCGCTACACGATGGATGACAAGAGCCTCCGGGGCCTGCAGCGCAACGTCAACGGCAACGGCGCCGCCTGCGGTGCTGCCCTGGCCAACGCCGGCGCCATCGGCGCGGTCCTCGGCGCGGGGACCCCGACCATCCTCGGCAACTTCTGCCTTCCGTGGTCGAACGTCGCCTACAACAACCGCAGCGTTTCCGAGAGCTTCGACGACGGCGAGCTGAGCGGCACCATCAAGGCCGCCTTCCGCCTCAACCCGTCGATCCTGACCTATGTGTCGTACGCCCGCGGCTACAAGAGCTTCGGCTACAACCTGGACCGCGTGCAGACGGGCATCACGCCCAACGCCTCGCTGTTCTTCCCGTCGGAAGTGGTCGACAGCTACGAAGCCGGCATCAAGATGACGCTGCTGGATCGCACCCTGCTGCTGAACGCCACCTACTACGACCAGACGTTCGAGAATTTCCAGCTCAACACCTTCCTCGGCACCGCCTTCGTGGTGGAGTCGATCCCTGAACTGACCTCGCGCGGCGTCGACGCCGACATGGTCTGGTTCACCCCGATCGAGGGCCTGAGCTTCCAGGGCGGCGTCACCTACACCGACGCCCAGTACGGAAACTTCACCGCCGCCGACCTGTCCAGCCCCGGCAACTTCCCGCAGCTCTCGCTGCTGCCGGGCGCCCGCGCCTCGTTCGCGCCCGAGTGGTCGGCCACCGGCTCGATCAACTACGACCGCAACGTCGGCAACGGCCTGCGCGCCGGCTTCAGCCTCGCGGCCAAATACATGGACGACTACAACACCGGCTCCGACCTGCTGCCCTACAAGATGCAGGAGGCCTTCACGACCCTCAACGGCCGCATCATGCTGGGCGCCGAGGATGAGCGCTGGACCGCCGAGTTCTGGGTCCAGAACCTGACCGACGAAGAGTACATCCAGGTCGCCTACAACGCCCCGCTGCAAGGCGGCGCCTTCCAGTCGACCGTCCAGCCGAACGGCACCTTCTACAACCCGGCGCTGGACACCCAGACCTACGACGCCTTCCTGGGCCAGCCGCGCACCTACGGCGCGACCCTGCGCTTCAAATACTAGAGCCGCCTCGCCGCAAGGCGGGTCGACCAGCCGGCCGGGGGCAACCCCGGCCGGTTTTGTTTTGGGCGGTGGGCGGCGCAGGCGCCTCTTCCGCCCCGAAGCGGTGAGGGAAGTCGGCGCGTTCTCCCTCCCCTTCATGGGGAGGGATGTCGGCGCGCAGCGACGACAGGGTGGGGAATTGCGAAGCCGGGCGCCCTCGGTGCGGGGCTGGCGTGCCCCACCCGGGCTCGGCTGCGCCTCGCCGTCCCTCCCCATGAAGGGGAGGGAGAACGACATCGCCGCTTCGCGAGGTTCGGGATGACAAAAGCGCAGGCCGGCG
>JAHKAM010000012.1 GCA_018826515.1 Alphaproteobacteria bacterium
CGCCCCTCCACCATGCTTCGCATGGTCCCCCTCCCCCAAGGGGGAGGACTACGCCGCCGCCACCGCCTCGATCTCGACCCGCCAGGCCTCGTCAAAGATGCCGGTGACGATCACCGTCAGGGCCGGCTGACGCCCGGCCAGCCGTCGCACCCGAACCTCGCGGTTCTCAAGCGCCCATTTCCGGTCCGACAGGAAGGTCGTCACCTTGACCAGGTTGTCCAGCGTCATCCCGGCGGCGGCCAGCTGGGTTTCGATATTGTCCCAGACCTGTTCGCATTGGCCGGTGAAGTCGGCCGCCAGCGATCCGTCGAGCGCGACCGGGATCTGGCCCGACAGATACAGCCACCGCGTCGGCGTCGTCACCTCGACGGCCTGTGGATAAGACCCCTCGACCGGCGGAGAGCCGTCGCCGGTCAGCGGTCGGATCGTCGCCGTCACTGGCGCGCGCCCTCCGAGCGGGCGCGGACCACGGCGAACTCCGAACTCGGCTTCCAACCCGGCCAGTCGCTGCTGTTCGCGAGGTCCAGGCCCAGGTGGTACAGCAGGGTCAGGTTCTCGACCGCCGAGGTGAAATCCAGGTCGGCGGACCATTCGTCCGACGGCCGGTGATAGTCGGCCGCGAATCTCGCGCGCCATGCCGCCTCCCCGGCTTCGCGCCCGCCCTCGACCCAGTCCCAGCCGTGCCACGGCATGATCGCCGGCACGCCCATGCGGGCGAAGGGGAAATGGTCGGACCGGTAGTAGAAGCCCTGCTCCGGCATGCCGTCGTCCGAGACATAGCGGCCCAGGGGTTCCGCCAGGGCCTGCAGCCGATCTTCCAGATCGTTCTGCCCCTTGCCGAAGATCGGGATGTCGCGGGTCGGGCCCGACAGCGGCAGCATGTCGATATTGATGTCGGCCACGGTCGTCTCCAGCGGATACACCGGGTCAGCCGCGTAGCCATAGGCGCCCAGCAGTCCCATCTCCTCGGCCGCCATATGGGCGAAGACGATCGAACGCTTCGGCCGCGGCGCGGCGCTCAGCTGACGCGCCATCTCGACCACGCCGACCGTGCCGGAGGCGTTGTCCCAGGCGCCGTTCCAGATCTGGTCGCCCTGCACGCCCGGATGCTGGGCCTCGCCGCCGACGTGATCCCAGTGGGCCGAATAGATGATGGTCTCGTCCGGATGCTCGGTCCCGGGGATGCGGGCCAGCAGATTGTGGGTCACCAGGGTCTCGATGGTCTCCGACGCCTCGACCGACAGGGTGACGCCATTGAGGGCCACGGCCCGGAAGGTCCCGTCGGCGATGTTCGGCAGCTGCGAGATGTCCAGGCCGGCCGCCGCCGCCCAGGCGGCGCCGACCTCGTGGTTGATCGCCCCCGAGAATTCGAGATCGGCGGCGCCCGGCGTCAGGGTCCGGGTGCGGGCGTTTCCGCGCATCGCGCCCTGCCACATGGGCGAGGTCGCATCGCCGGCGACGAGGGTGATGATCCCCACGGCGCCGCGGCGGAAGGCCTCGTCGGCCTTGTAGGCGCCCGACTGGTAGTTGGTGGCGTAGGGCCCGTTGAACAGCTCCCCGTCCGGCTCGCCGCCGACCACGACCACGACCTTGCCGCGCACGTCGAGGTCGCCGTAGTCGTCCCAGTTCCGCTCGGGCGCGAAGATGCCGTGGCCGGCGAAGACCAGGCCGGCGTTGCGGATCGCGGCGCTTCCGTCGTTCGAGACCGCGCGCACGGTGATGTCGGTTCCGACGGTCAGCGGATGCGTCGTCCCGTCGGGCCCGGTCCAGGCCGCGGTCGCGCCCGCGACCGGTGTAAAGCGTTTCAGCTCCACCGGCTGCAGCCACTGACCGTCCGGACCCCCGGGCTGGAGCCCCATGGCCTCGTACTGGGCCTGCAGCCAGGCCAGGGTCATCCGCTCGCCCTCGGTGCCGGGATAGCGGCCCTGGAATTCGTCGGCGCTGATGGTGCGGATGTTCTCGCTGATCCGCGCGGCGGAGAAGTCCTGGGCCGAGGCCATGCCGGCGGCCAGCAGCACGGCGGCGACAGCGACGCCGCCCATCATCTTGCGAAACATATGGGAGACTCCATCCCCGGATTGACGGCCCGCACTCTAGGGAGGCGGCCTGACGGCGTATGTTAAGTTTTGGTCATGTGCCCGGTTTCTCCCTCCCCTTCATGGAGAGGGATGTCGGCGCGAAGCGACGACAGGGTGGGGAGTTCCGAAGCCGGGCGCCGCCGGTGCGGAACTGGCGTTCCCCACCCGGATCGCTGCGCGATCGTCCCTCCCCACTTCGGGGGAGGGAGAAGCGTCACGCCTACCGGCGCTGGCTGGCGCTCGGCGCGCGGGCCGGGCCGAACTCCGAGCCGGGCATCCATTCCGGCCAGTCGCGGCTGTTGGCCAGATCGCGGCCGATATTGAAGACCATCTCCAGGTCCTCGACCTGACCGCGCAGGTCCCAGTCGGGCGACCATTCGTCGTCGGCCTGGTGATAGCGGCGGGCGCCGTACTCGGACCGCGACGCCTCACGCGCGGCGATCGGCTCATCCCGGAAGGCGCCGCCGCCGTCGGCATAGGCCATGGGCACGCCGCGCTTGGCGAGCGGGAAGTGATCCGAACGGAAATAGCTGCCCGAGGCCGGGTTGCCGTCCGGCTTGGCGGTCCGGCCCTGGCGGGCGGCCTCGGCCGTGATGCGCGCGTCCAGATTGGACTGGCCCGAACCGATGATGTCGACGTCGGCCACGCGGCCATAGACGTTCATGGCGTCGACGTTGAAACCGGCGACCGTCGTCGCCAGCGGATAGACCGGGTTGGCGGCGTAGAATTCCGAACCCAGCAGACCGCTTTCCTCGGCGGTGAAGCTGATCATCACGATCGAGCGTTCGGGACGCGGTCCGGCGGCCCAGACGCGCGCCAGTTCCAGCAGGCCGGCCGTGCCGGTGGCGTTGTCGACCGCGCCGTTGAAGATGGCGTCGCCGTTGGCGTCGGGCTCTCCGACCCCGATGTGATCCCAGTGGGCGGTGTAGAGAATGGTCTCGTCCGGATGGGTGCTGCCCGGCAGGCGGGCAATGACGTTCCGGGTGACGACCTGATTGGTGGCGACGTCGAACATGCCGCTGAAGGTCGCGCCGGCCAGTTCGACCGGACGGAAATCGCGGCTGCGCGCGGCGACCTTCAGGGCCTCGAAGTCGAGGCCCGAGCGCTGGAACAGGTCCACGGCGACATCGCGCTGGACCCAGGCCTCCAGCGCCACGCGCTCGGCGGCGGCGTTGGCGCGGACGATGTCGAACTGCGGCGTCGACCAGCTGTTCTGCACCGTGGCCCAGCCATAGGAGGCCGGCGCCGTCTCATGCACCACGATGACCCCGGCGGCGCCCTGACGGGCGGCCTCTTCGTACTTGTAGGTCCAGCGGCCGTAGTAGGTCATGGCCCGGCCGTTGAAGGTGTTCAGCTCGGGCTGTTCGAAGTCGGGGTCATTGACCAGCACGACGATGATCTTGCCGCGCACATCGACGTCCTTGAAGTCGTCCCACTGCCGCTCGGGCGCGTCGATGCCGTAGCCGACGAAAACCAGCGGCGTGTCGCTCAGCATGACGTGGTCGCCCGGCAGCCGCGTCGAGATGGTGATCTGCTGTCCCTGGGCGAGGGGGATGGTCTCGCCGCCTACCGCGAACTGCGCGCGGATGTTGGAGGCGGTGAAGCGGTTGAGGACCACATCCTGGGTCCAGCCGCCGTTCTCGCCGCCGGGCTGGAAGCCCGCCGCGGCATACTGTTCGCTCAGATAGCGGACCGTCATCTCTTCGGCCGGCGTGGCGATGCCGCGTCCCTGGAAGCTGTCGTCGGACAGGATCCGGGCATGTTCCGACAGCCGGGCGGCGTCGATGGTCGCGGGGGCGGTGGCGGCGGGCCCGCCCTCTCCCATGCTGGCGCAGGCGGACAACAGGGCCGCGGCGGCAAGCACGGCGGCGGTCGAGAACAGACGCATGGACAGAAACACCCTCAGCCGAAAACAGAGGCCGAACGTTAGGGCGCCGCCCGCCGGGTGTCGATGCGCGAGGACCTCGCCGCCGATCCGGGCCGGCAACCACGCACGAAAAACCCGCCGACGCGGGGCGCCGGCGGGTCTTTTCCGTATCGGTGGCGAAAGGCCCTAGTGGGCCATGCCCCTCCAGATGCGGCGATAGCTCAGATAGGTCACGCCGGCGAAGATGAAGAGGAAGATCAGCACGCCGATGCCGGTCTGCTTGCGCTGGACCTGCTTCGGATCCGAGGCCCAGGCGATATAGGCGGCCACGTCCTTGGCCATCTGGTCGGCCGAGGCGACGGTGTCGTCGTCATAGGTCACCTGGCCGTCCGTCAGCGGATTGGGCATGGCGATGAAGCCGCCCGGCGGCACATGCGCCGTGCCCTCGGGCATGAAGGGCGTCAGATCGCCAGCCATATATTCGTTGTAGTACTGGCCGGGACGGATCTGCAGGCCCTGCGGGATGGCGGCATAGCCGGTCAGCAGCGAATAGATGTAGTTGGCGCCGTCGTGACGGGCCTTGGCCATGACCGACAGGTCGGGCGGGGCCGCCCCGCCGTTCGCGGCGGCCGCGGCCGTGGCGTTCGGATAGGGGTTGGGGAAGCGGTCGGCGGCGGTGCCGTCGCGCATGATCGGCTCGCCCGTCTCGGTGTCGATGTCCGCGATCTGGACCTCGGCGGCCAGCGCCTTGACCCAGCGGTTCTCGGCCGGGCTGGCCTGGTGCGAGTCATAGAAGGGCCCGCCGGGCTCGGCCAGGGTCCGGAAATACATCAGGTCCATGCCGTGGCACGAGGCGCAGACCTCGCGATAGACCTTGTAGCCGCGCTGCAGCTGGTTCCGGTCGAAGCTGCCGAACGGCCCCTCGAAGCTGAAGCCGCCGCTGCGGGGATGTTTGGCCTCGCCGGCGGCCAGGGCCGGAGAGGCGGCGAGCGCCAGGCCGGCGGCGGCGGCGATCAGGACCAGGGTCTTCTTCATGGCGCGCATATTCGTCTGGAGGGTCATGGTCGCGCTCAGCCCTTCTCAGCGTCGCCGCCGG
Source organism: Alphaproteobacteria bacterium (assembly GCA_018826515.1). GTDB lineage: Bacteria > Pseudomonadota > Alphaproteobacteria > Caulobacterales > Caulobacteraceae > Brevundimonas. The sequence continues at coordinate 5,042 of JAHKAM010000012.1, forward strand.
GCAGGACCGGCTCCGAGATCGTCGCCGGGATCGGCAGCGGCGTCTCGCGCAGGCCCACCAGGGGCATGATGATGAGGAAGAAGGCGAAATAGTAGGCCGTCGCGAACCGGGTCAGCCACAGATAGCTGTTCAGGTCCCCGTCGATCAGGATGAAGGTCTTGAAGCTCCCGATCACCGGCGCGTCAGGCAGCTGCGCCCCGCACCAGCCAAGGATCATGCCGACGATGACGAAGATGATGAAGAAGGTCCGCATCGTCGGGCGGTAGCGCATCGACCGCACCTTGGACGTATCCAGCCAGGGCAGGACGAACAGCACGCCGATGGCGCCGAACATCGCCACCACGCCGCCGAACTTGTCGGGGATGGCCCGCAGGATGGCGTAGAAGGGCAGCATGTACCACTCGGGCACGATGTGCGCCGGCGTCACCAGCGGATTGGCGGGGATGTAGTTGTCGGCGTGGCCCAGGGCGTTCGGCATGAAGAAGACGAACAGGGCGAACAGCATCAGGAACAGGATGATGGCGAAGCCGTCCTTGACCGTGAAATACGGGTGGAACGGAAGCGTGTCCTTGGCCTGGCGGTCCTTCGGAATCAGGATCCCGACCGGGTTGTTCTGGCCCGCCGAGTGCAGCGCCCACAGGTGCAGGACCACGCAGCCGGCGATCACGAACGGCAGCAGATAGTGCAGCGAGAAGAAGCGGTTCAGCGTCGCATTGTCGATCGCCGGGCCGCCGCGCAGCCAGATCAGCACCGGCTCGCCGACGACCGGGATGGCCCCGATCAGATTGGTGATCACTTCGGCGCCCCAGTAGGACATCTGGCCCCACGGCAGGACGTAGCCGAGGAAGGCGGTGGCGATCATCAGGAAGAAGATCAGGCAGCCGATGATCCAGATCATCTCGCGCGGCGCCTTGTACGAGCCGTAGTACAGCCCGCGCAGCATGTGCAGATAGACCGCGATGAAGAACATCGAGGCCCCGTTGGCGTGGGTATAGCGGATGATGTCGCCGCCGTTGACGTCGCGCATGATGCGCTCGACCGAGGCGAAGGCCATTTCGGTGTTGGGCACATAGTGCATGGCCAGGATCACGCCGGTGGCGATCTGGACGACCAGGCAGAGGGCCAGGATGCCGCCGAAGGTGTACCAGTAGTTCAGGTTCTTCGGGGTCGGCAGCGCCATATAGTCAGCGCCGAAGCGGACGATCGGCAGACGGGTGTCGAGCCATTTCTCGATGCCGGTCTTGGGGACATAGGTGGATTCGTGATCGCTCATCGGTCTCGCCCTCAGCCGATCTTGATGCGGGTGTCGGAGAGGAAATCATACTCCGGCACGACGAGGTTCAGGGGCGCCGGACCCTTACGGATGCGGCCCGAGGTATCATAGTGCGAGCCGTGGCAGGGGCAGAACCAGCCGCCGAAATCGCCCGTTCCGAAGGTCGGGATACAGCCCAGGTGGGTGCAGCTGGCGATCACGACCAGATACTGGCTGTGCCCTTCCTTGACCCGATCGGCGTCGGCCGCGGGATCCGGCAGGCCGGCCCGGTCGTCCGCGACGGCGGCCTGGATCTCGGCCGGGGTGCGATAGCGCACGAACACCGGCTTGCCCTGCCAGGTGATGACGATCTGCTGGCCTTCCTGGACCTTGCTCATGTCGAATTCGATCGACGCCAGCGCCAGTGTATCGGCGGCCGGATTCATCGAGTTGATCAGCGGCCAGGCCATCATGCCCGCCGCCCCCACGGCGGCCGCGCCGGCCGCGATGTGGATAAAGTCTCTGCGGTTGGGATCCGGGTTGTGCGGATCGCCCTGGTCTTCAGCCACCGATTCGTTCTCCTGAGACGTCGCGACGAGGCCCGCGGGCCCGCCGTTCAAACGCTGCCGTTCTTTAGCGGCTTCCCGCAAATCTCGCCCGGCCCGGATTTGCGGCCCATCGCCGCAAGTCGCGCTGCTTGTTGAGAGACAGTCGCAATTCGAGCCGCGACAAGCCCCCGGGCCGCGCGTATGAGGCCCTTAGAATGCGTCTCGCCCTTTTTCAACCAGCCATTCCCCAGAACGTCGGCGCCTGCATCCGATTGAGCGCCTGTTTCGGGGTGGAACTGCACATCATCGAGCCGACCGGCTTTCGCCTCGACGACCGGGCGATGAAGCGCGCCGCGCTGGACTACGGGCCCCTGGGGCATATGACGCGGCACGCCGACTGGTCCGCCTTCCAGCGGGATCGGGGTCCCGGGCGGCTGGTTCTGTTCACGACGAAGGGGGCGACGCCCCTGAACGAATTTGTCTTCGGGCCCGATGATGTCCTGCTGTTCGGCAGCGAACCGTACGGCGCCCCGGACTTCGTGCATGACGCGGCGGACGCCCGGGTGGTGATTCCCCTGCGGCCCGGGGCGCGGTCGCTGAACCTCTCGGTCAGCGCCGGGATCGCCGTGTGGGAGGGGATGCGCCAGACTTCGGCAGTCTGAGCCCGCCCCTCATCGCAGGCGGGCGATCGCCGCGCCGATCTGCTCGGGTGCGATCTCCCCGACATGCACCTCCGTCAGCCGGCCGTCGGGGCCGAGGAACAGGGTGACGGGCAAACCCACCGTGCCGTAGTGCCGCGGCACGGCCATGGCCCGGTCCAGCAGGACATTGTCGATATCGAGCCCGGCCTCCTCCAGCCAGCCGGCGACTGTCGCCTGCCTCTCCCCCTGGTTGACGAACAGGAAGCGGACCTCGGGGTGGGCGTCCTGCGCCTGCGCCAACGCGGGCATCTCGCGGCGACAGGGCGGGCACCAGGTCGCCCAGAGATTGACGACCGTGGGTCGCCCGTCGGCGGCGGCCAGGTTCACCGCCCCGCCTTCCAGCCGGGGCAGGGTCATCGACGGCGCGGGAACCGGCTCCGCGCCCGGGGCCAGGCGCTCCGTCGCCGCCCCGGCCAGGGCGCAGGCCAGCACCGGCGCGATCGCCCACAGCATCAGCCGCCGCTCGCGGAGCATCAGGAACGCCGAGACGACGGCCGGCGCCAGCGCCCAGACCCAGATGAATCCGCCCTGCCACACCGCCAGCGCCCTCAGCGGATCGTCGACGAAATAGCTCCAGTGGGCGACCACATGGGCCAGGCGCGCCGCGCCCAGCCCGGTCAACACCGCCACTGTGCTCCAGCCGTTGAAGCGCGGGCTGACACGGCTGGCCAGCAGGCCCGACCCCAGCAGAAAGACGGCGACGCCGACGATGATGGCGAGTCGGTCGCCGGACAGCACCAGCGGCCCCAGTTCGATCGCGTTCATCACAGGGACGCCTTCAGCGTCACGAACGCCCCGCGACCGGCGCCCGGCAGGCGCTCGCCCGGGGCGACGTCGGAGTCCGACACCCGGTTCCGTCCCGCCAGATGGGGGCGATAGTCGCGGTCGAACAGGTTCTCCACGCCGGCCTCCAGCTGCAGACCCGGGCGCAGCCGCCATTCGCCGCGCAGGTTGACCACGGCGTAGCCGCCGCTCGGCGTCTCGTCATTGCGGGCCGAGACATGGGTCTGGCGCAACGTTCCCGCCGCCTCGACCCCGACCGACCAGTCGGTCTCGTCCCAGGTCGCCGCCAGCCGCAGGGTCGGCGGCGCGATCCGGTACAGGTCGTCATCGACGTCCCGCCGCTCGCCGCGCACCAGGCTGGCCACGCCGTCGAGACGCAGGCGGTCGGTCAACTGCACGCCGAAATCCATGTCGAAGCCGTACAGCTCGGCGTCGACATTGGCGAACCGCAGCGGCGTGGGATCGCCGCTCATCGCCGCCACCATCTCGACTCGCGTATCGGCCACGCCGGGGGTGGCGTCGAACGGCACGCCCTGGATGTAGTCGTCGATCCGGCGATAATAGACCGTCGGACGGGCCCGGACCGGCCCGCGGCTCCAGTCGAAGCCGCCCTCGAGAATCCACGCCGTCTCGGGCCGCAGATTCCGGTCCCCGACGTAGATATTGCCGTCGGCCAGGCCCCCGCTCGCCTCGGTCGGCATCCACGAGAAACGCTCGACCGCATTCGGCGCCCGCGTCTTCCGCGCCAGGGTCAGGCGCGGGGTGAAATCGCCGAACCCGCGCCAGAAGCGGGCGGTCAAGTCCACCGTCTCGCCCCGCCAGTCCCGGTCGCCGGCGTTGAAGGCGGCCGCCAGCAGGGTCGGTCCCGCCGGCACGGCGGACCCCGTCCGGGCCTCGCCCGCCGAGGCCTCATGGGCGTCGGCCCGAATGCCCAGTTCCGCCTCGACCCCGCCGACGGCGCCGCGCCACTCCAGGTGTGCGCCGAAGCGGGACACCTCGATCCCCGGCAGGGAGCCGACGATGAAATTGACGTTCTCCGGGTGGGTGATGACCACCGACTTGTCGGCCAGTTCGAAGTCCGCGCCGACGCTCAGGCTGCGCGCCGGCGAGCCCAACACCAGCCGCGCCTCCCCGACCACCGTCTCGGCGTCGGCCAGCGACAGCCGGCGCATCGAGGCCAGGGCCGGCGCCGGGCGCAGGCCGAAATTGTCCATCCCGTGCTCGACCCGGACATGGCCCAGCGACGCCTCCAGCCGCACCCTCGCCCCCGCCGGGCTGGTGAAGCCCAGGCGGGCGAAGTCGGTGTCGAAATATTGGATGTCGAGGGCGAACGGCGCAGTGCCGGTCGGGCCGGTCTCCTGCGCCCGCAGGTCCAGCGCCAGATCTCCCGCCGCGGACCGCCAGCCGGCCGAAAGACCGTAAGTGTCGCGGCGGAAGCCGCTGTCACGGACCACGCCCCCCGGGAAGCGCATGTCGCCGCCCGTCTCCCGGGCGCCGAGCAGGTTGAGGCGGAAGCGGTCGCTGGCCATCCCGGCGACGCCGCCGACGCTGCGGCCTTCATCGACCGAACGGTAGCCGGCGGTCAGGTCGTACGCCGGCGCGAATGCCTGCCCCTCGCCGAAGCCGACCTCCTTCAGCCGCGCGTTGACGCCGCCCGCCAGGGCCGGGCCGTTGCGAACCGGGCTGACGCCGCGGTCGACCTCGACGCTGGCGACCAGCGGCATGGGCGCATAGTGGAGCGGCGGGTCCATGGCGTTGGGCCCGCCGCTGTGGAACCGCTGGCCGTTGACGCGGGTCAGCACCCGTTCGCCGAACAGACCGCGGTACTGGACCTGGCCTGACAGGCCGCCGTTGTCGATCAGCGCCGCGCCGGGCAGGCGCGCGACGAGGCCGGCGCTGTCAGGCGTCGCCCCGGTCACGCCCTCGGGCCGGACGGAATCGAAGACGGTGTCGCGACGCACGCCGGTCACGACGATCTCGTCGAGCAGGGCGGCGTCCTGCGCGTGGGCGGGAACGGCGGCCATAAGGGGCGCGCCGAGCAGCAGGGCGCAGGCCCCGGTGGTGATTCTCATGGTTCTGGACTCGATCTGAAGGTCGCCCGTCTGGCGACGGAAGGCGCCGCGCATCCGTCGACGACGGCGCGGCCTGGAAGGATGCACTTCAGATCAACAGGGGTGGCGCGCGCGCCGGCGGAGGCGGTCCTTCGGTGCGGTCGGCCAGGGGCGGATCGCGAGGGGCGGAAGCGGATTCGCGGACGACGGCGACGACCACAGGCCGGGGCAGCGGGGGAGTATCATCCGGACCGGCGACCGCCGCGGCGGCGGCGAAGGCACAGACCGGCGCGGCCTCCATGCCGCCCTCGCCATCGGAGCCGCCGCCGGCATCGGCCGGCGCGGCCGGACCGCAGATGACGAGATGGAAGCTGTCGCCGCCGGCTTCCGGCATATAGCCGAAAGGAATGAGCGCCCTCAGGGTGACGGTGAACAGCAGGACGAGCAGCGTCGCCGCAAATCCTGCTGAATAGCGTTCACCTGAATGCATACGTCGCCTTCGTCGCACGGCCGCCGCGGATCAACGTGGCAGGTCGTCGCGTTTGCCCGGGTCGGGCGCTCGCGGCCCTAGTCGGGAGACCCGTCCGCCGGCAACGCCGCCAGACCCGGCCGCTCACCGCGCTTGCCCGCCGCCGCCGCCTCCACCGCGCGCATGACCCGCAGAACATTCTCTCCGGCCAGCTTGCGGATGTCCGCCTCGCTCCAGCCGTTCGCCATCAGGGCGGCCAGCAACCGCGGATAGGCGTCCACCCCCTCCAGCCCGACCGGGAGGGCGCTGACCCCGTCGAAATCGCCGCCGATGCCGACGTGGTCGATCCCGGCGACGTCGCGGACGTGCTGGATATGGGCGACGACGTCGGCGATCGTGGCCGTCGGAACCGGATGCGCCGTGGTCCAGGCCGTCAGGCCGGTGGTCACGGCCGCCGGATCGCCGGGATGCAACGACTTCAGCCGTGCGTCCTCGGCCGACCGGTCCGCATTCCATGCCCGCACCGTCTCCGACACGAAGCCCGGCACGAAGGTCACCATCACCACCCCGCCGTCCTCGGGCATCAATCGCAACACGCTGTCGGGCACATTGCGCGGATGGTCCGTCACGCCCCGCGCCGAGGAGTGGGAAAAGATCACCGGTGCGTCGGATACCCGCATGGCGTCCAGCATGGTGTCTTCCGAGACGTGGCTCAGATCGACCATCATCCCCAGCCGGTTCATTTCGCGCACCACATCCTCGCCGAAGGGCGACAGCCCGCCCCATTTCGGCGCGTCGGTGGCGGCGTCGGCCCAGGTCGTGGTGCGAGAATGGGTCAGGGTGATGTAGCGGGCGCCGGAGTCGTAAAACTCGCGCAACAGCCCCAGCGAATCGTCGATCGAATAGCCGCCCTCCATGCCGATCAGGCTGGCGATCCTGCCACGCCGGTGGATGCGCTGGATATCGTTGGCCGTCGTCGCCAGTTCGAAGGTCTCCGGATGGGCGGCGATCAGCCGCTTGACCGTGTCGATCTGTTCAAAGGTCGCCACCGCCGCGTCGGGCGGGCTCATCGTGGCGGGCACATAGACCGACCAGAACTGGCCGCCCACGCCCCCGGCGCGCAGCCGGGGGATGTCGGTGTGCAACTCGGTCGAGGCGTCCAGATTGGTCGTCAGATCCACCGCATGGGGATCATTGCCGTGGTTCTGGCGCAGGGCCCAGGGCAGGTCGTTGTGCCCGTCGATCAGGGGCGTCCGCTCCAGGATCCGCCGCGCCCGGGCCTCATCGGCCGCATCGGCGGTCTGGGCCATGACCGGACCGGCCATCAGGACGGCGGCGACGGTGGACAGAAGGACGGTGCGGATCATGGCGGGCTCCCGGAAATGCGACGGCGGACAGTGGCAGACGGGGGTGGTGCGTCAACGGGCAGAGGGACTACAGGAGGCGAATGAGCACTGACGCCCCCACCCTCGACCAGCAGAAGACCGAAGCCCGCGCCTGGTTCGAGACCCTGCGCGACCGTATCCACGCCGGCTTCGAGGCGCTGGAGGACGAGGCCCCCGCCGACCTCTTCCCCGGCGAGCCCGGCCGCTTCGTGCGCACGCCCTGGGATCGCCCGGAGGGCGGCGGCGGCGTCATGGGGATGATGCACGGCCGGCTGTTCGAAAAGGTCGGCGTCCATGTCTCGACCGTCCACGGGACCTTCCCGGCCGACTATGCGAAAAATGTCCCCGGGGCCGAAGAGGACCCGCGTTTCTTCGCCACCGGCATCAGCCTGATCGCCCACCCTGTCAGCCCGCGCGTGCCGGCCGTGCATATGAACACCCGTTTCATCGCCACGACGAAGAGCTGGTTCGGCGGCGGCGGCGACCTGACGCCCGTCCTCGACGTCGACCGGCGTCAGGACCACCCCGACACCCTGGCCTTCCATGCCGCCATGAAGGCCGCCTGCGACGCCCACGACCCGACCTGGCACGCGCGCTTCAAACAATGGTGCGACGAGTATTTCTGGCTGGCCCACCGAAATGAACCGCGCGGCACCGGCGGCATCTTCTATGACCACCACGACAGCGGTGACTGGAGCCGCGACTTCGCCTTCACCCGCGACGTCGGCACGCATTTCCTCGACGCCTATTCGCGGATCGTGCGCGGCCGCATGGCCGAGCCGTGGACGGCGGAGGAACGCGAGGAACAGCTGATCCGCCGCGGCCGCTATGTCGAGTTCAACCTGCTCTACGACCGCGGCACCATGTTCGGGCTGAAGACGGGGGGCAATGTCGAGTCGATCCTCAGCTCGATGCCGCCCGTGGTGAAGTGGCCGTGAGGCTCGCCCGGAATGAGCGGAGTGTTTTCAGGCCGCGATGAACGCCCTGATCCACTCGC
>JAHKAM010000013.1 GCA_018826515.1 Alphaproteobacteria bacterium
CCCCGCCCGCGGCGGCGCCGGCGGCCCAGTGATCCACACCCTTCCGGGTTCTCGCACGAGCCGGGCCGCGGGCCTGATGGCGGCCTTGCTGGCCGTCCTCTGGCTGGCGATGGCGGCGCCGGCTTTCGCGCAGGGCGGGCCGACATTCCCGCCCCTGAACGGCCGGGTCATCGACCATGGCGACCTGATCTCCGACGCCAAGGAACTGGAGCTGGCCGCCAAGCTGGCTGCACTGGAACGCGACACCACCGATCAGGTCGTGGTCGTCACCGTGCCCGACCTGCAGGGCTATGAGATCGAGGAATACGGCTATCAGCTGGGCCGGGCCTGGGGCATCGGCCAGGCGGAAAAGAACAACGGCGTGCTGCTGATCATAGCGCCGCGCGAGCGCAAGGTCCGGATCGAGGTCGGCTACGGCCTCGAGCCCGTGCTGACCGACGCCCTTTCCGCCCTGATCATCCAGAACGAGATCCTGCCGTCGTTCCGCGAAGGCTATTTCGAGCGGGGCATCGAGCAGGGCGTCAACGCCATCGACAGCCAGCTTCGGCTGGATCCCGCCGAGGCCCAGGCCCGTGCGGCGGCGGCGGAACGCCCCCGGTCCAAGGCGCCCGTCGGCGTCGCCCTGGTGATCGGCGTGATCTTCGTCCTGATGATCCTCGCCATGATCGGCGGCGGTGGAGGCCGGGGACGTCGACGACCCAGCGGCGTCGGCCCCATCCTGCTCTGGGCCGCGGCTGAAGCGCTCAGAAGCAGCGGTCGCGGCGGCGGCGGCGGCGGAGGATTTGGCGGCGGCGGTTTCGGCGGCGGGGGCGGCAGCTTCGGCGGTGGTGGAGCCTCAGGCGGATGGTGATCAAACTGACTCCCCAGGTTCAGAGCCGCATCGGCGACGCCATCGCGGCGGCGGAAGCGAAGACCTCGGGCGAGATCTTCTGCGTGCTGGCGCGCCGCGCCTCTTCCTATCGCGACATCTCGCTCGGCTGGGCCGCGGCTGCGGCCCTGATACTGCCGCTGGGCCTGATTCCCCTCGGCTTCGATCCGGCATGGATACCGGGCATGGGCGAAAGCTGGCAGGCGGCCCATCTGTCGTCCACGGACGTGATCGTCGGCCAGTCCCTCGCCGCCTACGCCCTGATCCAGTCGGCCGTGTTCGTGGCCGTCTTCCTGCTGACCTCGATCCCGGCGATCTGCCGCCTCGTCACCCCGCGCAGCGTGCGCCGGGCCCGGGTGCGCCGCACGGCGATGGCGCAGTTTCTCGCCCACGGCCTGCATGTCACGCGCGAGCGGACCGGCGTCCTCATCTTCGCCGCCCTGTCGGACCATCAGGTCGAGGTGATCGCCGACGAGGGCATTCACGCCAAGGTCGATCAGGCGGTCTGGGCCGACGCCGTCGAGGCCCTGGCGCGGGGCATGAAGAACGGCGACGCCGCCGCCGGGTTTGAGGTTGCGATCGGTCTGTGCGGCGACGTGCTGGCCGAACATTTCCCGCCGCGGGCCACGAACCCCAATGAGGTCGAGGATCGTCTGGTCCTGATCTGAACCGGGGTCGCCCTCGCCGCCCTGGTGTCGTATTCCCCGTGCTATTGGCCGGACCGCCGCCCGGCCGCCCCCAGGACATCATGCCCCGCCTGCTGACCTATAATGTTCACCGTTGCGTCGGCGTCGATCGCAAGCTCGACGTGGCTCGCATCGTCGGCGTGATCGCAGAGCACGAGCCGGACATCGTCTGCCTGCAGGAGCTGGACGTAGGCCGCGCCCGCACCGGCTATGTCGATCAGGCCCAGTCGATCGCCGACGGCCTGGCCATGACCTTCCACTTTCACGCCGCCATGCAGGTCGAGGCCGAGAAGTACGGCGACGCCATCCTGACCCTGCGGCCCGAGCGGCTGGCGAAGTCAGGCCCCCTGCCGACGATCCGGGGCGTGCCGGGGCTGGAGCCGCGCGGCGCCCTGTGGTCGGTCATCGACATCGATGGCGTCGGCCTGAACGTCATCAACACCCACCTCGGACTGGTTCCACGGGAGCAGAGGCTGCAAGCGGCGGCGCTGGTCGGGCCGAAATGGCTCGGACATCCCGACTGCGTGGGGCCGACCCTGCTGACCGGCGATTTCAACGCGACCTCGATCACCCGGCCCTATCAGACCCTGACCCGGCGGCTGGCCGACTGCCAGCGCAGCCTGGGGCTCAAGCCCTCGGTGAAGACCTTCCCGTCCAGCTTCCCCGCCATCCGGATCGATCACTGCTTCACCAGCCCCGAGGTGCTGGTCACAGCGGTGAAGGCGTCTTTTTCGCCCCTGGCCCGAATGGCGTCGGACCACCTTCCGCTGATCATCGATTTCGAGATCAGGGCTCCGTAGGCGCCGGCAGGGTCCGGTGAGAGCGGGTGCGTCGCTTCCAGGGACGGAAGGCGTCCCGCGGCGAGGTCGGGTCGCCCAGCTGGAACTCGGCGATGATGCGCTCGAGTCGCGACGGCGGCACGGCTCCGAGCGTGTGCATCCGGCCGGTGTCGAACTGAAGGATCGCCTCCCCGACGGTTCCGGTGATGGCTTCGACGGCGCCGAAGGCCTCGCCGTCAACGCCGATCCAGTGTCCGATCGTGCGCTGGCGGAACCGGCGAATGGCCTCGCGCCCCCCGGCGTCCAGAGGCTCGGCCGCGATATCGCACTCGGTGTCGAAGCCGAACGATCGGTTGTTGAGATTGGTCGAGCCGATGCGCAGGACCGCATCGTCATAGATCGAGACCTTGGCGTGAACGATGATCCGCTCGCCCTCGCGGGTATGGGGCGCGAAGGCGAAGAACCGGTTGTGCCGATCAGCCTGTTCGAGGCGGTAAAGCACCTCGGACCGGGCCGTGTCCATGGTGATGCGGTCGAACCAGCTGGGGCTCGTTCCGGTCGAAACCAGCACGACCTCCGGGCCGTCAATCTCGCCCAGCCGCGCGGCCAGCGCCTCGGCGATGACCGGAGAGGTGAAATACTGGTTCTCCATGTAGATCAGCCGCTTCGCCTGACGGATGGCGTCGAGGTGAAGGACCTCGTTCTCACGCACCTCGGCCCGTCCGCCGGCGGCCGGCTCGGTCCGGACGATCGCGACCGGGGTCTGACGCAGGTCGGGCTCGACGCCGTCGGGCCAGGGATCGCCGTCGACCTCATCGGCCATGGTCCGCTCGCCCGTGGCCCGGAACCATCGCTCCCGCGCCAGATCGCCGAGCGCCCGGGCCGCGGCGCCATCCATCACGGCCATCACCTCATGCCGGGGTGACGGGATCAGTCCGGACGGCTGGCAGCGGCGCGGGTCGTCGTCCAGATGCTGTTCCGAGTCCCACCGATCCGTGGAGATGTCGCCGCCGCCGCAGAACGCCACGGCGTCGTCAATCACGATGACCTTCTGGTGATGACAGGCGCCGATCGCAGGCGGCGGATCCAGCCGAAACTCCACCATTCGCTTGCGGAACCAGACACGGGCGCGGTGCGGGTAGAAGCCCTGGGACGCCGCGATCAATAATGGCGACTTCCAGATCAGAAGCCGCACATCCAGCTCCGGCCGCGCCTTCACGAGCATGCGCAACTGATGACCGATCTGGGCGAGGTGATCGTCATGGGCACTGTGCGGATCAAGCCGGGTCCGGGGGTCGAACTGCCAACCGAGGATGACGATCGATCGCCGGGCCTTGGCGAAGGCCGAGCGAAGGGCCTCGAAATAGGCCGCGTTCTCCATCAGGACCGCGAACCGCCCGGCCTGTTCGACGCGCCAGCAGTTTTGGCCCGGCTTCAGCAGGCTGCGGTTCTGGTCAGGCCCGGATTCAATCATGGCGCATATCTGGCCGATTCGCGTGACGGCGATGTGCGCCCAAGCTTTACAGGACGCGCGCCGACGACTTCCGTTCCATGCCGGCGCGCGCCGGGTCAATGGTGACGCTTTGTTCATGTGGGGCAGGATTGTCCGAACGCGGTTTTGGGCGCATAAGGCGTGTCGTCAGTCGGACAGGGGAGATCGGCGATGCAAGCGCTGATCGAGTTCATTGCGGGGTTTGTCGCCATGCTGGCCGCTGCGGCCTTGTCGCAGTTCGGTGTGGACCTCGACTCACGCCCGTCGCCCCAGCGTGAAATCCACCGCGTCCACGACTGCGGCGACGGCAGCCCGCCCGCCGCCCTGCTCGCCGCCTCGGCCGAAGGCCGGCGAGACTGCTGATATCCCCGGGAAGCGACTGTCCCCGGAATCATACGCCCTCGACTTTGCGCGCCGGGATTGACTCGCTAGGGTCGAACCGTCCTATCGCGTGTCAGCTGTCGACGCGCACCGTGACGAGATCGCCGCTTCATGAAATCACCCCGTCAACGGCCCGCGATGAATCTGACCGACCCGGACGCGGTTGCGGTCGAGCCGTCGCCGGACGCCGTCGCACTCTCAATTCCGGACCCGGCCGCGACCAGTGAACGTCCCATGTCTGAACGGCGACGCCGGCGCCTGGCCGAAGAGCAGCGGCGCGCCGAGGAGCGCACCCTCGCGGAAGCAGAGCGCGCTGTTGCGCCGCCGGTCGTCGCACCCGAAATCGCAGCGTCTGCGGATGCGCCGCCGGTCGCCTATGACGCCCCTCCTCCGCCCGCCCGTGTCCAGCGCCGCGACAGCCCGGCGCCGTCTGGTCGACACGCCTATTTGACCGCGGGCGTCGCCTCGGCTCTGTGGATCGGCGGCGTGGCCGCCTGGCTGGCGTTCGAAGTCGGTTCCGGAGCCGTCGAGCTGGAGCCGCTTCGGCTGGCCGTCTATGCGTTGATCGCCCTGGCGCCCGCCGGGATGGCCATCATGCTGGCCCACGCCGTCCGTCAGGGCGCCGGGCTCGCCGCCGAGACCCGCCGCGCCCGCGAACTGTCCGAAGCCCTGATCGCTCCGACCGCGCTGGCGGCGCAGCAGACAGGCGAAGTCCTGCACTCGTTGCGCAACGACATCGACCAGGCCTCGCTGGCGACCGAACGCGCCCGCCATGACATGGCCCTGCTGCGCGAGGCCCTCTCGCACGAGACCGCGCGCCTGAATGAAGCCGCCGAAACAGCCGGGCAAACCGCGCGTCGTCTGGCCGAACAGCTGGGCGGCGAACGCGAGAAGATGCTGATTCTGGCAAGTCAGATGGACGATCAGGCCTCCGGCGTGATCGAGGCCGTCGAACGCCAGTCCCGGATGGTGGTGGACGCGTCCGACCTGGCCCAGACCCAACTTCGCGAGGCCGAAGCCGCCCTCGCGGCGCGCGCCGCCGACCTCGCCGCCGCCGCCAGCGAGGCCCAGGACGCCGCCAGGGTCGCCGCGGACGATCTGGCGCGGCAGACGCTGCGACTCGAAAACGCCGGATCCGGAGTCGCGGAACAGATCCAGTCGGTCGAGGAAGGCCTGGGACAGCAGCGCGCCGCCCTGGTCACCGCCGCCTATGCCCTGCGCACCGATCAGGAGGACTTCTCCGCCCAGGTCGAGAGCCAGCGCGCCCAACTCAGCGAACAGCTGTCCGCGACCCGTTCCGCCGCCGGCGAGCTCGACGACACCTCCATCCGCACGACCGAGACCATTCGGGATCTGGTCGAGGCGGCCACGGACCAGTTCCGGGCCCTGGTCGAAATGTCCCAGCGCGAGGCCGACGGCTTCGACGCGGCGACGAAGCTGGCGCTGGACCGGTTTGAGGCGCTCGCGGCCGAGGCGCGCGACGCCCTTGTCGAGGAGACCCGGCTGGCCCTGTCCGCCCTGCAGGCCACGGCGGAGGAGTCCCGCGCGGCGGCGACCGACGCCGCCGAACAGGCGCAAGCCCGCGCCGACCGGCTGGGCGAAGCCCTGTTCGAGGCCGCGCAGAAGGCGGATCAGGCCGCCGACGCCCGGGTCGACAGCGCCCGCAAGATCGTCATGGAAACCGGCGGACTGGTCGAGGAAGCCGGCGATCGCGCTCTGGAACGCCTCGAATCCACGGTCGGGCGGATGGCCGCCGCGCTCGCCCAGATCGACGAGACTATCGGTGAACTGGACGATCGCGCCGCCCGACTGCCCGAAGAGGCCCAGAAGCGGGTCGACGCGGTCCGCGCCTCGGTCGAGGAAGGGCTGGCCGCCCTGGCCGCCGCCTCGCAGAAGGCCGCCGCCGACACCGAGGCGCTGGACGCCGGCTTCCAGGAGCGGGTGCGGCGCAACTACGACATGCTGACGGAGGCCGTGCGGCTGATGGGCGTGGTGTCGGGCGACGCCCCGACCTTGCGGCGGCGCGAGCCTCCCGCCCCGGCCGCCCTGACGACGGCCGACGCCGAGGCCTCGCGTTCGCGGTCCGCCAAGGCCGAGGAGCCGCGGAGCTTCGGACTGCGTGGACGGCTGAAGCTGGAACCCATGCCCGGTTCCGAAGCGCCCCCTGCGCCCGCTCCGGATCGGCTGGACTGGAGCGATCTGGTCGACGACGGCCCCGGCGAGGCGCCGCTGGACCTCGACACGCCGGTCATGCCCGCCGAGGCGGCCGAGGCGCTGGAGGAGCGGATCACCGCGGCCATCCGACGCATGGGTGTCGATCCGAACGCCCTGCTGCCGCGCTCACGGGTCGAGGAGGCGGCGCAGGCCGTCGCCGATCGTGATCCGGATCGGGCGCGGCAGATCGTGCGGCGCGTCGCGCCGGCGGCGGTTCGCAGCGTCTCGCGCCGGGTGTTGACCGATCCCGACCTGCGGGCAGACGCCGAAGCCTATGTCCGCGCCTTCTCGCGCGACCTGGCGACCCGGGCCGGGTCGGGCGACGGCGCCGGCGTTCTGGGGCGGCTGACCTCCGACGGCGGTCGGGCCTTCATGCTGCTGGACGCAGCCGTCGGCGATCTCGCCTGAAGCGTGAATTCCCGCGACCAGCAAGCCGGTTCGGGTGATTGCGGCTTGACGCCGGGGGCCGGGTCGCGACACGGTCGCCGCCGAATGTCACGCTTCCGTCACACACAGTCTGGTCATGCTTGATCCCAAGGACGAGGCCCCCGACTACCGTCCGGCCCTGGTCATCTGCGCCTATGATGCGGACGAGGAGGCTTGGGATCCGGTTGAGGACCTGTCCGGCGAACCGTGGAGCCCGGCCGGCGCCCGCACCCTGGCGGTGGCGGGCGGCGAGCCTGAGGGGCTGGCGGCCGTCCTGTCCGCCCACCTCGATGACCGACGCTGCCGCGGACTGCTGCTGGTCGGCCGTACGCGGCGCAGCGACGGCTTCCGGCTCCAGATCCGCGCCGAAAACCGGGCCCTGGACGGCGGGGGACGGCTGGACGAAACAGGGCCGGGCATGGCGCGCGCGACAGCGCCGGTCGCCGAGATCGTCCGGGCACTGGGCGAGGCCGGTCTGACCGCCGACGCCAGTTCGGAGTCGGAAGACGACGCCGGCAGCTATCTGCTGTACCGGGTCCTGTCCGGGCTGCAGGACGGACCCGATACGCCCGCGATCGGTCTGCTGCGCGCGCCGGAGCACGAGCCGGACGCCGCCGTGCAGCGGGCGGTCAAGGCGGCCGCCCAGGCCATGGCGCGTCACTTCTCGCCCCTGCCCCGCTCCCGCGCCAACTGACCGCGCAGCGGCAGGGCCGCGAGCAGGCCGACCGCGGCCAGCGCCGCCATGGCCCAGTAGCCGCCCGCGCCGAAGCGGTCGTACAGTGGTCCCGATACGGCCGTCGCCAGCCCGATCAGAACGCCCGCCGACAGCACCGAGCTGAGCATCTGCGCTGCGGTGTGGGCATCGGGCGGCGTCAGGCGCTCGACCAGTTGCAGCCCGGCCAGGAAGGTGGCGGCGAAGGTCAGGGCGTGCAGGGCCTGCAGGGGCCAGAGCAGCCAGAGAGGCGGCGCCAGCGCCATCGCCCCCCAGCGCAGCACGGCCGCGGCCGAGCCGACCACCAGCAGGCTCCACGGACCGATGCCGATCCGCCGGCGCCAGGGCTCGAACAGCCACATCAGGACGATCTCGACGACGACGCCGAAGGCCCAGAGCTGGCCGGTCACCGCCTCGCTGATGCCCTGCGCCTTCCACAGGATGGCGGAGAAGCCGTACTGGAAGGCATGGGCCGCCTGGACCGCGCCGACGGCGAAAATGGTGGCCAGGAAGACCGGGTCGCCGAGCAGTCGGCCCAGCCCGCGGAAGCGCTCGCGACCGAGCACGGGATCGCCGTCGGCCACCGGCTCGGGTGGCAGGGCGAGGACGGCGGCTGCGGTGAAGGCGAGCGACAGGACCACGATCCAGACGATGACCCCGTCGACCGGCGCGGTCAGCAGCAGCGCCCCCATGCCGATATTGGCGATCACGAAGGCGGCCGAGCCGGCGCCGCGCGGCAGGGCGAAGGTGAAGCCGAGGCGCGAGGCGAGGCGCAGGGTCATCACGTCGGTCAGGGGCACCAGGACCCCCATGGCCGTGGCGCCGATGAACCAGCCGACCGCGCGCAGGGCGAAGCCGTCGGCGAGGCCTGCGAGGCCATATCCCAGCGCCATGACCAGGCCGAGCAGGGCGATCGGGGTCCGGCGGTAGCGGAAGCCGTCGGCCCAGACGGCCAGCAGCGGGCCGGTGACGATTCGCGCCAGCATCGGCGCCGCCAGGACGGTCCCGATCTGGGCCCCGCTCAACCCCTGCGCGCTTAGCCACAGGCCTGCAAACGGAAGGCTCACGCCGGTGGCGCCGAAGAGCAACACATATTGCAGGGCCATGCGTCCGGCGGCGTTCATGGGGGCGGAATAGCAGACGGGCGGGATTCTGTCGGCTAGCGTCAGCGCATGAACGCGACACGCAATCTGGCGGCCTTCGCCGCGCTGAATGGCGCTTTCGCCGTCGCCATCGGAGCGTTCGCCGCGCATGGGGCGGGGCCGCAGATCAAGGCCCTGCTGACCACCGGCGCCCACTACCAGATGGTCCATGCCGTTCTGGCGCTGGTCTGCGCGATCTGGCCCGGCCGCGGCCGCCTGATCGTCCTGGCCGGCTGGCTGGCGGCGGGGGGCGGACTGGTGTTCAGCCTCGCCCTGGCGGCCATCGCCCTGCTGGGCCTTCCGGCCATGGGCGCGGTCGCGCCCGTCGGCGGGGTCCTGATGATCGCAGCTTGGCTTTTGCTGCTGTTTGCCGCATTCCCGTCACAATCCAGCGCCGGCTGACGGCGCGAAAGAGACCGATTACCCGTATGGCCTTCCCCGTGCCCGACGTCCCGCGCCGCGAACTCTTCCCGGAAATCGAGGCCTATGCGAGCGGCTTCATGCCGACCGACGGCGTTCACGAGATCTATTACGAGGAATGCGGCAATCCCCAGGGCCTGCCGGTCGTGGTGCTGCATGGCGGGCCGGGCGGCGCGGTCAATCCGGGCATGCGGCGCTATTTCGATCCCGCGAAATACCGGATCGTCCTGTTCGACCAGCGCGGCTGCGGCCAGAGCCGTCCCAATGCGTCGCTGGAAGACAATACGACCTGGACGCTGATCGAGGACATCGAGCGCCTGCGCGAACAGCTGGGCGTCGACAAATGGGTCGTGTTCGGCGGCAGCTGGGGCTCCACACTGTCGATGGCCTACGCCATCACCCATCCCGAGCGGGTCGTCGCCCTGCTGCTGCGGGGCATCTTCCTGCTGACCAAGCCCGAGCTGCACTGGTTCTATCAGGACGGGGCCTCGAACATCTTCCCGGACGCGTGGGAGCGGTTCGTCGCGCCGATCCCCGAGAACGAGCGTCACGATCTGATGGGCGCCTATTACAAGCGGCTGATCGGCGACGACCGCGCCGAGCGCGAGCGCTGCGCCGTCGCCTGGTCCAGCTGGGAAGGCGAGACCGTCAGCGTCGAGGGACCGGACGCCCGTCCGGACAAGTTCGCCGAGCCGGAATTCGCCGTCGCCTTCGCCCGCATTGAATGCTGGTATTTCATGAACGGCGGCTTCTTCCCCGAGGAAGGCTGGCTGCTGAAAAACATCGGCCGGATCAAACACATCCCCTGCTGGATCGCCCAGGGGCGGTTCGATGTGGTGACGCCGATCGCCAGCGCCTGGGCGCTGCATCGGGCCTGGCCCGAGGCGAAGCTGGATATCGTCAAGGACGCCGGCCACGCCTCCAGCGAGCCGGGCATCGTCGACAGCCTGGTGAGGGCGACGGACTGGGCCACGGGGCTCTGAACGCGAGGCCCGTCTGGGTCGAAAAGACACCCTCCACGCCAGAAAAACGCGACTGCCGGGTCTTCCGGATTTCCCTGATCCGGTACGGTGGCCAAACCGCGCCTGAGGACGGCGCGGGGGGCAGGTTCAGAACTGTCAAAGACCGGCCCGGCGGGCATCCGCCCAGTATGCAGACGGCTGCGTCACAAGCGGACGCAACGCCGTTTCGCCCCGGACACACACGCCGACGGAGGGGGTCGGAAGGTCGATTTCGGGTCGGTCAGGGTCGGGAAGATACGGGGCGAGAAGACACTGTTCGAGACGGCGGCGGCCGGTCACCCGGGACTGGTCTTCCTGACCAGTTCCGACAGCTGGAAGCCGATGCGGCGGGCCGGGCGTTCCTCGGGGCGTTTGCGGGCGTCGAGCAGGACGTTGATCTGGCCGTAGTGCTGGATCAGGCGCACCGGCTTGCCGTCGGCATTGCGGCCCAGAAACATGATGAAATCGGGGCCCCAGAAGCCGACGTCGTCGATCGACATGGTGCCGTCGCCGGGCAGGCCGACGATGCGGGCGCCGACCTCGTCATCCTTGTCGAGCCCCTTCTCGAAATCCTCGATCAGTTTGGACAGGCGAACAAAGGCCCATTCGGCCGGGTTCTCGCGCATGCGGACGCCATCCATCATGGCGGCGGTCTGCTCCGGCGTGGCGGCCGGAAGCACGGGTTTGGGACAGGGCGTGTCGCCCCAGTCGGGGACGAAGGCGGGCGGGGCGGGTGGTGAAGCAGGCTTGTCAGTCATGCCGGCACCGTAGCTCTCCCTCCCCTTCATGGGGAGGGTGGTCGCGCCGCGACCGGGTGGGGAATTGCGAAGCCGGGCGCCGTCGGTGCGGGATTGGCGTTCCCCACCCGGGCTCGGCTCCGCCTCGCCGTCCCTCCCCACTTCGGGGGAGGGAGACGCGGCTCGACCGCCCCTAGAACAGCCCGTGGCCCTTGGGCAGTTCGGCGTAGCGGTGGACGCGGGTCGAGAGGATCAGGCCGAAGCCGAACATCACCGTCATCATCGACGACCCGCCATAGGACAGCAGCGGCATCGGCACCCCGACCACGGGGGCCAGACCCATGATCATCGCCCCGTTGATGAGCACGAACAGGGCGAAGAAGGCCGTCATCCCCGCCGCGGCGATCCGACCGAAATGGCTGTGGGCCAGGGAGGCGATGCGCAGCGAAATCAGGATGATGGCCACATAACAGGCCAGAACCGCGAATGAGCCGACGAAGCCCAGCTCTTCCGCGACGGTGGAGAAGATGAAGTCGGTGTGCCGCTCGGGCAGGAACTCCAGCTGGCTCTGGCTGCCGAGGCCATAGCCCTTGCCCAGCACGCCGCCCGACCCGATGGCGATCTTCGACTGGACGATATTGTAGCCGGTGCCCAATGGATCGGATTCGGGGCTGAGGAAGGTCAGGACCCGGTTCCGCTGGTAGTCGTGCATGCCGAACATGACGAAGGGCGGGATGATGGCGAGGGCGGCCGCCGCGCCCGCCGCGATGACGCGCCAGCTGAGACCGGCCAGCACCATGACGGCGCCGCCGGTCAGACCGATGACCATCGCCGAACCGAGGTCGGGCTGTTTGGCCACCAGCAGGAAGGGGACGCCGATCAGGCCCAGCGGGAAGACCAGCTTCCACGACCAGCGGGCCTCCTGGGCCGTGTGGCCGTGATACCAGCGGGCCAGGGCCAGGACGAGGCCGAGCTTGACGAACTCGGCCGGCTGGATGCGGGTGACGCCGAGGTCCAGCCAGTTGGTCGCGCCCCCGGCCTTGTAGCCGAGCGGCGTGAACTCGATCAGCAGCAGCAGGAATACGACGAGACCGTACAGCGGATAGGCGCCGAGGAACCACCATTTGGGATGGATCATGGCCAGTCCCAGCATGACCACCACCATGAGGCCGAAGCGGATCAGGTGGTCGGCCGCCCAGGGCTGCCAGTCTCCGCCGGCGATCGAATAGAGCATCGCCGCGCCCACGCAGCCGACCACGCACAGCAGGGCAACCAGACGCCAGTCCAGCTCGGCGATCTTGGTCGAGAGCCGGTCGCGTTCGCCGGGGCGGGTCAGGGCCGAGGCGGTCATTGCGGCGGCTCCGAAAGATAGGGACGCGGACCCGTGGTCAGGGTCGGGGCGGGCCGCGGCGCGGGCGGCGCTGCCTCCGCGGCCGCAGCGCCGGTGACCTCGCCGCCGGGCGCGGCGCCGAGTTCGCCCTCGTCGACGCCGGCGGGGGCGACGGCCTCGGGCGGCAAGGGCCGCTCGATCCGGGCGCGCATGTCGGGATCCTTGAGCAGGACCGTCTTCATGATCTCGCGCGCCCGGGGCGCGGCGTCGGCCGAGCCGCCCGAAGGCGCGTGCTGGATAATCAGGGCGATCGCGTAGCGCGGGGCGTCGTGCGGGGCGAAGGCGACGAAGAGGGCATGGTCGCGGCGGGTCCAGACGGCGTCCCGCGGTCCCCGCGAGCCTGAGCCGTAGTCGCGCGACTGGGCCGTGCCGGTCTTGCCGGCCATCTGAATGTCGCCGAGGCCCAGCTGGGAGGCGCGATAGGCCGTGCCGGTGACGTCATTGGCCACGGCGGCCATGCCGGCCCGGACGATGTCGAGGTGTTCGTCGCTGAACGGCAGGTCGGCGAAGGCCGGCGCGGCCGGGCGCGCCGTCCCCCCGACAGCCTTGACCAGACGCGGCTGGACCGCCTTGCGGCCGTTGGCGAGGCGGGCCGTCATCACCGCCAGCTGCAGGGCATTCACCTTCAGGGCCCCCTGCCCGATCGCCACCGAGAGCGTCTCGCCCGGATACCAGGTCGGATCGTCGTCCCAGCTGGTACGGGCCGTATATTCGCGCTTCCACCGGGTGGACGGCACCGTGCCGCTGGACTGGCCGGCGATGCCGATCTCATAGGCCTGGCCGAAGCCGAGGTCGGTGGCGACGCGGGCGATCCGGTCCACCCCGGCCCGGTTGCACAGGTGATAGAAATAGGTGTCGCACGAGTTCTTGATGGCGTTGTGCATGTCCATCGCCCCGTGCCCGCCGGCCCGCCAGCAGCGGAAGGTGCGGTTGCCGAAGCGATAGCCGCCGGTGCAGACGACCCGCTCGCTGGGATTGATGCCGGCGTCCAGCAGGGCCAGGGCCGTGGTCATCTTGAAGGTCGAGCCCGGCGGGAAGGTGCCGTAGATGGCCTTGTCCAGCAGCGGCTTGCGCTCGTAGTCGCGCAGGGCGTTGTAGATGTGCGAGGGCACGCCACCGACGAACAGGTTGGGATCGAACGACGGCGCCGAGACCATGCACAGGATGTCGCCGTTGCGGATGTCCATGACGACGCAGCCGCCGGACTCCTCGCCGAAGACCTCGAGCGCGCGGTTCTGGACGTCGGCGTCGAGGGTCAGGACCACGTCCTTGCCGGGCACGGCGGGGCGCGAGCCGCCGATGTCCTCGGCCACCACCCGGCCCCGGGCGTCGACCTCGACCCGGTTGCCGCCGGCCTCGCCGCGCAGGTCGGTGTCGAAGGACTTCTCGACGCCCTGGCGGCCGATGCGGAAGCCGGGGTTGTAGAGGATGTCGGGGACCTGTTCGCCGCGGTCCTGGATCGCCTTGATGTCGCGGTCGTTGGGCTTGGCGACATAGCCGATGACGTGGGCGAAGGCGCCCCCGAACGGGTAGTAGCGGGCCTCGTTCATGTCGGCCATCACGCCCGGAAGCTCATTGGCGTACAGGTTGACGCGGGCGAACTCCTCCCAGGTCAGGTCGCTCTTGACCGGGACCGGCGAGAAGCGCGGGGCGGCGTTGACCTCGCGGATGATGGAGCGGCGACGGTCCAGGGTGTCGGGCAGCAGCCGCCCGAGCAGATCCAGGGTCTGGTCGAGGTCGCGGGTCTCGGTGCGGACCACCAGAACCCGGAAGCTGGGACGGTTGCCGGCGATGACCACGCCGTCCCGGTCGAGGATGCGGCCGCGCGGCGGCGGCACGAGGCGGAAGTTGAACTGGTTGTTCGACGCCATGGTGGCGTACTGGCCGGCCTGGACGACCTGAAGCTGGGCCAGACGGCCGGTCAGGGCCAGGCCGCCGAGGGTGGTCAGACCGCCCAGCACGAAGGTCCGGCGCAGGAAGGAGCCCTGCCGCTCGTTGACGTCCGAAAAGAAGATGGAGGGTTCGGCGCTCACCGGAACCTCACGTCGCCGTCCTCGAACCGCTCGATCAGCTGGTTCGCGAAGGGGAAGAGCAGCAGGGTCGGGACGATCTGTCCGATCAGGGCCAGGATGCTGGGCGGGTTGCGGACGATCACCGCGACCACGGCATAGGCCATCAGGAAGGCCACGGTGCAGCAGGCCGCGTACCAGACGAACAGGACGGCCGTGTCCTGACCGATCAGGAAGCTGCGCGAGACCAGCACCACCGCATAGATGGCCAGCAGGGCGAGGGCCCACAGTCCCAGCGGGCCATAGGTCAGGATGTCGAGGAGCAGGCCGAGCAGGGTCAGGATCACGGGCGCCGTCACCGTCGGCCGGATCAGGGGCCAGGCGAAGGCCAGAACCATGGGAATGACCGGCTCGGGCAGGTTGAGGCCGAACAGCTCAACCGGCGTGGCGAGGAGAATGGTGACCGCGAGGGTGACGACGGCCGGGATGAAGATCCACTGCACCGGTCCGACGACGCGGACCGCGACCGGGCGTCTCATTCGGTCCCTCCCGGCGAGGGCGGGGGCGAGGGCGCCGGCGCGGCGGCGGCGGCGGCGGGCG
>JAHKAM010000014.1 GCA_018826515.1 Alphaproteobacteria bacterium
GGTCTGTTTGGCGATCTTGACCGACAGGTCCAGGGCCACGTCGTCGTGCATTTCCAGCGGGCCGCGCGGCATGCCGGTCATGCGACCGATGTTGTCGATCAGGGCGGGGGCATAGCCCTCTTCCAGCATGGCCATGCCCTCGGCCACATAGGTGCCGAAGCAGCGCGAGGTGTAGAAGCCACGGCCGTCGTTGACGACGATCGGCGTCTTCTTGATCTTCATCACGTAATCCAGCGACTTCGCGATCGCCGCCTCGCCGGTCTTTTCGCCGAGGATGATCTCGACCAGCATCATCTTGTCGACGGGCGAGAAGAAGTGGATGCCGATGAAGTCCTCGGGCCGGACCGAAGCCTCGGCCAGGCCGGTGATCGGCAGGGTCGAGGTGTTGGAGCCGAACACGGCGCCGGCCTCCAGCTGGGCCTCGGCGCGTCTGGTGACGTCGGCCTTGATCTCGCGGTTCTCGAACACGGCCTCGATGACCAGGTCCGAGCCCTTGATCAGGTCGTAGTCGGTGGTGGCGACGACCGATGCCAGCAGGGCGTCGAACTTCTCCTGGGTGATCTGGCCGCGCGAGAGGCGCTTCTTCAGCAGGTCGGCGACGTGGGCCTTGCCCTTGTCGGCGTCTTCCTGGGTGCGGTCGATCAGGATGGTCTCGATGCCGGCCAGGGCCTGCACATAGGCGATGCCCGCGCCCATCATGCCGGCGCCGATGACGGTGACCTTCTTCGGATCCGACTTCGGCACGCCGGCCGGGCGGACGGCGCCCTTGTCCAGCTCCTGCTTGGACAGGAACAGGCTGCGGATCATGCCCTGGGCCTGGGGCGTCATGAGGGTCTTGATGAAGTAGCGCGTCTCGATGCGCAGGGCCGCGTCCATCGGCACCTGGACGCCTTCATAGACGGCCTTCATCAGGTTCAGCACGGCCGGATAGTTGCCGTACGACTGCTTGCGCAGCATGGCGTTGCCGACGAGGAAATTCTGGATGCCGGCCGGGTGGTAGGGACCGCCGCCGGGCAGTTTGAAGGACTTGTCGTCCCACGGCTGGACGGCCTTGCCGCCGCCCTTGATCCACGCCTTGGCCGCCTCGACCTCGGAGCCCTTGGCGACAACCTCGTGGACCACGCCCGCGCCCTTGGCGTCGTTGGGGCGCCACGACGAGCCGGCGCTCATCGCCGTCATCGCCGCCTGCACGCCGATCAGGCGGGTCAGGCGCTGGGTGCCGCCGCCGCCGGGGAAGAGGCCGACCTTGATCTCGGGCAGGCCGAGCTGGATCTTCGAGTCGTCAGCCACGACCCGGTAGTGGCAGGCCAGGGTCAGTTCGAGACCGCCGCCCAGCGCCAGGCCGTTGATGGCCGCGGCCACCGGTTTGCCGCAGGTCTCCAGCGCGCGCAGGGCGCCGTTCAGCTTCCAGCCCGCGTCATAGGCGTCCTGCAGCGAACCGCCGGCCAGCATGCCGCCGGCCATGTCGCCGAGGTCGGCGCCGGCGCAGAAGCCGCTCGCCTTGCCCGAGGTCAGGACCGCGCCCTTGATGGCGTCGTCGGTCTTGATGCGCTCGACCCACTCCGGGATCTCCTGCATCACGCCCGAGGTCAGGGTGTTCATCGACCGTCCGGGGACGTCGAAGGTGATCAGGGCGATGCCGTCGGCGTCGACGTCGAACTTGAAGTTTTCCATGGTCTCTCTTCCTTATTCCTCCCCCATCGGGGGAGGGGGACCGCGAAGCGGTGGAGGGGGCCCACCGCAGATGCCGGCGTTGGGGCCGGCCCCCTCAGTCAGCTTCGCTGACAGCTCCCCCGATGGGGGAGCAATGCTCAGACGCGTTCGATGACGGTGGCGGTGCCCATGCCGCCGCCGATGCACAGGGTGATCAGGGCGGTCGACTTGTCGGACCGCTCCAGCTCGTCGAGGGCGATGCCGGTGATCATGGCGCCGGTGGCGCCCAGCGGGTGGCCCATGGAGATGCCGCCGCCGTTGACGTTCATCTTGTCATGCGGAATGTCGAGCGCCTGCATGTAGCGCAGCACCACGGCGGCGAAGGCCTCGTTGAGCTCCCAGACGTCGATGTCGGCGGTGGTCATGCCGAGCTTGGCAAGCAGCTTCTTCGTCACGAACTCGGGGCCGGTCAGCATGATCGAGGGTTCGGAGCCGATCGAGGCGGCGCCGACGATGCGGGCGCGGGGCTTGAGGCCCAGGGCCTGACCGGCCTCCAGCGTGCCGATCAGGACGCCGGCGGAGCCGTCGACGATGCCCGAGGAATTGCCGGGGGTGTGGACGTGGTTGACGCGCTCGACCTCGGGGTAGCGCTGGTTGATGACGCTGTCGAAGGCCATCTCGCCCATCATGGCGAAGGAGGCGTTCAGGGCGCCGAGGGTCTGCATGTCCGTGTTCGGACGGATGGTCTCGTCGCGGTCCAGCTGGACCAGGCCGAGCTGGTTCTTCACCGGAATGACCGATTTCGAGAAGCGGCCGTCGGCCCAGGCGGCGGCGGCGCGCTTGTGGCTTTCCATGGAGTAGGCGTCGACGTCGTCGCGGCTGAAACCGTACTTCGTGGCGATCATGTCGGCCGAGACGCCCTGGGGCACGAAATAGGTCGGGAAGGCCGAGGAGGGGTCGACCGGCCAGGCGCCGCCGTCGGAGCCCATGGGCACCCGGCTCATGGCCTCGATGCCGCCGCCGACGGCGAAGTCGGCCTCGCCGGATTTCACCTTGGCCGCGGCCATGTTCACGGCCTCGAGGCCGGAGGCGCAGAAGCGGTTGATCTGGACGCCGGCCACGGTCTGGGCCCAGCCGGCCGAGAGGACGGCGGTGCGGGCGATGTCGGCGCCGAGTTCACCTACCGGGGTGACGCAGCCGAGGATGACGTCGTCGACCTTCGAGGTGTCGAGGTCGTTGCGGTCGCGCAGGGCTTCCAGCACCTGGGTCGCCAGGCTCAGGCCGGTGATCTCGTGAAGGGAGCCGTCCTTCTTGCCCTTGCCGCGCGGGGTGCGGACCGCATCGTAGATATAGGCTTCGGCCATGGGAGTGGGTCTCCAATAAGGACGGATTTTTCAGCGTGATCGCCACAAACCCTACGTTTACGTCAACGTCAAGTATTTCATCCGGTGCTCTGGGGGCGGGCGAGCCCCGGTCCGCAAACGACTCGCACCTAGCTTGGCCTTGGGAACCCCGTCCCTCGCCGACGTTTTTAGGCCGTCAGACCCCCTAGTTGCCAGAAGGAAGACTCCATGGCCCAGACCTACGAAGAGATGGACGCGATCGCGATGCTGAAGGCCGACCACCGCAAGGTGGAGGAAATCTTTGCGGCGTTCGAGAAGGCGACCTCGAAATCGAAGAAGCAGAAGCTGGCCGAACAGGCCTGTCTCGAACTCAAGGTCCACACCGTGTTGGAAGAGGAGGTCTTCTATCCGGCCTGCCGCGGCCAGATCGAGGAAGACCTGCTGAACGAAGCCTATGTCGAGCACGACTCGGCCAAGCTGCTGATCAATGAGATCGAGGCCGCCACCCCCGATGACGAATTCTATGACGCCAAGGTCAAGGTGCTGGCGGAGATGATCGAGCACCACGTCGAGGAAGAGGAGATGCGATCCGAGGGCATGTTCAGCCAGGCCCGCGCCGCCGGCCTCGACATGGACGCCCTGGCCGACGCCATGCGCGCCCGGAAGGCCACGGCCATGGAGGAGTTCCAGGCCGGCAAGCCCGCCGAGACGCTGACGCTGGAGGGCGACAACACCGAAAAGGCCTTGATGGACACGGCGTCGGGCGCCGACGCGCGCTGAATCGAATGAGAGGGGAACAGCGCCGGGCCGGATGCGCTATGGTCGCGCATTCAATGGAGCCCGCATGCGCTGTTCTCCGCTTCTCACTCTCGTCCTGACAGCCGGTCTCGTCGCGCCGGCGTGCGCGGCGCCGTCCCTTTCCCGGCCGGATGAACCGGTGCGGGTCGCCGCCCCGATGGCGGAAGTGCCCGCCCGGCTGCTCGCCGCGCACAATGTCGAGCGCGCCCTGGCCGGCACGCCGCCGCTGCGTTGGGACGAAGCCCTGGCCGCCGAGGCCGAGGTCTGGGCCCGCGAGCTGGTCGATTCCGGCCGGTGGGAGCACGATCCGACCCTGCACGGCCACGGCGAGAATCTGTGGACCGGCTGGGGCAGCCGCATCTGGACTCCCGAGGAAATGGTCGGCGAATGGACCGCCGAGAAGCGCGACTATGTGCGCGGCGTGTTCCCCAATGTCAGCCGGACCGGCGACTGGACCGCGGTCGGCCACTATACCCAGATGGTGTGGAGCGGGACGACCCACGTCGGTTGCGCCATCGCCTCGCGGGGCAATCGCTCGGTCCTCGCCTGCCGTTATTCGCCGCCGGGCAATATCGACGGACGTCGGGCGTACTAGCCCCGAGCCTAGCCGACGTAGCCGGCCTGCATCAGTTCGGCGATGTGGATGATCGCGACCGGTCGACCGCCCTCGACCACCAGCAGGGTTGCGATCTTGTTCTGGGTCATCAGGTCGACTGCGTCGCTCATCCGGGCGTCGGGGGCAATGACCTTGGGCGACGGGCTCATGATGTCGGCGGCGGTCAGACCGGTCAGCTCGCGGGAGAAGGCCCGGCGGACGTCGCCGTCGGTGACGATCCCGGCCAGGGTTCCGTCATCGTTCAGCACCGCCGCGGCCCCCTTGCGGCCCTCGGTGATGGCGGAGACCACCTCGGCGAACGTCGCGGTGAGGGGCAGGGTCGCCGGGGCAGGGGGGCGGTCGCCCATCCAGTCGCGCACGCTTTGCAGGCTCATGCCCAGCTTGCCGCCGGGATGATGCAGGCCGAACGCTTCCGCGGTGAAGCCGCGGCGGTCCATCAAGACCATGGCCAGGGCGTCGCCCAGCGCCAGGGTCATCAGGGTCGAAGTGGTGGGCGCCAGGCCGTTGGGGCAGGCCTCGGCCACCTGGGGCATGGTGAGGCAGACCGCCGACGAGCGGCCAAGGAAGCTTTGCGGTCGCTGGGTCAGGCCGATCACCGGAATGCCCTCGCGCTGGCAGTAGATCAGCGGATCGCGCAGCTCGCGGCTCTCGCCCGAGTTGGAGATGGCCAGCAGCGTGACATCCTTGCGCAGCATGCCGAGGTCGCCGTGGCTCATCTCGGCCGGATGGACGAAGAAGGCGTTGGTGCCGGTGGAGGCGAGGGTCGCGGCGATCTTGCCGCCGATATGGCCCGACTTGCCCATGCCGGTGACGACCAGATAGCCGGGGCGGGACAGGATGATGTCGCAGGCGCGGGCGACGCCGTCGTCGAGTCCGGCCTCGAGCGCCTGCAGGGCGGCGATGTTCAGCCCGATGACCTCGCGGGCGCGGGCGGTCATGGCGGCCGGGTCGGCGGACAGGGAAGGCGGCGTGTCTGTCATGCCGCCGATGTGGCCCATCGGGCGCGGATTCACAATCCGCAGCCGCTGCCCGGGCCGACCGGCGAATGCTGCAATGCGAGAAAATGCCTCGCCGGCCTCAACCTTTGCCGCACGGCCGCGTTAGGGTGGGGCATGCAAACCTTCATCCCGATTCCGGACGCCGCGCCGGCGCCCGCGGCGACGTCGCCTCTTCCGCCCCCGCCCGCCGCCCTGTCGCGACCCGCCCTGTTTCTTGACATGGACGGCGTACTGGCCCCGCTGGCTGAGACGCCGGACGCGGTCGTGCCAGACGCACGGCGGACCGCCGTCATCCGGGGTGTGACGGCCCGGCTGAAGGGCCGGGTCGCCATCATCAGCGGCCGCACCATCGCCGAGATCGACCGCATCGCCGAAAGCGCCGCCGCCTCGGCCTCCGGGGTGCACGGGCTGGAGCGCCGGCGGGCGGACGGATCGCTGGATCGGGCCGAGGCCGACCCGGCGGTGCGGCGCGCCGTAGCGGCCTTCCATGATTTCGCCGGGACCCGGCCCGGCGTGATCGTCGAGGACAAGACGGTGTCGGCAGGCCTGCATTTCCGCGGGGCGCCGGGGGAGTCGCGCGCTGTCGCGGTCCTGGCCGAGAAACTGGCCGCAGAGACCGGTTTGACCCTGCAGGCCGGCAATCTGGTGGTCGAACTGAAGACGCCGGGGACGGACAAGGGCACCGCCCTGACGGCCTTCATGGCCGAGCCGCCGTTCGAGGGCGCCGTGCCGGTGATGCTGGGCGACGACCTGACCGACGAGGACGGCTTCCGGGCCGCCGCCGCGCTCGGCGGGTTCGGGGTGCTGGTCGGTTCGCCGCGTCAGACCGCCGCCCGCTATGGGCTGCCGGACGTGGACGCCGTGCTGGCGTGGCTGGACGCGGTCGAGGAGACGGCATGACTCCGAATCTCGACCTCGCTCCGATCGGCAACTGCTCCATCAGCGCCCTGATCGACCGCAGCGGCCGCTATGTCTGGGCCTGCGCGCCGCGGGTCGACGGCGACCCGGTGTTCTCGGCCCTGATGGACGGCACGGACCCCGAGCACGGCTACTGGGACATCGAGCTGGAAGGCCAGACGACGGTCGAGCAGGCCTATATCCGGAACACCCCTGTCCTGCGCACCGTCCTGACAGCCGCGGACGGCGCTGCGGTCGAGATCATCGACTTCGCCCCGCGCCATCCGAAACACAGCCGCACCTATCGCCCGCTGGCCTTCGGCCGCATCCTGCGGCCGCTGAGCGGAGCGCCGCGGATCCGCGTGCGCCTGCGCCCTTCGGCCGACTGGGGCGCGCGGCGGGCGGAGACGACCAACGGCTCAAACCACATCCGCTATCTGTGCACCGACGTGACCTTCCGGCTGACCACCGACTGCCCGGTGTCGCATATCCTGAACGAGCGGACCTTTCGGCTGGAGCGGCCGCTCGCCTTCTTTTTCGGTCCGGACGAGGGTTACGACCAGGACGTCGGACCCGGCGTCGCGGCGGTGCTGGACCGCACCGTGGCCTATTGGCAGGACTGGGTCCGCACCCTCTACCTGCCGCTGGAATGGCAGGAGGCGACGATCCGCGCCGCCGTCACCCTGAAGCTCTGCGCCTATGAGGAGACCGGGGCCATCGTGGCCGCCATGACCACCTCGGTGCCCGAGTTTCCCGAGAGCGGGCGCAACTGGGACTATCGCTACTGCTGGATTCGCGACGCCTACTATGTGGTGCGGGCGTTGAACCGGCTGGGCGCGGTCGACCTGCTGGAAAACTACCTCGGCTATTTGCGCAATCTGGTCGACGCCTCCGCCGGCGGTCACGTGCAGCCGGTCTATGGCGTCGGGCTGGAAGAGGACATCGACGAGCGGATCACCGAAACCGTCGAGGGCTATCGCGGCATGAAGCCGGTCCGCATCGGCAACCAGGCGCGCGAGCATCTGCAGCACGATGTGTACGGCCAGATCGTGCTGCCGCTGGTGCAGGCCTTCTACGACCAGCGGCTGCTACGCCCGGGCACGATCGACGACTTCCATGCGCTGGAGAAGGTTGGCGATCGCGCCTTCGCCATGCACGACCAGGTCGATGCCGGTCTGTGGGAGTTCCGCACCATTGCGCGGGTTCACACCTATTCCTCGGTCATGTGCTGGGCCGCTTGCGACCGCCTGGCCAAGGCCGCCGACCATATCGGCCTGGGAGACCGCGCCGTGTTCTGGAAGGACCGCGCGGCGACCATCCACGCGCGGATCGAGAAGGAAGCCTTCGTCGAGGACGAGGGTCGGTTCGCCGCCAGTTTCGGCAATCGCGAACTGGACGCCTCGCTGCTGCAACTGACCGACCTCGGCTTCCTCGATCCGATGGACCCTCGCCAGGTCAGGACCTTCGAGGCGATCGAGCGCGATCTGAAGAAGGGGCCGTATCTGTTCCGCTACGTCGAGGCCGATGATTTCGGCGAGCCCGAGACGGCGTTCAACTTCTGCACCTTCTGGTTTATCGAGGCCCTGTTCCTGAACGGCCGTAAGGAGGAAGCGCGCGAGATCTTCGAGGAGATGCTGAGCCGTCGCACCCACGCCGGCCTGTTGTCCGAGGACCTGTCGCTGAGCGACAAGGAGTTGTGGGGCAACTATCCGCAAACCTATTCCCTGGTCGGGATCATCAACTGCGCCGTGCTGCTGAGCCGCTCATGGACGGACGCCCGATGAACGGGATCACGACATCGCGTTGGCGCCGGTCGCCGGTCGCGGGCGTTGCTGCGCCATGAGCCGCCTGATCGTCGTTTCCAACCGCGTGTCCGCCCCGACCGACCCCGCCGCCGGCTCGGCGGGCGGCCTCGCCATGGCGTTGTCGGCGGCCCTGCGGAAATACGACGGCCTGTGGTTCGGCTGGTCGGGAGAAACGGTCGAGCATTTCAAGCCCGAGGCCAAGTTCGAGGATCGCGCCGGCGTCACCGTCGCTCTCGTCGATCTCGAGGCCCAGGACGTCGACGAGTACTACAACGGCTACGCCAACAAGACGCTCTGGCCGCTGTTCCATCACCGGGTCGATCTGACGGCCTATGAGCGGTCCTATGGCGAGGGATACGAGCGCACCAATGCGCGCTTCGCCGAGGTGCTGGCGCCGCTGATCCAGCCCGAGGACATCATCTGGATCCACGACTACCACATGATCCCGATGGCCCGGGACCTGAGGCGGCTGGGCGTGAAGAACCGGATCGGCTTCTTCCTGCACACGCCCTGGCCGGTGCGCCAGTTGCTGGTGACACTGCCGCATCACCGCCGACTGGTGGAGGCGATGTTCGACTACGACCTGATCGGCTTCCACACCCGGGAATGGCTGGACCTGTTTCGGGACTATGTGGCGTCGGAGCCCAGTGTGCACGGCAAGCTGTTGCCCAATGACGCGCTGGAGGCGTTCGGCAAGACAGTCCAGACCGGCGTCTTCCCGATCGGCATCGACGTGGATGGTTTCATCGCGGCGGGGAAATCCCCGCTCGGGAACCGGACCTACGACCGGATGGCGGCTTCGTCGGCATTCCGTTCGCTGATCGTCGGCGTGGACCGGCTGGACTATTCGAAAGGACTGGAAGAACGGTTGCTCGGCTATGAGCAGTTCCTCGAGAGCTGGCCGGACATGCGTTCGGAGGTCCTGCTGCTGCAGGTCACGCCCATCTCGCGCGACGAGGTCGACAGCTATCAGGACATCCGCGGCCGGCTGGACGCGCTGGCCGGGCGGATCAACGGCGCCTACGCCGAGATGGACTGGCAGCCCATCCGCTACCTCAACCGCACCTACCGCCGGGACCAGCTGGCCGGCATCTA
Organism: Alphaproteobacteria bacterium; assembly: GCA_018826515.1. Taxonomy (GTDB): domain Bacteria; phylum Pseudomonadota; class Alphaproteobacteria; order Caulobacterales; family Caulobacteraceae; genus Brevundimonas. The sequence goes on from JAHKAM010000014.1 coordinate 9,206, forward strand.
TCGGGCCGCCCGCGTCGGTCTGGTGACGCCCCTGCGTGACGGGATGAACCTGGTGGCGAAGGAATATATTGCGGCCCAGAATCCCGATGATCCGGGCGTGCTGGTGCTGTCGCGGTTCGCGGGCGCCGCCGAGCAGATGGGCGAGGCCTTGCTGGTCAATCCGTTCAGCCGCGAGGAGCTGTCCGACGCCATCCAGCGGGCCCTGACCATGCCGCTGGCCGAGCGCAAGCGGAAATGGGAGACGCTGATGAAGGTGGTGCGCGACACCGACGTGGGCATCTGGCGCGACGACTTCGTCTCGACCCTGCGGGCCGTGGTCCGTCCCGGGCAGGCGTCGGCGACCGAAGCCGCCGACCCCGTCGCCTAGGCTAGTAGATCTCGAACAGGCCGGCGGCGCCCATGCCGCCGCCGATGCACATGGTCACGACGCCATATTTGGCGCCGCGCCGCTTGCCCTCGATCAGGACATGGCCCGTCATCCGGGCGCCGGACATGCCGTAAGGGTGGCCGATGGAGATGGCGCCGCCCGAAACATTGAGCCGGTCGTCAGGGATGCCCAGCCGGTCGCGGCAATAGAGCACCTGGACCGCGAAGGCCTCGTTCAGCTCCCAGATGCCGATGTCGTCGACGGTCAGGCCGTGGCGCTCCAGCAGGCGCGGCACGGCGAAGACCGGGCCGATGCCCATCTCGTCGGGCGCGCAGCCGGCCACGGCCATGCCGCGATAGGCGCCGAGCGGCGTCAGACCGCGGCGTTCGGCCTCCCTGGCCTCCATGATGACACTGGCCGAGGCGCCGTCCGACAGCTGGGAGGCGTTGCCGGCGGTGATGAACCGGCCTTGGGCGATCGCCTCGCCGCCGCCGAACACCGGCTTCAGCGACGACAGGCCTTCGAGGGTGGTTTCGGGACGATTGCCCTCGTCCTTCGACAGGGTGACCTCTTTCGCCGAAGCCTGGCCGGTCGCCTTGTCCATCACCTGCATGGTGGTGGTCATGGGCACGATCTCGGCGTCCAGATGACCGGCGGCCTGGGCGGCGGCGGTGCGCTGCTGGGAGCGCAGGGCGTATTCGTCCTGGGCCTCGCGGCTGATGCCGTAGCGGGCGGCGACGACCTCGGCGGTCTCCAGCATCGACATATAGATGTGAGGCTGAAGCTTCAGCAGCGCCTCGTCCTTCAGCCGGTACAGGTTCATGTTCTGGTTCTGCACCAGCGAGACCGACTCCAGCCCCCCGCCGACGGCGACGATCTGGCCGTCGTGCGTCACCTGTTTGGCGGCCGTGGCGATGGCCATCAGGCCCGAGGCGCACTGGCGGTCGAGGCTCATCCCCGCGGTGGTCACCGGCAGGCCGGCGGCGAGCGCCGCCTGTCGCGCCACATTGGTGCCGGTCGAGCCCTGCTGCAGGGCCGCGCCCATGACCACGTCCTCGATCTCGGCCGGATCGACGCCCGACCGGGCGACGGCGTGACGGATGGCGTGGCCGCCCAGCTGCTGCGCCTGGGTGTCGTTGAAGGCGCCGCGATAGGCGCGCCCGATCGGCGTCCGGGCGGTGGAGACGATGACGGCTTCACGGGACATCTTCGATGGTCCTTGGTTGGAGCGCTGTCGCCGGCGACGCGGTCGTTCGCGGCCTCAGCGCGGGTTGCGGGGGCACCCTAGGCGCCTGCCGTGGGGTCAAGGCAAGGGTCAGCCCAGCGCCTGCTGGGCTTTCGTCAGTTCGATCATGCCCTGGGCGGCGCCCATGTCGGGGATGATTTCGCCCGTGCGGTCCGAGATTTCCGCGAAGCGGGCCGCGACCTGCTCCGGCGCGTCGTCGCCGACGGCGCGGATGCCCTGGGTCAGGGTCACATAGGCGCGTTCAAAGCCGCCGGCGCCGGCGGTGAGGATGCAACGGCTGGGGGCGTCCTCGCTGACAAGATGGAGCAGGCCGGGCGACACCGTGTCCGGGCCCAGGAGATCCAGCGGCAGGCGGGCGCCGAGGTCCTCTGTCATGCGGGTGTGGGCGGTGGGCGCCAGGCAGTTGACGCGGATGTCGTTCTTCGCCCCCTCGATCGACAGGGTCTGCATCAGTCCGACCAGGGCCATCTTGGCCGCGCCGTAGTTTGACTGTCCGAAATTGCCGTACAGGCCTGAGGAGGAGGTGGTCATGACGATGCGGCCGTAGTTCCGCTCGCGCATGATGTCCCACACCGCCTTGGTGCAATGGACCGCGCCCATCAGATGGACGTCCATGACGAAGCGGAAGTCCTCCAGCTCCATCTTGGCGAAGGTCTTGTCGCGCAGCACACCGGCGTTGTTCACCAGGATGTCGACCCGGCCCCATTTCGTCATGGCGGCGTCGACCATCGCCTGAACGGCGGCGACGTCGGTCACCGAGGCCGCATTGGCCATGGCTTCGCCGCCCGCGGCGACGATCTCGGCCACCACCGATTCGGCCGCGGTGGCGGAACCGCCCGAGCCATCCCGGGCGCCGCCCAGATCGTTGACGACCACCTTGGCGCCGCGTCTGGCGAGGGCGAGGGCGTGTTCGCGTCCCAGACCGCCGCCCGCGCCGGTCACGATCGCCACCCGGTCGTCGAATCTGATCGCCATCTCGTCTGCTCCTGCTGTTTCACCGCCTTCCTAGCAGGCGGACGGTTCCCGGAAAAAGCGGCCCAATGTGTTGAAACGGCGCCACAGTCGTCGCAATCGTAGCGGAAATGAGGAACCGCGACCCTACATTGTCGTTCGGCCTTGGGAGCGCCCCGTATAGACGGGGACTTTCGGGCAACCACTGAGTATGAGGGATATGATGAAGGTGAAACTTCTCGCCGGCGTCGCGATGGCCGGGCTGTTCACAGCCGGCGTCGCAAACGCCGAGCCGAACGGCTGGTACGGCGCAATTGACGCGGGCTACCACACGATCGGCGAAATCGAGACGATCTCGCAGGGCACTGGCCCGCAGTTCGATTTCGACGTTGAAGACGACTGGGCCGGGTTCGCCCGTCTGGGTTACCGGTTCGACCAGAACTGGCGCGTCGAACTCGAGGGCGGCTATCGCTCGAACGACATCGAGTCGATCTCCAACCCGAACGCGGGCATTCCGACCGGCATCTGCCAGGTGGGCCCCGCGGCTGGCCCGTGCGGCGTGCCGGACGGCGAGATCAGCGCGACCACGCTGATGATGAATGTCATCTATGACTTCGGCAGCGAAGGTCAGGCTCTGCGTCCGTTCATCGGTCTCGGCGCCGGCGTGAACCGGGTCAACACCGAAGTCCTGGGCACCCTGGGCGGCAACCGCACGGTCGGCTTCGGCGCCGACGACAGCTCGACCGAGCTGGCGGCGCAGTTCATCGGCGGCCTCGCCTTCGCCATCAGCGATCGGGCCCACATGGACCTGACCTATCGCTACCTGATGTCGAACATGGAGTTCGACTCCTTCACCTCGACGGCGGCCGCCAACCCCGGTCCCTTCCAGGGCCGTTATGACGACAGCCACACCCTGACGCTGGGCCTGCGCTATGCGTTCGGTGCGGACGAGCCGGCCTACATTCCGCCGCCTCCGCCCCCGCCGCCCCCGCCGCCCCCGCCCCCGCCGCCTCCCCCGCCGCCGCCTCCGCCGCCGCAAGTGCCGCTCGACCGTGAGTTCGTGGTGTATTTCGACTGGGATCGCTCGGACCTGA
>JAHKAM010000015.1 GCA_018826515.1 Alphaproteobacteria bacterium
CCGCCACTCGTGCCGCCCCGCCGGCCCCCATTGCCCCGGCGCCTGCGATCCCTGCGCCGGCCAGGGCTCCCGCGCCGCCGACGGCCAGAGCGCCGGTCAGGGCCGCGCCCGCGCCCAGCGCCGGCCCGCCCGTCACCAGGGCGGAGGCGAGGTTGGGGATGAACATCGCCAGCATGGCCAACAGGATGGCGGCGACCAGGATGGTCAGGGCCTCGTAGATGTCCGGGTTGGCCGAGGGCTGCAGCTGGTCGAACACCGTCCGGGCGCCGGAGACCACGATCGCCAGGGCCAGAACCTTGAGGCCCGAGGAGACGACGTAGCCGAGCGGTCGTTCGGCCAGGAAGGCGGATTTTGACCAGATGCCGAAGGGCAGCAGGACGAACCCGCCCAGGGTGACGATCTTGAACTCCAGCAGGGAGACGATGATCTGCAGGGCCAGGAGCGCGAAGGCCAGCATGATGCCGATCATGGCCAGGCCCAGGATCAGGGCGTCGGCCATATTGCCGACGACGTCGAGCGGATTGTCGACCGGCGCCGGGGTCTCGCCCAAGGCCTTGACGATCTCCCAACCCTGCTGGAGCACGGCGCCGGGATTGAGGAATTCCTCCCGGCTCAACGAACCGCCGCCCGCCGTCAGACCCAGTTCGAGGAAGCCGGCGTAAATGGTTTCAGAGAGTTGCTGCCAGTCGTTGATCAGATAGGCGAAGGCGCCGATCAACAACACCTTGCCGAAGCCGGCCGCCAGGACCTCCCGGTTCGACGACAGCGCCCACTGGACGCCGGTCAGCGCCACCACCAGAACGATGAGCAGGCCGAAGACGCCGTTGACCGCGCCCTGCAGGGCGTCGAAGCCCGCCGAGATGGTGTTGGAGAACACCACCATCAGCTCGTTGGGCGTCTCCATGCTGACCGAGGCCATGGCCGTCAGTCCCGCGCGCGCGAGAACGGATCGAAGGCCGGAGCGCTCGGCGTCGTCCCGGTTCCGGCCCAGCGACGACGGCGCGATTCCTCTCCCGAGGCACGGTCCGCCGCATCCCGGGCCGTCGCCTCGGCCATCAAGCGCGACTGCGCCAGCATGATGGTGCGCAGCGCCGCCAGATCCTCGGCGAGTACGGCCAGCATCTGGTTGGTCGACTGGACGGCCGCCGTCTGACCCTGGGCCGCCTGGCTGGCGTCGAGCGCGCCCGCGAGGCGGCCCTCGCGACCACCCCCGAGACGCTCGAGCTCGGCCGCGGTCCGGGCCAGGTCCTCGGCGGTGCGCCGGGCGTTGGCCGTGCGCGCCTCGCTCTGCTCCAGCAGGCGCAAGGCGTCGGTCCCGGTCAGATCGTCGGGATAGAGGCTCTCGAACTGGCGCTCCAGCCCGCTGACGGACGAGGCGACGCCGCGAACGGTCCGCGCCAGTTCAGCCATGTCGCGCAGGGACTGGCTGCTGCCGGTCAGGTGGCTGTAGGGCGAGGCCGCCAGGCTGCGGGCCTCGTTGGCGAGGCTTTCCAGCTGCCGCGCGGCCTGAAGGGCGTTCTCCAGATGATTGCGCGGATCGAACACGACCTGCTGGGCGCCGGCCGGCTCAGCCGTGAGCAGGACCGCCGCCACGACAGCGGGGATGAAAGCTCTACGCCGCCGCAAGCGGACGGGCGAAGGCGTCGAAAACGGAATCCACATTCTGCACTCCCTTGGCTTTGAGGAATTCGCGGGCGAAGCCGGCCTCGCCGGATCTGGCGAGGACGTCGTCGATGAGGGTCTGGTCTTCGGGGGAGCCCGCGCCGCACAGGGCCAGCGCGATGCCCGTCAGGCGCAGGTCGAACAGCCGCCGCCCCCGGGGCTGACGCCAGTAGTAGGCGCGCTTGGGCGTGGCGAAGGCGATCAGCTCCAGCTGGCGCCGGTTGAGGCCGAAGCCGCGATAAAGCTCCGCCGAAGACGGCTCCATGGCTCGGGGGTTGGGCAGGAAGACCTGGGTCGGGCAGCTCTCGATCAGGCTGGAGGCGATCGAGGAGGCGGCGACATCGTCGAGGCTCTGGGTGGCGAAGACCACGGCCACCCGCTTCTTGCGCAGGGTCTTGAGCCATTCGCGGATCTTGGCCGCGAACGCTGTCTCCCCGAGGAACAGCCAGGCCTCGTCCAGCACCAGCAGGGTCGGCCGTCCGTCGAAGCTCTGCTCCAGTTCATGGAAGAGGGCCGACAGCACCGGCGCCACCGCCGACGGCGTCGCCATCAAGGTCTCCAGCTCGAAGGTGTCGAACCGGCTGATCGCCAGCGTCGCCCCCTCCCCGTCCAGCAGGGATCCATGCGGCCCCTTGAGCGTCAGGGGCTCAAGCGCCGCTGCGACCGCCTTGTCCTGAACCAGGGCGCAGAAGACCGTCAGGGTGCGCTGGCCCGTCGGCGCTTCGGCCAGGGCCGTCAGAGCGGCCCAGATCTCCTCACGGACCCGCGGCACGGGATCAAGGCCCGCCAGCCGGACCGTTTCGGCGATCCATTCCGAGGCCCAGGCCCGCTCATCATCGCGGTCGATCCGCGCCAGCGGCTGTAGCGACAGACCGGCGCCGGGCTCCATCGCGCGCCAGCGCCCGCCGGCCGCCAGGGTCGCGGCCCGGGCCGAGCGCCCTTTGTCGAAGAAGACGACCCGGGCGTCGGGGTAGCGGAACCACTGCAGCGACAGGAAGGCCAGCAGGGCGGACTTGCCCGATCCGGTTGGCCCCACGACCATGGCGTGGCCGACGTCGCCGACGTGCAGGGCCAGACGGAACGGGGTGGAACCGGTCGTCCGGGCGGTGGCCAGAGGCGGTCCGGCCAGGCAGGCATCCACCGAGGGGCCGGCCCAGACGGCCGACACGGGCAGCAGGTCCGCCAGGTTCAGGGTCGAGACCAGAGGCCGCCGGATGTCCGCATAGGGCTCGCCCGGCATCGAGCCGAGCCAGGCCTCGACCGCGTTGAGATCCTCGATCCGGGCCATCAGCCCCTGGGCGTTCAGGGCCGCCTCGATCGCCCGCGCCTTGGCCATCGCCCCATCCTCCGACTTGTCGAGAACGGAGACGGTGAGGGTCAGATAGCCGAATGCGCAGGCCTCGGCGCCGAGCGCGGCCAGGGCCCCGTCGCACTCCTCGGTCTTGGAGGCCGCGTCCGTGTCGAGGAGCGGGACCTCTTCCTTGGTGATGGCTTCGCGCAGCAGGACGCCGACGCCCTTGCGCTTGGCGAACCAGCGCTTGCGCAGCTTGACGATCTCCCGCTCGGCCTCGGGCTTGTCGAGCCCCAGCCAGCGGGCGGTCCAGCGATAGTCGAACGGCAGGGCCCCCAAGGCGTCCAGCAATCCCGGCCGGGTGACCGACGGCAATCCCCTCACGGAGACGACCTTGAGCCACCGGTCGCCCAGCCGCGGGGCGACGCCGCCCGTCAGCGCGGCGTCGGCCAGCCAGCCGTCGAGGAACATGGGCGTCTCCGGCGGTCGGACCGCGAAGGGCCGCGGCGACACGCAGTCATGGAGCCAGGTCAGGAGCTCGCCATCATCGAGGCGTTCGATCTCCGGGAGACCGTCGGCGAGAAGGTCCAGGGTGGTGTCGGCCTCCCGGGCGAAGGCGCCCAGGGCGAGGCGCCAATCCTGCCCGCCCTTCTGCAGACCGTCGAATAGCCAGCGCTCCAGCCGGCGCGTCTCGTCGGCCGGCGGCAGCCAGGTCAGGGCCAGCCGGAAATCGGTTTCGAACGCCGGATCGGCGGTCTCGAAGCGGCTGCGGCGCTCCTCATCCAGCAGCCAGGCCACGTCGATGTCGAAGTCGCTTTCCGGATAGGGCGACGCCCCGCGCCGGCGCGCCTCCACATGCAGGCACCAGCCGGAGCCCAGACGGCGAAGCGCATTGTTGAGCCGCGCCCGCACCGCCATCAGCTCGTCATCGGTCGAGGACTCCAGGTCCGGTCCCCGGAAACGGAATCCGGTCAGGAAGGAGCCGTCCTTGTTGAGGACGACCCCCGGCGCGACCAGGGCCGCCCAAGGGAGATGATCGGCGAGCGCGGCCGGACGCCGGCGATGTTCGTCGAGGAACCGCATCGCGCCCTCACCCATCCAGGTGTCCGGGCGTCGCCAGATGGCGGCGCAGGACGTCGAAGAACCGACGGTCTGACCGGGCGGCCCACAGACCGATCGCGTGGGCGACCGCCCACCACAGCAGGCCGAGCCACCAGATTCTGAGCGCCAGGCCCAGCACCACGGCGATGGTGCCCATGGCGATCGCATAGTCGCGGGGCATGCCGGCCATCAGGACCGGTTCGGCCAGGGCCTGGGCGACCGGGAGATCCCAGCCGTCGGGACGCAGCTCGGCCATCACCCGATCTCCGCCCCGCCGGCAAAGCCGAAGAAGTCCAGGAAGAAGGTCGAGGCCGCGAAGGCGATCGAAAGGCCGAACATGATGCCCAAGCCCCGGCGCATCGACGAGCCGTTCTCGCTCATGGCGATGCCGGCGCCGAAGATGACCACGGCCACGACCGCGGCGGCCTGGACCACGGGCCCGGTGATGGATTGGACGACCTGCTGGAGCGGCCCTTCCCAGGGCATGCCCGAGCCCCCGGCCAGGGCGGGTCCGGCCAACAACAGGCCGCAGGTCGTCATCGCGCCGAACAGGCGGCGCCCAAGTCTCCGTCGCATGGTTTGCTTCCTTTGTGTTCAGCGCGTTTCACCGCGCCGCGACTCATTGCAAGCAAATCCAACCCAGTCTTGTCAACAGTAAAATATCCAATAAATACACGACTTATCGGCGACTACATTACAACTCTTACCAAGTCAGATGATGACTTGAAGCAAGTCGCCCATCGAAGCCAAAATGAAGTCGGAACAACTCACGCATCGGCATCACAATCTTCTGAAAAGCTTTCCGAAATTCGCTTCGCCGCGAAGCCGACCCATTCCATTGCGGCTCAGGCGACGGCGACGACGTCGTAGCCCTCGCCCGACACGCCGTTCACGGCGATCACCGCATCGAGCCGCCGCCCGTCCTTCGTCCGGCGGATATGGGCGATCAGATCGACTGCCTGGCCTATCGTTCGCCTCGGCGGAGCCGCGACGACCTCCAGGGCGAGGTCCTCGATCCGGCGCAGCGCGTCTTCCGCGGAGTTGGCGTGCAGGGTCGACAGCCCGCCCGGATGGCCGGTGTTCCAGCTCTTCAACGTCTCCAGGGCGGCGGCGCCGTCGCGCATCTCGCCGACCACGATACGGTCGGGGCGCATGCGCAGCGCGTCCCGGACCAGTTCGACGACGCCGATCGCCACCGGCGCGCGACGCGTCAGGACCGAGACCGTATCCCAGGCCGAGCATTGAAGCTCCGGCGTGTCCTCGATCAGGAAGACCCGGTCCTCGGCGAAAGCCGGTTCGGCGAGGATGGCGTTGGCCAGGGTGGTCTTTCCCGAACCCGTGCCGCCGGAGATAAGGATGTTGCGGCGACTGGACGCCGCCTCCGCCAGCGCGTCCGCCTGACGCTCTGTCATCACCCCGTCGCGCACATAGTCCGCCAGCCGCCAGATGACGCTCGGCCGCTTGCGAATGGAGAAGGCCGGAGCCGACGCCACGGGCGGGAGCAGGCCCTGGAAGCGCTCTCCGGTCGACGGCAGAACGCCCGCGAGGCGGGGATCATCGCGCGTGACGATCTCGCCGACGTAGTCCGCGATCAGGCGCACCGACCGATCGCGCGCCTCCGCAGACAGGGTCGCCCCGGTGTCGCAGCGTCCCGCGCCGACCCGGTCGAGGATCACCCGGCCGTCCGGATTGGCCAGGATTTCGACGACGTCGGGATCGACAAGCGCCGCCAGCACGGTCTCGCCGAGCGCGTGCCGCAGGGCCTCGAGCTTGCGCTCGGCGATCAGCGGATGGGCGGCCATGTCAGTTCGCCGAACCGAACGAGCGGTCTTCCGGCGCACGCTGCGCCTCAAGGCGATCAGGTCGCCCAGACACGATCCGCGCCGCCGTATCGTCGAGCATCCGCTCGATGCGACGATCGACGGCGGCCTGTACGGTCGGATCCTGATCGTGGACCGCATCGGGCAGTCGAACGAAGAGCGCCCTGGCGACCTCGACCACCAGTTCCTGGATGATCTGCATGTCCTGGCGCGTCGAGCGCATATGTCCCCTCAAGGACTGCTCGAGCGTCTGGAGCCGGTCCTCCGGATCGGCGCGCGGACTGTTCTGCAGCCCACGGGCGATGGCGTGGCCGGCGGCCTGGCTGACGGAGACCTTGCCGGACCGGGCCTCGCGCCCGAGACTGGCGATGACCTTGGGATCATTGAGATAGACCTGCACGCGGCAGCTCTGCACGGACGCGCGTCTAGCCATCGGCCTGTCCTTTCAAGTGGTCGAGAGCGGCGTCCTGCGCGGCCATCTCCTGCGCGACCCGCCCGTAGATATCGGCGGCGCGGGCCGCGACCTTCTTGTCGTCCATGGCCGCGACGATCTCCTTGAACAGCGGCAGGGTGGGCCGGTCGGTCGCTTGCACGACGGCGACAGCGCTGCCATCCGGCGCGACTGCGAAATCGCTGATCCGACCTTCCGCCAGCCGCCTCCGTCGCCCAGTCTCCAGGTCCAGCTCTACCAGAGCCTGCCCTTCGTCCGGCGTTTCCGGCCGAACCACGCCGTCGCGGGCGTCGATCAGGGTCCTGGAGGGTTCCCGCCCGAGCGCGCTCCGTCGCCAGGCTTCGGTCATTCGGGCCTGTGCTCCGCTGAACCGGCGGATCAGAACCGGCAGGGACCGGTCCGGTCGCGTCAGGACGACAACCTCGTGCGCCGAAACCCATTCGGCGGACGCCCCCTCCGGGGGAGTCTCCGGGGTCAGGCCTGTCCAGATCACAGATCGGTCGGCTATCGTCACCACGCCGAACTCGTACTCGTCGCCGCGAAGCCGTGAGATCAGCAGCCGACCGCCGTCGGGAGACCAGGCGACGACCTGAAGACCCAACCCCTCTTCCGGCAGCAGTCGCTGAGGCTCCTGGTCGGGCGCGGACAGATCGACCAGCCAGAGGTCCATGATGGTCCATGGCGCCCGTGCTGCGAGATCGAAGCGGGTGGCTGTGTCGTAAGCTCCCCGTTTCTCATAGACCGCCCAACGGCCGTCGGGAGAGATGGCGGCGCGTCCGAAGGCCTCCAGTTCGACGATATCGTCGATCGTGACCGGCCGACCGGAAACCGCGTCTTCCGCCTGGGCGGCTGACGCCAGACAGGCGAGCGCCATCAACGCCCCGACAAGGGCTCGGATCGTTCCTCGCATGATCCGGCCTCACCAGCGGCGGGTCAGCTGAAGGGAGACGACGCGACCCAGGAGGCTGGCCTGGCCGGGATCGAAGCCATAACCGGTTGGCCCGTCATAGAAGGGCGGCGTCTCGTCCAGCAGGTTGTCCGCGCTCATCGACCACGCCGGAGACGAGGGTGACATCGACCCTCGGGCCGGTGCGACGGACGTCAAAGACGGTGCCGACGGCGGTGATCCGGGTCCCGGCGGCGTGGACGACGAATGGTCTGCCCGCGTCGTGGGCGACGTCGAACAGGGCCTGGCCCTGGTCCAGATCGATCCTGCGTTCACCGTTCTCGAACCGGACATGTATCCGGGAATCGGTGTCGAGGCTGACGCTGGATCCGTCCGCGAGTTGCACCACCCGCTGTTCGCCCACGCTGGTTTCGTACACGCCGCGCCCATTCCACCAGAAGGCCCCGCCGATCACCAGGGCGATGGCGGTAGCGATGGCCAGCCCTCCGAAGATCACGGATCGCCGTCCTGGCGCCAGGCGTCGATGTCCCCTTTGGCGCGCGCCTTCGAGAGCGGCGGCGATGTCTGGATCCGCGCCAAGGCCCCTGCCCTGCTTCCAGACCAGCTCGACGCGCCGGTAGGCGTCGGCGTTGCCGGGCCTGGATCGCCACTCGAAGAAGTCCTCGATGGTCTTGGTCGCAACGACGGTCGTGCCGAGGCGGGCGTGCCAGTCGGCCGCCTCTTTCTCCGCCGCTTCAACCCGCACATTCGGGTTGGACATATCTCGCCCCATTCTAGCGCCGGAGCTGAGCGGCGCAGTGGGCCAGGGCCCGGGTCATGCGCCACTCCACGGTCTTTGGGGAGATCCCCAGTCTCTCGCCGATCTGGGCGTTGGTCAGACCGTCGAGGCGAGACAACAAGAAGACATCGCGAAGGGGTTCTGGCAAGCTGAGGACAATCTGCGTGAGCAATACACGGTCAGCCTGGTCCGCCTCGAACCGATCTAGAGGGGCGGCCAGCCCCTCGGCTCTCACCCTCAATCTGCGTCTGTGATGACGATTTGCCGCTAGGTTCATAGCGACCCGCAATAAGAACGCTTTCGGATGCCGAAGCTCAGCAGGGTTTTCGATCGAAGCGAGACGCAACCAAGTGTCCTGCGCGAGGTCGTCACTGTCCTGGCAACCAAATCGCCGGCGAAGGGCTGCCGTCAGCCAGCGATCATAGCGTCGGTGCAGCGCGCTGATCCCGGTGAATTTTCCTCCGGCAAAGCTATCCGCCCCGTTAGCCACACTCCGCCTTCCGCTCCTGCCCGCTGCATCCACCAAATCGATGCAGCCAAATCAGCGTAACCCACAGGACGAATGGTCACTATAGTGACTGGTTCAAATTGTCGATTTCACGCCGCTTGCTTCAATGAAGCTGGCGCAAACCTTCGGTCGGAACGTGCGTCTGATCCGCCAGGGAAAGGGCCTCACGATTGAGACGCTGGCAGACGAAGTCTGCCTCTCCTACAGCTACGTAGGCGAGCTGGAGCGCGGCAAACGGAATCCGAGCCTTCGCGTCATTGGACGGTTCGCTGAGGTTTTAGGCGTCTCCCCTGCAGAGTTGCTCATCTAACTTCCCGAACTTCGTCAGTCGACAAGGATCGCTAGGCCTGCAAGCACAGTTGAACCTTCCGCTGAGCACGAACCTGGGCATGTTGGCCGAATGGTTACTATCGTGACTGGTTCGCGAATGAGCTTCACGCGCGGTTGCGCTCATGAAGTTAGCTCAAATCTTTGGGAAGAATGTCCGTCGCGTAAGGGCGGAGAAGGGCATGACCATAGAAGGCTTAGCCAATGAGGTCGGACTTTCGTACAGCTACGTAGGTGAGTTGCAGCGCGGGAAGCGCAATCCAACCCTCAAGGTCGTTGAACGGATAGCAGGAGCGCTCGGTGTGAGAGCGGTCGATCTCCTCAGGGAGTAAATCCGAGACCATGCCGGTGGGAAAGGATTGCTGCGGCTTTCAGACTTCATATGACACTGCCACGGAAACATTGATCGCCTAGCATCCTAGGATACCGCCGACGGCCATTGAGATGGAGGTCCTTGGCGAGATCGCGGAAATCACCCATATTGGCGTCATGAAGGTGAACTCGCCCGAATCGCTCGAGACCGCCCAGAAGCTGGTTCGTTCCCATGGCAGCTGGTCGAACGTCCGCGAAAAATCGCGCGTGACGCGTGACGGTGTCTTCGTGGTCGATATGGACGACAAGGCGGTCGATGAAGCGCTGAAGCGTCTGCGACGAGACCGGGCCGCTTGAACGCGGGTCTGAACCTCCTAACCGCCCTCTTCCTGCTGGCCCCCGGGTTCGGGGCCTTCGCCGGGGTCTATTTCACCGGCCTGAGACGCCCCTTCCGGCCCGCGCCTGCCGCGCCGGGCTCCCTCCTCGCCTTGGCGCTCGTGACCGTCGGAGCCCTGCTGGCCCACGGCCTGTCCTCCATCCCCTACGCGATCCAGGAAAGCGTCTGCTCGGCAGTCCGCTGCATTCCCGTGGTCTTCCAGCCGAACCCCTACGTCACCCTGATCGACCCGACAGCGGCCATGGGCGCGCCCGGCGTCTCCCTCATGATCGCGCTGCTGCACCTGGCGCTCGTCGCTCTGTTGGGGTTCGGACTGGGCTGGGGCGGCATGAAGGTCGCGTCCGGTTATCGTTCCTTCCAGTCGTTCTTCTACGGCTGGACCGACGAGCTGACGAATCGCGCCCCGACGCGCTACCACGCGATCAACGCCTTCGTCGTGACCGATGTCACCCACGATCATCTCTCGCTCGGCTACGAGGGCACCCTGCTGGACCTGCGACAGGAGGCCTCCGGCAAATTCCTCTCCGCGACCCTGCGCGATGTGCAGGCCTTCGTGATCGATCTCCAGGCGACAGAAGTGAAGCGCACCAAGGTTCCCCGGCGGGATCCAATCCCCTTCATGGTGCTGGAGGCCGAGAACGTGAAGAACGTCGCGCTCGCCCTCTATTTCGACGCTAAGGCGGCGGCGGCCGTCACCCCGGTCGAGATCGACCGGATGACCAAGGCCGAGCGGGAAGCGCTGGAACAGGCGCTGGTCGCGGCGAAGGAGGCCGAAGCCCGGCACAGCCTCGACGAACCGCCCAAGACACAGTGGGACGCCGCCCCGGAAGCCAAACCCGCCGTTGAATCCGAAGGCGCCGCGACGCCCCCGGCGCAGTCTCCCCCCTCGACGTCGAAGGCCCCCGCGCCCCGCAGACCCCGGCCGGCGAAGAAGGCCGACCAGGCCCCACGATAGCTGGCCCGATCAGCGCTCCAGAGCCGCGCCGCGCCCTTGGACCACCTGCGCCAGGCCGTTGCCGGTCGGAGCCAGGACGACCGTTCGCCCGGCCTCGCCGCGGGCCGCGCCGGCCCTGAGGCGGCCATAGTGTTCGGTCCCGTCCCGGTCCCGAACGATCACGAACGGCATCGCGCCAGCTTCGTCGTGAAAGCCGGTCTTGACCACCCTGCCCCTCACCGGCGCATGCCCAAGCGGCCGCACGTCCTTGGCCCCCTCGAGTTGCCGCTGGTTCAGGGTTCGGATGACATCTCTCCGCACCTGAAGCGTCCGGAGTTTCGTCTCCATCTCCCCGTCGAGCCGGTAGCGCCGCCCAGTCCGAACGGCGAGCCCAAGCCCCTCGAGATGGCGCAGCCGACCGCGCGTGAGCGCCGTCCAGGCGTCCGTCCCGCCGACGCCGTCATCGACCAGACTATCGGCGCCCATCGCCCCCAGCAGCCGGCGGTCGAAGGCTGTGAACCGATCCGCCGTGGTCTCGCGCCAGACCCGCTTCTCGGCGTCCACCCGCGACAGGTCGCCCAGCCGCTCCTGCGCGACCTCCTGGGCCCGCGCCCGGAAGCCGTAACCCATGTAGTCGCGCGGAATGACCAGGTCGCGACCGTCGGCGCGCCGCCCGCGCACCAGGACATGGGCGTGCGGCTGGTCGGTGTCGTAATGGCAGGTCGCGATCCAGTTCAGTCCGGGTTCGCCGAGATCGGCCGACACCCGCCCCATGACCTCGCGCACATAGGCTTTCATGTCGTCGATCCGGTCCCCGTGCTCTGGCGAAACGATGAAGCGAAAATGGTGCCGGTCCCCGTTCCATGCCTTCGTGACGGCGGTCAGCTCCGACCCCTCCCCTTCGCGGTCGAAGAACTGCGGCCTCTCACCCTCGATCCCGGCGCCGGCTCGGCCCAGGTAGGCGACATGCGAGGCCAGGGCCGCCGCCCGGTCGGCGCCCTTGCCCGTGTGGCGAGACACCATGGCCTTGACGATGACCCGCTGGCGGACATCCAGGCGAAAGGCGCGGCCCGATCGGTTCTGGGCCGCGCGGAGCACCCCCGTTCGATCTCCGAGGGCGAACATCCGGGAGCTGGCCAGACGCTTCATCATCCCGGTGCGGACGGGGTCACGCTCGACCTTCAGGCGCAGGGGAAGCCGGAGGTTGACGTCCTGCCGCGCATGGTCGCCGCCCGCCGACAACCGGGTCTCCATGGCCTCGCGAATGAGCATGACGATGGCTCCAATCCCGTCACCCGGACGCCGGCGGCCGACAACTCATTCCAAGTCATCTCGACCGAAAACGACGGCTCCCAAGAGGCTGAAAGTATAAGAGAAACGAGACCCGCCCGACACACCCTTTTATCTTGCCCTCCAGCCCTTTTCGCGGATTTCCAGACGTCGCCCGCAAATGCTCGCGCATCGGATCAACAGTCATCAACACGCGCTCAATCGAACAGGCCGCCCAAGAAATTAGACGACCAGATTGCAGCACGCCGCCGGACGACGAACGAAAACCCGCCCGGCCGAAGCCGAGCGGGTCTGTCATCCAGTCTCGATCGATCAGGCCGCCTTCGCCTTGATCGGCACGTGCCGAAGCCCGGACTCCATCGCCTTCTGACCGAAGTTCGCCGCCGGTCCGAACGGCCGTTGGTCTTCCGACCTCGCCCGATCCACCGAATGCACCAGGGTGAGGCAGCAGGCTGGCTCGAGCGCGATCAGTTCGTCGTTCGCCCGGAAGGGAGCGGCCTTGCCGTGCGTTTCGAAATCCGCCCGGGCGAGGATCAGCTTCACCCCCTTCTGACCGGCCCATTTGATCGCCAGCTTCTCGGAGCCCTTCGCCCCGGTCGTCGCGAGCGCCATGTCCGGCCACTGCTTCAGGGCCCAGTTCAAGGCATCGAAAATCCGGCCCGCGTCGCCCTGGGTGTCTGCCGTCGGCGCGCCTCGGAAGGCGACGATCGTTCCACCCGGATCGGCTTCTCCGTCCCGTCGTTTCCGGATCGCCCGGATCGCCGTCTTCGCCTCCAGCTGGGCCGCCGTCAGATGCGTGCCCCGCCGCGATCCCCGCCAGGCCGTCCAGACCTCCCCGGTCGCGACCGTCCAGGTTTCGGCCGCCGCGTCCCGGATAAGCTCGGCTGCCTGCGTCGCCGCGTCGCCGGCTCGCGCCTTGGCCGTCGCCTCCTGAAGCTCGGTGTCCGCAGCCTCCGATCCGTCGAAGTCGCGGTCGAGCGAACGCATCGTGTCCCGCGCCCGGTCCGCGTCGCGTTCGATCCGGTTCGCGATCGAGTGAAAGGCACCGATCAGTCCCTCACCCAGGATCGTCTGATAATCCTCCAGCGCGGTGTCGCCGATCACGTCCAGAAGCTCGGTCATGAGCGCTCGCCCGAGCTGGATCAGGGCGTCCTCGGTCGGATGCGGACGATGATCGCCCAGCGAACCGGTCAGGTCATCGAAGGCGGAGTCGGATTTAGCGGAGAAGGGGGATGAGTAGGTTTGCATGGTGTCATTCCGTATTCTGAAATGTCGAGCGCCCCATGCGCAACGACCCCGGTTTTGGCCACGGCGGGGTCCCCGGCAGTCACCGGAGCGGCCCGCCCTTCGCGGGCCGCGCAGGGGAACGGCGCAGCCGTTGACTTCCGGGGTGCCGTGACAAAATCGGAGGGCGTTGTGTGGGGGCAAGTCCTCGACCCGCCTTCGGGGCGAGGACACCGTTCGGCGCCGTCGCGCCGATACGAACAGCGAGGCATCGATCTTCGGTCCGACCGTCGGCGGCCACGCCGCCGACGCCACACCGGCGCCTGAGCTGCCAGACTTCGTCATCAACATGACCGATCGCCCTGCGTGCCTGGTCGAGGCACCACCGCATTTTCGGTCGGCTGATCAGCCTCCGTTCTGCTTTGCTGATAAAGAGCCTCCCGACACGCGCGCAGCGCCACAAAAGAAAAACGGCGATCCCATCTGGATCGCCGTGGTTCGCGCATTTCTCAGGCAGCCCATCGTCGGGCGTCCGTTTCCAAGCATCGATCAAAGTCCAAGGTCGTCCGGCCAGCTTTGCCGATAAGCTGCCGCCCATTCCGCGGCACCACCCAGCCAACCGCGCTGCCAGTCCGCTCGATCATGGTCCTCAAAGCGAGGCGGGCAGGTCTCGAAGGCAAGACCGACGTGATGGGCCGCCCGACCCTGAGCATAGATCGCCGTCAGAGCCGTGAGGCCTTGGTTCGTGCGGGGGTCTGTCATCACGCCAGCCCCGCGAGCGCCATCAGCGCCTGCCGTCCACCCGGAGACTGTCGGTATCCGATGCCGGCATGGGCGCCGCAGAAAGAGCCTCGCTCCACACGTCGTCCACAGAGCTTGAAGTCGTGATCCTTCGGCTCGCCATATGGCCAACGGCACTCCAGGCGTCGAACGGACAGGATCGTGGTGAGCCCCTCGGCGGGAACGTCGAACTCAGGGTGTTCGACGGGTGCGAGACATAGCGATTTCACCGTCGGCTTCGGGGCGGATCGCGTCGGTCTTTTTGAGACCAGGGTCTTGATGACCGGCGTGGCGCCATGGCCACCGGCCGACAGCCCGAGGCGATGGACCTTCCCGAGCACCGCGTTCCGGCTGATCCCCGAGCCGAGGTCCAGAGAGATGGCCTCAGCCGTCCGGCCCTCCCGCCACAGGGCTTTCAATCGGTCGATCCTGTCGTCTGTCCAGGGTGAGGCGGTCATGGGTCTGTCTCCGGCTGATCGAGCCTGATCGGCTCGCCCGGTTCGCCCTCCCTCCGCCTTCGCTCCCGGACCACACGCAGAAACGGCCCGGCGCGCGAGCGCCGGACCGTGCCTGTCGATCTCGATGATCAGAACGGGATGTCGTCGTTCAGATCATAGCCGCTGGCGGGCTCCTGGACCTGCCGGTCGACAGGCTTATCACCGGCTTCGTCGTCGGTCGTCGTCCGATCGCGGCGGTTCTTCAGCCGGATGTCGGCCACCACGACCCGCAGGTCGTAGTGCTCGACCCCGTTCTTGCCGGTCCAGCTGTCATTCTCGACATGGCCCTGGATCACGACGCGACTGCCTTTCCGGGCGAAGGCCTCGATGTATTTCTCGGTTGTGGCCTCGCTGAAGCAGATACAGTTGAAGCCGGTGGTGCGCTCGCCGGGCGTGCCGTCGGCGCGGCGGAAGCGGGTGGTCTCCAGAACACGAAAGCTCGCGCGCTTCTTGCCCGTGGCCTGCGCGGATAGGATGGAGGGGTCGGCGGCCAGATAGCCTTCCAGGACGAGGGTCTGCATGGTCAGTCTCCTTGTGATGAGATGAGGTTGAGGGGTCAGGCGGCGGCGCGGTCGGACGCGCCTTCGTCCTGGGTCTCGGCGTCGCGATCTTCGGCCCAGTCCAGGACGGTCAGCCGGTTGATCACCAGCTCCTTGGCGGTCCGTTCGGTGCCGTCGCGGGCGGTATAGGCGGTGTCGATGAAGGCCCCGACGACCACGGCCTCGCAGCCTTGGGCCAGCCCGCGGGCGATGACCTTCTCGTTGAGGCCCTTGGACCAGCTCACGCAGTTGACGCCGACGAGCCGGTCCTTCCCGTTTCCGTCCACGCCGCGTTTCTCGATCAGCCGGAACACCGCCTTGGCGAAGTCCTCGCTGATTTGAGGGTCGGCCGCCAGTCGGCCAGTGAACACCATGGTCTGCATATCCGTCTCCTGTGGATCTGAAGCGCCCGGGAGCCGATCTCCCATCCTGCTTCACCCGGGGCCTCCCTTCCTCCCGACCTCCCTCGACCGGGCGGGGCCTCCGCCCCCCCCCCCGGACCGTTCAAGCCGCCGCGCCGTCGAGGACCATCTGGACGGGATGGCGACGCAGCACCGCCTCCACGATCTCCGGGCGATCGACCGGCACGAACACCCGCGGCGCCCAGGCGATGATCTCGACGAAGCAGCCGAGCGCGATCAGGGCGTCGCGGTCCGTCCGGCCGCCGACCACCTCGATCCGCCAACGGTCCATCACCCGCGCCCGCTTCAACCACAGGCCGCCCTCCAGTGAGAGCTGGACATTCCGGTCCAGCAGCGTCGAGGCTGTCTTCGCCCCGTCGGCCCAGCCCGCGCCGATCGCGGTCAGACCCAGGGCCGTCTTCAGCGTCCGGACCTGGGTTTCGTCCAGCACCCGCCCGAGCCAGCGCCGACCGTCCGGCGCGCGCACGCGCCGAACCGAACAGCCGCGCGCGGGCAGCTTGCCCCAGATCGGGAGAAGCAGCCCCGTCGCCAGCGTCAGGTCGCGCGTGCGCCACGGGTCGGTGGCGGCGACCTCCGCATCCCAGACCGCGCGCCAGTCGACGGTCACGACCGGTTTCCAGGCGGATTCCGCGAAGACCTTCTCCGGCATCGTCTGGTGCGCGTCGGGCCGGACGAGCCGGATGGCCGCGACCAGTCGGTCTTCGTCGGTCGCCGTGGTCAGGCCCAGTTCGGCGATGGCGGCTCGACCGGACTTCTCGTTGACGACCAGGGAATGGGCGACCGTCCCGGTCCAGGCCAGGGCGTCGTCCGACGTCAGGATCTCTCGCCGGACCTTCAGCCTGAAGGTGACCAGCGCGGTCTCGGCTCCGGTGGCGACGTCGGTCCGGATGATCACCTGATCCAGCACCTCCAGTTCCTCGGCCTCGATGTCCTCCAGCCCTCGGTCCAGCTCTCCGGACGCGGCGGCACGCTCGAGGATGCCGGTCAGGATGCGGTCGAAGTCATCGAACAGGGCGTTCTGGTCGGCGATCCGCAGCGCCAGCAGCCGGTTCAGGAAGGTGTGGATCGGCGGCAGGTCGTCGGACGGTTTCATGCCGCCCTCGGCATCGAGCAGTTTCAGGCCGGTCTTGGCCATGAAGGTCTCCAGGGTCATTGAGGCCAGTTCTCCGAACATCAGCGCTCCGTAAAAGACCAGCAGGGCCCGGCGAGCCCAAGGGCTTTCCAGATTGTCCTCAGCCCGGAACAACCCGGCACCGGCCGTCCGGCGCTCCCCGCGCGTCAGCGCGCCGAGGGAGTCCAGCCGCCGCGCGATGGTCGAGGTGAACCGTTTCTCGCCCTGGATGTCGGTCGTGACGGGCCGAAAGAGCGGCGCGGAGGCCTGATGGGTCCGGTGACTGCGACCCAGGCCCTGGATGGCCGCGTCGGCCCGCCAGCCGGGCTCGACCAGGTAGTGGACGCGTCGTTGCCGATTCGCCGCCGCCAGGTCGGCGTGATAGCTCCGCCCTGTCCCGCCCGCGTCCGAGAAGATCAGCACCCGCTTGCGCATGCCCATGAAGGCGTCGGTTTCGGCGCGGGCGGCGGACGCGCCGCGCCGCTCGACCACGCGGCGTCCGTCCCGCGCGACCACCCGGCGGGCCCGGCCCGTGATCTCGGCCACGGCATCGGTACCGAACGCGTCCAGCAGGGCGTCGAGCACGCCCGGGACGGCCGGAAGACAGGCCATCCGCTCGATCAGGGCTTCGCGACGGACCAGGGCGTCCTGGCTGACCACGGGCCGGCCATCGTCCATGACCGGAACCATCGTCACCTCCCCGTCCTCGCCCTCGATCGCCTCCAGCAGCTGGATGGGGAAGGCCTCGCGCAGATAGTCGAGGACGTATTCGCGAGGTGTGAGGTCGATCGACAGGTTGTTCCACTCCTCGGGCGGGACCGAGGCCAGCCTGCGCTCCATCACCGCCTCATTGGTCGAGACGATCTGGACCACCGAGGATCGCTCATGGGCGAGATCGTAGCGGATCGCGGCGATCAGGCTGGGGGCCTTCAGGCCAGCCAGCAGATGACCGAAGAACCGCAACTTGGCCCCCTCGAATGCGGAGTGAACCGCGCCCGCCGCCTGCGGGCTCCTCGGCTTGCCCTCGTCATCGCTGATCCCGACGGCCTTCAGCGCCTCGGCCAGATTGGCGTGGATCAGCTGGAACGCATCGGCCCAGGCGTCCCAGATTCCGATGTCGTCTTCCGCGAGTGGGTGGATCAGAGGCTCGTACTCCACGCCCTCGAACGACAGGCTGCGGGCCACATAGAGACCGAGCGCCTTGAGCTCGCGCGCGACCAATTCCATCGCCGCCACCCCGCCCCGGTCCATGGCGTCCAGGAAGTCAGCGCGGGACATGAACGGCGCGTCGGGTCCGCCCCACAGGCCGAGGCGCGACGCATAGGCCAGGTTCTCGGCCGTCGTCGCCCCGGTCGCTGAGACATACAGCACCCGCGCGTCCGGCAGCCGGTTCTGGAGCGCCAGTCCCGCCATGCCTTGAAGCGACGCCTTCTTCGCGCCCCGCGCGCCCTTGCCGCCGCCCGCCGCATTGGCCATCGCATGGGCCTCGTCGAAGGCGACCACGCCGTCGAATTCGGCCCCCAGCCAGGCGACGATCTGGTCGAGCCGGGACGGCCGACCGCCTCGCGCCGACTGGCGCAGGGTGGCGTAGGTCGTGAACAGGATGCCGCGGTCGAGCCGGATGGCGTCCGCCTGCTTCCAGCGGCCGAGCGGCACGAGGTCGTGCGCGCCACCGCCGATCGCCGCCCAGTCGCGCCGCGCGTCTTCGAGCAGGGCGTCGTTGCGGGACAGCCAGACGGCCCGCACACGACCCTGGGCCATGTTGTCGGCGATGACGGCTGCGATCTGGCGACCCTTGCCGCAGCCCGTTCCGTCGCCGAGGAAGAACCCACGACGCAGTCGAACCGCGCCCTCCCTATCGTCCGGCACAAGTACCAGCTGGTGGGAGGCCTGATCCGGCAGCCACGCTCCGGGCAGGTGCCCGCCGTGAGCTTCGCCGGCGTAGATGACCGTCTCGGTCTGGGCATCGGAAATCCGTCCTTCATCGCGAAGGGGCGCGGGCAGGAACGGACGGTAGGTCGGCGCCGGCGGCGGGACCGACGCCATGGGGCCGGACTCCACCAGCGGCGACGGGTGAGGGCGTGGCTCCGACAGGACGATCCGCGCCAGGGCGTGGGCCTGATAAAGGCCCACGTCGCGCCCCTCTCCGGTCCAGGCGCGGGTCTGGTAGTTCAGCGCCGTCGCCCCGGCGAGGAAGGCCAGTCGGCCGGACGGCAGGGCGAGACTGCGCGCGCGCGGCGCGAGCCAGGCCCCGGCCTCCAGCGCCAGCCGAACGCGCGGTCGCGCCGTCGGCCTCGGCGCGATTCCCGAAAGGATCAGGGCCGCCGCCGGCAGATCCTCCGGCTGATGGACGCTTCCATCCCAGTCCTTGGCCGGTCCCCTGTCCACCACCAGGAGTCCGGTCTCCACCGACGTGCCGTGCCGGGCGAAGGCCCGAGACGGAAAGGCCATCGCGGCGACGATGGTGCCCTGCGCCTCGAGGGCAATTCTCAGCCCGGTGTCGATCAGCGCCGTCAGGGGCACCACCGCCGCCATCCGGCCGCCGTCGGCCAGCGCCTTCAGGCCGGCGATCAGATGGCTCTGCAGGTCGGAAAAGGGGGGATTGCAGACCACGACGTCGAACCGGCCCGCTTCGGCCAGAACATCCGCGAGGTGCCGCCCATCATGCCGCGTCCGGGTCGCGGCCGGGAACAGGCCGTCGAGCAGGCTCGCCCGGCCAGGCGCGATCTCGTTCAGCGTCAGGACCGCCCCGCACGCCTCGGCGACCACCGCCATCAGCCCGGTCCCGGCCGAGGGCTCCAGCACGATGTCGCCGGGCCGCACCTGCGCGGCGAGGACCACGAGCGCGGCCAGTTCCGGGGGTGTCGAGAACTGGTCCAGCGCCACCTGTTCCTCGCTGCGCCGGCTGTGCGTCAGGCCGAGCGCGGACACCCCGGCCAGCAGCGCCGCGATCTCGGCCGGCGCGTCCTCCAGCCGCCCGACCTGCGCCGCCAGACGACGGATCTGCATCACGGTCGCCGCCTCGATGGCATCATAGGCGTCGCGCCACGACCAGGCCCCGTCGACGTCCGACGCGCCGAAGGCGGTGGTCATCACCTGCGCGACGAGACGACGGTCAAGCGGTCGCGAGCGCGCCAGCGGGATCGCCAGGGCGCGGGCCGCCGCGAGGCGGTTGGCGGGCGCGTCCGAGGCGACGGGTTCGGCGAACAGGGACAGGCTGCGGATCGAGGACATGGCGAGGGCTCCGGGCGCCTGCAGCGGAGGGCACCTCCCTCACGGTCCTTCAGGCTCGTCCTCGTTCGCCCTTCCTCCGCCTCCCAGGCGCGGCCGTGCCACGACAGAAAGCCGCCCCGGCGACAGCCGAGGCGGCGTTCACACGCAACGCGATCGGAGATCGATCAGGCGGCGGCGGTCTCCAACACCGCCTCGCCCGCAGGCGTGACGACGAAGGCTCCGGATCCGTCGCCCAGGTCGTCGTCCGGACCGTCGACCGGGAGGTCAGACCCGCCGTTGCCGGTCGCGACGGTCTCGTCCTCAGCGCTCGGATCCAGACCGGGCTCGTCGGCTCCAAGCGACCACGACAGGTTGGAGGGCGCCCAGGCGTGCGAGGCGGCCTGTTCGGCGACCCAATCGACCAGTTCGTCCTTCTTCAGCGACCCGGCCCGGACGTCCTCGACCTGCATTTCGACCAGCATGCCCAGGAGCAGAGTCTTGGAATGGGGGCGCAGGAAACGGACGTCGGGGGTCCAGTAGTGGGCGATGTCGGCCCCCACCAGATCGGCGACCTCCGCGGCCTCGGCCCTGGCCCGATTGCGGATCAGGTCCGTTCGCGCCTCCCGCCCATCCAGGCTGATGGCGGTCAATTCGGCCAGGAAAGCCATCTTCTCCCCGTGGGGCAACAGGCCCACCCAGGCGAGGACGGTCTGGCCGGAGGCCTGCCAGGCGGCCCGGCGCGCATCGAGCCGCTCGCGCACGACCCCGTCGAGCGTCTCGATCGCCGGGTCGGTCCGCGATCCGAACGCCGTGGCCGTGACCGTCGAGATCGAGTCGGATCGGGCGGCGTTCACCCCCGCCACCAGCACGGAAAACAGCCGCGCGATCAGAACGGCGAGCGCCGCCCCCGGATCGTCTGCCAGGGCCCGGATCAGACCGCGCGTCGCGACATCGGTCCGGACGGCATGCAGGGCGTGGGTGACGCCGTCGGTCTCGGGCACCGGAGCCTCGACGCGCGGAGCCTCATAATGGGACGATCGGACCGTGGGGGTCACCGCGTCCCCCTTGAAGGCGTCCACGTCTGGATCGATCGCCGGCTCCGGTTCCTCCGGCGCATAGCAGCGCAGATCGATGCCGCAGGACGCGGCCGGCCAGACGATCACCGCCGTCACCGCGCGTCCCCCGACGCCGGCCTGGTCGAGGGCGATCTTGGCCCGGATCAGGCCGACCAGAAGGTCGTCCGTCTGTTCGGTGGTGGTATCGGTGTCACGTGCTGCATCGACGGCTTCCAGATAGCGGTCCCGGGCCTCGCGCCAAGCCGCCAGTTCCCCCTCATCGAGGCCGTCTCTGCGATAACCGAGCGGCTCCAGGTCCTCGGGCATCTCCGGCTCAGCCCCGGCGGTGACGTGGACATCGATACCCTCGGCCTCGAACGTCAGCGCGATGGCGCGGACGCGCGCGAGCCAGAGCTCCGACAGGGTGTCGGGATCCAGCAGCACCGCCGGCAGTTCGTCGAACAGGTCGGTCTCGATGCGACCGCCCGCGTCCGCATACTGCTCAGGGGACACCAGGGCGCAGCGCCGGTCGCGGATCGTGACCCTGCCCGCGCCGAGACGCTCGGTGATCCGCCATTCCTGGAAGCCGTATCCGGCC
This sequence comes from Alphaproteobacteria bacterium, assembly GCA_018826515.1. Taxonomy (GTDB): domain Bacteria; phylum Pseudomonadota; class Alphaproteobacteria; order Caulobacterales; family Caulobacteraceae; genus Brevundimonas. Next base: position 21,218 of record JAHKAM010000015.1, read on the forward strand.
AGGGCGGCTTCGGCGAGTTCGACCTGTTCCTTGCGGTTCGTGAGCCGCGTCAGCGACCGTGCCTGTTTCAGCGTCAGCCGCCCCGACTTCAGCGCGTCCAGCGCCACGGGCGGCAGTCCCGAGAGGGCCGCCAGCCGGCGCACCTCGATCTCGGCATAGCCGAGCGCACGCGCCATGGTTTCGACGGTCAGCTTCGCCTTCAGCATCCGGCCGATGGCCGCGATCACGTCGGCGACATGAACCGGCGCGGCCGTGTTGGTCAGCAGAACGGCGGCCGCCTGGCGCGCCGGATCGGTCTCGACGTAGATTTGCACCGGGTAGTCCCCGTCGATCTCTCCGGCCTGCAGCAGCAATCCCAGCGCCAACAGACGACGACGACCGTTCAGCGCCATGAAGGCCTGCTCCTTCTTACCGCGTCCAGGGCGAACGGTCAGGCGTTCTAGTTGACCGGCGGCTTTCATCGTCGATGCGAGGACTGGAATGTCGTCGTCCGGCGGTTCGTTGAAGCGCAGGTTCTCGCTCGCGATCCCGAGACTGCGCAGGGGCACCGTGCGTTCGTCGCGCGCGACGACGACGGCGGTGGTGATGACGGGAACGAGGTCGGTCATGGCGGTTCTCCCGCCGGGCGACGGGGCCATCCCCGCCGCTCCGGCGCCCCTCATCGCCCTTGCTCCTCCCTTCCGGACCCGGCTGCCGCCATGGCCGCTTCACTCCAGTCCGCGAACCGGAGATCGGGCCCCTGAACCCGGGCGACCAAACCGGCCCGCACCAGCCGCGCCTCCAGCCGGGCAGCCGCCCCGAGCCCCACGGTTCCGTTGTCTGCGGCGATCAGCACGTCCCGGACGCCTTCGGGTGGCGTCCAACCCGCCAGGTTGTTGGCCGACCGAAGTGCCCAGCCCGGGAGGCCGAACCGGTCCATGGCCGACAGGGTCGTCACCACACCTTCCCCGACCAGCATGTCGCGGGCGCATGGGGCGAGCCGGACGGCGGCTCCGACGGGAACATGGCCCACGGTCTTTCGCGACAGGCGCAAACCGGTGGTACGCCGGCCGTTCGGATCGAGATAGGTCAGCTCGACGGCCGTCAGCCGGTCCGCGTCGTCGCTGATCCGCGCCATGAGCGCGGGTCGGGCATGGCGGCCCGGCTGATAGACCGACGTCGGCGCGTTAGGGTGGTGGCGCAGGTTAGGGCTGTCCGTCATCTCCGACACCGCGCGCAGGGCGAGGTGACGCCGGGCGACGGTGCCCGTCCCCAGGGCGAGCCCCCCCTCCCAGAGCCCTGCTGCCGTCGATTGACGCAGCCCACTGTCCGGTCTGGCGACCGCTGAAGCACCTTGTCCCTGTCCGGTCAATCGGCCCTCAGCATCGATGAACCCCTGATCCTGCAGCCAGTCTCGCACGATGCGCCAGTCCGCGCCGCCGAAGCCATGGACGACGACCCGTCCTTGCGTCAGAAGCAGCGATACTGAGCGATCCTGGGCGCTATGGCCGGGCGCCGGGACGTTGGCCCGAAATCCCCCGGCGTAGAGGTCGCCGCCTAGGGCGACGACGAGCCTGTGCAACGTCATGGCGGCCTCACATCAAGCCCAGGGCGCGAAAGCTCGCCGTGCCTTCTCGACCCACCACGAGATGGTCGTGGACCTGCAGATTGAACACGCGGGCCGCGTCCACGATCTGGCGTGTGATCGTGATGTCCGCCTGCGACGGTGTCGGGTCGCCCGACGGATGATTGTGGATCAGGATCAGGGCCGAAGCGGACACTTCGAGCGCGCGGCGGATCACTTCCCGAGGATAGACCGGGGCGTGATCGACAGAACCATCCGCGACCTGTTCGTCGCGGAGAAGGATGTTGCGCCGGTCGAGATACAAGGCGCGGAACTGCTCCCTCGGCAGATGAGCCAGCGCGGTGATCGCATAGGTTCGCAAGGCGTCCCAGGACGACAGCACGGGACGGCAGTGCGCCGCGCAGCGGGCTAGCCTGACGCTGAGCTGACGCAGCAGCTTCAGCTGCAGGATCACCGAGGGTCCTGTGCCGGCGACCCGAAGGAGTTCCGGGACGTCGGCTGACGCGATCTCGCCGAGGCCGCCGAACCGCTCGAGCAGGTCCGCCGCGATCGTTCGCGCGTCCGGCCCTTCCAGGACGGGATCCAGCAGCAGGCAGAGCAGGTCTTGATCGTCCAGGATGTCCAGGGAGGACAGACAGGTCTCCGGTCGGACGCGACCCGTCGAACGGCCGAGGTGTTCCGGAACAAGGGCGGGGATCGGTCTCATGGCGGCCTCCAGGCACCTGCTCCCCAGCGGAGCGGGCGACCGCTACGTCCCTTCCTTTATTGCTTTAGATCGCTCACCTCGCTCTTGGGGATTACGGACGTGGCATCCGATCTACGCGGCGCGGCGTATGCCCGGGCCCGATGTTCTGGATGTCATGCCTCGGGCCCGTCGGGCGATAGTGCGTCGCAGACTGCGCCGCGCCTGCGAGATCCTGGGCGACACTATCCCGTTGACCAGATCGCCGAAGCCTTCGCCGAGGGCGTCGTGCGCCCATCCCGCGATGCCGCAGTTCGAGCTGAGACCGAGGGAGAACCGCGATCTGAACGCCTATCTCACGTCTATTCCAGGCGTCGAAAGTCCTATGAAGCCTGTATCAGCTCGTCTGAAAGCACGATCCCTCCGAGGGCTCGTGCTACCACCCGGCACCCGCGACGGCGGCGTCATTCACAAAATAGTCGAGCAAAATACAAGCAGTTCCCGGAAGCTTTGCCCGCACGGTCTCAGCGTAGACCAAGGACTTGTCACCGACATCAGGCGGTCGGAGCAGGGCGATGATGGATGACGTCGATCACTGCCGAGCGCTGACATGGATCAATGCGAGGTCTCGCCGGAAGGCTTCATTGAGCCCTCAGGCCGCTATCGGCCCTTTTCATCAAACCGGCACAGCACATGTTTCTGAGAACATATGTGGGGAGGGTCGCCTAGCGGCAGCAAGCGCGACCGCAGCCGCGCCCCCACCCCGCCGTACGTCCCAACCGTCCAGAGTGCCGCTCGGTCAAAGGCTGTCTAATGCCATGACATATAAGGGTATCTGCATAAACTCCCATGGGAAGTTCAGCAAAAAGGCGAATACCGCGAAGTTCACTTCCGGCAATTCGATCGCCTGGCGGAGAATGACGGACAGACCGACTGCACGCCTCGTCGGGTCGGTTCTGCGCATCGTTATCTTGTCCCGGATCCGTTGAAAATCGACGAGCTTGTTGCAGAGGCCCGATCCCGACGAAGCTCCGACGTCGTCTGTGTAAAACTGCCCACATGCTGGCTGGTGTCGCACCGCGGCCCGGGCAGTTCGGTACACCACTCTCCTCGTTCACGATCCGCCCTTGTTTTCAAACGTGGCGATGAGACGACCCCTCAAACAATGAGCCGATCCCAACTTCCGTAATGCTCCTGGCTGCGACGCCCGCGCGGCAGGCTCAAAGCGACCAGCGCCAAACCGGCGACCATGCTTGCGACATCGCCGGTGACGTTCGATCCCTGCAGAAGCCATGGCGCGGCGATCAGCCAAAGCCCGAAAAGAACGTTCAGGAACCTCAACGGTCGTGCGACCTCGGCCATTGCGATGATGGCTACCGTCACGACCAGGGCGCCGACGAGATGGTCGCTGTCGGCGATGGGCGGAACCGATCCGAGCGACGCCCGGGAAAACATCAGCCAGACCCCGATCAACGCGCTCGCCACGAGCGTCCAGGGAAGGTTGACGCCCCTGATCGACGAGGCGAAGGCCGCCGACAGGGGATCGCCAAAACCGGGATGTCTGTCGATGGTCCCACCGGGCAAGGCATCTCCCCGGAAAAAGGCCGACCAGACGGGCCTGCCTCGCCGCTTGTTGAGCACGAGAAATTGTCCCATCGCGACCAGCTCGTCGAGTGAATAGGGGATCATGATCAGCATGGCCAGGCCCGCGGCCAGGCAGAGGGTGCAGTAGGTGCCGATCGCGATCGGCTGCATGATAATGAAATAGATGCTGACGACGCCCAATGGCACCACGATGACGCCGAACAGCAGAACCATCCATGGCATGGTCCGCCATCGCGCCCGCCCTCCCATGGCCCCCATTAGAATCTCGATCATGTAAATCATGGTTCCCACGCCGCCATCGGCCACCGGCCAGGCTTTCGACATGTCCGACGTGATGATGTATTCGGTGCCGTTCAGCACGCCGGGGACGTCGAAGAACGGTTCCCACGCACCGTCGATATGTCCGAGCTGGTAGGCGGTGAGCACCCGCGAAAGCACCAGGCCGATCGCGCCCATGACGATGATCGGCATGCGCTGAAGGTACGTCGAGGGGCAGTAGGTCCAGCCCGGCGGCGTGTCGGTGTCGTCCATCATCCCCTCCATGCTCATGCCCGGCATCATGGGGATGAGCATGGTCAGGGCGACCACCAGTGCTCCGACCAGCATGTCGTTGGCGTAGACCGCGGCGCTCGGAGCCCAGAAGAGGAGCGAAGCTCCGAGAAGCCAGACCCCAAGGGCGCCGTTGGCCCATTGGGCCCAGCCGTTTCTGGGCGACATGGACAAGGCCGCGAACATCATGATCAGCACGCCGCAGATCAGGTCGTTCCAGCCCGACAAAGCATTCCGCAGCGCTGGATCCCAAAGGCCGCGTTCCTCCGTGACGTTGAGGATCGCGGCCGAGAACTCCGTTTGGGTGAAGATCCCGAACACGAACGGGACCGTGGCGAGCCACAGTCCCAGTCCCATGGTCAGCCAGTGAACCCAGAGCATGTCGAAATGCATGCCGCGCATGCCCTTGGCATGGTCGTGGATCATCTGCTGATGTTCGGCCGGCGCCATGTCGTGCGGCCTGGCGGCCGCTTTCTCGGCCTTGTCGTCCGCGACGCGGGCCGCGTTCAACCCATTGGCGCGATACCAGGCATATGGGTCGTCCTTCAGGCCCCGAACGATGGCGGGGAGGCTTTCGCGAAGCGAGCGTCGCGGCGACCAGTCCAGCAGCTGACGCGCCCGCGTCAGATCGAGCGTGTAGTGGTCGTCGGAGATATCGACCATCCAGGGACGGATAAAGGTGTCTTCGTCCAAGACTGTATTCTGGGCCCAGGCCCCCGCCTTCGCCGCGGCCTTAGGTATGGAATGGGTTTCCCAGGCTTCGTCATGAATGAGGCGTCCCAGAGCGCGCTGCAGATCGTCGTAGCTCATCGAGTCGAACTCGCCGAGCAGCACAGGCAGATCGGGCGGGAGCGCGGCGCGCCGGTCTATGACGCGCTCAACGGCGTCGAGCAGATCGTCGAGATGAAGCGAGGGTTGGCCTGTGGCGAGGTTTCCCGGATAGACGTGAGAACTCAGACGCCTCTCGTTGATCCTCGCGATCTGCTGGGCCAGAAAGGCCGAGTGACCGTCGTCATCGTAGATGCCGGCTGGACGCAGATAGACGGCCGGAATCGCGCCGCGCTGCTCGCGGATCAACTGTTCGGTTCGGATCTTGCTGTCGCGATAGGGCAGCGACGCGTCGAGTGGCGACTGCTCGTCGATCGGAACGCCCGGTGTCGTGGAGGCATGGATCAGCATCGTGCTGACGAAGACGAACTGTTCGGCCTCGAAGGCCTGCAACGCGCTCAAAAGCCGCTCGGTCCCCTTGACCGTGACCTCTTCATATTTGCTGTTGGGCTCGCCCGTCAGGTCGAAATAGCCCGCCAGATGAATGACCGAGGCGATCCTCGTGCCATAGGCCACGCGAACCCGTCGGAACGCCGCCTCAACGCTGGCATCGTCCGTCAGATCAATGCACACGCACTCGGCTTCGGCGGGCGGGTGTGGCGGCAAGTCGCGATCGAACCCGATCACCCGATAGCTTGCGGACAGATGCCTGACGAGGGCCGAGCCGATGAAGCCGCTGGAGCCGGTGATGATGACCGTCGCGCGCTCGTCGGGCGGGGCGTTCATCGGCGGGAATGCCAAAAAAGCACCAGCGCGGGCACCACACGTTGAGAAGGCAGATCGACGGGCCTCAGCAGGCAGGACCTGGATATCTCGCCCGACCTCGCGGGCATTCCGTTCATGTCACTCATGTCACCCATCTCCTCCATAATCGAACTCGGGTACTTCAAGGCGAGTTCCAACCCTCTGTTTCCCCCAGGCGGCGGTCAGCTTGTCCGCAGGACGCCTCCGCACTCGGCGGACGGGTGAGCGAGGGGCTTGGTGAGTCAACAAAAGTCTCGACGCGGCGGAGAAGCCAACGGCCCTCCGCCGCGTCGTGAACCGGACGCCGCGCGGCATGCGACGCCAGACTGGATCGGGCGGCGGTTACTGCGGCCGGATCGCCTTCACTTCGCCCGCGCTGCCTGTAACGACCAGATCGAATTCGATCTGGTTACCGACTTTCGCTTGGTCAATCAGGGCGGGTGACGCCGCGAAGCCCATGGTCATCGCGGGCCATTCCAGACTGGCGATCGGCTCGTGCTCGATCGTGATCTTGCCGCCCTCCGCGTCGATGGCCGAAATCACCCCGCGCGCGGTCGCGGACTCC
>JAHKAM010000093.1 GCA_018826515.1 Alphaproteobacteria bacterium
CGGCCACGAGGTGGGGCAGGGCCGAGCCGAGGGTGAGGCAGCCGATGAGCAGCCCGAAGGCGCGGCCGCGGTCGACCGGTCGCGCCCACGAGGCGGTCAGCTTCATCCCCACCGGGTAGATCCCGGCCAGGAAGGCGCCGGTCAGGAACCGCAGGGGTACGGCGGAGCCCAGCCCGTCGGAGACCAGGGCGAGCGTCGCCGTGCACCCCGAGGCGCCGAGCGCGCAGGCGGCCGCGAGCCGGTGCGGCGGCACCCGGTCGGCCAGCGTCAGCAGCCCGGACACCACCGCCCCGGTGGCGAAACCGAGCTGGACCGAGGCGGTGAGCCACACCGCGGCCCCGGTGGAGAGCCCCCACTCGGCCCGCAGCGTCGGGGCGGTCGCCGTGGCGGAGAACCACACCGCCAGGCCGAGCACCTGGACCAGCGCGACCAGCGCCAGCTGCCGACGAGCCCCCTCGATCGGCGCGAGCCGGCCGTCCTGCGTGCTGTCCACCGGCCCAAGTGTGCGTCAGGCCGGTGATGAGGGGTCGAGCCGGCGTATTGATACGCCGGTTCGGCGGGGATGGTGGGTCGAGCCGGCGTATTGATACGCCGGTTCGGCGGGAGAGAGGGTCAGACGGCGATGGCGCGGTTGACCCAGGTCTGGGTGACGACCATGCCGACCCTCTCGTAGAGACCCAGGGCGCCGGTGCGCGAGTCGGTCGAGAGCGAGCTGCCGACGGCACCGTGCTCGGCGGCGACGCCGAAGGCGTCGACCAGGAGCGCCTGGGCCAGACCGCGGCCACGCTGGTCGCCGCGCGTGGCCAGCCGGTCGACGTACGCCTCGAGCTGGCCGTCCTCGCGGGGGAACATCACCAGGAAGGCCATCGCCACCACGGCTGCGTCGGGGTCGACGACGACGCGCAGGTGCCAGGGCTCGAAGCCGGGTCGCAGGACGGTGCCGGCCTGCCACTCCTCGAAGCTGTCCCGCTCGCGGACCGACCACTCCAGGAACGCGTCCTCCTGGACGTCGTGGACCTGCGGGTACTCCTCCTCGGTGGCGGCTCGCAGCGAGTAGCCCTCCGGGAGCGGACGCTCGGGGACGACGGCGCCCTCGGGGAGCCGCAGCACCCAGGAGTGCCAGCGGACGTGGTAGCCCAGCTGCTCCATCAGGCGGTCGCCCGGGGAGCCCTCGGGCTGCGGCATGCCCACCTCGGCGACACCCTGCTCGCGGGCCTTGGCCTGCATCCAGTGGGCCAGCCAGGTGCCGATGCCGCGACCGCGGTGGTCGGGCAGGACCCCGGCGTCGCCGCGGCCGGCTGCCATCACCTCGGCGCAGGCGACGAGGCGCTCGCCGTCCAGGACGCCCACGCTGCTGGCGGCCAGGTCGTAGGAGGGGCGCTGCCAGTCGGCGACGATGTCGGCGACCTCGATCTCTGCGGTGCCGACGTCGGCGCGCTGCTGGGCGGCCATCACCTCGTAGACCGCCTGCGCGTCATCGAGGGTCAACGGGCGCGAGGTGAGGCCCTCGGGGAGCGGGTGGTCGTGGGTCATGGCGGCATCGTGCACCAGCACGTGCCGAGGGGGCCGCCCATTTTCGGGCGGCCCCCTCGGGCTCGTTCACGCCGGTCGTGCCGGCAGGGGATCAGGCGTTGCGGATCGCCGAGATGTCGAACTCGAGCTTGACCTTGTCGGAGACGAGGACGCCGCCGGTCTCGAGCGCGGCGTTCCAGGTGAGGCCCCAGTCCTTGCGGTTGATGGTCGTCGAGCCCTCGAAGCCGATGCGCAGGTTGCCGAAGGGGTCGCGCGCGGAGCCGGTCGACTCGAAGTCGATGGTGACCGGCTTGGAGACGCCCTTGATGGTCAGGTCGCCGGCGATGGTCCAGTCGTCGCCGTCGCGGCTGATGTCGGTCGAGACGAAGGTGATCTCGGGGTTGGCCTCGGCGTCGAAGAAGTCGGCGGAGACCAGGTGGCCGTTGCGGTCGGGGCTGCCGGTCTCGATCGAGGCGGTCTTGATGGTGAGCTCGACCTTCGAGGCGGCGGGGTTCGCGGTGTCGACGTGGGCGGTGCCGGACCAGTCGGCGAAGTGACCGCGGACCTTGGTGACCATCGCGTGACGGGCGGTGAAGCCGAGACGGCTGTGGCTCACGTCGAGGGTGTAGTCACCGGCGATGTCGTCGAGGGCGGTGGTGGGGGTGTCGAAGTCGGAGATGCTCATGGGGTGCTCCTGCCGTAGTGGGTGAAGGTTCAACCACTCTAACCGGACCCGGGTCCGGATTCATTCCCCTGAGGGGTGGGAAATCCCGACGCGGTCTGGACAGGCCCTGGTCCGGGGCCTGTCCGCGGGAGCGGACATGACGAGAGCCCCGCCCGAGGGGCGAGGCTCTCGACAGCGGCGGTGCGGGGGAGCAGTGCTCCGGCGTACCGCCTGGTGGAGTGGGGGTCAGGCGGCGTGCGTGGCGTGCGCGGCTGCGGCCAGCTCCGCCGTCGTCCAGCGCGACTCCAGACGGGGGGACCCGTCGCGGTCGGTCACCGTGATCCACACCTGGACCAGGTCGCCGGTCATCTGCGTGCCCATCATGAGACACCTCCTGTTCACCTTCTGTTCACCAACGTAGCACGGCCCCCACCGAGACCGCCAGATTCGGCAAAGAACGGGGTCGCACGCTCCACCACGGCGCCCCCAGGGGCCGCGCAGCGGGCGCGCACCCTCCCCGGGGTGGAGGAGGCGGTGCCGATCGCCGGGCCGGCCCCGTCGCCCTCGTGACCGACCCCACCGCGCTGAGGAAACCGACTCCGCGTGCCCTTACCACTACCGTGGACGGGTGAGTGACTCAGCAGCACCCGACAGCACCGAGAGCAGCGACGCCGCCGGCGGTGCGGAGAAGACGGTCGAACCCGCCTCCTTCGCCGACCTCGGCCTCTCCGGACCCGTGCTCCGCGCGCTGTCCGACGTCGGCTACGAGTCGCCCTCGGCCATCCAGGCGGCGACCATCCCGACCCTGCTCTCCGGGCGCGACGTCGTGGGCCTCGCGCAGACGGGCACGGGCAAGACCGCGGCGTTCGCCCTGCCGATCCTCTCCAACCTCGACGTCTCGCAGAAGACGCCGCAGGCCCTCGTGCTGGCCCCGACCCGTGAGCTCGCGCTCCAGGTCTGCGAGGCCTTCGAGCGCTACGCGGCCCACCTCAAGGGCGTCCACGTGCTCCCGGTCTACGGCGGCCAGGGGTACGGCGTGCAGCTCTCGGCCCTGCGCCGGGGCGTCCACGTCGTGGTCGGCACCCCGGGGCGGATCATGGACCACCTCGAGAAGGGCACCCTCGACCTCTCCGAGCTGCGCTTCCTGGTGCTCGACGAGGCCGACGAGATGCTCAACATGGGCTTCGCCGAGGACGTCGAGACGATCCTGGCCGACACCCCCGAGACCAAGCAGGTCGCGCTCTTCTCCGCGACCATGCCGCCGCAGATCCGTCGGCTCTCGAAGTCCTACCTCTCCGACCCGGCCGAGATCACCGTCAAGAACAAGACGGCGACCGCCAGCAACATCACCCAGCGCTACCTGCTGGTGTCCTACCCCCAGAAGGTCGACGCGCTCACGCGCATCCTCGAGGTCGAGAACTTCGAGGGGATGATCGTCTTCGTCCGCACCAAGAGCGAGACCGAGCTGCTCGCCGAGAAGCTGCGGGCCCGGGGCTTCGCGGCCGCGGCCATCAACGGCGACGTGCCCCAGAACGTCAGGGAGCGGACCGTCCAAGCGCTCAAGGACGCCAAGCTCGACATCCTCGTCGCCACCGACGTGGCGGCCCGTGGCCTCGACGTCGAGCGGATCAGTCACGTCGTCAACTACGACATCCCCACCGACACCGAGTCCTACGTCCACCGCATCGGCCGCACCGGCCGCGCGGGGCGCAGCGGGGACGCGATCTCCTTCGTCACCCCGCGCGAGCGCTACCTGCTGCGCCACATCGAGAAGGCGACCAAGCAGCCGCTCACCGAGATGACGCTGCCCAGCGTCGAGGACGTCAACAGCACCCGGCTCACCCGGTTCGACGACGCCATCACCGAGGCGCTCACCCAGGCCGACCGCATCGAGGGCTTCCGCGACATCGTCGCCCACTACGTCCGCCACCACGACGTGCCGGAGATGGACGTCGCTGCCGCGCTGGCGGTCGTCGCCCAGGGTGAGACCCCGCTGCTGCTGGACCCGAACGCCGACCAGGTCCGCACGCCCAAGTCCCGCCCCGGCGACCGTGACGACCGGGACCGCCCGGTGCGCCCCGCCCGTGAGCGGCACGGCGACACCCCGATGGCGATGTACCGCATCTCGGTCGGCAAGCGGCACAAGGTCGAGCCGCGCCAGATCGTCGGTGCGCTGGCCAACGAGGGCGGGCTGAACCGCAAGGACTTCGGCAAGATCCTCATCAAGCCCGACTTCTCCCTCGTGGAGCTGCCGGCCGAGCTGCCCGCCGGGACGTTCGAGGCCCTCGAGCAGACCCGGATCTCCGGCAAGCTGATCGAGCTCTCCGCCGACTCCGGCCCCCCGGGACGCGGCTCGCGCTCGGGCCCCCGTGGCCAGGGCGGCCCCCGTCGCGACGACCGGGGCGACCGGGGTGGCACGTCGTGGGACGACAAGCCGCGGAAGAAGCCCCGCCACAAGGGCTGATCGAGGACGCGCCAGCGGACTCGACGAAGGTGGTCGAGCGTCCGTCGAGACCGCGTAGGCCACAAGCGGAGCTCGTCCCGCGGCGGCTGTCCTCGGCCGCGGTCGTGGCGTGCCTCGCGCGGTCTCGACGACGGCTCGCTGGCGCTCGCCTGCTCGACCGGCGGGTCGGTCAGAGCAGGGCGGCCACCAGCGACCCGGCGGCCATGCCACCCTCGGCCGCGGCGGCGATGACCGAGGACATCGGCATCGGCAGGGCGGCGACGTGGGCCATGTCGCCCGCGGCGTGCACCCGCGGCAGCGAGGTGCGCCCCATGACGTCGACCTCGACCGCGCCGCTGGGCAGCACCGCCAGGCCGAGCTGCTCGGCGAACGGCGCCGCCTGCCGCAGCTGCGTGGTGACGTAGACGCCCGCGACCTCCACCGGCGGGCCGCCCGCCAGCTCCACGCGTACGCCGGAGCCCGACCGGACCAGCCCGACGACCGGTTCGGTGCGGACCGTGACCCCCTCCGGCACGACCGGCGCCTCCGCGCCGTCGGTGAGCACGGTGGTGCCGGCCACGACCGGCCCGAGGATGGCCGGGAGGTGTCCCGCGGACTGGGTGCCGAGCACCGCCACCTGCTGCCCGGCGAACTCGTGCCCGTGGCAGAACGGGCAGTGGACCACCAGGTCGCCCCACAGCTCGGCCACGCCGGGGACGTCCGGCAGCACGTCGCGCATCCCGGTCGCGAGCACCAGGCCGCGGGTGCGCAGCACGGTGCCGTCCGGGTCGTCGAGGACCACCGCGTAGCCGTCGTCCCGGGCGGCGACGGAGACCACGGTGTCCTCCCACACGGTGGCGGTGGGGTAGGCGGCCACCTGCTTGCGGGCGAGCGTGCGGAAGTCGGCGGGCGGGGTGCCGTCGTGGGTCACCACGTTGTGCATGTGGGTCGCGGCGTCGTTGCGGTAGCGCCCGGAGTCGAGCACGAGCACCCGGCGGTGCACGCGGGCGAGGGTGAGTGCGGCCTGGAGGCCGGCGGGGCCCCCGCCGATCACGACGGCGTCGTACGGCTGGGGCTGCTCGGAGGCGATGGTCATGACTGCTCCTGATCTGTGGTGATGGATTGCGCTGGTCAGAAGCGTGTGACTTCATGTTGACATGAAGTCAAGCGAACGCCGCTGGAGTGTCGGCGAGCTGGCCGCGACCTTCGGGCTGGCCACCCACGTGCTGCGGCACTGGGAGGACGTCGGGCTGCTGCGGCCGGAGCGTGACGCCGCCGGCCGCCGGGTGTACCGGGAGAAGGACCTCTACCGGGTGGCGGTCATCGTGCGCAGCAAGAGCGCCGGGATGACCCTGGAGCAGGTGGCTGTGCTGCTGGACGCCGAGGCGCCGGACCGGCACCGCGTGCTGGAGGCGCACATCGCCGACCTCGACCGACGGATGGCCGAGATGCGGCTGCACCGGGAGATGACCGAGCACGCGTTGCGCTGCAGGGCGCACGACATCGCGACCTGTCCGCGGTTCGCGGCAGCCGTGTCGGACCTGGTGAGCGGTGAGGTGACGAGCTTCGTCGGCGGCGACTGGTAGCAATGGCGCATGCGATCTCGGATCCTCGCCCTCGCCGGTGCGGTGCTGCTGCTCGCCGGCTGCACCGAGGTCAAGGACGCCGTCGCCGGGCCCGACCCGGAGCCGACGGCCAGCGCGTTCGTCGAGGCCCTGGCGGCCCAGGACCTCTCGGGGGCGCCCGTGGCCGACCCCGAGGCGGCCGAGCGCGAGCGCGCCGAGGTCGTGGACGGCATGGGCGGCGTCACCCCGCGGGTGGGGCTGCTGGACCTCGACGAGTCCGGCGACACCGCCACGGCGACCCTGCAGTGGAGCTGGCCGCTGGTGGGCTCCGGCGCTGGTGGTGAGTGGAGCTACGAGTCGCCGCTGCGCCTCGAGCGCGAGGGCGACGGGTGGGTGGCGGTGTGGGCGCCGTCGGTGGTCGAGCCGTCGCTGGTCGAGGGCGAGACACTCGACCTCACCACCCTGACCCCGAGGCGCGGCGACATCGTCGGTGCGCGGGGTCTCGCGGTCGTCACCCAGCGCCCGGTCAACCGGATCGGGATCGACAAGACCCTCGTGGGAGCCGGGCGCGCGGTCAGCGACGCCCGGGCACTGGCCGAGGCCGTCGGGATCGACGCGGCCGGCTACGCGAAGCGGGTCAGGGCCGCCGGCGACGCGGCCTTCGTCGAGGCCATCGTGATGCGGACCGAGGACGTCGTGACGCCGATCAGCATGGCCCTGGCCCGCATCAAGGGGGCACGCCGGATCGCCGCCGAGATCCCCCTCGCACCCTCACGCGACTTCGCCGCACCCATCCTCGGCTCGGTCGGCCAGGTCACCGCGGAGATGGTCGAGGAGGCACCCGACACCTACCGTCCCGGCGACGTCGCCGGGCTCTCGGGGCTCCAGGGCAGGTACGACGACCAGCTGCGCGGCACCCCCGGCGCGAGCGTCGACGTGCTCCCGGCCGAGGGCTCCGACGGGGAGGTGCGGGAGGTGTTCCGCGCCGAGCCGGAGAAGGGCTCGACGCTCAGGATCAGCCTCGACGTCGACCTGCAGGCCGAGGCCGAGGCGGTGCTGCGGCGCACCGGCCCGGCCAGCGCCCTGGTCGCGATCGACCCCGGCACCGGCGCCGTGCTCGCGGCGGCGAACGGGCCCGGCACCGGGGGCACCAACCTGGCGACGTACGGCCAGGCCGCGCCGGGCTCGACCTTCAAGACCGTCTCCTCGCTCGCGCTGCTGCGCGCCGGGCTCGACCCGACCTCGAGCGTGCAGTGCCCCGCGACCACGGTGGTCGACGGCAAGACCTTCGGCAACTACTCCGACTACCCCACCGGGGCGACCGGACGGATCACCCTGCGCCAGGCGGTCGCCAACTCCTGCAACACCGCCTTCATCACCAGCCGCGCCAAGATCGAGGGCACCGGGCTCTACGACGCCGCCGCCTCGCTCGGGTTCGGCATCGACCACGACCTCGGCTTCCCGGCGTACTTCGGCCAGGTGTCGCAGCCCGAGACCGAGACCGAGGCGGCAGCCGCCCTCATCGGCCAGGGCAGGCTGCTGGCCAGCCCGATGGTGATGGCCACGGTCGTGGCCTCGGTGCAGGCCGGGGAGACCGTCGTCCCGTGGCTGGTCAAGGGCTACCGCGAGGCCCCGCCGGAGGGTGCGAAGCCGCTGACGGGGGCCGAGGCCTCGGCGCTGCGCGAGATGCTGCGCGCCGTCGTCACCGAGGGGAGTGGTCGCGGCCTGCTCGACGTGCCGGGGCCCGAGCTGATCGCCAAGACCGGCACCGCGGAGTTCGAGCGGGACGGCAAGGTCCTCACCCACGCCTGGATGGTCGCGGCCGGCTCCGACCTGGCCGTGGCGGTCTACGTCGACGAGGGCGAGTCGGGCTCGCGCACCGCCGGGCCGCTGCTCGAGGCCTTCCTCAGGGCTGCCCGCCGCTGACCGACAGGCCAGACGTGGCCGGACGCAACGAAGGGCCCGGGTGCCCGGGCCCTTCGCGGCGGCGTCTGGCGGAGGGACGTGGGGACGTGCCGCCGGACGTAGATGAACCCCTCGCCGCATGGGGTCAGCAAGGGGTTCACAGCCGTCTTCTGAGTGCTCCCTCCGAAGTCGACAAGACCAATAGTGCCACGCCGTGCCCAGGTGTGGAGAGGATTGGAGGGAAGTCGTCGAAGTGCCAGGATTCACCTCATGACTGGTCCAGACGTTCACGCCCTGCTCGACCGCCTCCTGCCCGCCGAGCAGCGCCGCCTGTGGGTCGCCGGGGAGTGGCGCGACGCGGAGGGCGGTGACACCTTCGAGGTGGTCGATCCCGCCGACGGGCAGCTGCTGGCACGGGTGGCCGACGGGTCGGTCACCGACGCGGTCGAGGCCCTCGACGCAGCGGTCGCCGCCCAGGCAGGGTGGGCGGCCACCCCGCCCCGTGAGCGCGGGGAGATCCTCCGCTCGGCCTTCGAGCTCATCGGCGCGCGCGCCGACGACCTCGCGCTGCTGATGAGCCTGGAGATGGGCAAGGCGGTCGCGGAGGCCAAGGGCGAGGTCTCCTACGGCAACGAGTTCTTCCGCTGGTTCTCCGAGGAGGCCGTGCGCATCCACGGTCGGTGGATGCAGGCTCCGGCCGGCGGCTCGCGACTGCTGACGATCAAGAAGCCGGTCGGCCCGTGCTTCTTCGTCACCCCGTGGAACTTCCCGCTGGCCATGGGCACCCGCAAGATCGGTCCCGCGATCGCGGCCGGCTGCACGATGGTGGTCAAGCCCGCTCACCAGACGCCGCTGACGATGCTGGCGCTGGCCGGGCTGCTGACCGAGGCCGGGCTCCCCGACGGGGTCCTCAACGTCGTACCCACCACGCGGGCCAAGGAGATGAGCGAGGCGCTGCAGGGTGACGACCGGCTGCGCAAGGTCTCCTTCACCGGCTCGACCGGCGTCGGGCGCACCCTGGTGCGGCAGTCCGCCGACCAGCTGCAGCGGGTCAGCATGGAGCTGGGCGGCAACGCGCCGTTCGTCGTCTTCGAGGACGCCGACGTGGACGCGGCCGTCGACGGCGCGATGGTGGCCAAGATGCGCAACATGGGCGAGGCCTGCACCGCCGCGAACCGGTTCCTGGTGCACTCCTCCGTCGCGGAGGAGTTCGCCGAGAAGCTCGCCGCCCGGATGGGTGCGCTCACCGTCGGTCGGGGGCAGGACGACGGTGTCGACGTGGGCCCGTTGATCGAGGAGAAGGCGGTCGAGACCGTCTCGCAGCTGGTGACCGACGCGGTCCACGACGGCGCCCGGCTGCTGACCGGTGGCAGCGTCCCCGACGGTCCCGGGTTCTTCTACCCGCCGACCGTGCTGCTCGGCGTGCCCGCGGACTCCGCGATCAACGCCGAGGAGATCTTCGGCCCGGTCGCGCCCATCACCACCTTCGAGACCGAGGACGAGGCCGTCGCCCGCGCCAACGACACCGAGTACGGCCTGGCCTCCTACGTCTACACCCGGGACCTGTCGCGGACGATCCGGATGGCCGAGCGGCTGGAGTACGGCATGGTCGGCATCAACACCGGGCTGATCTCCAACCCGGCCGCGCCCTTCGGCGGGGTCAAGGCCTCCGGGTTCGGCCGCGAGGGCGGCTTCGAGGGCATCGAGGAGTACCTCGAGACGACCTACGTCGCGCTCCCGGTCTGACCGGGGCCCGATGGAGCTCTTCTCGGGGACCCGGCAGACCTACGCCGAGTTCGCGACCCAGGCCACGGACTCCCCGACGTTCGTGACCTGGACCCGCGGCGTGGTCGAGGACCCCGAGGTGCTGGCCTGGCTCGGCACGCTGCCGCCGCTCAAGCAGCAGCCCAACCTGGTCTTCGCGGCGGCCCGCTGGCACGGGCTCCCCGACGACGCGACGTACGCCGACCTGCGCGAGGTCCTGCTGGGCGACGACGGGTCCGTCCGCGCGACGATCCTGTCCCGGGCGACCCAGACCAACGAGGCCGGGCGGATGGCGACCCTGCTCCCGCTGCTTCGGCAGGTCTCGGTGGAGGACGGACCGATCGCCCTGCTCGAGGTGGGCGCCAGCGGCGGGCTGACGCTCCACCCCGACCGGTGGTCCTACCGCTACCGCACGCCGCAGGGCGACCTGCACGTCGGCGAGGGCCACGACCGGCCGTACCGGGAGCTGTTCGACCGGGTGCACGAGGACGCCGATGTCCTGGTGCTGTGCGGCGACCTGACCAATTTCGGCAAGGCGCGGGAGGTGGAGATCCTGCTGGAGGACCTGCGCGGCTGCCAGATTCCCATGGTCGGGGTGCTGGGCAATCACGAACACGAATGCGGCGAACCTGAAACCGTCACCGAAATGCTGTGCGACGCCGGGGTGAAGATGCTGACCGGCCAAGCCTACGAGATCGAGGGCGTGGGCTTCGCCGGCGGCAAGGGCTTCATCGGCGGCTTCGGCCGCTACATGCTGAGTCCGTTCGGCGAGGCCTCGGTCAAGGCCTTCGTGCAGGAGGCGGTCGAGGACGCCAACCACATCGAGAATTCGATCCGCATGCTGCGCACCCAACGCAGCGTGGTGGTGCTGCACTATTCGCCGGTGGTCGACACGGTGATGGGCGAGCCGCCCGAAATCCACGCCTTCCTCGGTTCGTCCCGGCTGGGCGAGACCATCGACCGCTACGACAACATCAGCCTGGTGGTGCACGGCCACGCCCATCGGGGCGCGCCCGAGGGCCGGACCAACAAGGGCACCCCGGTCTACAATGTCGCCCTGCCGGTGCTGCGGACCCTCGGCGAGACGCCCTACCGGGTGTTCGAGGTCTAGCTGAACAGCACCCAC
>JAHKAM010000016.1 GCA_018826515.1 Alphaproteobacteria bacterium
CGGGTCGCTGGCCGCCAGCCGGGCCGCGGCGGCCAGGTCGCGGGCGGCGTCGCCGGTCGGGGAGGTGGTCGGGATGGGGGCGTTCAGCTCGGCCTCGCGCGCGGCGGCCTCTTCCATGGCCCGCAGCCGGCCCTCGGCGTCGCGGAGGCGGGTTCCGAGGGCGGCGTTGTCGCGGCCCGACTCGTCCAGCTGGAAGGTCAGGCGTTCGATGTCGGCGTTCATGCGCCGGAGCGTGGCCTCCATGTCATCGACCCGGCGATCCATGATGCCGACGCGGCCCTGCAGGGCGACGACCTCGGGATCAGGCTCGATGATCACCGGCTGGCCGGCCGCGTTGCGCTGGGTCACGGCGCGCTCGAGACGGCGGACGTTGCGGTCCAGCTGTTCCAGCCGGCGCTTGTCCCACTGGATCGGCTCCATCGGCGTGGTCTGGGCCACGACCGTGGTCGTGCCGGCGATGAGGACGACGCCAAGGGCGGTGACCAGGGCGTTGCGGGAACGGAGGACGGCGGGGAGCTTCAGCATGGTCATTGTCGTCCCACCGATTTGAGGCCGGTTCAAGACAGGGGCAGGAGCAAGGCGGGACCGGCACGAGGCCGGCCCCTCTCCGTCGCGGGTCCTAGCGCGTGGCGCCGGAGACGATGGCGGTGTGGGCGTTGCGGTTGCGCGCCCACGCCTCCTCGTTCGAACCGGCCGCGATTGGACGCTCCTTGCCGTAGCTGATGGTGTCGATCCGGCCGGCGGATACGCCGCGTTCGACCAGGTAACTGCGGACCGACTCGGCGCGCCGGGCGCCGAGGGCGAGGTTGTACTCGCGGGTGCCGCGTTCGTCGGCATTGCCTTCGATGCGGATGGTCACCTGCGGATAGCGCTGCAGCCAGGCCACCTGGGCGTCCATGCGCGGATAGGCCTCTGAGCGGATCTGGTAGCTGTCGAGGTCGAAATAGACCCGGTCGCCGACATTGACGACGAAATCCTGTTCCGAGCCCGGCGCGGCCGCGCCGAGGGCCCCGCCGGAGACCGGGCCGGCGCCGTTGGGGTTGTACTGGTCGTTCGCCGGCGGCGGAATCTGGTTGCCGGCGCCGCTGTCGGCGGGCGTGCGCGGCGTACAGGCGGCGATCGCGGTCATGGCCAGGCCGACGGCCGCCAGACGGGCAATGGCTGAGGTCTTCATCATCGGGTCGTCTCCATGAGAGGAGGCCGGGGCCTCCAGCTAGGCTGTAAACGGTTGCTACTGACGCGCCAGCGGTTTCGCCAGTCGCGATAACGCGGGTTTGAGCCGAAAGGCTCCGTTGTGATCAGGTGGGGCAGCCGTCCGGGCCGCCGCCGCCGAAGTTGACCGGCTGTTCGTCGAGAAGGGGCGACCAGGCCGGATCGGTCCCGCGGCCCGTATAGCCGGACTGGGAGACGACCCGGCCCGACAGATCCACGGTCCAGAGGCGGGTATCGCCCCCGGGCGACTGGCGCGCGAACATGATGTAACGGCCGTTGGGAGCCCATGACGGGCCCTCCTCGAAATAGCTGGACGACAGGATGCGCTCGCCCGAGCCGTCGGTGTTCATGACGCCGGTGGAGAATCGGCCGCCGCCCTGTTTGGTGAAGGCGATCAGGTCGCCGCGCGGGCTCCAGTTCGGGGCGGTGTAGAGGCCGCCGCCGCGCGAGATGGGCCGCTGGCCCGTGCCGTCCGCCCGCATGGTGTAGAGCCGGGCGCTGCCCGAGCGGTCCGAGGTGAAGACGATCTGGCTGTTGTCGGGGCTGAAGGACGGCGAGGTGTCGATGCCCGGGTCGCTGGTCAGGCGGCGCAGCTGGCGGCTGGCCAGGTCCATCACATAGACGTCGGTATTGCCGCCGCGGATGATCGAGAAGGCCATCTTCGAGCCGTCGTTCGAGAACCGCGGGGCCAGCACCTGACCATCGAACTCGCCAAGGCTCTCGCGCCGGCCGGTCGAGAGGTTGAACAGATATATGCGGCTGTAGTCACGCCCCAGCGCCACATAGGTGATCTCATTGGGGTCGTTCAGCGAGAAGCGGGGCGACATGATCACCTCCGCGCCATCGGTCAGATAGACCGGGTTGAAGCCGTCCTGGTCGGAGATGGCGAGGCGCGAGAGGCGGTTCAGCTGGGTGCCGCTTTCGGCGACGAAGACCACCCGGCTGTCGAACAGGCCGGTCTCGCCGGTCATGCGCTGATAGACCAGATCGGCGATCTTGTGGCCGATCCGGCGCCACTGCTCGGGCGTGGCGGTGAACTGGTACGAGGCCAGCTGGCATTGGCGGTAGGGGTCGTAGAGGCGGAAGCCGAAGTCGTTGCGGCCGTCGGGCCGGGGCGTCACGGCGCCGTACAGGACGGCCTGCGCCCCGATCGAGGTCCACTGCGGGAAGTTGGGGGCGTTGGCCAGGGTCAGGCCGGTCTCGACGAAGCCCGCCGGATCGAGCGGCTCGAAATAGCCCGAGCGGCGCAGGTTCGCCCGGATCACCCCGCCCAGATCAGCGCCGTTCTGGCCGTTGAAATTGACAACGGCGATCTGCATCGGCCGCAGGTCGGCCTGGCTGATGATGACGTCTTCCGATTGCGGCGGCGGGGTCTGGGCGGCGACCGGCATCGGTCCCGCGACCGCCGCCATGATGAACAGACCGAGCCAGGTTTTCATTCGCAAGCCGCTTCTCCCGCTATCTCTATCGGGGCCAGATATGGCCTGATCCGATCCTGCCCAGCTTCCCGCTCAATGCGGCGAGATTCGGGTCGCCCGTCCGTCAATACCTGACCATGACGACATCAGCACCACGTCGCCGTGTTGAAAACGAATGGGATGTCCTGCTCCTGATAACCCGACGGCATGTTGAAGGGTTGCGCGGCCTGGATGGCCTGGACCACCCGTTCGGCGGTCGGGCTGCGCGCACCCTGCAGGCGGGGCGTGCCGATGATGCGGCCCTGCTCGCTCAGGCGGACCACGACGCGGATCAGCATGGAGTCCGCGCCCGGGAGGTCGCAGTTCAGGGTCGGACGGACCTGGGCGCCGAGGGCCTGAAGGTCGCCGCGGCCGACGGCGCGGGGCGCGGCCCCCTGCCCCTGTTGTCCGGTCGCCGGGCGGGTTCCCGGCCGGGGCGACGGACGGGGCGGTCCGGCGAGGGCGTCGAGGTCCAGGGTCTCCTCGCGCCGCGGCGGGGTCGGGCGCGGAGGCTGCGGGCGGGGCGGAGGCGTGGTGCGCGGCGGAGTCGGACGCGGCGGCGCGGCCTTCTTCACGGGCGTCGGCGTGGGCGTGGGGGCCGGCGTCGGCGGCACGGGCTCGGGCGGGACCGGCTCGGGCGGAGTCGGTTCCACGGGGGCCGTGGCGGCGTCTTCGGTGACCAGCTCCTCGCCCGGATTGTCGGCGGCGGCGGCCTCGACGATCGTGTCCGAGATGATCGAGACCGGAACCGCCATCTCGACCTTCATCGGTTCCCGGGTGAAGCCGAGCATGCCGAAGCCGATCACGCCGAGGACCACCGCGGCATGGACGAGGATGGACGCCAGCAGGGCGGAACCGGGCCTCTCCAAGCCGTCAGCCCTCCTCGTCCGTCGGGGCGCCGCCGGCGGTGTCGGTGATCAGGTTGAGTTTGGTGAAACCGGCTGACGACAGTCGGGCCATGACTCGCGCCACGGCCTGATAGGGCGCCCGGCCGTCGCCGCGCACCGAAACCGGCTTGTCGCGGGCGTCGGCGCCGCCCTCCTCGGCCACGGTCAGCACCAGCCGATCGAAGCTGACTTCGCTCTCGCCGACATAGATGGCGCCGTTGCGCTTGATCGAGATGACCACGGGGTCATCCGACGCCTCGACGGCGCTGGCCTCGGTCTTGGGCAGTTCGACCGGGACGGCGACGTTCAGAAGCGGGGCCGAGATCATGAAGATGATCAGCAGCACCAGCATCACATCCACCAGGGGCGTGACATTGATCTCGCTGAGCGGCCGTTTGCGCGGCCGCCGGCGGCCCCGCACATGTCCGCCGCCGCCGCCTCCCGCGAGCGCCATGCTCAGAGCTCCCGGGTCGGCTGGGGCGCGGCGGCCGACGGACCGCCGAGGCGGCGCGCCACGGCGGCCTGCAGGTCATCGGCGAAGCTCTCGAGACGGCCGGTGAACTTGCCCGCGTCGATCGAGAATTTGTTGTAGGCGATATAGGCCGGAATGGCGGCGCCCAGACCGATGGCGGTGGCGAACAGGGCTTCGGCGATGGCCGGAGCCACGGTGGTCAGATTGGTGTTGCCGGACGAGGCGATGGCGCCGAAGGCGTTCATGATGCCCCAGACGGTGCCGAACAGGCCGATGAAGGGCGAGGATGTCGCCACCACCGACAGCACACCCAGCCCGTTCTCGACCCGCTGGCCCTCGCGGGCGATCAAACTGTCGAGCGCCCGGTCGATGCGCGACATCAGCAGATTGGCCTGGTTCTCGGTCAGCGGTCCGCGCGTCCGCGCCTCGCGCCAGTCGGTCAGGGCGATGACCAGCATGCGCGGCAGCGGATGCACCGGGTTCGGTCCCGCCTGGGCCGCCACTTCCTCGAGCGGTCGACCCGAGCCGACGGCGTCTTCGAAGGTATTGGCCTGCCGGTTCAACGAACTGAAGCGCACGGCCTTGTCGATGATCACCGCCCAGGACCACAGCGAGGCGACCGCCAGGCCGATCATCACCGTCTTTACGATGATGTCCGCTTCGAGAAACAGATGCACGGGGTTCAGCATCGAGGCGTCGGCGGCGAGAGTCATGAACGGCGTCCCTGAAGTCTGGTCCTCCCTGTCCACCGGACAGGCGTGGCGGTTGTGTGGCGGTTCCCGCCGGGTCTAGCGAGGTGTGGCCCCGGCGTCACCCGTCTGCACGCGACAGGCGGGCGAAACGGTCAGGCTTCGCGCGCCAGCCAAGGTCCGACCTTTTCGATCAGGGCCCGGGTCGGGCGACGGGGCCGGCCGTCCATGTGGATGCAGACCACCTCGACCTTCGCCCGGCACAGGAGGTCGTCGCCGCGCGTGACGGTCTGTGAGATCAGCAGGCGCGGGCCCTTGACTGCATCATAGCGGGTGCGCACCAGCAGTTCGTCGTCGATCCGGGCGGGCTTGAGGAAGCCCAGCTCCATCTTCGAGACCACGAAGGCCATCGGCCTGTCGCCGTCCAGCAGTTCGGCGTGGCCGACGCCCATCAGCCGCAGGGCATCCGACCGTCCACGTTCAAAATAGCGGACATAGTTGGCGTGATAGACCAAGCCGGTGAAGTCGGTGTCCTCATAGTAGACGCGGACCGGCAGCCGGTGCTCGCGGCCCTCGAAGCGGCCGGCGGTGGGGGCGTCGATCATCAATAGACCCCCGGCGGGGCCTTGATGAAACCGGGGCAGACGTCGGCCAGCATCTGGTTGAACTCGGCCCGAAGCGGATCGGAATCCAGCAACAGCCTGTTCGGACGGGAAATGAAGGCCGGGCCGCCCGAGCCCCGCCGGCTGCCGGCGTAGCCGCACACCGCACGGCCCTTGCCGACCTCAAGATACTGGATCTCGACGTCCGGCCCCATGTGCTCCCGCAACTGGCGCAGCGCCCTTTCGCTGGCGACGGGTTCGGTGAAGACGCCGCCGTTGCGGACCGCCACCCAGAGTAGCACCGCACCCAGCGCCAGCACCGCCACGCCCAGGACAGCGATCAGTCTGTCGGTTCGTATCGCCCTGCGCGCCATGCGGCCTCCCTGAGGCGCGACCATGCCGGGGTTCGCCGGCGAGGTGAAGGGCTCACTTGCCGCCGAACAACCCGGCCTGATCCGGTGGCCGGGGGGGTTCGGTGAGGCCGAGGTGGGCGTAGGCGCGGGCGCAGGCCATGCGGCCGCGCGGGGTGCGCTGAATGAACCCCTGTTGCAGCAGATAGGGCTCGATGACGTCCTCGACCGAATCGCGCGCCTCGGCGATGGCGGCGGCGAGGGTGTCCATGCCGACGGGCCCCCCGCCGTAGTTCTCGATCAGGGCCTTGAGGAAACGGCGGTCGAGGCTGTCCAGCCCCGCCTCGTCGACCTCGAGCCGGCTCAGGGCCCGTGCCGCCGCCAGCCGGTCGATGACCGGCGAGCCCTCGGCCTCGGCGAAATCGCGGACCCGGCGCAGCAGACGCCCGGCCACCCGGGGGGTGCCGCGCGACCGGCTGGCGATCTCGCGCGCGCCCTCGTCATTGACGGCCACGCCCATCTTGCGCGCCGCCCCGGTGATGACCCGGACCAGCTCCTCGGGGGTGTAGAATTCAAGCCGTAACGGAATGCCGAACCGGTCCCGCAGCGGCGTGGCGAGCAGGCCGGCGCGGGTCGTCGCCCCGACCAGGGTGAAGGGCGCCAGATCGATCCGCACCGACCGCGCCGACGGCCCCTCGCCGATGATCAGGTCCAGCACATGGTCCTCCATCGCCGGATAGAGGATCTCCTCGACCGTCGGAGCCAGCCGGTGGATCTCGTCGATGAACAGGACGTCGCGCGGTTCGAGATTGGTCAGGATGGCCGCCAGATCGCCGGCCTTGGCCAGGATCGGGCCGGACGTGGCGCGGAAGCCGACGCCGAGCTCGCGGGCGACGATCTGGGCAAGGGTGGTCTTGCCGAGCCCCGGCGGGCCGAACAGCAGCACGTGGTCCAGCGACTCGCCCCGTCCCCGCGCCGCGTCGATGAAGACCTTCAGATTGCCCTTGGCCTGCTCCTGACCGACGAACTCGGACAGGGTCTGCGGCCGCAGGGCGCGGTCGTGGCCTTCGCCGGGTGCGGAATCGCCCGAGATGATCCGGTCCTCGCTCACCGTCCCAGCTCCTGCAGGGCCGCGCGGATGACCGCCGACAGGTCCGCCTCATCGCCCAGCCGGATCAGCGCCTGATCCACCGCCCGGCGGGCGTTCACCTCGGCCACGCCCAGCCCCAGCAGGGCCGACACCGCCTCGCCCGTGACGCTCGGCGCCGGCGGCGCGATCTCGGCATGGACGCCCGGCGCGCTCGGGGTGAAGGACGCATCCCCCAGCGGCTTGCCCTTCAGTTCGGTGACGATGCGCAGGGCCAGCTTCGGCCCGACGCCGTTGGCCCGCGCCACCGCCGCCTTGTCCTCGCGCGCCACCGCCGCCGCCAGCTCGCCGGGCGGCAGCACGTCCAGCACCGACAGCGCCGCCTTAGGGCCGACGCCCTGGATGGCGGTCAGGGTGGTGAAGGCCCGGCGCTCGTCGCGGGTCAGGAAGCCGTACAGGCGCGGCCCGCTCTCGGCGTTCCAGTTCGACTCGATATGCAGGGTCGCCTCGTCGCCCGGCGCCGGCAGCCGGCCCAGGGTCCGCGCCCCGCAGGCCACAACATAGCCCACGCCGGCGCAGTCGATCAGGCAGTGGTCCGCCTCGACCTCAGCCAGCACGCCTCTCAAACGGCCGATCATGCGGCGCCCCGCAACGTCGTCAGCAGCGCCCGCTTGCGCATCTGCGCATGGGTGATGGCCACGGCCAGCGCATCGGCGGCGTCGGTCTTCACATCCCCGGCGGCCGGAAGCAGCCGTTTCACCATGAAGGCGATCTGGCTCTTGTCGGCATGGCCGGCCCCGACCACCGCCTTCTTGATCAGGTTCGGCGAATACTCCGCGACCGACAGCCCGTGCCGCGCCGGGGCCAGCATCACCGCCGCCCGGGCGTGGCCCAGCTTCAGCGTCGAAACCGGGTTCATATTGACGAACACCTCCTCGATCGCCGCCTCGTCGCAGTCGTGGGCGGCGCAGACCTCGCCCACGGCCTCGAGCAGGAACAGCAGCCGCTCGCTGAACGCGTCCTTCTCAGGCGGCGTTATGACGCCATGAGCCACCCAGCGCAGGCGAGCGCCCTCGGCCACGATCACGCCCCAGCCTGTGCGGCGCAGGCCGGGGTCAAGGCCCAGGATTCGAGTCGGAACGTTCGTCATTCGTTCCTTTCATGCCTGAAACCAGGTTGACGAACAATGACCGGCCCGCCGGTAGCCCTATTCCGTGGTCTGGCCGTCGAAATGCTCTTCCTTCGCGTCCGCTTCGGCCTTGGTGGCGCGGACGACGCCGTCGCGATGCTCGGGCGGGCCGTACAGGGTGTAGAGGGTCAGGGGCGCGTCGCCGGTGTTGATCACATTGTGCCGGGCGCCCGCGGGCACGATGATGGCGTCGTCGTCCTTGATCGGGGTGCGCTTGCCGTCGATCAGGACCTCGCCCGAGCCGGACTCGATGCGGAAGAACTGGTCGCGGTCCTCATGGACCTCCTCGCCGATCTCGTCACCCGGCTGCAGGGCCATCAGCACCAGCTGCAGATATTGGCCGGTGTAGAGGACGCGGCGGAAGTCGGTGTTTTCGGTGGTGAGGGTCTCGATATTGTCGACGAAGCCTTGCATCGGAAAATCCTTGGTTGGGGGAGACTGCAGGTTGCCCTTCAGATCGGCATTCCCCGGATGCGATTCAAGCGGCTGACAGGGGGTCCGGTCCACGGCAACGGTTGGACGAGCCTGCTGTTCCGTCGTCGCCTGTTCCGCGCTAGCGTCCGCGCCGGATCAGGAGGAGGCAGCGATGTCGGGTTCAGGTGGAGCGGTGGTCGTGGCGATGGCGCGCCGGGTTCGCATGGTGATCGCCCTGTTCGTGGTCGCGGCGGTCACCATCGCCTTCGGCGCATCCCGCGCCCAGGCCGGGACAGATGACCCACGTCCGGACCAGCTCGCCTTCCGCGCCCTTTATGAGGAGCTGGTCGAAACCAACACCACCCTGTCGGAAGGCAGCTGCACCCTGGCCGCGGAGCGAATGGGCGCCCGCCTGATCGCCGCCGGCTATCCGGCCGCCGACGTGCGCGTGCTGGCCACGCCCGAGCGCCCGAAGGACGGCAATCTCGCCGCCGTCCTGCGCGGCTCGGACCCCTCGGCGCCGGCCCTGCTGCTTCTGGCCCATATCGACGTCGTCGAGGCGAACCGCGCCGACTGGGACCGCGATCCCTTCACCCTGGTCGAGGAGGGCGGCTATTTCTACGCCCGCGGCGCGGTCGACGACAAAGCCCAGGCCGCCGTCTGGGTCGACACCCTGATCCGCCTCAAGGCCGAAGGCTTCATCCCGCGGCAGGACATCAAGATCGCCCTGACCTGCGGCGAGGAATCCCCGGACGTCTGGAACGGCGTCGAATGGCTGCTGGAGACCCATCCCGACGCGCTCAGCGCCGGCTTTGCCCTGAACGAGGGCGCGCGCAGCCGGCTCGACGACGAGGGCAACCGCATCGCCCTCGAAATCCAGGCCGGCGAAAAAGTCTATCAGGACTTCCAGCTGGAGATCACCAATCCGGGCGGCCACTCGTCGCGGCCCCTGCCGGACAACGCCATCGACCGCCTCGCCAACGGGCTTGTGCGCCTGTGGGACGAGCCCTTCCCGTTCGAGGTCAACGCCACGGTGCGGGCGTATCTGGTCGCCATGTCGGAAATCACGCCCGCCCTCGCCGCCGACATGCACGCCGTCGCGGCCGAACGGCCGGATGCAGCCGCCGCCGAACGGCTGTCCGCCGCCGATCCCGCCTTCAATGCCATGCTTCGGACCACCTGCACCCCGACCATGGTCACCGCCGGCCATGCACCCAACGCCCTGCCGCAGCGCGCCCGGGCCAACGTCAATTGCCGCATCCTGCCCGGCCATACGGCCGCTGGGGTCAAGGCCGACCTGGAGCGGATGATCGCCGATCCCGGCATCATCGTGACACCGGTCGGCGACCCTGACCCGGTCTCTCCGCCCCCGCCGCTGACGGCGGCCATTCTTGATCCGATCGTCGCCGCGGCGGCCAGGCATTGGCCGGGCGTGCCCGTGGTCCCGTCGATGGCCACGGGGGCCACAGACGGGCGCTTCACCAACGCCGCCGGTATTCCGACCTATGGGGTGACCGGCATGTTCTACGACCCCGACGGTGGCGGGACCCACGGTCTGAACGAGCGCATCCGCGTCCGCTCGCTCTACGAAGGCCGGGACTTCCTGTTCGACCTGGTGAAGGCTTACGCCGCCCGGCCGTGAAGTGTCGGGAACCGGACGCAGGCCGGGCGCATTCATGGAGATCGTGGAGACCGATGTTATGCGTGACGCTACCGAGCTGCGCCGACCGGGCAGCGGCCTGCATCCCAGCCATTTCGCGGCCCTGCGGACCGAAATCCTCCGGACGGCCGCCGAGCTGTCGGACGCGCAGTTGCTCGATCTCGCCGACGCCTTTGACCGCGTGAGCCGCCCGAGGCGGCCTGGAGGGTCGATCCGGCGTCATGACGCCTGGATCGGGAACCCGCCCCGCGCCCTCCCCTGATCAGCCGTTAGCCCGCGTACTTCTCCATGTCCTCGTCGGAGATGTCCTCGTTCGAATAGACGTTCTGGACGTCGTCCTCGGCGTCCAGCGCGTCGAGCAGTTTCATCAGGGTGCCGACCGCCTCGCCGGTGACCGGGACCTCATTCTGGGGGCGCCAGACCAGGGCGGTGGACTTGGCGTCGCCGAGGATCTTCGACAGGGCCTCGGCCACCTCGTTCAGATCCTCGAAGGTCGTCCAGATGGTGTGGCCCGGCGCATCCTCATAGATGTCCGGCTTGACCAGATCGCTCTCGACGTCCTGGGCGCCCGCCTCGATGGCGGCCTCCATGACGACGTCCTCGGTACCCGCCTCCGCCGGATAGATGATCCGGCCCACGCGGTTCCACATGAAGGCGACCGAGTTCATCTCGCTCAGCGCCCCGCCGTTCTTCTTGAACGCCGCGCCGATGTTGGAGGCGGCGCGGTTGCGGTTGTCCGTCAGCGCCTCGACGATGATGCCGACTCCGCCGGGACCCCGGCCCTCGTAGCGGACCTCTTCCATCATATCGACGTCGCCGCCGGCGGCCTTGTTGATCGCCCGCTGGATCACATCGCGGGGCAGGCTCTCGGCCTTGGCGTTGTTCACCGCCAGACGCAGGCGCGGGTTCATGGCCGGATCGGGCATGCCCAGCTTGGCGGCGACGGTAATGTCGCGCGACAGTTTGGAGAACAGCTTGGAGCGCACGGCGTCAGCGCGCCCTTTGCGGTGCATGATGTTCTTGTATTTCGAATGGCCGGCCATGGGTTTGGTCTCATCGGTATGGGCGCTAACGCTCTCGGCGTGGCCGCTCGCTGGTTGAGCGCGACGCCGCGGTCGTGACCGGCGCATCTAGCGGATGGCGGCGGCGGTGTCACGGTTCAGGAACCTCTGCAGCGCTACAGCTTTTTCTCACCAGCAGCCGGAGCCGATCATGACCGCCGAAGACGTCCTCTATGACGCCGACCTGTACGGTGACGACGACCTCAACGAGGCCGACATCGTCGAATGGTACGAAGCCCGGCCGGTGACCGTCCCGGCGGCCGTCGCCACAGGGGCCATCATCGGCGCCTTCGCGCTGGGCGTGCTGACCGCCGTGGGCGCGCTGGCGCTGATGGGGCGGCTGGACGACTAGGTCTTCAGGCTGTCCAGAAAGCCCCGCATCTTCTCGTCGACCGGCACCGGACGCTTGCTGTCGCGGTCCACATAGACGTGCACGAAATAGCCCACCGCGGCGGCGTCTTCCTCGTTGTTGCGGAACAGGCCGATCTCGTAGCGGACGGAGCTGGTGCCGACGTGGGCGACGCGGACGCCAGCCTGGATCTCGTCCGGGAAGGCGGTGGGGGCGAAGTAGCGGCAGCCGGTTTCCACGACCAGGCCGATGGTCTTGCCCTCGTGGATGTCGATGACGCCGTTGACGACCAGCAGGCGGTTCACGGCCGTGTCGAACCAGGAATAGTAGACGACATTGTTCACGTGGCCGTAGACGTCGTTGT
The DNA here is from genome assembly GCA_018826515.1 of Alphaproteobacteria bacterium. Classification (GTDB taxonomy): domain Bacteria; phylum Pseudomonadota; class Alphaproteobacteria; order Caulobacterales; family Caulobacteraceae; genus Brevundimonas. The sequence continues at coordinate 11,794 of JAHKAM010000016.1, forward strand.
CCATCCAGCGCGTGGAGATGGCCTGGAACCGGCGATAGTCGCTCCGTTTGGTCCGTTCGATCGTCCCGGTCACGCACGCTCTCCCATTGTGTTGGCGCTATCGCTCGCGACGCGGTCGCTCGCTGCCTGAGCGCGGTTGGCGCGCTTCATTGATCCCAGCCTTGGGCTTGGCGGACGCGGCGTCAAGCGCCTAGCCTCGTCCGCATGCAGACCACAGCCGCCGTTCTGAGAACCGTGGGCGCCGCCCGCCCCTATGCCGAAAGCCGGCCGTTGGCGCTGGAGACGGTGACGCTCGAGCCGCCAGGGCGGGACGAGGTGCTGGTGGCGATCAAGGCCGCCGGCCTGTGCCATTCGGATCTGAGCGTCATCAACGGCGACCGGCCGCGGCCCCTGCCCATGGCGCTGGGGCATGAGGCGGCAGGGGTGGTCGAGGCGCTGGGGCCCGGCGTCGCCGATCTGGAGGTCGGGGATCATGTGGTCATGGTCTTCATGCCCAGCTGCGGCCATTGCGATCCATGCGCCGGAGGGCGGCCCGCCCTGTGCGAGCCGGGGGCCGCCGCCAATGGCAGGGGCGAGATGCTGGGCGGTGGGCGGCGGCTGCATGACGGGGCGGAAGCGCTCAATCATCATCTCGGCTGCTCGGCCTTCGCGGCGCATGCGGTGGTGTCGCGGCGGTCGTTGGTGAAGGTGGATCGCGATCTGCCGTTCGAGCATGCGGCCCTGTTCGGATGCGCGGTGCTGACGGGGGTCGGAGCCGTCGTCAATACGGCGGGGGTCAAGGTCGGGCAGAGCGTGGCGGTGGTGGGGTTGGGCGGCGTGGGCCTCTCGTCGGTGCTGGGGGCGCTGGCGGCGGGGGCGAGTCCGGTGGTGGCGGTCGATCTGAGCGAGGAGAAGCTGGCGCTGGCGCGGTCGCTGGGGGCGGTCCAGACGGTCAATGCGGGCGACGCCGATGCGGTGGAGCAGGTGCGGGCGCTGACGGGGGGTGGGGCCGACTTCGTGTTCGAGATGGCCGGCAGCGTTCGGGCGCTGGAGGCGGCGTGGAAGATGACCCGGCGCGGCGGGACCACGGTCACCGCCGGCCTGCCGCCGCCGGAGGCGGCGCTGGCGGTCAATGTGGTGCAGCTGGTCGCCGAGGAGCGGACGCTGAAGGGGTCGTATATCGGGACCTGCGTGCCGGCGCGCGACATCCCCCGGTACGTCGCCCTGTTCCGGCAGGGGCGGCTGCCGGTGGACCGGCTGATGAGCGGGACGATCGGGCTGGCGGACATCAATGCGGCCTTCGATGATCTGGCCGAGGGGCGCACCGTCCGCACCGTCATCACCTTCTAGCCTCCCCTCCCCCTCTCACGCCTTGTCGCGGATGCGCATGGCGCCGCCGGCCGCCCCCGTCTGGACGTCGAAACGGCCGGTGGCGCGGAGCAGGTCGGACAGTTTGGCGTGGCCGTAGGTGCGCTGGTCGAAGTCGGGATAGGCATTCCGCAGCCGGTCGCCGAGGCCGCTGACCGTGACCCAGCCGTCGCCGTCCTCGTCCAGCTCGGCGATCACGGCGGCGACCAGGCGGGCGGCCTCGGCCGGCTTGCGCTTGCCCGGCGCCGCGGGCGCGGCCCCCGTCTCCGCCGCCGTCGCCGGGGATCGGCCGCCGCGGCCCGAAGGCGCGGCGCTCTCGGCGGGCTGGGCGGTCAGGTTCTCGGTGTAGATGAAACGGGTGCAGGCCTGGCGGAAGCTCTCGGGCGTCTTCTGCTCGCCGAAGCCGTAGACGTCGACGCCCTCCTCGCGGATGCGCGACGCCAGACGGGTGAAGTCGGCGTCGGAGGAGACCAGGCAGAAGCCGTCGAACCGGCCCGAATGCAGCAGGTCCATGCCGTCGATGACCAAGGCGATGTCGCCGGAATTCTTGCCCTTGGTATTGGCGAAATTCTGCTGCGGCTGGATGGCGTAGCGGGCCAGCACCCTGGTCCAGCCGGCGACCTGGGCGCTCGAGAAGTCGCCATAGATCCGCCGCGCCGAGGCCTCGCCGAGGGTGGCGATCTCGGTGAACAGGGCCTCGGCGATGCGGGCCGAGGCGTTCTCGGCGTCGATGAGGACGGCGAGGCGGGGGGCTTTGGAGACGGCGGCGGACATGGCGGGGCTTTCGGGGTGGGGGGAAGGCGGGAGGCAATCGGGGACAGGGTCGGGCGTGTCGGGGGGCGGGTCAATGACTGTGCGGGCGGACGGGGGATGCGGTAGGGTGCGGACATGACCCAAGCTCCCCTGCGCCGCCTGATCGATCTGCCCGGGATCGATGATCTGGAGATGAAGGCGCTGATGAAGCCGCGCGCCGCCGATCCGGACGAGCGGCATGAATTTCCGGAGATCGTCGCGGCCGTCGAGGAGACGGCGCGGGCCGCCTTCGGGCTGACGCCGGACGAGGCGGAGGCGGTCGTCCGGCCGGCGGACTGGGACGGGATCGAGCGGCTGGAGCCGGCGGAGATGGTCGCGGCCTTCGCGGCCGAGGGCTGGGACGTCGCCGACGCGCGGCGCAAGCCGCTGCGGATGCTGGGCTGGTGGGCCCTGCCGCTGGCGCTGGCCATGCGCGGCGTCGCGGGCGAAGTCCCCTTCCACGCCGAGCCCGACCAGCCCGTCACCGACTGGGGCTCGAACCTGAAGGCCGAGGCGACGCGGTTCCGCAAGCGGTAGGCGGGCAACGACCTACCGCCCGACCGCCCAGGGATCGCCCGGCGGCGGGCTGGGGGTGACGGTCACGTCGTCGAGCTCCGACGCCGTTTCCAGCAACCACGCCCGCGCATCGGCCGTCTCGTCAAAGCTGGACTGGCTGACCTCGACCGCGCCGCCCATCGCCCGGATTCGGGCTTCGGCCGCGTGGATCCGGAACAGCATCGCCAGCTGGTGGTGTTTCATGGCCTGCGAGCGTTCGCCGCATCGCCGGTGCCAGGCCTCCTTGAGCGCCCGGTCCGGATCGTTCTGTCTGTCCGGACCGAGGGCCATCCGCGCCGCCGCCGCGCCGCTGTCGTCGGTCAGCACCGCGTACAGCAACCCCAGGTCCATGGTCTCGATCGTCTGGCCGCCGCCGCGCGCCCGTTCGCCCAGCCGGGCATAGCTCTCGGCCAACCCGGCCAGCGCCCTGGCCTCGGTCCACAGCCGCGCCCGCATCGCCCGCCCCGAGGCCTGGGTCGCCGCCCGCGCGAGGGCGACGGGATCGGCGGCCTCGGGATCGTCCGCCGACGGCGGGGCGAAGAGGTCGATCCGGTCGGAGGGAGCCGCGGGCGCGGGCGCCGACGCCCGCAGGGTCCCGCGACGGGCGGATGGCTGGGAGGAGGAGGAGGACACGGCGAACCCTTCCGGACAGGTTGAAGCGCTTCCCGGCCGGATGGTCGGGAAGGTGGGGAGGGCGCGGGGCGACCGGGCCTCGCCCGGTGCAAGTTTCACATACCGTTTCGACGAGACAGATCGCCCCGCGCGGCCGTTTTCCACGCGCCATCCGGGTGGCGGCCCTGAGTTCGGGCCTGGCCGGATCACGCCGCAGGCATTGCTGCCGGCGACGCGCGGCGGACATGACGGCCTCGACCGTCAGCGATCCGCGCAAGAAGCGCGCGGCGAGCAGGCGGACGCCATCCATCGACATCCGCAAGGTCCCCCGGGGTCTCGTTCCCCCGGGCTTCTTCGCTCGACCACAGCCCGCCGACATCGAGGCGTTGGATCCGACGCCCTCCCCACCGACGGGATGCAGGGATTATGGGGGCGGCCCGAGGGCGACGAATGATTCTGTTTGTTAAAATGTCAGGGCGTTGGAAAGGCCGGGGATTTTTGCGCCAGTCCGACTATGGATTGGCGGATTGTCAGCAGAGCGTCATGGCTTCAGCAGCCGCACTCCACTGATGGGCCATCGCCCTAGCGATGCCGGGGAAGAACCGAGATCGCTCCTTCCAGCGATCCGGAGAGGGCGGCATGTGGTGAACCCGAGGCGCGCGACCACTGACGATGTTCGTGGGGATGAGCGGCGGCAAGTTTTTCAACCAAAGACAGGTTCGCTTGGTTTCACCGTGACCAAACTGCCAAGGCTGGATGCTCTGCGCGAAATCCTCAAAATTCACGATGCGGACCTTGGCGTGCTTATGCATCACCGGGTTCTCGATGGCGATGCGTTCGATAGGGGCATTCCAGAAGTCGGAGAATAGCGCCGCGCCTTCGTCGAGGGCCGCCCACATCTCTTCAACGGTTTTCCCGCGCGGTGGGGCGGTCAGCCAACGGACGCCCGAGTTGCACAGGCGGGTGCAAGGCGGGTGGGCCACCATCAACAGGTCCCAGCCGTCGTTCAAAAGGTCGCGGGCGTCGCCAACGATGTGGCGGTTCGAGCCGTCTTCGCTCGGGAGAAGGTCGCATGACCAAGCATCGTGGCCAAGGTCGAGAAAGGCGTTACGAACAATGCCGCTGTACTCGCAGGCGACGAGGACTCTCATACCCAACGCCAGCATGCAGACCCGTCAAAGGAAGACACCTCGCCCCTCATATCGACCGCTCCAATACCAACGTGGCCCGAATGGCCGCATCCACATTTCCAATACAGAAATACCAGGATAGGATGAACTTCGATTGTATGGTGTTGGAACAGTGAGCTGTGGACCACGGAGGACCACCATGAAACGGGACTGGGAGGAGGCCCGGCTGATCGCTGCCCTAGTCTTATGCGCGCTCGGTCAGGCGGCTGTGACGGTCTGGATGCTATTTGGTCACTAGGCCGCTTGTCATTGCGCAAAGCCTAGCGGCAAAGTCCTGACTGGAGGGCGCTTTGACCGATTCAACCAAGAGCGGGGATGATTGGAACGACGAGGAGTTGGACCAGATCGTTCGAACCTACTTTGCGATCCTCGATGGCATTCCGACTGCCTCTCGTGGCTTTAAAGCGGACATGAAGAGGGCGCTCGATGACAAGATCAAGAGAGGCATCGGATCGATCGACTTCAAGCTGGGGAACCTCAGCCACATCGCGACCCAGATTGGACTTCCCCAACTTCCGGGTTTCGCCCCGGCGCCAAAGGCTCAGAAGGGGCGGATCTACGCGGCCTTTGATCGCTACGTCTCAACCCACCCCGAAGTACTCGCCGATGACGCGTTTCTTTCAACACCGAGAGTGAAACTGGAGACCAACGGCAGGGCGCGAAATAATCCCGGGCCGCCCGACCAGCCGGCCGCCAGCATGATGGCGCTTCTGCCGATAGAACCTATTCCCCCGCTCTCGGACGTACAAAGAACTCGTCCGGATGGGCTGGTTCGTCTTATTCGAAAGTTTGATCCTGCGAGCCGAGACGAACGAAACCGTATTCTCGGACGCATTGGTGAGAAGCACATTCTTGGCCACGAAATCGCACGCTTGGTCGCTGCCGAACGAATGGACTTGGCCAAGCAGGTCGAGTGGACGTCCGACGTTTACGGGGACGGAGCGGGCTACGATATCAAGAGCTTTGAACCCGATGGGTCCGATCGTCTGATTGAAGTTAAGGCCACCAAAGGCGGAGCAGGAACCGACTTTTTCCTGACTCGTACAGAGTTGGAGGTATCCAACGAACGTCCAGATGCTTGGCGGCTCTACCGCCTACATTCGCTGCCCACTAAGCCGAGATTTTTCATACTCGCCGCTCCACTGGAGCACTCCGTAAGGCTAAGGCCGGATTCCTGGAGAGCGTCCTTTTGACGGACAGGACTAGGGTTCCGCCGTCGAGGCCGGTATCAAAACTGCCGCCGGGCCATCACCCTCAGCAGTTCCACATAGATCAAGGCGAACCAATGCGCCGCCTCGCGAACCACAATCTTACAAACCGGCTCAGACCCACCGATGGCGCCAAGGTCGAAATTGGCCTCCCCCGCTCGGTAATGGAACATCCGGTTTCGAAATTGCACTAGAAGGCCCGGCATCGAATTGAATGGCACCCGGAAAAGGACATCACTGTCACTTTCGAACTCAAAATTGGGAGTTCGGTGAATCTGGCATTTCTCGATTTGGCTTTTGAACGCCGCCACCCAGCCCACATCGAAGCCGGAGACCGAGAAGTCGAAGGTCACCGAGGAAAGGTTTCCCTGCTGCGCGATTACCGGGACTGCCCGATCGAGGACCTTCAGGTCACCGTCGCGATCATTCAGCATCAGTGATTTTAGAAAATCATGCGAACGCCGAAAATCCGACTGCGTGCTGGCATACAATAGCGGAAACGCTACTGCCATCATCTCTAGTATTCTGTACAAATACAAAAACGCTTCAGTGTATCTCGATTCACGTTTTGCAACGAGTGAAAGCGTGAGCTCCTGTCGGAGCCTTTCAAAGAAGTCCTGATTTTTGGACGACAGCAGTCGGACGAATGCCTCGTATTCGGGCAGTCCGATTTCATTCTCAAACAAGAAATGCGAAATCCGGTCCGGCCGACACATACGCTGCGCCTTCTGCCGAAACTCGTTCGTATTTAACGCGGTCAAGCGGCCTGTCGTGACCTCACGTACATTTACGCTTCCCAGCAGCAACCGGACGATCTCATGGGCGGCGAGTCCGTCTGCGTAAAGGCCGAACGGCTTCGGCGGTCGGTAACCGCGCCGCTCCGGTTCCTTCAACGTCAGGTTTACAGCCACGCTAATCGACCAGAATCGCTTCGTGGAACTTCTCGGTCACTGCCTCAACGTCGTACTCAGAAAACCGCTCGATCTTTTCAAAGAACAGCTTTGCAAGTTCACGTCGCGTCTTACCAACGTTAATCTTTGAAACATTCACTGCAGCGAATGCTTCCTCAAATATCTGAATAAATTCATCAAACTGGGCTGCGGTGATATTGCTCAAGTATTCAAAGCTACGCTTCGCCCCGACCGTGAATCCAATCAGGTTGTTTCCCAGCCTTAACCAGTCTCTTGACGAAGCAACTGCAGAAAACTTTGACACTAGAGCCAGTATATCATGGAACGATACATTAGCGTCCGTAATGTCGCTATCCATTACCTTGCCAACAAGAATCTCGTCGAGTTTGGATTCAATGATCCGAGCATTTTGGTTGTGAACGCTATCAGTCAAAAATGCCGTGTAGGCCTCTGCAATGTCGCTCCGCCTGAACGAGCCTTGCGGCGGCTTGATAGACTCTGTGTCCTTCTCAGAAAATACGGAAATCCCGAGATCGCCGGTATCGAGCATACCCTTGGTCAACATCTCAATCTGGTGACGCGCCGTCATGGGCTTTTGCCCATTGTTTAGCGTAATCATGCGATACAATAGAAGGTCGTATCTATCCGCGACTATTACGTTAATAGGTAATACCAACTGTTCGTCAAATTCAGCCTCTTTCGACGCATCATTTAGCGTGTTCAGGCGCTGCATGCCGTCAAGAACATAACCAGAGTCTATGTTGTCGTTTATAAACAACTCAAGTTCTGTCGTATTCAAATTGCTAGAGTTTTGAGAATCTACAAATGCAAGCGTAATAGGCGGCATTTGACACCCCTTTAGGATGTCGTTTCTCAGTCGGTCGTAGAACTTCCGCCTTTGAACCTTGCGCTGTTCTTGAAATTTATTAATGAGTGGGAAGAGTTTTTCGAGCGCGAACTTATAGTTCGTCCGTCCTTGCCCGACTGCGCTCTTAATAACTGCATCTCGGCTGACGCTATAAAGTGTGATCACCGCAAATCCTTCTCAGCTCTCAAAGGCAAGCTTGTCAGGCGGTTGCGCGCTGCGCAACCGCTGATCAACCCCAGTGCCGGGTCTTGAGACCTGGCATCCCGTGGCCCCCTCAGACCACCTTCACCCCGATACCCTTCTCGCCGCCCGGCTTGCTCACGCTCACATCGAACACCTCGCCGCCGAACGGCAGGCCGCGCACCGCGCGTTCGCACAGGGCGACGATCTCGTCGGCGGGGGCCTCGGTGCGGATGTCGAGGAACCAGCCCATCATCCGGGCCTCGTTCCAGCGGGCGCGGGCCAGCCAGGCCTCTTCGACCTTCACCCCCTTGAAGGCCGCGTCGAGGCGTTCGATCAGCAGCAGGGGGCGCTGGGGCTCGGGCGGTTCGGCCAGGTCGACGGAGCCGGAGGGGCGGCGGACGAAGGCGCTGTCCAGCGGGGGATGTTCCAGTACAGCCCGGATCTGGTCGGGCTCCATCATCAGCCCCTTGCCGCCGGCGGGGTTGAGCAGGATCACCGTGTCCCTGAGCATGTTGAGCAGCTTGCGGCCCTGCATGGCGAGGATGCGGGTGTCCTCCCCGAACATTGCGACGGCGCGGGACGGGTCGGTGAACAGGGTCACGGTGTTGCGGCCGTCGTTGAGGACCACGCCGCGCAGGACCAGCTGCTCGCCCGGCCGCAGCACCTTGGCGCCGTCGTCGCCGGGGGTTCCGCCGGGGCTGTCGGGCTCGGGCACCGCATAGAGGTCGGCCTCGAGCATGATGCGCTCGAAGGTCCCCATCCGCGAGGCGTCGGCGAGGCCGGCGTAGAGCAGCTCCTCCAGCGGATTCATCGGATTGTCGGTGAAGGTGAGGGGCGAGGTGGCGGGGCCGGCGTCGGTCATGGAGGGGGCTCGGGCTGAAACGGGGGGACAAAAGGCAGGGACGCGGCGGCCGCGTCAATCCCGGACGGCGACGAACCGCGGTTTGCCGGCAGGGTGGCCGGAGGCGGCGACGGCTGCTACCCCTGTCGCCATGGAAACCGGAACACTCATCACCCTCGGCCTGTATTTCGTGCTGATGCTGGGCATCGGCGTCTATGCCTGGCGCAAATCCACCTCGGACGTGGCCGGCTATATGCTGGGCGGGCGGTCGCTGACGCCGTCGGTGGCGGCGCTTTCGGCGGGGGCCTCGGACATGAGCGGCTGGATGCTGCTGGGCCTGCCGGGGGCCATGTATGTGGCCGGGCTGTCGGCGGGATGGATCGCGCTCGGCCTGTTCATCGGGGCCTTCGCCAACTACCTGATCGTGGCCCCGCGGCTGCGCGTCTATACCGAGGTCGCGCGCGACGCGATCACCCTGCCCGACTATTTCGACAAGCGGTTCGAGGACCGGTCGCGGATGCTGCGGGTGATCTCGTCGCTGGTGATCGTGGTCTTCTTCACCCTGTATACGTCGTCGGGCCTGGTGGCCGGGGGCAAGCTGTTCGAGACCTCGTTCGGGCTGGACTACACCCTGGGGCTGTGGATCACGGCCGGGGTGGTGCTGGCCTATACGATGGTGGGCGGGTTCCTGGCCGTCAGCCTGACCGACTTCGTGCAGGGCTGCATCATGTTCGTGGCGCTGGTGCTGGTGCCGGTGGTGGCGCTGATGAATGTCGGCGGCATCGGCGAGGTCGCCGAGACGGTGCGCGGGGTCGATCCCGGACTGCTGAACCTGTTCCAGGGGGCGACGGCGATCAGCATCATCTCGGCCATGGCCTGGGGGCTGGGCTATTTCGGCCAGCCGCACATCATCGTGCGCTTCATGGCGGTGCGGTCGGTGCGGGACATTCCGATGACCCGCAACATCGGCATGAGCTGGATGCTGGTGACCCTGGTCGGGGCGCTGGCCACCGGGCTGGTGGGACTGGCCTATGCGACGCGGACGGGGCTGGAGGTGACCGATCCGGAGACGATCTTCATCCTGCTGTCGGACGTGCTGTTCGACCCGCTGATCACCGGCTTCCTGCTGGCGGCGATCCTGGCGGCGATCATGAGCACCATCTCGTCGCAGCTGCTGGTGTCGTCGAGCTCGCTGGTCGAGGATTTCTACGGCGTCTTCCTGCGCAAGGACGCGCCGCAGAAGGAGCTGGTGATGATCGGCCGGCTGGCGGTGCTGGGGGTGTCGCTGGCGGCCATCTATCTGGCGTGGAACCCCGAGAACAGCGTGCTGGGGCTGGTGTCCAACGCCTGGGCCGGGTTCGGGGCGGCGTTCGGGCCGCTGGTGATCCTGTCGCTGACCTGGAAGCGGATGACCCGCAACGGGGCGCTGGCGGGGATCATCGTCGGGGCGGCGACGGTGCTGGTCTGGATCTATGCGCCGGTGCTGGCCGACGGGGCGAAGCTGTCGAGCGTGATCTACGAGATCGTGCCGGGCTTCGTGCTCAGCTTCCTGGCCATCGTGGGGGTCAGCCTGATGGGCAAGGCGCCGGCGACCAGCGTGACCGACACCTTCGAGGCGGTGCAGGCGGCGCTGGACGCGGCGAAGCGGCCCGCCGCCAGGGACTGAGACCCCGGCGGCGGACGCTGGTCGGCCTTAGCCGCCCGTGCCGACGGCGGCGAATTTGCCGTCCGGCTGCCGCTGGCCGATGAACCAGGTCAGGGTCTGGCCGCCGGCGTAGGCGACGGTCCAGGTCTCGACCCGCCCCTCGGGCGTGTCGCGGGCGCTGATGAAGGTCATGGACTCGATGGCGCCGAGGGCCTGCAGGCCGGCGGACATGCCGGCGATCTGGGCCTGACAGGCGCTCATCACCGGCGGCGCCATCCAGGCCTCGCTGCAGTTGCCCGCGGCGGCGTCGGTCAGCATGAGGCGCAGGGGTTCGCCGTATTCGGCGTCCTGGGCCATGGCCGGCAGGGCCATCAGGCCGGCGGCGACCACGCCGGCCAGCATCATTCGGATACGCATGGGTGTCTTCTCCTTCGGGGTTACCGGTCCGCGGCCGCGAGCCGGTCGTTGATCCTCACCACGGGGCCGTAGCCCAGTTCCTCAAGCCGCTCGGCCTGGGTCGCGGCGTCGCCGACCACGACATAGATCATGCCGTCGGTGCGGATATGTTCGGCGGCGAGCGCCTGGACCTGTTCGACGGTCAGCCCCTCGATGACGGCCGCCTCACGGTCCAGATAGTCGGCGGGCAGGCCGAAATCGCCGATGGCCTGCAGCACGTTCAGCTTGGCCCCGGCGGTCTCGAAGGCGCGGGCGCGGCTCTTGCTGAGCGCGCTGCGGGTGACCTGCAGATCGGCCTCGGTGAAGGTCGATCCGTAGTCGCGCATGATGTCGCGGGCCAGGGTCGCGGCCTCGAGGGTGACATTGGCGCGGACGGCGCTGGACAGCTGGAAATGGCCGACAGCCTCGCCGCCGGCGAAGCCGCTGCGCACGCCGTAGGTATAGCCGGCGCCCTCGCGCAGCTGCTGGGTCAGGCGCGAGGCGAAGCCGCCGCCGCCGAGGATGTAGTTGGCCACGCTGGCCGGATAGTAGTCCGGATCGGCCCGGGTCAGGGCCGGATAGCCGAACACCAGCACCGACTGCGAGGCGTTGGGCATGTCGTAGAAATACACCCGCGACTCCGTGGGCGGGGTCGGCGGCGCCCAGGCCGGGACCTCCACATCGCGCCGGACCCAGCGCTGGCCGAGGCCGTCGAGGGCCGCCGTGGCGGCGGCCTCGTCCACCGCCCCGACGATGCGGAAGCGGGCGTTGTCGGGGGCCAGGTTGTTCTGCAGATACGCCCGCAGATCGTCCATGGTCAGGGCGGCGACCGAGCTTTCCGTGCCGAGGGCGCCGCGCGACAGGATGTGGTCCGGCCCATAGGCGATCAGGTTGTAGGCGCGACCGGCGATGGCGGCGGGCTGGGCGCGGGCGGCCTGGATCTGAGCGAGGGTCGCGGCCCGGGCCAGTTCCAGCTCGGCGGGATCCCAGCGCGGCTGCAGCAGCATCTCCTCGACGAGGTCGAGGGTGGCGTCGAGATTGCGCGACAGGGTGCGGCCCGAGATCACGAACCGCTCGTCTCCGGCCGAGACATTGACCTGCGCCCCCAGCGACTTGAAGGCGTTCTCCAGTTCGGCGGGGGTGCGGTCGCGGGTGCCGCGATCCATGATCCGGGCCAGCAGGGCGGCGGCGCCCGGCCTGTCCGGATCGTCGAACAGGCGGCCGCCGTCGATCGACAGCTCGAAATACGCCAGCGGGGTCTCGCTGTTCTCGATGCCGGAGACGGTCAGGCCGTTGGGCAGGGCGGCGGTCCAGATGGCCGGCGAGGCGACCACGGCGGGGTCGCCGAACGGCGGCTCGACGGTCCGGTCGAAGGCCGAGGGCGTGCGCTCGTATGCGGCGGTTTCGGCGCGCGGATCGACGGCGGCCTCGGCCCCCTGGACGATCGGCTCCTCGACGACGGCGGCGACGACGGAGCCCTCGAGCGCCAGTTCGGCCTGGCCCCTGGGGGTGAAGCTGGTCGCCACATGCGGGCGGTCTTTTATGTAGGTCTCATAGACCCGGACCACGTCCTCGGCCGTCACGGCCTGGAGCGCGGCCAGATCGCGGTCGGGCGAGGTCCCGTACAGGTCGTAGCGGGCCAGGGCCGCGCCCTTGCCCAGCACGCTGCCCAGCCGGGTGTAGAAGCCGGCCTCGGCCACGGTCTTGACCCGTTCGAGCGCGGCAGGGTCGACGCCGTCGCGCTCGAAGCGGGCGAAACCCTCGTCCAGCGCCGCGCGCACCGCGTCCAGATCGACGCCGTCGAAAGCGGTGACCTGCAGCATGGCCATGCCGGCGATCTGGCTGGTGTCGGACGAGCCCCCGACCTCGTCGGTCAGCTTCTGCTCGTCGACCAGAACGGCGGTCAGCGGCGCCGCCTTGCCGTCGGTCAGCAGGGTCAGCAGCACGTCCAGCGCCGCCTCGTCCGGGTGGCCGCTCTCGACCGTCGGGAAGGCCAGGGTCAGCTGCGGCAGGGTGGCGAAATTGTCCTCGTGCATCAGCCGCCGGGTCCCCGTCAGACCGGCCGCGCGGGGCCGGGGAACCGCCGCCTCGGGGCCGCGGGGAATCTCGCCGAAATAGCGCTGCACCCAGGCGCGGGCCTGATCGGGATCGAAGTCGCCCGAGATGACCAGGGTCGAATTATTGGGCGTGTACCAGCGGCGATAGAAGCCGCGCACATCCTCCAGCGTGGCCGCGTCGAGGTCGGCCAGCGAGCCGATCACCGGCCAGCTGTAGGGGTGGTCGGACGGGTACAGGTTCTCGAGGATGACGCCGTAGGTGTGGCCGTAGGGGGCGTTGTCGACCGACTGGCGCTTCTCGTTCTTGACGACCTGCTTCTCCTTGGCGAGCACGGCGTCGGTGACGGTGTTGATGAAGAAGCCCAGCTTGTCGGCCTCGGCCCAGATCATCTTCTCCAGGGCGTCGTTGGGCACGGTCTGCAGATAGTCGGTGATGTCGAAACTGGTCGAGCCATTGGCGCCCGAGCCGCCGATGCGCGCGCTCATGGCGTCGAGCCCGCCGGGCCCGAGGTTCTCGGAATCGAGGAAGAACAGGTGTTCGAACAGATGGGCGAAACCGGTCCGGCCCGGCTCCTCGCGCGCCGAGCCGACGCGGGTGGCCAGCACCACGGCGACCACCGGGTCGGAGCGGTCGATGTGGAAGATGACGCGCAGGCCGTTGTCGAGTTCGAAGGTCTGCGCGGGGATCAGCGTGCCGGTCTGGGCGGCGGCCGGGGCGGACGCCGACGCCGGAGCCGGCTCATGGGTCCGCGCCTCGGCCATGCCGGCGCCGATCCCGCCGACCGCCAGCACCGCGCCCGCGGCCCCCGCCAGCAACCATCCCCTGAACGTCATGCGCCGTCTCCGTCTGATACCGGCGCGGACGCTAGCAGGTGGCGCGGAGGGGGGCACCTGAAGAAACGGTAAGGGTTTGGTCGTGGTCCTGAGGGGACTAGATACGCCGATCTACCGCTGGCGCAGACCCGCGAAGAAAGTTTCGAGCAAGGAGGCTCTGTCGGTCACCGGGGGATGGTACGAGAAGTGGCGCGTCAGATCGGACAGGATCAAGGCGGGGTCCCTCGCGTCTTCCACGGATTTCGCCGCCCACTTCCTGCCAGGGTGCAACGTGTCCCACGGGGACCGCTTGTTCGCGCGCGTCTCGGCGTCGTCGCCATGTTTTCCGAGGCCGTACAGAATGTTGGTCTCGCTATTCCAGATCGGGCGGAAGAGGTTGATCAGGTAGTCCTCGGCCGCAGTCTCCCAACCCGACTGAACGACTAGGAATCGGGCTTCAAAATCGGCGAGTTTCAAGGTCGTGTCGGCCTTTGCGATATTCTTGCGATGCTCGTTCAGCCGCGCGGCCAGCCTCGGGCCCTGGTCGCGAGGTGTATGAGCGTTCGCTTGCGACGGCGCGGCCTGACCGACGTATATGGGCGTCTCGCTTCCGCTCAGCGGTAGATAGGGTGCGTATTCCCCGCGATAGTAGATCGCATAGACCCCGGACCCATAAAACTTGCCCAACTCGGCGAGCGGCAAGCGATCCTGAGCAATCATCGCCAAGGCGGTGAAGCGCCCGATCACCTTGGGATTGCTCGGATCGAACACCACGGTGGGTAGCGCGACCGGATCGAGCTTCTCCAATGCCGCTTCGACATCGATCGCCAAGGCGCGAAGCGCATGATCGATCTTATTTCTCCTGGTTGCGGGCAACGCCCGCTCCGTCGCGGCGTCGACCAGACGGTGAACCTCCTCCCGAATGCGTTCGACGTCCTCGGCGAAATTGCGTCGCGTCACGCGGCGAACCTCAGCGCCCGTTCGACATCCCGTCCCACGATTTCCGCCAGGCGCACCGGCACCGCGTTCCCCAGCTGCCGCATCGTTTCCGACCACGAGCCGTGGAATACATAGTCATCCGGGAAGGTCTGCAAGCGCGCGCTTTCGCGGACGGTGAAATAGCGCACCTCGCCCGACGGCTTCAGCAGCATGTTCTCGCCGCCGGGCACGCCATGCACCCCGGCCTTCAGGGTCTTGGCGGGCTCATCCAAGGGACTGCCGGTGTGGCCGGCGTAGCTGCGAGCGCCGGGCTGGAAGCGGTGGTTGGCGACGCCGCGCGCCTTGTCCGGCTGGTGTTCAGGATCGGGCAGGTCGGCGATGGCGTCGCGCACCGTTTTCCACGGCAGGCCGGCGGGCTTTTCGCCCAGCCGCGCGGCCCGCGCCTTCAGGGCCGGGTTGTCCGGACGGTCCTTCTTCGCCACCCGGTGCCGGTCCCAATAGGCGCCGTCGCCATACTGGTCCCAGATCAGGGCCTCCGCCGAGTGCAGCTCCTTGGGGAAATGCCATTCCTCGGCGAAGTCCGAGCGGAAGCCGACGAACAGCACCCGCTCGCGCCGCTGCGGCACGCCGTGGTTGGCCGCGTTCAGCAGTCGCGTCACCAGATGATAGTGCAGGCCGTCGCGGGAGCCCGAGGTCTCGTGCTGCTCCAGCCGGACATGGTGATCGGTCCAGTCCTCGCCCTGACGCGCGACCACCTCGGGGTGCCGCATCTGCAACTGGATGTATTCGAAATAGTTCTGGAAGCTGGCCCGCGTCAGCCCCTTCACGTTCTCGAACACGAAGGCCCGCGGCCGGGCCTCGCGCACGGCGCGGATGGCCTGGGGGAACATGTCGCGCGCGTCGTCATAGGCCTTGTGCTTGCCGCCCATCGAGAAGGGCTGGCACGGCGGGCCACCCGAGATCAGGTCGACCGTTCCCTCGTATGCGCGGAAGTCGACCTTGCGGACGTCACCCTGCTCCAGCACCCAGTCGGTCACGACCGAGCCGACGCGCTTCTGGTTTTCGCGGATGGTGTCGCAGCAGTAGGCGTCGCGCTCGACCACCTTCACCGGGTGGAAGCCGGCGTGGTGCAGGCCGATGCCCAGCCCCCCCGCGCCGGCGAACAGTTCGATGGATTTCATGGTTGGCTGGCTCATGAGTCCAAGAATGTTCTAATTCTGTTCCCGAGTGAAGCGGTGTCCCGCAGTTCGCATTCCCAGATCGTCATCACGCCCCAGCCCGCCTCCGTCAGCGCCGCCTCGTGGCGGAGATCGCGGGCGCGATTCCCCTCCAGCTTCGGCCGCCAGAATTCCTGACGCGATTTGGGCATCCGCGCCAGCTTGCAGTCCGGATCGGGATGTCGATGCCAGAAACAGCCGTGGACGAAGATGACCTTGCGCCGGCCGGCGAAGACCAGGTCGGGCGTGCCGGGCAGGTCGCAGCGATGCAGGCGGAAGCGGTAGCCGAGGGCGTGGATCAGGCGGCGGACGGTGAGCTCGGGGCCGGTGTTCTTGCCGCGAACGCGGGACATGCGTTCGGAGCGTTCAAGAATGCCCATGTTGTCCATGAAGGGTAACTCGTGGTGGCGACAACACCCGCCACCCTCCTTACTCCGCCGCGTAGGCGTGGCCGTCCTTGCCGGGGGTCGGACGCGGAGCCTTCATCCAGTCGCCGGGCGCCAGGATTGTGCTGGCGGATAGAAGCTCGAGGCCAACGACCTTGTTGTCGGCGTTGTAGTCCAGCACGAAGGGGCCGGCGTCCGAGCCTTCGACGGGGCGCTCGTCCGACAGCCGGATATAGAGGGCGTCGGCTTCGGGATCGTAGGTCATTTCAATCGCCATCGGGCGGTCTCGCGTCTCGGTCGGGGTGGGCCGACAGGACTCGAATATGATCCCTTTCCTCAACACACGCCACCCTGAGGTAGCGGCCTGCAAGTTCAGGTGGCTGTCCGAAGCGGCGCTCGATGTCCGGGCGCGGGTCAGGTTCGGTCCAGAGCGGGTGTCTGACGATGTCCAGCACGGCCGGCTCGGAGAGGCCGTAAACGGCCATGCGGGCGAGGGCGTGCTGGCGCAGGATGATCGGTTTCATAACGCCATCGTCGCCACCTCGGCGCAGCCTTCAACGCACGGTAAAGGCGTATAGCGACTCAACCCTCAATCGTCATCCATCTTCAGCGCCGCGATGAACGCCTCCTGCGGGATCTCGACCTTGCCGAACTGGCGCATGCGCTTCTTGCCGGCCTTCTGCTTCTCCAGCAGCTTCTTCTTCCGCGTGGCGTCGCCGCCGTAGCATTTCGAGGTCACGTCCTTGCGCAGGGCGCGGACGGTTTCGCGGGCGATGATCTTGCCGCCGATGGCGGCCTGGATCGGGATGACGAACAGGTGGGGCGGGATCAGCTCCTTCATCTTTTCGACCATGCTGCGGCCGCGCATCTCGGCCCGGCCGCGGTGGACCAGCATGCTGAGGGCGTCGACCGGCTCGGCGTTGACGAGGATGTTCATCTTCACCAGGTCGCCGACCTTGTAGTCCGACAGCTCATAGTCGAACGAGGCATAGCCCTTGGAGATGGATTTGAGGCGGTCGTAGAAGTCGAACACGACCTCGTTCAGGGGCAGTTCGTAGACCACCAGGGCGCGGGCGCCGACGTAGGACAGTTCGACCTGCGAGCCGCGGCGGTCCTGGCACAGCTTGATGACGCCGCCGAGGTATTCGTCGGGGGTCAGGATCGTCGCCTTGATCCACGGCTCGCTGATTTCCATGATCTGCATCACGTCGGGCAGGTCGGCCGGATTGTGCAGCTCGATCTCGGAGCCGTCGCGCAGGGCGATCTTGTAGACCACCGAGGGGGCGGTCGCGATCAGGTCGAGGTTGAACTCGCGGCTGAGCCGCTCCTGGATGATCTCGAGGTGCAGCAGGCCGAGGAAGCCGCAGCGGAAGCCGAAGCCGAGGGCGGCGCTGGACTCCATCTCATAGGTGAAGCTGGCGTCGTTCAGGCGCAGGCGGCCGATGGCGGCGCGCAGGTCCTCGAAATCGGCGGCGTCGACCGGGAACAGGCCGCAGAAGACCACGGACTGGACGTCCTTGAAGCCCTTGAGCGGTTCGGCGGTGGGCTTCTTCTCGTCGGTGATGGTGTCGCCGACGGCGGCCTGGGCGACTTCCTTGATCTGGGCGGTGATGAAGCCGACCTCGCCGGCCGACAGCTGGTCGACCGGGGTGTTCTTGGGCAGGAAGACGCCGACGCGGTCGACCAGGTGGGTGGTGCCGTGCTGCATCATCTTGATGCGCTGGCCGGCCTTGAGCACGCCGTCGAAGACGCGGACCAGCAGGACGACGCCCAGATAGGGGTCGTACCAGGCGTCGACCAGCATGGCCTTGAGCGGGGCGTTCACGTCGCCCTTGGGCGGCGGCAGGCGGGTGACGATGGCCTCCAGCACCTCCTCGATGCCGATGCCGGACTTGGCGGAGCACAGGACGGCGTCGGAGGCGTCGAGGCCGATGACATCCTCGATCTGCTCGCGCACCCGCTCGGGCTCGGCGGCGGGCAGGTCGATCTTGTTGAGGACGGGGACGATCTCGTGGTTGTTGTCGATGGCCTGGTAGACATTGGCCAGGGTCTGGGCCTCGACGCCCTGGGAGGCGTCGACGACCAGCAGCGAGCCCTCGCAGGCGGCGAGGGAGCGGGAGACCTCATAGGCGAAGTCGACGTGGCCGGGCGTGTCCATCAGGTTGAGGACGTAGTCGAGGCCGTCCTTCGCGCGGTAGTTCAGGCGCACGGTCTGCGCCTTGATGGTGATGCCCCGCTCCTTCTCGATGTCCATGTTGTCGAGCACCTGGGCCGACATCTCGCGCGCGGTCAGGCCGCCGGTGACCTGGATCAGGCGGTCGGACAGGGTCGATTTGCCGTGGTCGATGTGGGCCACGACGGAAAAATTGCGGATGCGTTCGATGGGAGGGGTCGTCATGGCCGCGCCGGTAGCACGGCGGCGCGGGATCGCCAACGCGCCCGCCCCGGCGGCGGCGTTTCGCCACCGGGGCAAGGGCGGATTACTTCGGTGTAAGCGGGTGCTTTGCCGTTTGAGAAGCGCCGCCGAAAGCGCTATTCAACGGCTGATGACAGGGGCGCCCCGGCGGGCGACCCGAAGGACCGGCGCCCGGCTCCCCCTCCGCGGCGCTCATGGGGATCAGACGTGACGAACATTCTGCGGAAAAGCGTGGCCGGCGCGGTCATGGCGGTCCTGGGCCTGACCCTGGCGGCCTGCGGCGGCGGCGAGGAGGCGGACAAGGCCGCCGCGGCGGCGCCCTCGCGCCAGACCGTCACGGCGGCGACCGTGACGGCCTCGAGCCTGCCAAGGACGGTGACGGCCTCGGGCAGCGTCTCGGCCTGGGAAGAGGTGCCGGTCGGCGCCGAGACCGGCGGACTGACAGCGACGGGCGTCTTCGTCGACGAGGGCGCCTATGTGCGGCAGGGCCAGCCGCTGGTGCAGTTGAACGACGCCCTGCTGCGCGCGCAGCTGGGCCAGCAGCAGGCGGCGGTGGCCGCCGCCGAGGCCAATGTCGCGCGCGACGAGGCAGCGCTGGGGCGGGCGCGGGAACTGCGCGAGCGCGGCTTTCTGAGCCAGGCGTCGCTGGATACGGCGTTGGCCAATGAGCGGGCCTCGAAGGCCGGGCTGGACTCGGCGCGGGCCTCGCTGTCGGAGACGCGGACGCGGGTGAACCAGGCGACCATCCGGGCGCCGGTGTCGGGCCTCGTGGCCAGCCGCAGCGTCACGCGGGGGCAGATCGTGCAGGCGGGGACGGAGCTGTTCCGGCTGGTGCGCGACGGGCGACTGGAGCTGGACGCCCAGATTCCCGAGACCGAGCTGCGCCTCGTGCGCGCGGGGATGTCGGCGGTGGTGAGTTCGGAACAGGCCGGGCAGACGACAGGGACGGTGCGGATCGTGACCCCCGAGGTCGATCCGCAGTCGCGCCTCGGCGTGGCGCGCATCTCGCTGACCGGCGGGGCGTTGCGTCCGGGCATGTTCGCCCGCGCCGAGATCGACGTCGGGGCCCAGCCGGCCCTGACCGTGCCGTCGCAGGCGATCGTCTATCGCGAGGGCAAACCCGGGGTCTATGTCATCGACCAGGGCGACCGGGTGCGGTTCCAGTCGGTGGAGACGGGCGGGCGCAACGGCGGCGCCCTGGCCATCACCGCCGGGCTGACGGCGGGGCAGAGGGTCGTCGTCCAGGGGGCGGGCTTCCTCGGCGACGGGGATCTGGTGCGCGTCGTGGCCGCGCGTCAGGCGGCGGCGGCGCAGCCGGCGCAGGGCGCCGCCCGATGAGTTCGAACGGAATCTCCTCCTGGTCGATCCGGAATCCGATCCCGGTCGTCCTGCTGTTCATCGTCCTGACGATCGCGGGGGTGATGAGCTATTTCAACCTGCGCACCAATAATTTCCCCGACGTGGACCTGCCCGTCGTGGTGGTCAGCGTCGTCCAGGCGGGGGCCGCGCCGACCGAGCTGGAGACCCAGGTCACCCGGCTGGTGGAGGATTCCGTCTCGGGGCTGGGCCGGGTCAAGCACATCACCTCGACGGTCAATGACTCGGTGTCCACGACCTCGATCGAGTTCGAGCTGGGCGTCGACCTCGAGAAGGCCACCAACGACGTCCGCAACGCCATCGCCGGCATCCGCCAGGAACTGCCCGCGGATGTGCAGGAGCCGATCGTCCAGCGGTTCGAATTCACCCAGCAGCCGATCGCCACCTATACGGTCAGCGCCCCCGGGATGAGCCCCGAGGAACTGAGCTGGTTCGTCGACAACACGGTCACCAAGCGACTGCTGTCCATCCAGGGCGTCAGCCAGATCAGCCGCGACGGCGGCGTCAGCCGTGAGATCCGCATCAAGCTGGATCCCGCCCGTCTGGAGGCGCAGCGCGTCACCGCCGCGGCGGTCTCCAACCAGCTGCGGGCCAACAACATCAACCTGCCGGGCGGCCGTGGCGCCGTCGGCGGCGAGGAACAGGCCATCCGCACCGTCGGGTCGGCGACCTCGATCGAGGCCCTGCGCGAGACCCTGATCCCGGTCGGCGGCCGCACCGTGCGGCTGGGCGACCTGGGCGAGGTCGTCGACGAGTGGTCCGAGCCGCGCGGCCGGGCCCGCTACAACGGCAGCGAGGTGGTGGGTTTCTCCATCTCCCGCTCGATCGGATCGTCCGAACTGGACGTCTATGAGGCCACCATGGCCGAGATCGAGGCGCTGGACGCCGAACGCGACGATCTGACCATCGCCCAGGTGACCAATACGACCTCGGACGTGATCAATAATTTCCACGCCTCGGTCGAGGCCCTGCTGCTGGGCGCGGGCCTGGCGGTGCTGGTGGTCTTCCTGTTCCTGCGCGACTGGCGGGCGACGCTGATCGCCGCCGTGGCCATGCCCATGTCCCTGATCCCGACCTTCTGGATCATGGACCTGACGGGGCAGTCGCTGAACGTCGTCACCCTGCTGGCCCTGTCGCTGACGATCGGCATCCTGGTGGACGATGCGATCGTGGAGATCGAGAATATCGTCCGGCACATCCGGGATGGAAAGAAGCCATACCCCGCCGCGCTGGAGGCGGCCGACGAGATCGGCCTGGCGGTCATCGCCACCACGGCCACCCTGCTGGCGGTGTTCGCCCCCACGGGCTTCATGGCCGGGGTGGTCGGCCAGTTCTTCAAGAGCTTCGCCATCGCCACCTGCGTCAGCGTTCTGTTCTCGCTGATCGTGGCGCGGACCCTGACGCCGCTGATGGCCGCCTACTGGTTGAAGGACAACCAGGGCAAGGAACATGGCGAACCGTCGTGGATGCCGCCCTATCAGGCGGTCCTGCGCTGGTGCCTGCGCTCCACCCCGCTTCCGGCGGGGCTGCGTCGGGGGCTGGCCGACCGGTTGTCGCGTCAGCCCCGCGCCGGCCGCGGCGACGGCTGGTGGCGCCGGTTCCTGCTGAACCTGAAGTTCGACCATCGCTTCGCCGTCATGGGCGGCGGAACGGCCTTCTTCGTCTTCTCCCTCTTCCTGGCGTCGCTGCTGCCGGGCGAGTTCATTCCCGTCGAGGACATCTCGCGCTCGTACATTTCGGTGCAGTTGCCGCCCGGATCGACGCTGGAGGAGACCGACGCGGTCGTGAAGCGGATCGATACCGAGCTGAGGGCGCGACCCGAGGTCCGTTCGGTCTATGCCTCGATCGGCTCGGCCACGACCAGTTTCGGCCCCGGCGGCGGTTCGTCCGCCGGCGAGGTCCGGCGCGCCACCCTGACGGTCAATCTGGTTCCCAAGAGCGAACGCAGCATCCGCCAGCAGGCGTTCGAACAGGAGATGGGTCCGGTCCTGCGCGCCATTCCCGGCGCCCGCGTCCAGTTCGGGGTCGAGGGCGGCGGCGGCGGCCTGATCTCCATCTCGCTGGTCGGCGACGACGGCGAGGTGCTGGGCGAGGCCGCGGCGCGGCTGGAGCGCGAGATGCGCGAACTGCCCGGTCTGTCCAATGTGGTGTCGACCGCGGCCCTGGTCCGGCCCGAGATCCTGATCACGCCCAAGGCCGACATCGCGGCCCTGCAGGGCGTCTCGACCCAGGACATCAGTCAGGTCGCACGCGTCGCCACCCTGGGCGACGCGGACCAGCTGTTGCCGAAATTCAATCTGGGCGACCGGCAGATCCCGATCCGCGTGATGCTGACCGAGGATTCGCGCAGCAACCTGGCCCTGCTCGAGACCCTGCGGGTGCCGACCTCGTCGGGAATGGCCGTGCCCCTGTCGGCGGTGGCGGACGTCACCTTCGGCGCCGGTCCGAACCAGCTGGACCGGTATGATCGCCTGAGGGTCGCGCGGCTGTCGGCCGAACTCTCGGGCGGCGCCACCCTCGGCTCGGCCTCGGAAGCCATCAATGAGCTGCCGGCCATGAAGGAACTGCCGCCGGGGGTGTCGCAGGCGGTGTCCGGTGAGCTGGAAAGCCTGCAGGAGACCTTCAGCGGCTTTGTCTTCGCCATGATCACCGGGGTGCTGCTGATGTATGTGGTGCTGGTGCTGCTGTTCGGCAGCTTCTTCCACCCGATCACCATCCTGGCAGCCTTGCCGGTGTCGTTCGGCGGGGCCTTCCTGGCCCTGCTGCTGACCGGCAAGGGGCTGTCGATGCCGGCCCTGATCGGCATCATCATGTTGACCGGCATCGCGGCCAAGAACTCCATCCTCCTGGTCGACTACGCCATCATCGCCATGAAGCAGGGGATGAACCGCCACGACGCCATCCTGGACGCCGCGCGCAAACGGGCGCGGCCGATCATCATGACCACCATGGCCATGGGCCTGGGCATGCTTCCGATCGCCCTGGCCCTGGGCGAGGGGACGGAGTTCCGCAGTCCGATGGCGGTGGCGGTGATCGGGGGTCTGATCACCTCGACGGCGCTGTCGCTGGTGTTCGTGCCGGCGATCTTCAGCCTGATCGACGGGGTGAAGACCCGGCTGGAGCGGCTGCTGGACCGGGTGTTCCACCAGCAGCATGCCTCGGCGAAAGAGGCGGCGGCGGAGTAGGCAGGCGGCTCGGGCGACGCGGCCGCCCGCCGGCCTGCGCTTTTGTCATCCCGAACCTCGCGAAGCGGCGATGTCGTTCTCCCTCCCCTTCATGGGGAGGGATGTCGGCGCGCAGCGACGACAGGGTGGGGAATTGCGAAGCCGGGCGCCCTCGGTGCGGGGCTGGCGTGCCCC
>JAHKAM010000017.1 GCA_018826515.1 Alphaproteobacteria bacterium
CATCCAGGTTCACGGCGATCTCGCCGGTGAGGATGTTGGCCTGGGCGTGACCCTTCGAGCGGCGGACCACGGCGTGGGTGCGCGCGATCAGCTCGTCCTTGTGGAAGGGCTTGGTCATATAGTCGTCGGCGCCGCCGCCGAACGTCTTGACCTTGGTCTCGATCTCCGAGGAGCCCGAGAGGATCATCACCGGCGTATTGACCTTGCCGACGCGCAGCTGGCGCAGAACCTCGAGCCCGTTCATGTCGGGCAGGTTCAGGTCGAGCAGGATCAGGTCGTAATCATAGATCTTGCCGAGATCGATGCCTTCCTCGCCGAGGTCCGTCGTGTAGACGTTGAACCCTTCCGACTTCAGCATCAGTTCGATGCTCTGCGCAGTCGCGTGATCATCTTCGATAAGCAGGACGCGCATTCATGCCCCTCCAGGCAAAGCTTGACGGCAATGACCGCCATCGGAGAACGGGTAACCTTGTTCGGGAGTTAACCGAGTAAAAACTTAAGAAAGGTTAACACCACTCCCTTGAGACGAATCGTAGGCTGATTTGCGAATCGCCGTCGAGAGTCCCGAGTCAAGCGAACGCGATTATTTCAACCGGTGGCGGGGCCCCGCGTCACTGCGTCCGATTTCGACGTGTTGATAGGATTATATTCCTGCTTCGACGCCGACGCGGTCCAATGATCGGCGCAACGGAATGACGGGAGTATCAGATGGAAGAGACCTGGCGCGTACCGGTGACAGACGCGGATCGCATTCGCGCGGGCCTGGCGCTTCAGCTGGTTGCGGCGGCGACGGGGATCACGGTGGAGCGGATGACGGCGCCCGTTCGCCTGAAAGGCCGGGTGTGCCGGGCGCGCTGGCTGGCGCTCTACACGGCCTACGTCACCTTTGGCTGGCCCCTGGAGCGGGTCGCCCATGCCTTCGGCCTGAACCGCGCGACGGCCGCCGCTGCCTGCCGCTGGGCGGAGGACGGGCGCGACCATCCGGCCCTCGATACGTTGCTGGAGCGACTGGAGCTGTGCGTGACACAGCTTCTGGAGGCGCCCGCCTGCGAGTTGCCCGCATGACCGCCACGCGGACAGGGTCGGGCGCCGTGGCCCGCGCGCGGCGGCTGCTGGCCCGTCGGGGCGGCTGGATCGAAGCCCTGGCCGACGGCTACGGAGTCCGGCACGGCGGCGACCGACGCAGTCGCATCAGCCTAGTCCTCGACGAAGCGGACTTCGCCCGACTGGTCGAAGCGCCGGGTCTGAGGCGACGGGCCGGCGGCGGCTGGGTCGCGCGGACTGCCTCGCCGGAATCTCGGGACGTCCCCGAACCCGGTCGACCCGGCATGATTGACGGTTGCCGCACCGTCATGGAGCGCGATGGTCAGGCGGTCCCCCGCCGCGCCAATCTTGGCCAGTCCGCCGTGGCCTGGCTGGCCCGGCGCAAGGACCCGGACGGTCAGCCCTGGCTCGAACCCGCCCAGGTCGCGGCGGCCGCCCGGCTGGGCCTCGACGCGGAGATGGCGGCGCGCGGGCCGTCGCTGACCCTGCGCTGGGACGCCCTGCCACGCGCCGGGGGCGGCTCCGCCGTTCGCGCCGAGCCCGGCGATCCCGCCATGGCCGCCGCGCGCCGGGTGGAGGCGGCTCTCGCCGCATGCGGGAACGCCCGGCGCGTGGTCGAGGCGATCTGCATTCGCGCCACGGCGCTGCAGGCGGCCGAGCGCGACCTGGGTCTGCGTCGCCGCGAAGGCAAGCGGCTGCTGCAAACAGGGCTCGCCGCCCTGGCGCTTCACTATCGTATCGGCTGACCCGCCGAGGACCGACGGAAGTCGCGCGACCCCACGTTACAGGCTCGTAACTTTTTCCGGTCGGAATTCAGCCTAAGGAAGAAGTTGAAAGCGCGCCCCGCCGGGGCGCGTTATCGCGTTGCGGTGACGGATTCCCGGAAACCGTCAGATTCGGGGATGACGTTGAAGTCAGTAGCATTGTTCAGTCTTGTCGCCGGCCTGTTGTCCATCGCGGCCCCGCTCGCGGCGCAGGAGGCCGTGCCCGCCGGTCTGTTGACCGAGGTGTGCCTGCCCTACGCGAACCGCGCCCAGACCTTCGAGAATTCGATCCGCGCGGCGCGCGCGCTCGAATTCCGCCGCCCCGTGGCCGACACCGCGCCGCTGGACGAGTGGGCGTCCGAGATCACCATGGTGTCCAATGACGGGACCTGGCGCGTCACGATCGAGGAGGGCACGGTCGAACATGGCGACCAGGCGGTCTATGAGGTCAGCTGCGCCATCTCATCCAGCCGGGCCAGCGCGCGGGAACTGGCCAATCTCGGCCGGCGCGCCTTCAACGACACCCGATACTGGACGACCGCGCCGGCGAACCCCTGGCGGTGGGAACGTCGCAGCGCCTCGCCCGGGGAATACGGTCTTGCGGTCGAGGTGGCCGAACAGGCCGGCGAACGCCCGACCCTGACGGTGCGCGGCTCCTACTACTGAAACGGACCGGTCAGGCCGCCGCGGCGGCCGCGTCCCTGATCCGTCCGACCATGGCGTTCAGACCATTGGCCCGCTGACGCGTGAGCGCCGACGGCAGGCCCAGGCGATCCAGGGCGGCGCGCGCGTCGAACGCGAGGATCTCCGCCGGGGTGCGGGCCGAGTAGAGTCTCAGCAGCAGGGCGATATTGCCCTTTGACAAGGCGCTGTCGCTGTCGGCGGCGAACACCAGCCGCTCACCCTCGCGCCGGACCGACAGCCAGACCTGGGCTGCGCAGCCCGGCACCTTGTGCGCCTCGGTCCGATCCTCGTCGGGCAGGGCCGTCAGACCCTTGCCCAGTTCGATGACGTATTCGATGCGTCCTTCCCAGTCTCCGAGCAGGTCGAACTCCTCGACCAGTTCGGCCAGGACATCGTCTATGGAGGAGGCGTCGGTCATCGGCGCTGGATAGGCCGCTCCGCCGTTAACGACAACCGCCGTGACTTTCCCCGGAAAACCGGACGCGAGGCCCGGGCGGCAGTCGCCTGGAACGCGTGCGGGCTTTGGACGACTCACCCGCGCGGCTAGTCTGGCGAGGCCGGCGGCCTCCTGTCCGGCCCGCCCCCATCCGCCCTTGATCCAGTCCGCCCGCCCCGATCCGAAGCCCCTGCCCGACGCTCCGGCGAGCGATCGGCCGTCGCTGGCTGCGTGGCATGCGGGCTGGGCGGTGTCGGCGGCCCTGCTGGCCCTGGGCGGGCGATGGATCGGCGGGGTCGATGGCCCCCTGTTCTACGGCGTCCTCGCCATGGTCGTGCCCGGCCTCAGCGGCCTGGCGCTCTTGCGGCGGGACGGCTCCGACGAGCGCATGGCGCTGCTCGCCATCTGGGGCCTCGCAGCCCTGCTGGCGGCGGCCTTGTCCGGTGGACTGACCGGACCCCTGAGCGGCTTCGTCTTCCTGCCGCTGGCGGCCGGGATCGCCCTCGGCGGTCCTCGACCGGTGCAGGCCGGAGCCTTTGCGGTCGGCCTTGCGGCCCTGGCGGGCATGCTTTCAGCCTGGGTCAATCCGGGCCCGCACCTTCCCACCCTGGCCGCCATATCAGCCCTGCTGACCGCGGCGGCGGCGGCCCTCGCCGTTCGCCTGTCGTGGCGACAGCGGGAAGGCCGGCTGACGGCGGCCGAAGCCGAGACGGCGCGGGTCGAAACCCTGCTCGCCGCCCAGCCCGGTCTGACCCTCGTGCTCGAACCCTCCGGACGGGTGCTGGCCGCCTATGGCGCCCCGCCGGTCTCGCTGCCGGTCGATCCGCTGTTCGAGAGCGGGCTTGTGGCGGCGGTGCACGCGCCCGACCGGCCGCGACTGCTGGACGCGATCGAACGCGCCATGAGGGGTCAGGACGGCGCCGCCCTGTTCGCGCCGCGGATGGCGCTGGACCGCCGGGTGCAGTTGATCGTGCGGCGACTGGACGATCCGTCGGGGCCCCGCCTGATCGCCCAGGTCTTCGACGCAACGGCCCAGTACGCCCGCGAACTGGGTCTCGAGATCGCCCGCGCCGAGGCCGAGACGCGCGAAGCCGGCAAGACCCGGTTCCTGGCCAATATGAGCCACGAGCTGCGGACCCCCCTGAACGCCGTGCTGGGCTTCTCCGACATCATGCGGCAGCGCATCTTCGGCCCCCTGCCCGACCGCTACGGCGAATATGCCGAGAATATCCACCAGGCCGGCGGCCACCTGCTGGACCTGATCAATGACGTGCTGGACGTCACCAAGATCGAGGCCGAGCGCTACGCCCTGACGCTGGAGCGGTTCGACGCGCGCGAGGTGGTGTCGGCGGCGATGGCCCTCGTCCGCGTCAACGCCGACGACAAGGGCGTCAGCCTGTCCAGCGTCCTGCCCGGCGACCCGGTCGAGGTCTCGGCAGACAAGCGGGCATTGAAGCAGATCGCCCTCAACCTGCTGTCCAATGCGGTGAAATTCACCCCCCGGGGTGGTTCGATCACCGTCACGGTCGAGGCCATCGGCCCCTATCTGGAGGTGGTTGTCGCCGATACCGGCGTCGGCATCGCGCCGGAGGACGTGCGGCGCCTGGGCCGACCCTTCGAACAGGCCGGCGAGATGGAACAGCGGCGTCAGGGCACCGGCCTGGGCCTGTCGCTGGTCCGCGCCTTCGCCGAATTGCACGGCGGCCGAATGAGCATCGACTCCACCCTCGGCGAGGGCACGGCGGTGACGGTGCGCCTGCCCGTGGCCCTCATCGCCCGCGCTCCCGCGCCGGAGGGCGGGGCCGAGATCATCCAGATGCCGCTGAAAAGCGGCGGCTGAGGCCGGGCTCCTAAAGCATCCCCATCGCCAGGAACGCCCGCCCGGCGGCGAAATCCCCCGCCTCGAATTTCGCCGTCGCGACGCTGCCGTCGCGGAAGTGGAACTCGACGGCGAAGGTCTCGCGCGGGTCCAGCCGCTCCAGGGCGGCGGCGGCGGCGGCGGGGAACCGCCAGGCCTCGCCGCCGCTCCGGCCCTCGGCCAGCAGGGTCTGATCGGCCGGAGCGACGCCCGTGGCCCACAGGCTGGCGCGGGCCGAGACCGGCGCCAGGCCATCGCCGGCCAGCCACGGACGCGAAACCCGGACCGGGTCGCGCAGCACGATCCGCGCTGCATAGGGGCGCGACCGGCCGACGAAACTGACCACCGCCGTCAGCCCCGCCTCCTCGCCCTTGCCGGCATAGCCAAAGGCTACCGGCGAGGCTCCGACCACGGACATCTGCTGCAACCGCCAGTGGGCGTCGACGGAGCCGATGCGGTTGGCCGTCCATGGCCGCCGCGCGCCGGGGAAGACCATGCGCGGCGTGCGCAGCCAGCCGGAGAAGGCGCCGTCCACCCGCGCCCGCACCGTGGCCAGCTGGGGGTCGACGCAGGACACCGTCCGGGCCCGCGCGCGAGCCCGTGCGGCCGCGGCGACCAGATCAGCTTCAGCCGCACCCGAGCGCAGGGCCGCGCCCCGTGCCTGGGCGGTGGCGGCGTTCAGGGCCGCCTCGATGTTCGGCGCGAACAGGTCGCACCGCGCGTCGGCCGCCACCACGAAGGCGCGCTCATAATAGGTGTCGGCGGGCCCGGCCCACGCCGTCGCCGGCAGGCCCGCCATGGCGGCGGCCAGCAGGACGGCTTTGGTCTTCGAGGCGGTCTGGCCTATCGTCATGAGGCCGCAGGTTACGCATCACGCGTTCCGGTCCGGTTTCCGAGCAGGGTTATCAAAGTGCTTCTGTCGAGCGACCTCTGGGTCTCCGCCCTGATCCGCCGCGCCGAGCTGGGCGGGGCCTTCGCGACCGTCGCGCGCAAGGGCGACGGTCGCGCCGGCACGGTCATCGTCAAGGCCTTCGACACTTCGAACCGCCGCGCCCGACTCTATAGTGAAGCCTTCGGCCCCGACGGCGAGCGACTGTGGATGCAGCCGGTCGAGAGCGAGTTCGAGAGCGAGCTCGACGCCTATATCCAACGCCAGATCGGCTACGACTCGGACCTGTGGGTGGTCGAGATCGAGGACCGCGAGGGGCGGCACTTCATAACGGAGAAGGTGGCGGGGGGCGGGGAGTGATTAGTGGTTAGTGGTTAGTGGTTGGCTGCATCCCTGACGGCGGAAGGGCGGCGCAACTCGCGCTTCGCCCCGACGGGCGGCCAACCACTAACCACTAGTCACTAGCCACTCCGCCCAGTGCGAAATCCTTAACTGCGTTCGCACACGGAACCTCAAGCGGAGCCGCCTAAGGTCACTCTCAACGGGCCGCAATGAGCCCGGAGCGATGGTGGGTGTTGTCGATGCTCTTTCTCTTGAACGATGTCGTGTTCGATCTGGACGAGGCCTGCCCGGTCACGCCCGGCGACGCGCGCCGGTTCGAGAGCCTTGAGCTGGACTATGTCCTGGAACTCGGGTGCGAACTCTTCTCCGAGGATCCCCTGCTGCACCTCAATGATCCCGGCCGCGCGCGCCGTCTGGCCTGGCTGATCCACGACCGTTCGCCGGAAGTGAACGCCGCCCTGTTCGCCGCCCCCGCGGCGGGCTGCGATCCGGCGCTTGTGGAGCCCCAGTTCTGCGCCCTGCCGGACGCCATCATGCGCCAACTGAAGACCCGCGCCGCCAAGGGCCAGCTCAACGCCCTGTCCGCCGACCGCGCGGTCTGGATGCGCATGGCCGCCTGACGGTCGCGCTTGAACACCCCCGCCTCCGCTGTTTAGGGTTGTGCTCCTGAGTGGGTAGCCGGGGGGCACGACAATGCTGACAGTTCTGAGGACCGCCGCGCTGGCCCTCATGGCGCTGGTGCTCTTCGCGCCGGCTCCCGCCTGGGCCCAGTGGCTGAGGGCGGAATCCGACCATTTCATCATCTACGGGGCCGGCAGCGAGCGATCGTTGCGCGCCTATGCGGAGAAGGTCGAACGCTTCGACTTCTTCCTGCGCACCTATTATCCGATCACCGTCGATCACGAGATTCCCAAGCTGGAGATCTATCTCGCCGAGGGACGGCGCGACATGCTCCGGGCCGAACCCGGCATCGGCGGCTCGGTCGCCGGCTTCTACTCTCCCAACAGCAGCCGCATCCACGCCGTGGTCGACACCCGGAGCGAGATGGGCGACCACGTGATGTTCCACGAATACGGCCACCACTTCATGTTCCAGATGATGGCAACGGCCTATCCCTCCTGGTTCATCGAAGGCTTCGCGGAATATTACGCGACCGCGGACGTCCGGCCGGACCGCATCCAGTTCGGCCGCCACAGCGAAGGCCGCATGCTGATGTTCGTCCAGCAACCGGTGAACAGCTGGGCGCCCATGGCCGATGTTCTGAAATGGCGGATATCGGACTCGGGGCGCTACAGGGCCGGCGACTACTATGCCCAGGCCTGGGGTCTGACCCACTACCTCATGAGCACGCCCGAACGCATCCGCATGCTGGGCCAGTATCTCGCGGCGGTGTCCCGCGGTGAGGATTCCGTCGCGGCGATGCAGGCAGCCACCGGCCGGACTCCCGAGCAGTTGCAGGACGATATGCGCCGCTACCTCGGGGGCGCCATCCAGTATCACACGCCCCAGATCGAGATCCCCACGCCCCGGGTCGAGGTGACCCGTCTGTCCCGGACCGAAAGCGAGCTGGCCTGGCTGGACCTGCGGCTGGATCGCGAGCCGGTGAAGGTCGAGCCGATCGAAGCCCGGGAGGGCGAGTCCGACCGGGTCCGCGCGCGCCGCGAAGAGGTCATGCGGGAGAACGCCGAAGCGCGGGCCGAGCTCATACGGGAGGCTCTCGCCGCCGGCGAACGTCACCGCGATGAGCGCATCGGCCTACTGGTCCAGGCACGGGCGCATCGACTCGAGGGCCGCTTCCAGGCCGGGTTCGAACTGCTTGAACCGGTGCTGACGGCAGACGAGAGCGACCCTGTGACGCTCCGCCTGGCGGCGGAGCTGCTGCTGGACCAGGTCGCGTCCGAAACCGACCCGGCGCAGGCGCTGGGACATCGACGCGAGGCCCGCACCTATCTGGCCCGCGCGCTCGACGCCGATCCCCTGGACTTCCGCATCTACCGCGCCCTGAACGAAAGCCGGAACGGCGAGGCGGGCTATCCGTCCGACAACGACATTTCGACGCTGGAAGTGGGGGCGACACTGGCGCCTCAATCCTTTGACATGCGGATGCGGCTGGCCCGGGCCTACATGGCCCGTGGGCTCTATGCGGAAGCGGTGGCGATGGTGCAGCCGGTCGCCAACAATCCCCACGGCGGTACATGGGCGCGACGGGCGAAGACCCTGGTCGCTTCGGCCCAGACCGCGATGGGACAGACGGTCGATCCCGTCGATGAAGCGCCGTCAGACGAAGGCGAAGACACAGAGGAAGCGGCCGAAGCCGACGACTGAGTCCGTCCGACGGGTGACTTTCGGCCCCGTCCGCGCTACCTCGCGCGGCCCAACGGATAGAACATGTCGAAGCTCACTCTCGAACAGGAGGCCCTGCGCCGCAGGACCTTCGCCATCATCGCCCACCCGGACGCCGGCAAGACCACCCTGACCGAGCATATCCTGCTGGCCGGTGGCGCCATCCGCGCCGCCGGGGCCGTGCGTGCGCGCGGCGAGAACCGCCGCACCCAGTCCGACTGGATGAAGATCGAGAAGGAGCGCGGCATCTCCGTCAGCGCCTCGGTCATGACATTCGAGCACACGCCCGCCGACGGCGTGGCCAGGATGTTCAACCTGCTCGACACGCCGGGGCACGAGGACTTCTCGGAAGACACCTATCGCACCCTGACCGCCGCCGACTGCGCCATCATGGTGCTGGACGCCGCCAAGGGCATCGAGCCGCAGACGCTGAAGCTGTTCGAGGTCTGCCGCCTGCGCGACATCCCGATCATCACCTTCATCAACAAGCTGGACCGCGAGGCCCAGGACCCGATGGCCCTGCTGGACGAGATCGCCAGCCGCCTGCAGCTGGATCCCGCCCCGATCTGGTGGCCGGCCCAGAGCGGCAATCGTCTCAGGGGCATGGTCGAAATGGGCACCGGCCGCTTCCAGCCCTACGCCCGCAAGCCCGCCGGCTCGGCCGAGGACGTGCCCCACCCGGACGCCCTGCCCCTGTCCGAGGCCGCGCAGTATTTCGAGGCCGGCGAGCACGAAGCCCTGCTGGAGGCCCAGGAGCTGGTCGAGGGCGGCTATCCGGCCTTCGACCGCCAGTCCTTCCTGGAGGGCCATATGACCCCGGTCCTGTGGGGCTCGGCCCTGCGCCATTTCGGCATCGACGAACTGCTGGCCGCGATCGGCGAATGGGCGCCCCCTCCGAAAGTCATGAAGGCGCACAAGGCCGCCCCCGCCGGAACCCGCAACGCCGCCGAACCGGTCGCCGTCACCGTCGAACCGGGCGCGCCCGAGGTCACCGGCTTCGTCTTCAAGGTCCAGGCGAACATGGACCCCAACCACCGCGACCGCATCGCCATGTTCCGCATGGCCTCCGGCAAATTCCAGCGCGGCATGAAGCTGAAGGTCCAGAACACCGGCAAACAGCTGTCGGTGAACGCCCCCATCATGTTCTTCGCCAGCGACCGCGAACTGGCCGAGGACGCCTATGCCGGCGACGTCATCGGCATCCCCAACCACGGCGTCCTGCGCGTCGGCGACAGCCTGTCCGAGACCGGCCTGATCCGCTTCGCCGGCCTGCCCAATTTCGCCCCCGAAATCCTGCAGCGCGTCCGGGTCAAGGATCCGCTCAAGGCCAAGCACCTGAAGAAGGCGCTGGACGGCCTCGCCGAAGAGGGCGTGACCCAGCTGTTCCGCCCCGAGATGGGCAGCGACTTCATCGTCGGCGCCGTCGGCCAGCTGCAGTTCGAGGTCATGGCCGACCGTCTGGGCGAGGAATACGGCCTCGAGGTCATCTTTGAACCCAGTCCCTGGGCCGAGGCCCGCTGGATCGGCGGGACGAAGGCCGATCTCGAGGACTTCATGGGCAAATACCGCGGGCAGATGGCGCGGGATATCGACGACGACCCGGTCTTCCTCGCCAAGTCGAGCTGGGAGACCGGCTATGTGATGGAGCGGTTCCCGAACGTCGCCTTCACGAAGACCAAGGAACGGGGGTAGCCGTCGGCGCGCCCTTTCCGATCAACCATGAGTGGACCTGATCGGACGAATGGGCTTGGATGAACCGCGTCGCGGAGGGTTCGTCTTGTCGTCTGTCATCCAACGTCTTGTTCTCGCCCTCGCGGTGCTCGCCCTGACCCCGGCGGCGGCGCTGGCCGACTGGCGTCGCGCCGAGAGCCAGCATTTCGTCGTCTACAGCGACGGCTCGGAGCGGTCGCTGCGCGACTACACGGCGCGGCTGGAGCGGTTCCACGGCCTGCTGAGGGCGCGGTTCGGTGGGCCGGCGCAGGACGATCTGCGCAAACTGCCCGTCTATCTGGTCGACGACGCCCGCGCCCTGCGCGTCGCCATGCCCCACCTGCCCGAGGGGATCGACGGCTATTATACGGCCAGTGAGAACGACATCTTCGCCATCCTGATCCGCGGCCGGGACGACGACCTGCTGCTGCACGAATACACCCACCACTTCATGGCCAACATCGGCCAGGGCCAGTTTCCCGGCTGGTTCAGCGAGGGACTGGCCGAATACTATGCGACCGCCACGGTCAGCGCGGCGGGGGCCGCCACCTTCGGCATGCCCAACCGGGGCCGGCAGCAACAACTTCAGGGCCGCTGGCTGCCGATGGACCAACTCCTCAGGGCGCGCGGCTCCTTCGACGTGGAGGGTCAAAGCGCGAGAGGCGCCTACTACGCCCAGTCATGGCTGCTGACCCATTGGCTGCTCGCCGATCAGAACCGGGCGCGGGCGCTCGGCGTCTATCTGAATACGGTGAACGCGGGCGTCGAGCCGGTTCAGGCCTGGCAGGCGAGCTTCGGCATGTCGCCCGACACCCTGGAAACGCAGCTGAAAGCCTACAACAGGGGTCGACTCTACTATTCGGAACTCAACATCCCGCCCGTGACTCCCGAGATCACGGTCTCCACCCTGCCGCCGGCATGGGACACCGTGATCCTGCCGCTGATCAACAGCCGCAGTCCGAATGCCGAGGAAACCGACGGCCCCGCCCTGCTGGCGACCAGTCGCGCCAATGCGGCGCGCTTCCCCGATGATGCCCTGGCGCTGGTCGCGCTGGGCCGGGCGGAGCGTCGCTGGGGCGATTCCGCCGCCGCGGAAGCCGCCCTGACCCGCGCGCTGGAGATCGATCCGGCCCAGGTCGAGGGGCTGTTGCTGATGGCCGACATCGTCGAGGAACGCTCCGATCTGGCGACGGACGAGGTCGAAATCGACCGCCAGCGCGACATGGCCATCGGTCTTCTGCGCCGGGCGCTGCAAACGGACCCGAAGGACTATCGGGTCTACGCCGATCTGGCCCGCCTGCGCCGGGGGGCAGCGGACTATCCGTCCCAGGACGACCTGATGACCTGGGCAATGGCCGCCCGCTACGCCCCGCAGGTCATGTCGATCCGGGGCGATGCGGCGATCGCCATGCTCAACGACGGTCGCTATGACGAGGCTGTCGCCCTTCTGACGCCGATCGCCAACGATCCGCACGGCGGCGCCCACGTACAGTTCGCCCGCGGGCTCATGGCCCGGATTGAACAGATGCGGGCCGGCTCCGAACCGGAATAGGCCGCCCGGGAGCCGCGAGACGGTTCCTCGACCGACGGCCGATGCCGCGTCGATCACGACCCCGTTTGGAACCTTTCACTCGGGGTCGACCCGTGGTTCTTTCCTCGCCAGACGAGCCCGCACGGCGCGCGTCGTGGAGAGTCCGATGATCGCGATCGTTCTGGCCGCTGCCCTGTCTCCGGGCGTGCAACAGACGCAACTCCCGTCCTATGACGAGGCGGTTCGCTGCGCCGGCCTGGCCCAGGCGGCGTCGGAGCTGGAAGGCGGCGAGAGCGGCGAGGGGCTCAGTCTGTACGACGCCGCCCTGTACTGGTCGCTGACCGCCATGCGGATGGCCCGGGCCGCCTCCCGACCCCCGGAAGCCGCCGAGGCGGACCAGACGCGCGCCCGCATCCGCGCCGTGCGCGAACTGAGCGCCGACGACGCCAGCGCGCGGGCGGACCTCGAACGGTGTCAGGCCCGGACGCCTGAGCTCGGCTGAAACGCCGCGTTCTCTCGACCGAACCTCCGGCGCGGCGTCGCGTTTGCTAGTCACGGCCCAAGGGACGGGTATTGGTCCCGAAGCGGGACGACCGGAGCGCCAGCCCCCATGTTCGAATTCGGCCGGGATTTGAGAAAGCTGTTCGAAAAGGCGCGCGAAAGCGACGACCTCGGCTGGCTGGAGCTGATCGGCGCCGATCTGGTCGCGGCCGAGGCCCAGTCACTCGGCATCGAGGCCGGCCGCGTGTCCTGCACCCAGCCCTTCGATACCTGGATGCGGGCCTCGGCCCTGTGGCGCGAGCACGCCCGACGCACCGGCCGCCGGACCAGTCTGGACCGGGCCGCCGCGGCGGCCTCCGACGCCGCGCGCCACACGGCCACCCCCGACCAGACGGCGGCGGCGGCGATCGAGTCCGGCGAAATCCACCTGCTGCGCTTCGACCTTTTCGGAGGCCCCGAGAAACTGACCGCGGCCCTGTACGATGTGCAATCGCTCACCGCCGACCGCCCCGCGACGCGCTCGGCCGCGGCGGCCCTGCACGCCCGACTGACGGCGCGTCGCGCGCGCCTGTCCGGCGAGCCGGCGGCCATGCTGGACGCCGCCGCCCTGCTCGACGCCGCCCTGCACGGGGCGAAGGCCCTCCCGCCGACCGTCGGCGATGACGTGCGGCTGGATCGCGCGGCTCTGGGGCTGGAGGCCGGCGTGGCCCGCCGCGACGGCCGGTTGCTGGATCAGGCCGGCCGCGACCTGCGGGTGCTGGTCGAATCCGCCTCGCCCGACTACCGCCCCCTGACCCACGCCCGCGCCCTGGCCCTGGCCGGCGCCGGCCTGATGGCCCTGGCGCGACTGGCGAAGGACGAGGCCGCCACGGCCCAGGGCCAGGCCCTGTTCGCCGCCGCCGCCGACCAGTTCACCCCCGACCACAGCCCGCTGGACTGGGTCGCAGTTCAACTCGCCGCCGGAGACTCGGACACCCCCCTCGCCCGGTTGAGCGAGGCGGAATCCCTGACCCGCGAGCCTGGCCTGATCCTCGGCGCCCTGGCGCGCGAGCGGCGGCTGGCGGCCGAGACGGCCCTCGCCGAGGCCATGGGTGATGTCGAAAGCCTGACCGGGCTGGAGGCCGTCGTGCGGCGCGGTCTGGCCGCATCCGCCGGCGCCCAGCCGCTGGAATGGGCCGCCGACCAGATCGGCATGGCCCGTCTGGCCTTGGCCAAGGCGCGGCTGACAGTGACCGAACCGCGCGCCGTCGGCATGATGCTGGCCGAGGCGATGGAGACCGCCCGGGAATGGGGGGCGCCGGCCCTGATCCAGCGGGCGGCGCTAGCCATGTCCGAAAAGGTCCGCTCCTAGCTTTTCAACCGATCGTAGACCGAGGTTAGGGGTCCGGGTTGATCGTGATCTCGACTTCCCGACAGTTGTGGCTAACCACCACATATACGCAACTGTAGGAGCCGTTCGCCTCAACCGTGCATACCGGGACGTACTTGGTGTCACAAACCGTCATTGTCGGAGGCGCTTGCTGCGCGCTGGACGGTATCGCCGCAAAGGCCGCTACTGCGAAACAAACTCCCGCCAGTCCTCCAGAAATCAACTTCATGGTCGCCTCCCTGATTAACACTTCGTTAACCATCTCAGGTGGGCTTTGATTCCCGCTTAGGTCAAGAAGATTCCATCTAGAGTCGCGAAATTCGGATCCCCGTGAGACATTGCTTAGCTCCTCGTTAATCGGTCGCGCCCATTCTCAGGTTGCAACCGGAGAAAAACGATGTTTGCCGCACTCGCTACGACGTTGATCGCATTCGGCGACCCATCAATGGCCCCTCTCCCCGGCGATGCGCGGGTGAACGTAGGAAGCGCGGACTATTTCGTGAGCAAGGACGTGGCCGAACTTGAGCGCGAACTTCGCACCAGCTTCAGCCTTACCGACCGCAACAGCGACGGTAGCATTGACGCGAGTGAAGCGCCGATCGCTGAGCGTGGACAGACCAACGTAAACGGTGATCGCATAGCAGAGGAAGCTGGCAACGTTTTGTGGATCAGGCTTATGGACACGGGTGGCGACGCCGTTGTCGATTGGCCGGAAATGCGGGCGTACTTGCTGCCCCGCCTTGTACGCGCAAACGGCCTGTAACTGGCGTCAGCCCCCCAGCGCCACGAACCCGCCGTTCCCGAAGCCCGGCTTTCCATAGCGCAGCGGCAGGCCGTCCTCAGCCACGACCCGCCCGCCGGCGGCTTCCAGCACCGCCTGGCCCGCGGCCGTATCCCACTCCGAAGTCGGGCCCGTGCGCGGATAGGCGTCGAATCGTCCCTCGGCGATCAGGCAGAATTTCAGCGATGAATCCGTGCCCTGCCACTGGACGCAGCCGTGTCGGGAGGCCAGCCGTTCGGCCTCGACGTCGGTCATGGAATGGCTCATCACCGCCATCGGCGAGGCAGGCCGGTCGCGCACCTTGATCGCCTGCCAGCCTTCGCCGAACCGGCGACGGAAAGCCCCGGCGCCCGGCGCTGCGCTGCGCCAGGTGGTCGCTGTCGCGGGCGCCGTGACCACCCCGGCGACGGGCGCGCCCTTATGGATCAGGGCGATGTTGACCGTGAAGCTCTCGCGGCCCTCAACGAAGCCGCGCGTGCCGTCCAGGGGATCGATCAGCCAGAACCAGTCCTCGGCCGAGGCTGGCGCGCCGTCGGCGGCGACGGCCTCTTCGGCCACCGTCTGGACGCCGGGATACAGGGTCGCCAGCCTGGCCAGGATCAGGGCCTCGGCTTCCTTGTCGGCCAGCGTCACCGGGCTGTCGTCAGCCTTGGCCTCGGCGGTCACACCATTGCGCCAGTACGGCAGTATGACGCGCGCGGCGTCTTCGGCGAGGTCGGCAAGGGCCTCGGTCAAGGCGCCGGACGCGAGGTCGGCGGTCAGTCGTTTGTTCATTCCCGCCCGATTAGAGCATCCGGCCGGTTTCGCGAACCGGCAAATCAGGTCAGCGTCCGGGCTTGTTCCCGACTGTTGCGCGCAAGGCCCGATGACCGACACCGCCCCCGCCTCCCCCCTTCCCGACGGCCAGGCCCTCGCGGCCCTGATCGCCGGCAAGCTGTGCCACGACTTCATCAGTCCGGCCGGCGCCATCAGCTCGGGTCTCGACCTGCTGAAGGACCCCACGGCCCAGGACATGCGCGACGACGCCATGGGGCTGATCGAGGCCAGCGCGAAGAAGATGGTCGCCCTCGTCGCCTTCGCCCGCGTGGCCTTCGGCGCAGCGACCTCGGCCGAGCGGTTCTCGGGCGCCGAACTGGGTGAACTGGTCTCCGGCCTGACCGAGGGCGGGCGGGCGACCCTGCAATGGGCCGTGGCGGACGTCAGCTATTCCAAGGCCCAGTCGCGGGCTCTGGTGAACCTGGCGTATCTGACGATGGCCGCCCTGCCGTCCGGCGGCGTGGCGACCATCGCCACCCGCGCCGAAGACGGTCTGGTCATCGAGGGGCGCGCTGAAGGCGCCCGCGCCCGGCTGAAAGGCGAGGCCGTGGCCGGACTGGCCGGCCAGCCTCTGACGGAAGGCCTGCCGGGCCAGTGGATCCAGCCCTACTGGCTCTGGCTGACCGCCCATGACGCGGGCGGGTCGCTGGATGTGGCGGCCGAGGAGGGGCGCGTCGTGCTGACGGCCCACATGCCTAACTGACGCTTAAGCCGGTTTCCCAAGGAGTCATTAACCGGCTCAGGCCGATTATGTAGCCGACGCACACGCGGGCGTTGTGCGCAGTTGTTGGAACCCAGAGATTGACCCCCAGAACCTGTCTGATCGTCGACGACAGCCGGATCATCCGGAAAGTCGCGCGCCGCATCGTCGAAGGGCTGGGCTTCGAGGTCGACGAGGCCGCCGATGGTTCGGAAGCCCTGGCCTTCTGCGGCGGCGTCATTCCCGAGGTCATCCTGCTGGACTGGTCGATGCCGGTGATGGACGGCATGACCTTCCTGCGCCGCCTGCGCGCCCTGCCCGGCGGCATGGCCCCCAAGGTCCTGTTCTGTACCATCGAGACCCGCGCCGAACGCATCGCCGAGGCCCTGTCCGCCGGCGCCGACGACTATGTGATGAAGCCGTTCGACGGCGAAATCCTGACCTCCAAATTCGCTGAAGTGGGGGCGGTGTGAACCCATGAGCCCGGACGATTTCGATCGCCTGCAGTCACTGATGGCCTCGCGCGCGGGCTTTCGGCTGACGCGCGACCGGATGAAGCTGGCCGAACACCGTCTGGGCCCCGTGGCCAGACGCGAAGGGTTCGAGACGGTCGACGCCATGCTGGCTTCGCTCTGGGCCAAACCGGTGGCCAGCCTGGGCTGGGCGGTGATCGAGGCCCTGCTCAACCCCGAGACCTGGTTCCGGCGCGATCGCGACAGTTTCGACACCTTCGGCAAGGAATTGCTGCCCGCCCTCGGCAAGGCCCGCGGCGGCCAGCCGGTCAAGATCTGGTCCGCCGGCTGCTCCACGGGCCAGGAGGCCTGGTCCCTGGCCATCGCCGCCCAGGAAGCCGGGGTTTCTGTCGAAATCGTCGCCACCGACCTGTCGCAGCGCGCGCTGGAGAAGGCCCGGTCCGGCGCCTATACCGGCTTCGAGATCCAGCGCGGCCTGAAGGCCGAGACCATGCTGCGCTGGTTCGACCAGGCCGAGGATGCATGGATCGCCAGGGCCGAACTGCGCGCCGTCGTCCATTTCGCCCGCGCCAACCTCGTGGACGCCCCGACCGACGCTCACCAGTTCGACATCATCTTCTGCCGCCATCTGCTCGGCGACGCCGATCCGGCCCGGCGCAGCGAGATGTTCGACCATCTGGAGCGGCGACTGGTCGACGACGGCTGCCTGTTCCTCGGCCCCGACGAGCAGCCCGACAGCGACAGCATCGCCTTCCGCCCTGTCGCCGGCCGCAAGGGCCTGTTCGTGAAGTCCCCGGCGGCGCTGCGCCGCGCGGCGTAGGCGCCGGACCTTTCGTAACCGGCCCCGAAAGCGGACGCGGCGATCAGTCCCGTGTGCACCGCCGCTGGTGAGCGATGCCCTTCAGGAATCCCCTTCGGACCAGACCGGCCCGGATCGCTGCCTGGACTTCCCGGTCACGGGCCGCCGCGCCCGACAATCGTCGCACCCAACTCCGCAGGGGAATGAAGTCGGTGGTGGTGTCGCGCACCATATCCAGCGCCGCATTGGCCGCCTGATCGCCGACGCCGTCCTGCGGGACAGGCTGGTCGACATCGGGACCCAGAGCTTCGTCCAGGTCGTCGATTCCGGCGATGACGTCGCGGCATCGTCTCAGGCCGGCGGTCGCATAGGGCGCGCGTCGCGCGGAAATGAGCGCCTCGGGCACCTCTTGGCGCCGCAGGTTCAGATCGTCCAGGGGCGCAGTGGCCGCCATGCCGACGCCTTCACGAAAGGTCGCTCCGCCCTGGTCCGCCTCGGCGCGGTTCAGCTCCACAGCGGGTAAGCCGGGCATTGAACTGCAAGCCCCAAGACCGATCAGGACAAGCGGCAGGATGACGACAGGCGGACGGAGAAAGCTCATGGGACGCGGTTCACTGTGGCGGGGCGGTTCGATCGCTCCGGCGGCGCACGGCCACCGGGGCTGAGCCGGGAGCCCCTAACGAACGGCTTTCAACCGTCTTTGTCCAGTTCCGCGGGACGGAGGCGCCGGTCTTGCCTCGCGGGATGATCGCTCGCCAAAGGATGACGAACGGCATGCGGCCCGCTAGCCTGCCGCCTTCATCGGGGAGGATGGATCATGCGGCTGCTCTGGCTTGTCGGCTCATTGGCGCTGGCGCTGCTGATCGCGGTGCTGACGCTGCAGGTCCCCGGCCCCGTGGGCGCCGACGCCCCGACCACGGCCTTCTCCAGCCAACGCGCCATGGTCGATGTCCGCGAGATCGCACAGCGTCCCCACCCCGTCGGCTCGGCCGACCATGCGCGGGTGCGCGACCTGCTGCTGCAGCGGATGGCGGCGCTCGGCCTGCAGACCACCACCCAGACGGGGCCGCTGTCGCCCCGGGCGGTGCGACGGCTGGAGCGTGAAGGCGGTTCGGCCGACGGGCTTGAGGTTACCAATCTCATCGGCGTCCTGCCGGGACGCGATCCGGACCTGCCCGCGGTCGCCCTGATGGCCCATTACGACACCGTGCCGGAGTCCGCCGGGGCCGCCGACGACACGGCGGGCGTCGCCGCCATTCTTGAGGCCGTGCGCGCCATCCGCGCCCGTGGCCCCGCCGACCGGACGCTCGTGGTCCTGCTGACCGACGGCGAGGAGCTGAATCTCGACGGGGCCCGGGCCTTCTGGGGCGGCCATCCCCTGCGCGACCGCATCGGCGCGGTGGTCAACCTGGAAGCGCGCGGCGGCGGCGGTCGGGCCATGATGTTCGAGACCGGCCGCGGCAACGCCGAAACCATCGCCCTGTTCGCCCGCGCCGGCGCCCGCGCGACCGGCGGCGTCTCGTCCAACTCCCTGGCGGTCTTCGTCTATGAGGCCATGCCCAACGGCACCGACTTCACCATCCCCAAGGCGCGCGGCGTCCAGGGGATCAACCTCGCCTTCATTGGCCGCCCCGAACAGTACCACGCCCCCGTCTCCACGCCCGAAGCGCTCGACGAAGGCAGCGTCCAGCACCTGGGCTCGCAGGCGCTGGAGAGCGCCGACGCCCTGCTGCGCGCTTCCGTCTTGCCGGCCGCGACCGCCAACCTCGTCTACGCCGACCTGTTCGGTCGCGTCGTCCTCGGCCATCCGCCGGTGATCGGATGGGCTCTTCTGGGTCTGGCCTTCCCCGGACTGGGCTTCGTCGTCTGGAGAGCCAGGTCGCGCGCCGGTCTGACCCTGCCCGACATCGGACGCGGGGCGGTCGACGGCCTGTGGTTCCTCTCCACCGGACTGGTCCTGACCCAATTCGTACGGGTTCTGGCCGGGCCGCTTTCCGGGCGGGCCGAAAGCGCCGACGCCTACTACACCCTGCTGGCCCGCCTGCCCTGGATGGAGGCGGGCGCGGCCCTGACCGTCATGGCCACGGCCCTGGCGCTGTTCGGCGGACGCACCCGCATCGACCGCCGCATCGTCGCCGGAGCCATCGCCGCCGCAGCCCTCGTCGCCCTCGTCCTCGGCGGGATGAACCTCATGGTCATCGGCGCGGCCGTGATCGCCGTCGGCCTGTCGCTGGCGCCCGGCCTTGCCGCCCGTTCGACCTGGGGCGGCTGGACCGGCCTCATCGGTTTGATCCTGATCCTCGCGACAGCGGCGCAGGCGCTCGCGCCCGAGGCTGCCTTCCTGTTCGTCTGGACCGGGCTGCTGGCCGTCTCGGCCGCCGCAATCGCCGCCCTCCTCGACCCCGGACTGACCACCCCCCGATCGCTGGCGCCCGCCGCCGTCGCCGCCGTAACCGGCGCCGCCTGGATCATGGGCCAGGCCCACACCGTCTTCCTCGGCATCGGCATGGACATGCCCGGTGTGTTGGTCCTGCTCGGTCTGCTGGTGCTGATGCTGGTGCGGCCGCTGAGCCCGGAGCGGGGCCTGTCCCGCTCCCTGCTGATTGCGGCCGCCGCCGCCCTGATCATCGGCGTCGGCCTGTCCGTCGCGGCCCAGGTCGTGGAGCCTGTGGTCGCAGCGCGGATGGCCTGAGCCCATGAGCGAACGCCTTTATCTCGAAGACCTCCGCGTTGGTCAGACCTTCGACAGCGACCCCGTCACGGTCACCACCGAACAGATCAAGGCCTTCGCCGCCGCGTTCGATCCCCAGCCCTTCCACCTCGACGAGGACGCCGCGCGCGACACCCTGTTCGAGGGTCTGGCTGCGAGCGGCTGGCACACCGCCGCCCTGA
Organism: Alphaproteobacteria bacterium; assembly: GCA_018826515.1. Lineage (GTDB taxonomy): Bacteria > Pseudomonadota > Alphaproteobacteria > Caulobacterales > Caulobacteraceae > Brevundimonas. The sequence continues at coordinate 19,933 of JAHKAM010000017.1, forward strand.
CGATGCGCCTGCTGGTGCAGTGTTTCCCGCTGGCGGGCGGTCTCGTCGGCGCCGGCGGCGAGACCACCTGGCCCCGGCCGACCCGGCCCGGCGACGCCCTGACCGCCCACGTCGAGGTGTTGGAGATCATGCCGTCGAAGTCCCGCCCCGACCGCGGCATGATCCGCACCCGCACCGAGACCCGCAACCAGCACGGCGAACCGGTCCAGATCTCCACCGTCCGCATCGTCGCGTGGCGCCGCCCGGCGTAGGGGCGGCCGGTAGGTTCATCACAACGGGCACAACGAGGGCACGACGAACACGACGGGATCGGGACTGTATCCGGGTCCGCGCGCTTCCGGCGTCTTGTGATCGCGGCGCACGCCGCAACTCCTGATCACTTCAAGAGCGATTCCGTTTCCATCCGCCACCCAGGTCCCGTCGTGCCCGTTTTGCCCTCGTTGTGTCCGCTGTGATGAACCAGCAATCCGTCGGAGCAGGATCCTCGCCTCAGCCCCCGTCCGTCCACACGGTCTTGTACAGGTCGAACCGCCGGTCCCGCAGGTTCCGCACCGTCCCCTGCGACTTGGCCCAGGCCAGGTCCGACAGGTCGAGGTCCGCCACGGTCACCGTCTCCACATTCTCCGACGCCTCGGCCGCCACCCCGTCCCGCGCGAACGGGAAGTCGCACGGCGTCAGGATGCAGGACTGGGCGTACTGGATGTCCATGTTCTCGACGTTCGGCAGATTGCCGACATTGCGCGACAGGATGACGTAGCACTGGTTCTCGATGGCCCGCGCCTGCGAACAGTACCGCACGCGCAGATAGCCCTGCCGGTTGTCGGTGCAGAAGGGCACGAACAGCAGCCGCGCCCCCTCGTCGACCAGCCGCCGCGCCAGCTCCGGGAACTCCGAGTCATAGCAGATCAGCACCCCGATCGGCCCGCAGTCGG
>JAHKAM010000018.1 GCA_018826515.1 Alphaproteobacteria bacterium
GACGGCTATGTCGAGAACCTGCTCGGCGGCGAGGACTATAACGGCTTCGACACCCAGGCTTACCGCCTCAGCCTCGCCTTCCAGCCGACCGAAGCCTTCCGCTTCGACGTGATCGCCAACTATCAGGAAGACGCGGCGCCCGGGACCTCCTTCAAGGCCATGGCCTATTCCCCGGCCAATCCGACCACGGGCGCCGTTCTCGGCGGCCGTGAACCGTGGGAGGGCGCGGCCTTCACCGCAGGAACCAACATCGACGGCGGCCGGACGCTAGGCCTCGACCGCACCGTCCAGGGCGTCACCGGCATCGCCCGCCTCGATCTGAACGACAGCCTGACCCTGACCTCGACCACCGCCTGGCGCGAGTTCGAATCCTACGAGACCTTCGATCCGGACGGCATCTCCCTGCCGCTGCTCATGGCCGTCGAGGACGCCTATGGCGACCAGTTCAGCCAGGAGCTGCGCCTGAACTGGGACAACGGCGGGGCCGTCTCGGGCTTCGTCGGCGTCGGCTATTTCAAGGAAGACGGCTACCAGCGCACCCCGACCGAGTTCAACGAACGGGTCGCCCTGGCCCAGCTGGCCGGTCTGCTGGACGGCAATCCGGCCGCCGCCGGCACGACCGCCCTGCCCCTCGCCGCCTTCTCCAGCCCGGCCTTGATCGACCCCGTGCTGGCGTCGTTCGGCATCCCCGCCATCCTGATCCCCGGCATCCGCAACAATCTCAAGGCCTCGCACATCGAGACCGCCACCAACTCCGCCGAGCTGGAGTCGTGGGACCTGTTCGGGGACGTGACCTGGCGGCCGACGGACCGGCTGGAGTTCGCCCTCGGCGTCCGCTGGACCCAGGACGAGAAGACCAGCGGCATCTCCACCGCCGCCCTGAACGGCCGCTCCGTCCTCGGCGGCCTGCTGGCGGTGCAGCAGTTGCAGGGCCAGATCGGCGACCTCGTCGCCGTCGGCACCCCCGCCGCCCTGACCCAGGCCGCCGCCCTCGGCGCCTTCGCCAACGGCATCGTCTTCCAGCTGGCCCAGCCCGGCGCCGCCAACGCCCCGGTGACCGCCGCCTTCCCCCTGTTCGGCCTGACCTTCCAGCCGACCGCCGGCAACGGTTCGACCGTCAGCCAGGACCTCGAGGACGACGGCGTGACCTGGCGCGCCACGGCCCGCTACGCCGTGACCGACGACACGAACCTGTACGCCAACTACGCGCGCGGCCGTCGTCCGGCCGTGCTGGCTCCGCGTCCGCCGTCCGCACCCTTCGCCGCGCCGGGCTTCACCTTCGTCGACGCCGAACAGGTCGACAGCTACGAGGTCGGCGCCAAGACGGCGATGATGGGCGGCGCCCTGCGCCTCGACGGCGCGGCCTATTTCTACGACTACACCAACTTCCAGACCACGGTGCAGGTCGGCACCCAGTTCATCACCACCAACGCCGGCGAGGCGACGGCCTACGGCTTCGAGGGCCAGGCCTTCCTGAGCCCCTCGGACAGCCTCGATCTGTTCGCGACCTATGCTTACAACCACTCGCGCTTCGAGGCCGGCATCTTCGACGGCAACCGGTTCCGCCTGTCGCCGGACCACCGCGCCTCGATCGGCGCCACCTGGCGCGTCGCCCTGCCCGGCGGCGAGATCGAGGTCCAGCCGACCTGGAGCTGGCAGTCGGAGACCTTCTTCGACAACGACAACGACCGCACGGACCTGCAGACCGGCAACTTTGTTCCTGACACCGTCGTGGACGAGGTCCAGGAGGCCTACGGCCTGCTGAACCTGCGGATCCGCTACGCCCCGTCGGACGGCAACTGGGGCGTCGAACTGTTCGGCGACAACCTGCTGGACGAGCAATACATCAAGGACGCCGGCAACACCGGCGACGGGCTCGGCCTGCCGACCTTCATCGCCGGCGAGCCGCGCACCTTCGGCGCCACCGTCAGCCTGCGCTACTAGGAGCCCCGGATGAGCCTGCACCGCCGCGCCCTTCTCGGTCTGTTCAGCGCCGGCGCGGCGGGCGCAGCGGCTCCCGTCGCGGCGCGGTCGATCTCGCCCGTCGCCTTCCTGCATGGCGTCGCCTCGGGAGACCCCGGGCCGGACGGCGTGGTGATCTGGACCCGGGTCACGCCGACGGATCCGACGGCGCGGGCGGTGCGGGTCGACTGGTCGGTCTGGCGGGAGGGCGATGCAGCCGCCTCGGTCACGGCCGGTACGGTCGAGACCGGCCCCGAGCGGGACTTCACGGTCAAGATACCGGTCACCGGCCTGCAGCCGGGGGTCGACTACCGCTACGCCTTCACCGCCGGCGAGGCCGTCTCGCCGCATGGCCGCACCCGCACCCTCCCGGCCGGCCCGACCCCGGAGGTCGTGCTGGCCGTGGCCTCGTGCCAGCTCTTTCCCGGCGGCCTGTTCAACGCCTGGGACGCGGTGTCGAAGCTGGAGCGGCTCGACGCCGTCGTTCACCTCGGCGACTACATCTATGAATACGGCGCCGAGCCCGACGCCTATGGCATGGCCTCCGGCGCCCCGCTGGGCCGCATCCCCGAGCCGGCGCACGAGATCGTCTCCCTCGCCGACTACCGGACCCGTCACGCCCAGTACAAGTCCGACCCCGATCTGCAGGCCGCTCACGCCCGCGCGCCCTTCATCTGCGTCTGGGACGATCACGAACTGGCCAATGACGCCTGGACCGAGGGCGCCGAGAACCACACTTCGGCGACCGAAGGCGAATACGCCACGCGCAAGGCGGCGGCGCTCAAGGCCTATTTCGAGTGGATGCCGATCCGCGAACCCGCCGCAGGCCTGACCCCCGAGGCCATCCAGCGCAGCTTCGACTTCGGCGATCTGGCCAGCCTGCTGATGGTCGAGACCCGGCTGCTGGCCCGCGGCCAGCAGCTGACCTACGGGTCCGACATGCCGGTCGCCGACGGCCGACCCGACGTCGCCGCCTTCGAGGCGAAGCGCAATGATCCGGCCCGCGACCTGCTGGGCGACAGCCAGCGCGACTGGATCAGGTCCACCCTCCAGGCCTCCCGCGCCTCGGGCAAGCCCTGGCAGGTGATCGGCAACCAGGTGGTCATGGCCCGGGTTCAGGGTCCCGACATCACCACCATGGCCAATCCGCTGCAGATCGCCGGCCTGCTGGCCACCCTGCCCGCCGCGGTTCGCGCCCAGGTGCGCCAGTCGATCGACCTGTTCAAACTGGGCGTGCCCTTCAACCTGGACAGCTGGGACGGCTATCCCGCCGGTCGCGAGCGCCTGTACGCCGCCTTCGCCGAGGCCGGGGTCCAGCCCATCGTGCTGGCCGGCGACAGCCACGCCTTCTGGATCGACGATCTGAAGGACGCCGCCGGCGCCCGCCGCGGCGTCGAGTTCGGGACCAGCGCCATCTCCAGCCCCTCGCCCGGCGACGCCGTGCCGCGCCTGCCGCTGGGCGCCGCCCTGATGCAGGCCAATGACGAGGTCGTCTTCTGCGACCAGTCGGCCAAGGGCTATGTCCTGCTGACCCTGACCCCGGACCAGGCCAGGGCCGAGCTGCGCACCGTCTCGACCCTGTTCGCCAAACCCTATCAGGCCGGGGTGCTGAAGACCTTCACCGTCGCGAGGACGGCCGAGGGACTGGGCGAGCTGGTCGAGGTCTGACCCTTACGCGCCTCGCCGTAGCGCTTGTCATCCCGGCCGCAGCGAAGCGGAGAGCCGGGACGAAGCCGCCAACCCTCTCCATGCTCCCGGTCAGCCCAAGCGGGCTGTCCGGGAGGAGACAGAGAGTGTGCCCTTCCCGTCCCCGATCACCGCTTCGCGGTGTCGGGGATGACAAGCTCGACGGCAAAGCCCGGCCTTCCTCATCACCGCGCCGGGGCGTTCTTCAGATACTGGTCCAGCCAGCGGGTCATCTCCCAGTGGGTGTGGCCGACCGATTCCCGCGCCCGATAGCCGTGCGCCTCGAACGGCAGGACGACATAGCGGACATTGGCGCCGTTGCCCTTCAGCGCCGCATAGAAGCGCTCGGACTGGACCGGGAAGGTGCCGGAGTTGTCGTCCGCCTCGCCGTGGATCAGCAGGATCGGCTCATTGACCCGGTTGGCGTAGGTGAAGGGCGACATCTCCGTATAGGTGTCGGTCGCCTCCCAGTAGGTGCGCTGCTCGGCCTGGAAGCCGAAGGGCGTCAGGGTGCGGTTATAGGCGCCCGAGCGGGCGATGCCGGTGCGGAACAGGTCGGTGTGGGCCAGCAGGTTGGCGGTCATGAAGGCGCCGTAGCTGTGCCCGCCGACGGCGATCCGGTCGCGGTCGGCCACGCCCAGCTCGACCACCGCATTGACCGCCGCCTCGGCGCTGGCCGACAGCTGCTGGATGTAGGTGTCGTTGGGCTCGGCCCCGTCGACCCCGACGATGGGCATCGAGGGATCGTCCAGCACGGCATAGCCCTGGGTCAGGAGGAACAGGTGGCTGATCCCCCCGGGCCGGGTGAAGCGATTGGCGGTGTCGACCACCTGCCCGGCCACGGCGGCGTCGGTGAACTCGGCCGGATAGGCCCACATGACCAGCGGGAGGGGCCCGTCGCGGTCCTTGTCGTAGCCCGCGGGCAGATACAGCGTGCCCGACAGCTGCACCCCGTCGGCGCGGGTGTAGCTGATCAGCTGTTTGGTCGCGCCGGCCAGTTGCGGGGCGGGATCGGGGAAGCTCGTCAGCGCCGTCGCCTGACCGTCCAGATCGCGGACGAACAGATTGGGCGGATCATTGCGGGTCTCGCGCCGCGTGACCAGCCGCCGGCCGTCCTCGTCAAGGATGCCGACCACGCTCTCATAGGCGCCGGCTTCCGAGGTCCACAGCCGCTCGGTCTCGCCGGTGGTCAGGTCCATGGCGGCGAGGAAGGGATACTCCCCTTCCCGGGTCGCCCCGGCGCCGGTCATCAGCACCCGCGATCCGTCGGCGTTGAAGCGCATGACCGGGAAGCCGCTGGCGTTGGGCTGGGTGACCGGGAAGCCCGGGTCGTTGTAGCGATCCTGATAGTTCCGCTCCAGCAGGACGCGGCCCTGGCCGGGATTGGACGGGTCGAGCAGGTGGCGGGTCTCGCGGCGGCTGTTGAACTGGCGGCTGACCACCAGGGCCGTGTCGGCGTCGCCCCAGATGATGCCGGCATAGCGGTCCTTCAGGTCGATCAGCGGGGTCGGCCGGGCCGTGAACGGGGCGGCCAGCATGAAGACGCGGTCGCGCACCTCGGCCGCCGTGCGCGGATCGCCGCCGTCCTGGGCCTCGGCCCAGACCAGGGTGGAGGGCGCATCCGCCCGCCACTGGGCCGAGCGCGGGCCCGGGGCGACGGAGTCGAACGGGGTCGGAATATTGTCGCGCAGCGGCAGGTCGGCGACGCGATGCACCACGATGCCCTGCAGGTCGGTGATCACGACCTCGGCCGGGAACAGGCCCGCCGGCACCACATAGCTGTAGGGCCGTTTCGCCGTCGTCTGCAGGATGTAGCGGCCGTCCGGCGACACGCCCGAGCCCAGATAGACCGCCGGGGCGCCGAGCGTCCGGGCCGGGCCGTCCAGCGGGACCAGCGTCAGCTGCGAGGTGAAATAGTGATCGAACAGGGCCTCGTCGCCGGCGTTGGACAGCAGGTCCTGGTAGGTCCGCGCCGGCGCGGTGCGACCCAGGCTCTCCTCGATGATCGGGCCCTCGGGCGGGCGGCTGACGTCAGGCGCGGGGCCGCGGCCTTCCGGCGTCAGTCGCACCAGCAGGCCCGAGCTGTCGGGCAGCCAGTCATAGGCCCCGCCGGCCGCGGCGTTGACCCGGGCGTCGGTCAGCCGGCGCGCGCCTCCGCTGGCCACGTCGACCGTCCAGAGCTCAAGGCCCGTGGGCGCGTCCATCAGCAGGGCCACCGAGCGGCCGTCAGGCGACCAGCCTGGCGAGACGAAGCGCGCATTCGCCGGCAGGCTGACGGTCCGGGCCGCGCCGCCCTCGACGGGCTGGAAGCTGAGGCCGGTCAGCCAGGCGACGCGGCTGTTGGCCTGACCGTTGTTGCGCGGATTGATGCGGTATCCCGCCAGGCGGAGCATCGGCTCGGCCAGTTCGGCGATGGGCGGCAGGTTGGCGCGATCGAACAGCGCCAGGGTGCTGCGATCCGGGCTCAGGCTCGGCGTGGGCGTCGGTCGGGTGTCGAGGATGTCGGCGATCGGCGCCGGCGGCTGCTGATAGGTCCGTCCATCCTGCGCCAGGGCGGGGCCCGCCAGAACGGCCAGCAGAACAAAGGCGGGCATGGCCCGGCTGAGCAGACGATGACGCATGATGAACTCCCCTCGATCGGCCCGGACGGGCCGCCGCACGCTAGGGGGCCGGATGAACTCCGGTCAAGGCCGCCGGACCACGGGGGCGCCGGTCATCGCATAACAGGCGGCCCGCGCCGGCCGCGACCCGTCGGGCGCGCCGTAGGCCGCGCGGATCGAGCAGATGTCGGCCGGGCTGAGTTCGCCCTTCCAGCGGTCGGGGTTGCAGTAGTTCATGATCGAGGCCGCGTCGTAATAGGTCTCGTCGGCGACCTGGGCCTCGGGCGTGCTCATCCGGGCGACGCAGTCGGGCGCGCGGGGGCTGACATGATCGTGGGAGAAGCCGAGGGCGTGCCCCAGTTCGTGCAGGGCGTCGGCATAGAAACAGGCCTCGCGCCCCACCGAGCCGCGCCGGCCGCAGATGCGGTTGGTGACCAGATAGTCGGCGTTCAGGCTGATGGTCCCGCCGCGCACCAGATTGACGCCCAGATGGCTGGCCGAGGCGAACCGCTCCGGATCGTGGTCGATGCGGATCGGAATCCGGCGGTTCGGGCCGGTGGCGGGTGAGTCGGCGCAGTCGGCGGTGATGTCGAAATCGACGCGGGCCACCGCCTCCCAGGCGGCGGCGGCGTCCATGACCCTTTCGCGCGCCCAGGCGTCCCCGGCCGTCGGGGCGAGGAAACACATGGCGACCCGGCCGCCCGGCCACAGGTCCGCCTCGGCCGGCGGCGGCGCCAGGGTGATCGGCGGCGGAGGGGGCGGAGGGGGCGGAGGTGGCGGAGGTGGCGGCGGCGGCGGCGCGGTGACCGCCGGCGGCTCCTGGTCCTGCATCGAGGCGCAGCCCGCCAACGGCAGGGCGAGTCCCAGCACCAGCAGCAGGACGATCTTCAGACGGGTCATGCCCAGCGGCTTTCGGTCAGGGACAGGGACAGGTCGAGGGCGACGCCTTGCGCGGGCGGCCGGCGCAGGTCGGGCTCCAGATCCTCGGCCTCGACGCTGACCGTGACCGGCTGGTCGCCGTCGCCGATCAGGTTCAGCACCTCCTCGCCGAAACGGAACGGCAGGCTGTAGGCGCCGCGGTGCCCGGCATGCCCGCCTTCCGCCAGATGCAGGAAGGTCGGCGAGGCGCCCAGGGAGATGCTGCGGCTGGCGCAGGTCATGCGGATCTCGAGCGAGCGGTCCAGCAGGTTTTCCGTCGCCGCATAGGCCACGGTCCCGGCGCCGGCGATCATGAGCGTGTCGTCGGCCGCACGCATCCGCGCCAGGGCTTCGGCGGGCAGGGTCACGCTCATGCCGTCGCGTCCCGGCTCGCCTTCCGCACGCAGCTGATAGACCACGCCGCCCGTCGGCTCGCGGCGCGTCGCGCCCGGCGGACCGGCGTCGGGCGCGCTGAAGACGGGGAAGGGGAACAGGTGGTCATAGGCGTAGCCCAGCGAGCGCGTCTCCAGCACATCGCCGACCCGCCAGCTTCCGGTGTCCTCGCCCCCGGCGCCGACGAAGCCGCCCAGCGTCCGCGCCGTCCAGTCGGCCGGATAGACGTTGGCCGCCTGCCGCGCGTGCCAGGTCGCCCAGACACGGTCGACGTTGCAATGATGCAGCCAGAAGATCGGGTCGGTCGCGGCCGTCGTAAGCCGCCGCATCAGCCCGCCGACCAGTTCGTGGATGAAGTTGTGGCCATAGCCCTCGACCATGCCGGCGCCGTCGGGAAGGCGGCCGGCGAAGGTCTCGAATCCGTCGGAGGTCAGGCGCGCGACATGCGGCGACCGCGCCCACCGGGCCGCGCTGAAGTCCAGCGTATCGACGCCACGGGCCCGTTGCCGTTCGTACAGGAGCGCGCCCGGCCCGGTGACCCAGGACGGCAGCGTCTGATGCTCCTGGGCGTCCCAGTAGGGCATGGCGAAGCCGGCGTGGCCGGTCAGTTCGGCGATGATCCGTTCCAGATGCGCCAGTTGAAGCCGGTGCCAGGGCAGGAACAGGCCGTTGTTGTGCTGGCCGTTGCGCGCATGGATCGTGTTCTGACGCGCCCAGGAGCGCTGGTCGCCGCGGCGTTTCATCAGCGCCACGCCCTCGCCGAAGGCCACGACGTCGTCGCTGGTCGCCGACAGGCTGGACGCACCGCGGCGGATGCGCCGCGAGGTCTGGCCCCATGCCGGCCCGGCGCCGAGGCCGAGCATGGCCGCGCCGGCCAGCGCCTTGCGTCTGTCGATCTTCACGAAGCCCCCGCTTCTCAACCCGTCGTCGTCGCGCCCCCGGACGCCGCCGCAGGTTTCACGAATCTCCGGCCGCTGTCGACTCCGGCGCCGGTTCCTGGCCGATGAACCGCGCGTCGCGCGCCGCCATCCAGGCCTCGCGCGCGCCCTGCCGCGGCATGTCCACCCCGAACACCGCCAGCTGGGCCACCCAGACCTCGGACATCTGCTGCACCGTGCCCTGCAGCCAGGACGGCGCCTGCTGGCGTGACCAGTTCAGCGGCGAGACGGCGTTGAAGACCAGCAGAAAGACCGCGCTGACCCCGATCGTCCGGCTGGTCCAGCGGCGGTCGCGGGCGGCGACGCCTTCGTCGTCGAGCGGCGGGGCCGGCGGGAAGGCGAACCGGCCCAGGGCCGCCAGCCGGTTCTCGCGCGTCGGCAGGTCGTGGGCGTCGGCGGTCTCGATCCAGTCGCTGGGCGGGTCGGCCGGCGGCGGCAGGCTCTCGTACAGCGGCGGGAACGGCGACTCCGGCCGGTGAACCGGAAACGGCTCCAGCGGGATTTCGGGAGGATCGCGCTCGTCGGTCATTGTCGGTTCAACGCCTCAGAACTGGAAATAGATGAAGGGGGCCACGCCCTCGGGACGCACCGCCTCGACCAGCAGGATAGCGGCCCCGATCAGCAGGCCGAGCGTCACCGACGGCGCGGCCTTGAGCCGTTCGGCCACGCCCTCGATGGCGCGCGGCGGCAACCAGTGCATGGCCAGCCCGCCCACGATCAGGGTCAGCAGCAGCGGGGTCAACGCCGTCACCGGCCCCATCCGCCCCAGCCCCTGCAGCATCTGTATGGCGAGGTCGAAGCTCTCGGCCCGGAACAGGATCCAGCCCAGGCAGACGATGTGGAAGGTGACCAGCACCCCGACCACGGTCGGAATGACCTTGCGGTCGCCGAACGCGGCGCGCCCCAGCCGCTCGATCACCTGCACCCCGCCGTGCAGGGCGCCCCAGGCCAGGAAGGTCCAGGCCGCGCCGTGCCACAGCCCGCCCAGCACCATGGTGATGAAGACATTGATGCAGGACGAGACCAGCCCCTTCCGCCCGCCCCCCAGCGGCACATAGAGGTAGTCGCGCAGCCAGCTGGACAGGCTGATATGCCAGCGCCGCCAGAAGCTCTGCATCGACGACGCGCGGTAGGGCTGGTCGAAATTGCGCGGGAAGGAATAGCCCAGCAGGGCCGCCAGCCCGATGGCCATGTCCGAATAGGCCGAGAAGTCGCAATAGATCTGGACCGCATAGCCATAGGTGGCCGCCGCGATGTCGAAGGCGGAGTAGGCCGACGGGTCGAAGAACACCGGATCGACCAGGTTCACCGACAGCTCGGAGGCGATCACCGTCTTCTTGAACAGGCCCCAGACGATCAGCAGCAGGCCGTGCGTCGCCATGGCCCGCGTCAGCCGCGGCGTCCGGTCGAACTGCGGCAGCAGGTCCGAGGCCCGCACGATCGGTCCGGCCACCAGATGCGGGAAGAAGCTCATCAGCAGCATGACGTCGAGCAGGCTCTTGGCCGGCGGCGTCTTCCCGCGATGCACGTCCACGACGTAGGAGATGCCCTGGAAGGTGAAGAAGCTGATGCCGACCGGCAGGACGATCTGCAGCAGGGGCAGGTCCCGCTCCCAGCCGAACCGCATCAGCAGGTCCGCGGCCTGTTCGATGAAGAAGCCGTAGTATTTGAAGAAGCCCAGGATCAGCAGGTTGGCGGCGACGCCCAGCCCGACCATCCAGGCCGTGCGGCCGTCCCCTCGCTCCCGCGTTCGCGCGATCAGGGCGCCGATGGCCCAGTTGAGCACGGCCGAGGCGATCAGCAGGGCGACGAACCGCCAGTCCCACTGGGCGTAGAAGAACCAGCTGGCCAGCAGCAGGAACAGCTTGCGCCGCCCGTTCTCGCGATCCAGCGACCAAGCGGTGAAATAGACGAACAGGAAGAAGACGCCGAAGGCGAGCGTGGGGAACAGCATCTATTCCGTCTCCCCGCGCCGCGCCGACCAGGCGTCATAGGCCGTCATCAGGTCCGCGTGCAGCATCCCGCCGAGCCAGTCGGCGCCGACCGAGGTGAAATGCACCCGGTCGCGCAGCATGAAGGGCTCGTCCCTCATCGCCAGCCGATCCGCTGAACAGTCGCCGCCCATTCGCCCGTGCCAGTCCCAGAACGCCACACCCATGTCGGCGGCGACCCGGCGTTGCACGTCCCGCACCACGGCGAGGGACGGCGGCGGCCGGCGGCGGCCGTCGGCGCCGCATCCGTTGGCCGCGCCGTTGCGCAGGGCGTCGGGCGCGCCGAGGATCATCAGCGAGGCCCCCGGCGCCAGCCGCCGCAGACGGGTGATCTGCCCCCGCAGCAGGGCCTCCCAGGCCCGGGCGTCCAGTCCGTCCTCGAACCCTTCATTGGTCCCGAACGCCAGCACGATCAGCGCCGGCCGCCAGACCGCCAGTTCGCGCGCCACCACGGCCTGGTCGCGCCCTGCCAGATCGCGCAACGTCGCCCCGACCACGCCGAGGTTGGACAGCTCCACCCCGCCGGACAGGTGCGTCAGGCGCAGGCTGTCGAGCGACAGCGTTCCGTCCAGCGCGCGCAGTTCAATGCGTCGCGGCGCTCCGTTAGCCACCCGGGACGGGCAGCGCTCGCCCTCGAACGTCTCGATCCAGGTCTGGTCGTCGGCGGTGATCTGCAGCCTGCCCGGCCCCTCGCCGCACAGGCCGATGCGCAGGGGTTTCGGCGCCAGGGGCTCCCGCTCGATCGTCAGGACGGCGCCGGGGCTCACCGTGATCGCCTGCACGCCGGTGAGCCCGACCCCGGCCCGGACATAGCCGGTATTGCCGACCAGCGGCGCGAGGGTGGTGGTCCATCCGGTCGGGGTCACCTCGACCTGGAGGGGCGCATAGCCGGCGTAGGGGACGCCGGGCGGCAGGACGCCGCGGCCCCCGTCGCCGAAGCGCGCCTGCAGGGCCGACCTCAGCTTACCCGTGATGCGGTCGCCCGCCGTGTGGCTGTCGCCAATCTGGAGGATATGCACCGGCGCCGCGTCGCGACCCGCCCCGGCACGGGACAGGGCCTCGAACACGCCCGCGAGGGCCTCGGGCTGACACAGGCCGTCGGGGCAGACGGAGGACCCTGGCGCCGGCCGTTCGACCGGCTGGTAGGGACTCTGGGCTTGCGCCGCGGACGCCAGAAATGCCGCGACGAGGGCCCCGGCAAGCGCCTTCATGCTCAGGCGGCGGGCGTGGCGGGCGAGGCGCCGGCCGGAACGGGCCGGGGACGGTCCAGCCCGGCGTCGCGCTTCAGCCGGGCCGCGACCGGGGCGCTCATCCGCAGATAGCCGGCCATCGACATATGGATTCCGTCGTTGGCCCGCATCAGCACCCGGCGGCCGCTGTCGTTCGGCAGATAGGCCTCATAGCCGCCCGCGTCGTTCGAGGTCAGGGCCGTGGTCTCGATATACGGCACGCCCAGGGCCCGCATCCGCGCCTCGACCACGCCGTTGATCAGCATCATCCGGTCGTCGAAGCTGTCGCGCTTCATCCGCGGCAGACCGACCCAGTAGACCGCCACGTCGCGGCTGCGCAGCAGGGCGACCAGGTCGTCGATCCGCCGGGCGTAGGCGGCCTTCCAGCCCTCGGTCCCGAACATGTGCACCACGCCGCCGGTGTCGATGCCCTGGGCGTCATTGGTGCCGAACAGCATGACGGCGACATCCACGGGCGTCTCGTCCAGCTGGGCCCGCGTCCGCGACTGGACGTCGACATAGTCGTAGCGGCTCAGCCCGGTGGAAACCTGCGAGAATTTGGTGACCGAGAGGTTCGGCTGGTCCTGCAGGTCGCGATAGAGGCCCGCATACAGGCCGTCGGCCATGGAGTCGCCGAAGACGCCGATCCGCAGCGGGCCCTGCGCGAGCCTTGCGCCCAGCGGCGTCACCCGGACGGCGGCGGCGGCGGCGGGCGCAGGCGCGGCGACGGGCAGCGGGGCCGGAGTCGGAGCGGGCGACGGCGGGGCCGAGGCCGCGGCCTTGTCGCCGAGCATGACGGTGGGATTGCGCAGCCACGCCCGACCGTCCGGCGTCAATGCCAGACCGGCCAGAACGCCGACCACGAAGATCGCCGTCAAAGCGTTGATGCCAGCGCGCAAGGCGTCCCCCGACTGAACCACATCCAGTCCGACCTTTTACCCTATCGCTGCGATCTGGCCACCTCGCGCCCGTCTCACGGGAAGAAAAAGGTTAATCCCGAGGGCCTTAGCCGAACTTCCCCTCGGCCCAGCGCGCGGCGAAATAGCCGCCGAGGGACGAGACCGTGGTCAAGGTCGTGCCCCAGCACAGGTCGATCAGGGTCAGCTTCGTCGACCAGACGTTCAGGGTGGCCTGGTTGGTCAGGTCATAGGTCGCATAGGCCACGAACCCCAGCACCGCCCCGTTGATCGCCGCCCGCTGCCAGGCCCCTTCGCGCAGGGCCGGCTCGATGGCCAGAAAGACCGTGCCGAAGATGGAGATCAGATAGAAGGCGACCGCCGCCCTCATGTCCGGCTTGTCGGCCAGGATCGGGCCGAGCACCGGCTTGTACAGCCGGTTGGTCATGGTGGTCAGCCAGACCGCGTCGATGGCCGCGAAGGTCAGGCCCGCGCCCAGATAGGCGGCGATGTATTTGATCACGTTTCAGCCCCTCGTGCCGGTTTCAGAAGATAATGGCTGACGGCCCAGGTGTTTCCGCCGTCATTGCCGAACAGACCCGCCGTGGCGAGGTAGAACCGCCGCCATCGCCGCCGCCACAGGGCGGCGTCGGCGCCGTAGGTCTCGCGCATCAGCTCCATCACCCGGTCGGCGTTGGCGTCCATATTGGCCAGCCAGTGGTCGGCGGTGCGCTGATAATGGACCCCGCTCCAGGTCCATTCCTGCTCGACCCGGAACAGGTCCGGAAACTGCCGCATCAGGCCGCGGCTGGGCATCACCCCGCCGGTGAAGAAATGCTGGGCGATGAAGTCGCCGCTGTCGGTGTGGTCGAAGCGATAGGGCGCGTCGCGATGGGTGAAGATGTGGATGAACATCCGCCCGTCCGGCTTCAGCCAGCCATGGGCCCGCGTCAGCAGGGCGCGCCAGTTGGCCATATGCTCGAACATCTCGACCGAGACGATCCGGTCGAAGCCCTCGCCGCCGGCGTCAGGGGTGAAGTCGTTCATGTCGCAGGTGATGACGGTCAGGTTGGTCAGGCCGCGCGCCGTGGCCTGGGCCTCGATATGCCGGCGCTGGCCATGGCTGTTGGAGACGGCGGTGATCGAGGACCGCGGATACCGCTCCGCCATCCAGAGGCTCAGCGAGCCCCAGCCGCAGCCCAGTTCCAGCACGCGTTGACCGTCCATGAGCGCAGCGTGAGCGCAGGTTTCGGCCAGCGCCGCCTCCTCGGCCTGGTCCAGGGTCGTGTCGGCCGCCGGATAGAGGCAGCAGGAGTATTTGAGCCGCTCGCCGAGACAGATTTCAAAGAACTCGGGCGGCAGCTCATAGTGCTGGGCGTTGGCGGCCGCCGTGTGTTCGGCGATGGCCCGGCGGGCCATGTCACGGGCGAAGCCGGCCTCGTCATGCGGCCCCTCGCGGTCCAGCCGCTTGCGCGCCTCGCTGACCAGGCTGTCGATCGCCGGGCGGGCGACGAAGTCCGGAAACGGCGCATCCTGCAGCCGGCGAATGGCGACATTGGCGAAAGACATGGGCGCTCCTGACAGACAGACTATTCCGCAGCTACGACGAAGCGTAGCGTCCGGATGACGGCATCCGCCGCGCCGTTCCGACCGTAGCTGGTCTAACATCAGTTGGAGTCGGCATGCCCCCTCATCTCGTCGCCGAGACGCCTGCATCGCCCGCCGGACGGCGCATCGCCGTGGTCGGCTCAGGCATATCGGGCCTGTCTTGCGCCTGGCTGCTGTCCCAGGGCCATGATGTCACCCTGTTCGAGGCTGACGACAGACTGGGCGGCCATTCCAGCACGGTCGACGCCCCCTCCCCCCAGGAGCCGGTGGCCGTCGACACCGGCTTCATCGTCTACAACGAGGCGAACTACCCCAATCTGAAGGCCCTGTTCGCCCATCTGGATGTGCCGACCAAGCCGGCCATGATGTCCTTCGCCGTGTCCATCGACGACGGCGCCTTCGAATATTGCAGCCAGGGTCTGGGCGCCCTGTTCGCCCAGAAGCGCAACTACGCCAGCCCCCGGTTCTGGCGCATGATCGGCGACCTCCTGCGGTTCCAGAAACAGGCGCCGCGCGATCTCGCCGCGCTCGAGCGGTCCGGCGAGACACTGGACGCCTATCTGACCCGCAGCGGCTACGGCCCCCTGTTCCGCGAGGCCCATCTGCTGCCCCAGGCCGCCGCCATCTGGTCCTGCACCATGGGACAGATGGCCGACTATCCGGCAGCCTCCTTCGTGCGGTTCTACATGAACCACAATCTGCTCAAGGTGGACCTGAGGCCGACCTGGCGCACGGTCGATGGCGGCAGCCGGTCCTATGTGAAACGGCTGGCCGAGGCTTTCCGCGGCCGGATCGTCACCAACGCCGGGATCACCGGGGTGCTGCGCGGCCTCGACGGCGCGGCGCTGCGCTTCGCCGACGGACGGCTGGAGCGGTTCGACGCCGTCGTGCTGGCCACCCATTCGGACCAGGCGCTGAAGCTGCTCGAGGCGCCCTCGGCCGAAGACCGCCGTCTGCTGGGCGCGATCGCCTATCGGCCCAATCACGTCATCCTGCACCGGGACACCTCGCTGATGCCGAGGCGACGCAAGGCGTGGGCGGCCTGGACCCATATGGGATATTCCGACCGCGCTGGCGAAGGCGGGGTCACCTACTGGATGAACGAGCTCCAGTCCCTGCCCGGCCCGCCGCTGTTCGTCAGCCTCAACCCGGCCAAATCGCCCGATCCGGCGCTGGTGCTCGGCGAATGGGATTATGAGCATCCGGTCTTTGACGCCGCCGCCGTGGCCGCCCAGTCCGAACTCTGGTCGCTGCAGGGCCGCCGCAATGTCTGGTTCGCCGGCGCCTGGTTCGGATCGGGCTTCCATGAGGACGGGCTTCAGGCAGGGCTGGCGGTGGCCGAACAGCTGGGCGGCGTGCGCCGGCCGTGGGATGTGGAGAACGAGAGCGGCCGGATTCACCTCCATGCGCCGGCCAACGTTCCGGACCGGCAGACCGAGGCGGCGTGACGACGGATTCAGCCATCGCCCCTTCGTCGGCCCTCTATGTCGGCGAGGTCGTCCACCAGCGCTCGCGCACCTTCGACCACCGCCTGCGCTACCGCCTGTGGATGGTGCTGGCCGACCTTGATGAGCTGGACGGGCTGCAGCAGCGGCTCCGCCTGCTGCGCCGGCGGTTTGGGCCCATCACGCTGAGAACCGCCGACCACGGGGACCGCTCGGGCCGGCCCCTGCGCGCCCAGGTCGAGGCCCACCTGGCCGCGGCCGGAATCGATGCCGGCGGCGGCCCCATCCGTCTGCTGACCATGCCGCGCATTCTCGGCTACGGCTTCAATCCGATCAGCGTCTTCTTCTGCCACCGGCCAGACGGGGCGCTGGCCGCGCTTCTCTATGAGGTGACCAACACCTTCCACGAGCGCCACAGCTACCTGGTCGCCACCCCGGCGGATCGGACGGGCCCCGTGCGGCAAAGCGTGGACAAGCGGTTCTTCGTCTCGCCCTTCATGGACCGCGACCTGACCTATGACTTCACGGTCCGGCCGCCGGGCGAGGCCGTTTCGGTCGTCGTCGCCGTCCGCCGGGGCGAGACGCCCATCCTGACCGCAAGCTTCGCCGGCCGCCGCCGCCCGCTGACCGACCGCGAACTGCTGCGCGCCTTCGTCACCCATCCCCTCCTGACCTGGAAGGTGACGTTCGGGATTCACTGGGAGGCGCTGAAGATGATGGTCAAGGGCGCACGGTATCGCCATCGCGGGGCGCCGCCGGCGCACCCGGTCACCATCGGCCAGGTCCGGTCATGACCGAGGCTGCTGTCGCCCCGTGCGGATGAGGCGCGAAAGCGTCGCAGTTCCGGCCTGTGTTTTTTCCCGCCTGCCTTGCCCGTGTCGCCAGCCCACGGTACGGACGGACGAGCGCCGCCAATATTCATCAGGCGGTGAAAATATGAGGAAGCGATGCGGAAGATCTTCCCCGACGCGGCGTCCGCCCTCGAGGGCCTGACCTTCGACGGCATGACCGTGATGTCCGGCGGTTTCGGCCTGTGCGGCATCCCCGAACACCTGATCGCCGCCCTGCGCGACAGCGGGACCAAGGGTCTGACCGTCATTTCCAACAATGCGGGCGTCGATGGCTTCGGCCTCGGCCAGCTGCTGGAGACCCGCCAGATCGCCAAGATGATCTCGTCCTATGTCGGCGAGAACAAGGAGTTCGAGCGCCAGTATCTGGCCGGCGAGCTCCAGCTCGAGTTCAACCCCCAGGGCACCCTGGCCGAGCGCATCCGCGCCGGCGGCGCGGGCATCCCCGCCTTCTTCACCGCCACCGGCGTCGGCACCCTGGTCGCCGAGGGCAAGGAAGTCCGCGACTTCAACGGCCGCGACTACGTCATGGAGACCGGCCTCGTCGCCGACCTGTCGATCGTCAAGGCCTGGAAGGCCGACGGCCGCGGCAATCTCCAGTTCCGCAAGACCGCCCGCAACTTCAACCCGATGATGGCCACGGCCGGCAAGGTCACCGTGGTCGAGGTCGAGCACATCGTCCCGACCGGCTCCATGGACCCCGACCAGATCCACACCCCCGGCATCTATGTCGACCGGATCGTCCTGACCGTGCCCGAGAAGCGTATCGAACAACGCACCGTCCGTGCCCGGGAGACCGCATAATGGCCCGCGCCCGCGAACAACTGGCCGCCCGCGCCGCCCGCGAACTGCAGGACGGCTTTTACGTCAACCTCGGGATCGGCATCCCGACCCTGGTCGCCAACTACATCCCGCACGGGATGGAGGTCACCCTGCAGTCCGAGAACGGCATGCTGGGCATGGGCCCCTTCCCCTATGAGGACGAGGTCGACGCCGACCTGATCAACGCCGGCAAACAGACCATCACAGAGATCGCCGAGAGCAGCTATTTCAGCTCGGCGGATAGCTTTGCCATGATCCGCGGCGGCCACATCAACCTGTCGATCCTGGGCGCCATGGAAGTGGCCGAGAACGGCGACATCGCCAACTGGATGATCCCGGGCAAGCTGGTGAAGGGCATGGGCGGCGCCATGGATCTGGTCGCCGGCGTCAAGCGCGTGGTCGTGGTCATGGATCACGCCAACAAGCACGGCCAGTCCAAGGTGCTGAAGGCCTGCACCCTGCCCCTGACCGGCACGGGCGTGGTCAGCCGCATCATCACCGACCTGTGCGTCTTCGACGTCAAGCCGGACGGCTCTGGTCTGGAGCTGATCGAACTGGCCGAGGGCGTGACCCTTGAAGAGGTCGCCAGCAAGACCGAGGCGGCCTACACGGTCGCGGCCGGCGTCAACTAGACGGCGTCAGGCCCCGCCGAGCGGGCGCCGCCGGGCGGAGCCACGGGCAAGCCTCGCCGGCCGGGACAACCTGGACCGTTGCCGCCGGGCTCAAGTCGTAGTCATACTGTCCCACCGGTCGCAGAACCGGAGGGGTGGAGTACGAGTGATGGCTGACGGCGCCTATCGCTGGCAGGGCAACTGGCCTGAGCCTGACGCCGCGCGCGTCGCCGAGATCGACGCGGCCTGGGACGACGCCACGGCGGGCGCTTTCGGCGAGCCCGCCCGCGCCGCTGCGGTGGAACGGATCGAACGCGCCCTGGCCGCCGCCCGGACCGGCGACCTGACCGAGGCCGCCGCCGAACTGACCCACGCCCGCTCGACGCTGGAGGGCCTGGATCCGGGCTCCCTGGAGCCGCGTCGGGGCCTCGCGGGCCTGTTTGACGGTCGCGGGGGGCGACTGAAGCGGTTTCGCGAGCACTGGAGCCGGGCCGCCGCCGGCCTGACCGCGACCGCGACGGAACTGTCGGGCCGGGTCGAAGGCGCCGCTCGCCGCTCGGGCGCCCTGGACGGGGCCTGGACCGAAATCCGGGATGCGCTCGCCGATCTCGACGCCCACCTCGCTGCGGCATCCGCCCGGCTCTCGGGACACGCGCCGGGCGAGGACGCTCCGGCGCATCCGCTGGAAGCCCGACGGGCGATGCTGGACGCCTGCCGCGCCGCCGCCCTGCAGTCGCTGCCGCTGATCCGCAGCGCCCAAAACGCCGACGCCCGCGCCGCCGAGGCGCTCAAGGCCTGCGCAGAGGGCGTGACCGCGTGGCGCGATGACTGGAAAGAGGCCCTCGGGCTCAACGCCAAACGGCCGAAGAAGGTTGTGCCGGATCAGGCCCGCATGGCCCGCGTCCGCGACGACCTCAAGGCCCGCATCGACCGGGCCGCCGCCGAACTGACGGCGTCGCGCAGCCGCCGCGCCGAGGTCGAGAGCCGGATGGCGGAGCTGCGCCGGCCGCTCTAGGTCAACCCGCGCTCGCGTCGGTCCAGGCCACGATCTGCGTGTTCAGATCGCGGGTCGCCAGGTCAAAGGCTTCCACGATCGAGGATACCCGGTTGGCCGAGGCGGGCTGTTCGATGGTGAAAACCCGCTCGGCCGCCACCGTGCGCTCCGGCAAGGCCAGCAGGCGGGCGCGCGCCGTGACCACGATGGTCGGGGCCAGGTCCGGCGCGTCATAACGAGCCTCGAAGGCGCGAACATCGATGTCCAACGACCGCTGGCCGCGGGTCAGCTCGCGCGGGCCGATCAGACGGACCCGTGTCGCCTGGGCGGCGAAGGCGTCCTCGATGCTTTCCATATAGAGATCCGACGCCGGCGAGACCCAGCGGGCGCCGGCGATATAGGCCGTCTCCGTCCCCGTCACGCCCAGCAGTTTGTCGCCCTCGACCGCCTCCGGAAACTCGACCCGCCGCAGGGTGACCTGGATCGGGTTGGCGATGGCCGGGGCGGCCGGGGAGGCCGACACCCCGCCGAAGCGGTAGGTCTGTACCGGATCGGGCGTCGACAGGAGGGCGCAGGCGGAAAGCGCCATCATGGCCACGGTCGCCACGATCGGCCGGATCAGCGAAAAACGGTTCACGGCTGGACCTCCATTTCCTTGGTCGGCGGACGGCTGATGAAGTCGCGCGGGCTGGACCGGACCTCGTCGATCAGGCCCTCCAACGACCGCGTCGCGTCCTCAAGGCCCTGAATGGACTGCTGCAGTTGCGGCAGGCCGGTGGTGGCGAACTCGTTGAGCGGCCCTTCGACATTGGTCGCGGTGCGGTTGATCGAGGCGACCGCCGCCCTCGCCTCCTCGGCGGCGGCGTTGATGTTGGCCACGGCCTCGCGCCCGTCGCCCTCGATGATGCCGCGCGTGCTGACGGCCAGGGCCTCGAACTCGGCCACCGCCGAATTGGCCTTGGTCAGCGCCTGCTCGAGCTGTTCCAGCATGCCCTTGCGGGCCTCCAGTTCGGTGGAGATGCTCTCGACGTTCTTGAGGCTGGTCGAGAACGACCGGATGTTGTCATCCGACAGCACGCGGTTGATCCGGTTCAGGGCATCGACCGTCTGGGCCAGCACCGTGCCGGACCCGCTGAGCAGTTCCGCGATCGGCGACGGCTGGCTCTGGATCACCGGCACGACATTGGCCGGGTACTGCGCCTTCAGACTGGCGCTCTGCGGATTGCCCGCGGTGATCTGGATATAGTTCAGGCCGGTGATGCCCTGCGGCTCCATCTGGGCCCGCGAGGTGACGCGCACCGGCGTCGTGGCGTCGATGCGGATGCGGGCGATGACCTGATCGCCCTTTTCGGGGTCGAGGTTCAGGTCGGTGACCTCGCCGACGCGGATGCCGTTGAAGTGGACCTCGCCGCCCTCTGACAGGCCGCGCACAGGGCCGTAGAAGACGATGTCATAGACGTCGTATTCCTCGTTGAAGGACAGGCGGGCCAACCACATGGCGAACACCACCGCCGCCGCCAGAAGGGCGACGGTGGCGATGCCGACAGCGGCGTAGTGTGCGTCTCTTTCCATTCTCGGCTCTCCTTAAGCCGCCTTGTCCGCGGCGCGACCGCGCGGGCCAAGGAAATATTCTCGTATCCAGGGATGGTCGGAACGCTCCAGTTCCTGAACCGTAGCCTTGGCGACGATGCGTTTGTCCGCGACCACCGCGACCTTGTCGGTGATGGCGTAAAGACTGTCGAGGTCGTGAGTGATCATGAAGACGGTCAGCCCCAGATCGTCGGCCAGCCGCCGGATCAGTTCGTCAAACGCCCCCGCGCCGATCGGGTCCAGCCCGGCGGTGGGCTCGTCCAGAAACAGCAGCTCGGGATCCAGGGCCAGGGCGCGAGCCAGCCCGACGCGTTTGCGCATCCCGCCGGAAAGCTCGGCCGGCTTCAGATGGTGCGACTCCGGCTTGAGGCCGACCATGGCGATCTTCATCTCGGCCAGCTCGCGGATCACGTCCTTGGGCAGGCTGGTGTGCTCGACCAGGGGTGAAGCGACGTTTTCGATGACCGTCAACGCAGAGAACAGCGCGCCCTGCTGGAACAGGATGCCCGTGCGCCGCTCGATGTCGGCCTCCTGCGCCGCATTCATGGTCGCGCGATCATATCCGAGCACGCGGACGGCTCCGCCCTCGGGTTCCTTGAGGCCGATAATCGAATTCAGAAGCACCGTCTTGCCGGAGCCCGAGCCGCCGACCACGCCCAGAACCTCGCCGCGCTCAAGCTCAAGGTCGAGGTTTTCGTGGATCACGCGCTCGCCGAACTGGCTCAGCAGGCCGCGCACTTCGATCATCAGTTCGGGCGCCTTCCCCGCAGGGGCGGGCGCGGTCACCAGTTCAGCTCCAGGAAGATCATGGCGAAGACGGCGTCGAGGAAGATGATGGCGAAGATGGCCTGGACCACGGCAGCGGTGACCCGTCGCCCGAGGCTTTCCACGTCGCCGGCCACCGCCATGCCCTGACGGCAGCCGATGGCGGCCACCACCACCGCGAAGACCGGAGCCTTGATCATGCCGACCAACAGATGGGTGCCCATGTTCGGGTCCTCGCTGACCCTCTGGATGAAGAAGGAGGGGCCATAGTCAAGCTCGCTCCAGGTCACCAGCATGCCGCCCAACATGCCGGTGATCATGCCGATGAAAGTGAGCAGGGGCAGCATCACCAGCATGGCGGCGAGTCTCGGAATAACCAGGGCCTGAAAGGGGTTCACCCCCATCACCTGCATGGCGTCGACTTCCTGGTTCATCCGCATTGAACCGATCTCGGCCGCAAAGGACGACGACGAGCGGCCTGCGAGCAGGACGGAGGTGATGACCACGGCGAATTCCCGCAGCACCGCCACGGCGACCAACTGGACGGTGAAGACCCCGGCTCCGAACTGGGTCAGCAGATTGGCCCCGAGATAGGCGATGACGGCGCCGATAAAGAAGTTGGTGATCGCGATGATGGGAATGGCGTCGAGCCCGGCCCGTTCAGCCTGGCTGAACCAGGCCGGCCAGCGAACCCCGCGGGGCTGGCGCAGGGCGGCGCCGACGGCCACGATCAGCCGGCCGAGAAAGGCCATGGAGAGGGTGGCTTCCGCCGCGATGTCTTCGACGCCGCGCCCCACCTTGGCGAAGGCGCGAACCCAGCCGGGGGACTGGCGCGGCGCGGGCGCACTCTCCCGCTCCAGCTTTTCCACCATTGCGTAGATGCGACCTGCCTCGGGTCGCTGGGTCCAGGCCGACGAGGGCAGGACGCAGTTCGAGGCCTGCACGATCGCGAGCGCGCCCGCGGTGTCGAACCGGCCCATATCGGACAGATCGACCGCGTCGACGCACCGCTCCTGAAGCTCATCGTCCAGACGTCGCGAAATCCGGCCCAATTCGGTCGCGGTCCAGTCGCCTGTCAACCGGAGCGTGAGCCCCGGTCCGCCGTCCTCGATCTGGAAATCCGCTGCGGCCATGCCCCTACCTAAATCGCCCTGCGCGATTTGCCTACGCTGGCCAAACGGCAAAGCTGGGGCAGACCTCACAACGCGGGCGGGGCGTATTCGTTCAGCCACGCTTTTAGACCCGTCAAAGGAGAGCGCGGGCCTGTTCAAGGTCGAGAACGAACCGCCGGCGCTCCCGCACCCGGTCCGCCTCATCCGGCAGGCGCAGCAGAAAGGCCGGATGGACCGTGGGCAGGACGTGCGCGCCGTCCGGCTGGGACGTCGCCTGCCCCCGTTCCCCTGTCACCGTCACCTTCCGGTTCAGGACCGCCAGCGCCGCCGTCGCGCCCAGGGTGACGATCACCTTCGGCTTCACCAGTCGCCGCTCGGCGTCCAGCCACCAGCGGCAGGCGCTGATCTCGCTGGCGACAGGCGTCCGGTGGATGCGCCGCTTGCCGCGCGGCTCGTGCTTGAAATGCCGGACCGCATTGGTGACGAAGATCTCTTCGCGGGCGATGCCGGCTTCGGCCAGGGCGTCGTCCAGGACCCTGCCCGCGGGTCCGACAAAGGGCTTGCCCGCCAGATCCTCCTGATCCCCCGGTTGTTCGCCGACGATCATCAGGGGCGCCTGGGCGGTCCCCGCGCCACAGACGCCCTGGGTCGCGTCCCGCCACAGGGGACACCGGCGGCAGCCCTGCACCGCCTGACCGAGCTCCTCGAGGGTCGAGGGTACGAAGCCCTCGTCGAAGGCGTGGTCGCGGTTGATGCGCGACAGGGTCTTCGCCAGACGCAGGTTCGGTTCGGAGGCGGGCGTCGCGACCATGGCCTCGGTCCTGAGCGACGACTGCGCCGTCAGTTCCCGGATCAGGGCGGCCTCGGGCAGGTTGTTCCAGTACCGTTTGGGCATTTCGCCCTGCATGGTCTTCAGCTTCAACCGGGCCGGGTTGAAGGTCGAGGCGTAGTAGGTCTTCCAGAACTCCTCGACCTCGTCTTCCGCCGGGGCCATGTCGCGGGTCGCGGGCGGTCCGAGGGACAGAGCCTCCCCGTCCCACAGCGCCGCGCCGTCCGGGGTCAGGATCGACCACCGCATGGTCGAGAAGCGTCGTGCGAAGAACGGCGCCGTCTTCTCCAGCACCCGGTGCGCCGGTTCGAACCACGCGACCCAGGTCTCGCCCCGCGCGTCGGCGGCCTGTCTGAACCGGACGAAGGCCTTCATCTTGTGGCTGGCGCGACTGACGTTCTTCGCCCGTTCAAGGGCGTCAGCGACGTCGCGGTCGGTCACCACCTTCATCAGGTCCGGCTCGTCCCGGAGCCGCCACAACAGGCGGTACAGCAGGTCGAAACGGTCCGCGGACCGGTGCAGGATCACCTCGCGCGCCAGGTCGACGAAGGCCCCGGGTGTTGAGAAGCCGCCCTCTCCGACCGGCGGCGGGACGGGACTGTCGAACAGACCGTCCGGGCCTTCCTGCACACGGAACACGGCCTCGTCCGGCCCGACGCCCGCCTGGCGGAAGGCCCGTGCGGCTGTTCGCCAACCTTCGAAGTCGGTTTCATCCGCGAGGTGGGCGACCTTCATTCAGAACAGGCTCAGCTGGACCGGCGGGGCGGCCGGCGTCATGCGGGCGCGCAGGTCCGCGGCATCGGTCAGGCCGCCGGGGGTCCAATCGAGCGCGGTGATGAAGGGTCGGACCTTGTCGATCCCCCGACACAGGCGGCCAATGTCCTCGAGCCGCAGGGTTCGCCAGCGCCGGACCTGCAGGATCCGGTTCACCGACTTGACCCCGAGTCCCGGCACCCGCAGCAGCAACTCTCTCGCGCCCGTGTTCACATCGACCGGAAACTGCGCCCGGCTGTTGAGCGCCCAGGCCAGTTTGGGATCGATGGCGAGGTCCAGCATGCCGTCGTTCGCCGCCTCGCCGATCTCGCCGGGAGAAAATCCGTAGAACCGCATCAGCCAGTCGGCCTGGTAGAGGCGGTGCTCGCGCATCAGCGGCGGTTTCGACACCGGCAGGACGCTGGAGGAGTCCGGGATCGGGCTGAAGGCGGAATAATAGACCCGGCGCAGGCCATAGCCGGCATAAAGGGAGGCGCTGCGGGCCACGATTTCCGTATCGGGCGCGCCGTCGGCGCCGATGATCAGCTGGGTGCTCTGGCCGGCGGGCGCGAACCGGGGCGGCTTCGCCCGGTCCTTTTTCGCCGGACGGGCGGCCTCGACCTTCAGACGCACACGCCCCATGGCCTGTTTGATGACGGCGACATCCTTCTGCGGCGCCAGACGCCGCAGCGCCTCGTCCCTGGGCAGTTCGATATTGGCCGACAGCCGGTCGGCGTAGAGGCCGGCCTCCTCGACCAGCAAAGGGTCAGCCTCGGGGATCAGCTTGAGATGGATATAACCCCGAAAGTCGTGATCGACGCGCAGCGTCTTCGCCACCAGAACCAGCTGCTCCATGGTGTAGTCGCCCGAGCGGATGATGCCCGAGGACAGGAACAGCCCCTCGATATAGTTCCGCCTGTAGAAGTTGAGCGTCAGCTCGACGACCTCTTCGACGCTGAACCGGGCCCGTTGCACGTTCGAGGAGGCGCGGTTGATGCAATAGACGCAGTCGTAGATGCAGAAATTGGTCAGCAGGATCTTGAGCAGCGACACGCACCGACCGTCCGGCGTGTAGGCGTGGCAGATGCCCATGCCTTCGGTCGATCCGATCCCCTTGCCGCCGGTCGAGTCCCGCTTCGTCGTGCCGGAGGACGCGCAGGAGGCGTCATATTTGGCGGCGTCCGCGAGGACAGCGAGCTTCTTGCGCAGATCGAGAACGGCCATCCGTTCACTTTATGTTCTCCGACACACAGGTGTCGAGCGTGGCCGTAAAGAAAATTCGTCATCAGCTCAGATAGTTGAGCAGCGAGACCTGGCGTAGCTGGCTGATGACCTGCGCCGAGGCCTCGATGGCGACCTGCGAAAGCTGCAGGTTGGTGATGGCCTCGGCCATGTCGGCGTCGGTGCGATTCGCCACCAGTTCGTCGAGGGCGATCTTCTGGGCCTCATGACCGAGGGTGATGTTTTCGACCTGTTTGGCCAGCGAGCCCGTACGAGCCATCTTGTCGACCACGGCCGTTCCGGCCTGTTCCAGCCGGACGAGCTGGCTGGACAGGAAGGCCTTCTGGGTCTCCGACAGCCGACCGTTCAGCGGGCCCGAGCCCGGCGTGGTGTGGTATTCCTGGATATCGCGCAGGATCGACAGGATGTCGGCGCCCAGCTCGTCCGCGAGGAAGCCGGTTTCCAGGGTGGTGCCCTCGGCGACCCGGCTGGCCGTCTTGAGGGTGTCGTTGCTGAACAGCGAGGCGACGGTGGGCGCGGCCTGCAGTTCGCTGAGATTGGCGGCCTCGACCGGCGCGGTCGACGTCGAGGCGCCGGCGAACAGATAACCGCCCTGATGCCGGGTGTTGAGTCCGCCGCGGGCGGCCTGGAAAAAGCCTTCCAGCTCCAGCATCAACGAGCCGCCGGACTCCGTTCCGACGGCGCCGCCGATGGCCTCGCGGGCGCCGTTGATGGCCTCGCGGATCTGGTCCATGGCCAGGTCCTGGGTCGTCAGACGCGCGGCCACGGCCGCGCCGGTGTCGATGAACCCCTGAATCCGGCTCTGGGCGCCCTTCATGGCGGTCAGGGTTTCGGACTGTCGGCCGAAGCCGGTCAGGTCGGTCGCATTCTTCTGGGTCGAAATCCGTTCCTGGGCGTCGGCCGCGCGGGTCTGGGCCCGCATGAGATCGAGCAGGGCCGACTGGTAGTTTCCGAAGGTGGCGACGCGGGTCATCAGACCATCCCCATCAGCGTATCGTACATGTCCTTGGCGGCCTGGATCAGACGGGCCGAGGCGTTGAAGGCCTGCTGATAGGTGGTCATCAGCACCAGTTCCTCATCCAGATTGACGCCCTCGTGCGCCGTCTGGCGCGCCGTGGCTTCGGAATAGAGAGCGCTGGCCGTCTGTTTCCGGTTCTCGGCCGCCGCCGCCTTGCCGCCGATCTCGCCCGCCAGTTCAGCGGCGTAACGCGAAACCGTGGTGAGGCCGCCCGAAGCGCCCCCCGCGGCCTGGAAGTTGGCGGTGCGTTCACCCGCGTCGGCCAGGGCCAGGGCGCCGCGGCCGTCTCCGGTGCTGAGCGCCGGGGTTCCGGACGCCGCCGCGAGGTTCAGCTGGGCCAGCGCGAGACGCGAGGGGCTCTGCCGGATATCGGCGCGCAGGGAGAAGTCATCCGCCCGCGAGGCGCGCACGCCGCCGCCGATGCCGAACAACTCTGTCACCGAGATGCCGGAAGGGACCTGGGTGGTGCGGTCTTCGAGGACGCTCATCGTCGGCGGAGGATTGCCGTAGCCGGTGAAGGACAATGAGCCGTCGGCGGCCAGCGAAAACGTCCCGAACCGGCCGATGCCCACGCCGGGATCGTTCAGGGCGGTGATGAGGTCTCCCACGGCACCGCCGGCCGGCACGGCGACCTGCAGGTCGCGCAGCCGCGAACCGGTCTCGCCGGTGAAGCGGAAGGTGAGGGTCTCGCCGGCTGTGAAGCCGTGCGGCGAGGCGGCCGTCAGCCCGTTGTCGTAGAAGGCCGGCCGGTCTGTGGAGACAAGGTCGTTGAGGCCGAAATAGTGCGAGAAGCCCCGGCCGGCCTTGCTGGACGGGCTGGTGGGATCGTCGGCCACGGCCACGCCGTTGGGCGCGGTCGCCGCTATGGTCAGCCGGCCGTCGACGAAGCTGGCCGTCGCCGCGCCGCCGAGCTGGGCGTTCAGCACGCCGAGGAAGCTGGCCGGCGTCGCCGCCGCGCCGTTGACCGTCATGGTCCCGCCCGAGAAGACGATGTCGGCCCGGGCCTGGATCACGCCGGCCGCATTCGTGACCGCGACGGTGCTCTGGCCCGAGAAGCCGGCGATCGCGCTTTCGAAGGTTTGCCCGACGTTGCGGCCGGTCAGGCTGGACGGCGCCGGCACGGCGGAGTTGCCGTTGTGGGCCCGGTTCAGTTCATCAGCGACATGGGCGACCAGTTCGGCGAGCCGCTCGGCCGCTGCGGGCGCCTCGACGTCGCGCAGCTCGACCAGGCCCTTGATCTCGCCCGATGTGACGCTGTCCAGCAGCGACCGCCGCGGGCCGCCCGGCTCGGTGATCCAGATTTCGTTGAAGGCGGTCTCGCCGGTGAGCGTTCCCGCCGGATTGTATTCCAGCGTCGCGGCGCCCTGCCCGGCCAGCAAGGTTCCCGATCCCGTGCGGATCGATACGCCGCCGACGGAGCGGACCGAGACCCGGATGTCGACCAGTTCGGCCAACTGACCGATGAGAGCCGCCTGCGCCGTCTCGGCGCCGGAAGCGTCGCCGTCCACCGCCGTGGCGCGCGCGATCTCGAGGTTGAGGCCCTCGATCTGTTGAAGCAGGCTGTTGGCCCGTTCGACGGCGCTGTGGATCCGGCTGTCGGCGTCCTCACGGACCGCCTGGATCTGGCCGGCGATGCGGCCGGCCTCGTCGAACAAAGCCTGGGTCCGGAACAGGGCATCCTGTCGGCGGGGCGAGGAGGTCGGATCCTCGGCGCTGGCCGCGAAGGCGGAGAAGACGGCGTCGACCTGCGAGAAGAAGCCGACGTCGCCCCCCGGATCGCCGAACAGCGACTGGATGCGATCATACAGCTCATGGCGCACGCCCATGCGCGCGGACTCGGCTCCGGCATTCAGGCTGGCGGCTTGCAGGAAGCGGTCGGTGGCCAGGCGGATGCGCGCCACCTCCACGCCCGAGCCCATGCCCTGGCTGGTGAGGGTCTGCTGCTCGGCGATCTTGCGGACATAGCCGGGCGTGTTGACGTTGGAGACATTGTCCGAAACCACGCGCAGCTGGGTCTGGGCGGCCTGAAGCCCCGAGCTGGCCGTGTTCATGATGGCGTTCAGCGACATCCGAAGGCCTCCATACACACGGCGCCCGGCAAGCCCTGCCAGCCGTTGCGCGCTTTTTGCCCGGCGGCGCAGACATGCGATCCCGCCAAGCCATTGAAATTACGCGCTGTTGCGATTTGCGCCTGGGTCATGACCGGCGAGGCGCGCAAGCGGCGGGCCATCTGCGCGCGACGCCCTGCGGGGGTCCGACGCCAGAGAACGGGCGCCGGGCAAGAATCGTCTTCACGCGGCAAGTTTCGACTGAGCCAATCCGGAGAACAGCGACAACCCGGACCAACTTTATTGTGACTATTCCGTATCTTAGGCTTCAGCATTCAGTTGGCCCGCGACTTGCGCCACGAGGTCCGAATGTCCGGCGCAGCAGGCGCCCTCGTCCCCCTTCGCCTGGCGATCGGTTTCCCGGAATATGTCCGCCCTCACGCTGCCGTCCATCACCGCGCCCGGCGCGACGAGCGTCCCGAAAGGGTCGCCGGGAGAGGCCGTGTCCGGATTCCGGAACCTGCTGGCGGCCCTCTCCGGCGAGTCCGGGACGACGACGGACGAAAAGACCGCGGCGCCCGCGCCCGCTGAAACCCTGATCAAGGCAGAGGCCGACGCCTCGGTCGTTCCGGGCTTCCTGGCCGCGCCCCCGCCGCCCCCGACCCCGCTCGTCCTGCCTGCGAGCACCGACGGGGCCGCCGGCGATCCGGATGGCGCGCAAGCCACCACGCCCTTGCTGGTGGAAGAAGATCCGACCGCCAAGACCACCGCCCCCGAGGTTCTGCCCCGCGAGCAGACGGGCAAGGCGATCACGCCGGAAGTGCTGCCCCCCGAGCGATCCATCACACCGCTGCTCGGGGACAGGCGCGCGACCGGCAAGATGACCAGGCCTGAGGTCCTGCCGCCCCTGCCCGCCGTCCCCCCGCTCACCGGAGAGACCCCGGACACGGAGCTGACCCTGGCCGAGACCGCCGCCGCGCAAGCCGCGCTGGAAGCCCGCGCCCGAACCGGCGCCACCCCGGTCCCGACATCCCCGCCGCCGACCGTCATGCCGCTCCGCCCGGCGTCGGAGCGGACCGGACGCCTGACAGAGCCGCCCGTCGTGCGCACCGCCGAGGGCGTCCGCACGCCCGACACGGCCCGGTCGGCCGCCGCCGCGGCGCCGCCC
>JAHKAM010000019.1 GCA_018826515.1 Alphaproteobacteria bacterium
ACCGAATCCGAAGAGCGGCGGCTGGCCGCCCTGCCGCCGTTCGGGCGGCTGGCGGCGCTGATCCTGTCGGGCGACAAGGCAGATGCCGTCGAAAAGGCCGCCCAGCTGCTGGCCGGGGCCATCCCCAATGCCGAGCGGCTGGAGGTCTATGGCCCGGCCGATGCGCCGCTGGCGATGGTGCGGGGTCGTCGGCGCAAGCGGCTGCTGGTCCGGGCCGACCGGGATGTGGATATCCAGGCCTTCCTCCGGGCCTGGCTGGCGCGGGTCAAGCTGCCGTCCTCGGTGCGACTGTCGGTCGACGTGGACCCCTACAGCTTTCTCTAGGTCGGCGTGCCGGCCTCAGCGGCAGCGCGGGCCTCGGCGGCGACGGCGCGCTGTTCGGCGGCATTGGCCTCGGCCCGGGCCTGGGCGGCATCCTCGGCCGCCGTGCGTTTGGCCGCAGACCCTCGCGACAGCATGTTGAGCGCCTCGACCCCGGCTGAGAAGGCCATGGCCGCATAGATATAGCCCTTGGGCACATGGACGCCGAAGCCGTCGGCGATCAGCACCATCCCGATCATCAGCAGGAAGCCGAGGGCCAGCATGACAACGGTCGGGTTCTTGTTGATGAAGTTGGCCAGCGGATCGGCGGCCAGCAGCATGACGGCGACGGCGACCAGCACGGCCACCACCATGATCGGCAGGTGCTCGGTCATGCCGACCGCGGTCAGGATCGAATCGATCGAGAAGACCAGGTCCAGAAGGATGATCTGGAAGATGGCCGCCCCGGCATTGGCGATGACGACATCCTTTTTGTCCAGCATGTCGTGGGTGGGGGTCGGATCGACCGTGTGGTGGATTTCCTTGGTCGCCTTCCACACCAGGAACAGGCCCCCGGCGATCAGGATCAGATCCTTCCACGAGAAATCGAAGCCCCAAGCGCTGATCACCGGCTGAACCAGACCGACCAGCCAGGCGATGATCGACAGCAGGCCGAGGCGCATGACCAGGGCCAGACCGATGCCGATGCGGCGCACGCGCGACCGCTGATGCTCGGGCAGCTTGTTCGACAGGATCGAGATGAAGATCAGATTGTCGATCCCCAGCACCACTTCCATGACGATCAGGGTAACGAGGGCCGCCCAGGCCGCGGGATCGGAAAGAAGGGGCGTGATGCTGTCGAACATGAGGTCTCGGTCCGGAGGGGAGGGTTTCGCCGATCTATAGAGACTCCCGGGCCTGCGACAAGCCGCCCGCCTGTGGCGCACCGCCTCGGTTGCGGGGGGGAAGACCCCGTGCTATCAGGCGCCCGGCTGAACCGGGACCTCTGTCGCAAGACAGGGACCCGTTGTGCTTTTTTCAAGCATTTCAAGCCTTTGATCGGGGTGATCCGTCACCGCCGGTTGCGACCCAAACGCTTTTGATCGCGGACCTTGACGAGTGGCTGACGATTTCAGGACTACGACTGTCGGCGCACGTTACGCGCAGGCCCTTTTCGACCTCGCCGATGAAGGCGGGGCGCTGGACGCCGTTCGCGCGGACCTCAAGTCGCTGCGCAAGGCCTGGGGCGAGAGCGCCGACCTGCGCCGGCTGGCCACCTCGCCGGTGATCAGCAATGAGGACCAGGCCCGGGGCCTGATCGCCATCGCCGACAAGGCCGGTTTTGACGGCCTGACCCGCAAATTCCTGGGGCTGCTGGCCCAGAACGGCCGGTCGGGCGACCTGACCGCCGTGATCGCCGGCTTCGACCGCCTGTATGCCATCCGCACCGGACTGGTCTCGGCCGAGGTGGTTTCGGCCGCCCCGCTGGACGCGGCCCAGATGAATGCCATCAAGGCCTCGCTGCGCAAGGCGCTGGGCAAGGATCCCGAGCTGGAAGCCCGCGTCGATCCGGCCCTGCTGGGCGGCCTGAAGGTCAAGGTCGGCTCGCGCCTGTACGACGCCTCGCTGAAGACCAAGCTCGACCAGATGAAATTCGCCCTCAAACGGGCCGGATAGGCTGACAAGCCGCTTCCGCTCCGCCCCACAGACTGAACGTTAAGCCAAGAAGAGCCCCACATGGACATCCGCGCCGCCGAGATTTCGGCCATCCTCAAGTCGCAGATCGCCGCTTTCGGCGTGGAAGCCGATGTCTCGGACGTCGGCCAGGTGCTGTCGGTCGGCGACGGCATCGCGCGCATCCACGGTCTGGACAATGTCCAGGCCGGCGAGATGATCGAATTCCCCAAGGCCGGCGTGAAGGGCATGGCCCTGAACCTGGAAGTCGACAACGTCGGCGCCGTGATCTTCGGCCAGGACAATGAAATCGCCGAGGGCGACGAGGTCCGCCGTCTGGGCGAGATCGTGGACGTGCCGGTCGGCAAGGGCCTGCTGGGCCGCGTCGTCAACCCGCTGGGCGAGCCGATCGACGGCAAGGGCCCGATCCAGTTCACCGAGCGCCGCCGCGTGGACGTCAAGGCGCCCGGCATCATCCCCCGCAAGTCGGTGCATGAGCCGATGCAGACGGGCCTGAAGGCCATCGACACCCTGATCCCGGTTGGCCGTGGCCAGCGCGAGCTGATCATCGGGGACCGTCAGGTCGGCAAGAGCGCCGTGGCCGTCGACACCATCCTGAACCAGAAGAACGTCAACGCGAATGCGACGTCGGAAGGCGAGAAGCTTTACTGCATCTACGTCGCCATCGGCCAGAAGCGCTCGACCGTCGCCCAGATCGTCAAGACGCTCGAGGAGCGCGGCGCCCTGGACTACACCATCGTCGTCGCCGCCACGGCCTCGGAGCCGGCCCCGCTGCAGTTCCTGGCCCCGTTCTCGGGCACGGCCATGGGCGAATTCTTCCGCGACAACGGCATGCACGCCCTGATCGTCTATGACGATCTGTCGAAACAGGCTGTCGCCTATCGCCAGATGTCCCTGCTGCTGCGCCGCCCGCCGGGCCGCGAAGCCTATCCGGGCGACGTCTTCTACCTGCACAGCCGCCTGCTGGAGCGTTCGGCCAAGCTGAACGCCGACTACGGCTCGGGCTCGATGACCGCCCTGCCGCTGATCGAGACCCAGGCCAACGACGTGTCGGCCTACATCCCCACCAATGTGATCTCGATCACCGACGGCCAGATCTTCCTCGAGTCCGACCTGTTCTACCAGGGCATCCGCCCGGCCGTGAACGTCGGCATCTCGGTGTCGCGCGTGGGCTCCTCGGCCCAGACCAAGGCGATGAAGAAGGTCGCCGGCTCGATCAAGGGCGAGCTGGCCCAGTATCGGGAAATGGCCGCCTTCGCCAAGTTCGGTTCGGACCTCGACGCCTCGACCCAGAAGCTGCTGGCCCGCGGCGCGCGCCTGACCGAGCTGCTGAAACAGCCCCAGTACAGCCCGCTGACCATGGAAGAGCAGGTCGTCTCGGTCTACGCCGGCACGCGCGGCTACCTCGACGGCATCGCCGTCGGCGACATCGGCCGTTTCGAGACCGAGCTGCTGGCCCGCATCAAGTCGTCGAACGCCTCGCTGCTGGACGGCATCCGCGCCAAGAAGGACCTGACGCCGGAGCTCGAAGCCGAGCTGAAGTCGGTGCTGGACGCCTTCCTCAAGACCTTCGCCTGAGCCCCCGGATAGCGAGAGAGTAGCCCCGGATGGCCAGCCTCAAGGAAATGCGCAATCGGATCGGAAGCGTGAAGTCCACGCAGAAGATCACGAAAGCCCTGAACATGGTCGCCGCGGCCAAGCTGAAGCGCGCCCAGGACCAGGCCGAAAGCGCCCGTCCCTATGCCCGCAAGATGGCGGCGGTGATCGCCAACCTCGCCGCCAGCGTGTCCGGCGACGGCGCGCCCAAACTTCTGGCCGGCACCGGTTCGGACCAGAAGCACCTGATCGTCGTCGCCACCGGCGACAAGGGTCTGGCCGGCGGCTTCAACACCAACGTCATCCGGGCCGCGCGCGAGCGCATCCGGTCCCTCCTCGCCGAGGGCAAGGACGTGCGGATCATCGCCGTGGGCCGCAAGGTCCGCGACGGCCTGAGCCGCCTGTACGGCGACCGTCTGGTGCGCACCTTCGAGATGTCGGACCACAAGGTCATCGGCCTGCCGGCGGCGGAGCCCATCGCGGCCCTGATCGCCGAGGAGTTCGAGGCCGGCAACGCCGACGTCGTGACCCTGTTCTACAGCCGCTTCCAGTCGGTCATCTCGCAGATCCCGACGCCGAAACAGCTGATCCCCGCGGTCGTCGACGGCGACGCGCCGCCGATCGACCTGAACGGCGCGGTCTATGAGTATGAGCCCTCGGAAGAGGAAATCCTCGAGACCCTGCTGCCGCGCAACATCACCACCCAGGTGCTGGCCGCCCTGTACGAGAACCAGGCCAGCTTCTTCGGGGCCCAGATGGGCGCCATGGACAACGCCACCCGCAACGCGGGCGACCTGATCAACAGCCTGACCCTGCAGTACAACCGCAAACGCCAGGCCCAGATCACCACCGAACTGATCGAGATCATCGCCGGCGCCGAAGCCCTCTGATCCGAACCCCGCCCTGACACGCCACGCACGACCTTCCGAACGGAACGCACCGATGACCGACACCACCGCCAAGAAACCCGCCGCCAAGAAGCCGGCCGCTCCCAAGGCCCCGAAAGCCGCCGCCGCCACGGGCAACGCCGCCTATACGGCCGGCACCGGCGTGGGCAAGATCGCCCAGGTCATCGGCGCCGTCGTCGACGTCGAGTTCACCGGCCAGCTGCCGGCGATCCTGAACGCCCTGGAGACCCAGAACGTCGACCAGAAGACCGGCCAGCCCTTCACCCTGGTGCTGGAAGTCGCCCAGCACCTCGGCGAGAACATGGTCCGCACCATCGCCATGGACACCTCGGAAGGCCTGACGCGCGGCCAGGCCGTGACCGACACCGGCACCTCCATCCTGGCCCCGGTCGGCCCCGGCACCCTCGGCCGGATCATGAACGTGGTCGGCGCGCCGATCGACGAGCAGGGCCCGATCCAGACCACCATGTACCGCCCGATCCACCGCGAGGCGCCCTCGTTCGAGGAGCAGTCCACCTCGTCGGAAATCCTCGTCACCGGGATCAAGGTCATCGACCTGATGTGCCCCTACACCAAGGGCGGCAAGATCGGCCTGTTCGGCGGCGCCGGCGTGGGCAAGACCGTGACCATGCAGGAGCTGATCAACAACATCGCCAAGGCCTACGGCGGTTATTCGGTTCTGGCCGGCGTGGGTGAGCGCACCCGCGAAGGCAACGACCTGTATCACGAGATGATCGAGTCCAATGTGAACGTGGACCCGACCAAGAACGGCGGCTCG
>JAHKAM010000020.1 GCA_018826515.1 Alphaproteobacteria bacterium
ACCTGCACCGTGGTCTGGAAGTTGGTGTAGTCGTAGAAATAGGCCGCGCCGTCGAGGCGCAGGGCGCCGCCCATCATCGCCGTCTTGGCGCCGACCTCGTAGCTGTCGACCTGTTCGGCGTCGACGAAGGTGAAGCCGGGGGCGCCGAAGGGCGCGGACGGGGCGCTGGGGGCCAGCACCGCCGGACGGCGACCGCGGGCGTAGTTGGCGTACAGGTTGGTGTCGTCGGTCAGGGCGTAGCGGGCCGTGGCGCGCCAGGTCAGGCCGTCGTCCTCGAGATCCTGGCTGACGACGTCGCCATTGCCGGCGGTCGGCTGGAAGGTCAGGCCGAACAGCGGGAAGGCGGCGGTCACCGGGGCGTTGGCGGCGCCGGGCTGGGCCAGCTGGAACACCAGGCCGTTGGCGAAGGCGCCGAGGGCCGCGGCCTGGGCCAGGGCGGCGGGCGTGCCCTGGGCGACCAGGGCGGCGATCTGGCCCTGCAGCTGCTGCACCGCCAGCAGGCCGCCGAGGATCGAACGACCGTTCAGGGCGGCGGTGGAGATGCCGCTGGTCTTGTCGTCCTGCGTCCAGCGGACGCCGAGGGCGAACTCCAGCCGGTCGGTCGGACGCCAGGTCGCGTCGCCGAACACATCCCAGGATTCCAGCTCGCCGGAGTTGGTGGCGGTTTCGATGTGCGAGGCCTTCAGATTGTTGCGGATGCCCGGGATGAAGGGCGCCGGGATGCCGAAGGCGGCCAGGATGGGATCGAGCAGGGCCGGGCTCGAGAAGGCGGCGAGGGGCAGGGCGGTCGTGCCGACGGCGGCGGGATTGCCGTCCAGAAGACCCGCCAGCTGGGCGAGGGCCACGCGCTCGTTGAACTCGGTCGGGGTGCGCTGGAAGCCATCTTCCTTGAAGTAACCGGCGCCGATGAAGCCGGAGAGGGCGCCGCCATTGTCCCAGTTCAGGCGCAGTTCCTGGCTGAACTGGTCGCCATAGGCGTCCTCGACAGCCGAGAGCAGGGGCAGGGAGATGCCGTCGGGATCGAACGTCTCATAGGATTCGAACTCGCGCCAGGCGGTGGTCGAGGTCAGGGTCAGGCTGTCGGTCAGGTCGAACCGGCCGATGCCGGTGACCCCCTGGACCGTGCGGTCGAGGCCCAAGGTCCGCCCGCCGTCGATGGCCGTCCATGGGGTGAAGGCCGCGCCGTCCCAGGGATCGCGCCCGCCCAGCAGCACGCCGGTCGTCGGGTCGGCGGGGCCGTAGGCCATGGCCTTGAACGAAGTCCCGGGCGCCTGGTCCGTCTGATAGTTGGCGATCAGGTCGAAGCGGAAGGCGTCGGTGGGCTGGAAGGCGACACCGAGGCGGAAGGCCTCGGTGTCAAAGCCGTTGTAGTCCTCGCCGCCGAGCAGGTTCTCGACATAGCCGTCCCGGGTCTTCATGCGCGTGGCGAAGCGCAGGGCGGCGGTGTCGCCCAGCGGCGCATTCACCATCAGCTCAACCATCCGGTAGTCGAGATTGCCAATGGAGGCGCGGGCGGCGGCGTCCCAGCCGGCGATGTCGGCCTTGTTCTGGATCACATTGATCGCGCCGATCAGCGCCCCGCGCCCGTAGAGGGTCGATTGCGGGCCCTTGGCGACCTCGATCCGCGCGATGTCGAACAGTTCGACGTAGGAGCCGCGCGATTTCGAGATCGAGACGCCGTCCTGATAGACCGACACGCGCGGTTCATTGGTGGCCTCGCCCGAGTCCGAGGTGATGCCGCGCATCACGAAGCCGGGGTTGTTGGGAGACTGGTTCTGCACCAGCAGGCCGGGGGTGAAGGCCGAGAGCTCCTCGAAGTCCTGGATGCCGAGGTTTTCCAGCATTTCGCCGCTGTAGGCCGTGAGCGCGAATGGCACGTCGGCGGCGCTCTGCTCGCGCAGCTGGGCGGTGACGATGACCTCGTCCAGCTGGCTGGGCTCGACGGTCTGCGCGGCCACGCTGCCGGCCAGGCCCCAGACGACGCTCAGCGCACTGGCGCCGAGCAGGATGGACGAACGGTGTGAACGATGAATCATGGCGGCCCCCGACGAATGCAGAAGGCCGCGTACCGCTCGTTCGTGCCGCATCCGCGACACGGCCGCGACCGCACGGTGAACCTGCTGCGTCGGGCGTGTGATGGTTCGTCCGTGGACCCCTGTTCGACCGTCGGCCATGCGCGGGCGTCGGTCGCTTCCGGACAGCCTGCGGCGGACCGGTTGCGCCGGGTCCCGACACTGAACCTTTGCGGCGGCGCAACATTCCTGTTGCGCCAGCGCCGCCAGTCGGGCCACGCTGCCAGATCGTTGCAGTGGGAGCAGCATGGCGTTCGACGAGATGTCCGGTGACGGCGGCGGGGTCCGTGAGAGCTATCGCGGACTTGCGCGGTGGCTGGCCGAGGCCCCTGAGGGCCTGCTCCAGGCGCGCTCGCGTCAGGCCGAGCTGTTCTTCCGCCGCATGGGCATCACCTTCGCCGTCTATGGCGACGCCGAGTCCAGCGAGCGGCTGATCCCGTTCGACGTCGTGCCGCGGATCATCGGCGCGTCCGAATGGGCCGGGCTGGAGGCGGGCCTGACCCAGCGGGTGCGGGCCATCAACCTGTTCCTCGCCGACGTCTACGGACCGCAGGAGTGTCTCAAGGCCGGCATCGTCCCGGCCGAGCTGATCCTGACCAACCCCCACTATGTGCCCGAGATGCAGGGCCGGCGGCCGCCACGCGGGGTCTGGGTCCACATCGCCGGCGTCGATCTGGTGCGCACGGGCGAGGACGGCTTCTACGTGCTGGAAGACAACTGCCGCACGCCGTCCGGGGTCTCCTACATGCTGGAGAACCGCGAGATGATGATGCGGTTGTTCCCCGACCTGTTCGCCGACTATCCGGTGCGGCCGGTCGAGACCTATACGGACATGCTGCTGGCTTCGCTGCGGGCCTCGGCCCCCGAGGCGGCCGGGTCCGATCCGACCATCGTGGTCCTGACCCCGGGGCCGTTCAACTCGGCCTATTACGAACACTCCTTCCTGGCCGACAAACTGGGCGTCGATCTCGTCGAGGGCCGGGATCTCTATGTCGATGACGGCAAGGTCTTCATGCGCACGACCCGGGGCCGCCAGCAGGTCGATGTGGTCTATCGCCGGATCGACGACGACTTCCTCGATCCCCTGACCTTCCGCCCGGATTCGACGTTGGGCGTGCCGGGGCTGATGACGGCCTATCAGGCGGGAACCGTGACCCTGGCCAATGCGGTCGGGACCGGCGTGGCCGACGACAAGGCCGTCTATACCTACATGCCCGAGATCATCCGCTTCTTCACCGGCGAGGAGCCGATCCTGAAGAACGTCCCGACCTGGCGCTGCCGCGAGCCGGAGGCGCTGAAGGAAGTGCTGTCGAAGCTCGACCAGCTGGTGGTCAAGGAGGTCGGCGGCTCGGGCGGCTACGGCATGCTGGTCGGCCCCGCGGCGACGAAGGCCGAGATCGAGGCCTTCCGCAGGAAGCTGATCGACGATCCCGACGACTTCATCGCCCAGCCGACCCTGGACCTGTCGACCGCGCCGACCCTGGACAAGGGTGAGTTGCACGGCCGCCACGTCGATCTGCGGCCGTTCGTGCTCAGCAGCCCGGATGGGATCAAGGTCGCGCCCGGCGGGCTGACCCGGGTGGCGCTCAAGCCGGGCTCGCTGGTGGTCAACTCCAGCCAGGGCGGCGGAACCAAGGACACCTGGGTGCTGGATGTTTGAATGCTGAGCCGCACCGCAGACAGCCTGTACTGGACCGGCCGCTATATCGAGCGGGCGGACTTTCTCGCCCGTATCCTCGAGGCCACGCTGAGGCTGGCCGCCATTCCGACGCGCGGCGACGGCGACGCCGAGACGGTCTGGGCCAGCGCCCTGGCCTCGGCCGGCGCCCCCAAGGCGCTGGGCCGGTCCCCGACCGAGAAGTCGGTGCGGGAGTATCTGGCCTTCGCCCCGAACAATTCCTCATCCATCACAGCCTGCATCACCCGCGCCCGCACCAACGCCCGGTCGGTGCGCACGGCCCTGACCGTCGAGCTTTGGGAGGCCATCAACGGGGCCTGGAACGGGCTGGAGGAACAGGGCCAGCCGACCCGGCGGGACGATTTTGCGCAGTTCCTCGAATGGGTGAAGACGGTCACCCTGTCGGTCGAGGGCGCGACCAGCCGGACCATGCTGCGCAACGACGGCTATTATTTCCTGCGGCTCGGCGCGGCCATCGAGCGGGCCGACAACACCGCCCGCCTGCTGGACGTCAAATACCACCTGTTGCTGCCCGAGGGCGAACGGGTCGGCGGGCAGCTGGACTATTTCCAGTGGACCACCCTGCTGCGGGAAGTCTCGGCCCTGACCGCCTATCGCTGGGTCTATCGCGACAGCGTCAAGCCGTGGCTGGTCGCCGACCTGCTGGTGCTGAACCGCCAGATGCCGCGCTCGCTGGCCAGCTGCCAGGCCTCGATCGTGCGCTATCTGGAACGGCTGGCCAGCGACTACGGCCGACGGGGGCCGGCCCAGCGGCTGGCGGCGGACCGGATGCGGGCGTTCGACAATTCGCGCATGGAAGCCATCTTCCAGTCCGGCCTTCACGAGTACATCCAGGCCTTCCTCGGCGAGAATCATCGCCTGGGTCAGGCCATCCATGACCAGTATCTGAGCTAAGCGTGCGCGTCCGTATCGACCATGCGACCACCTATGACTACGACCGGGCGGCGCGTTTCATCATCCAGACGCTGCGGCTGACGCCGCGCTCGTCCGAGGCCCAGCAGGTCCGTCACTGGCGGGTCGAGACGGATGTCGACGCCCGGATCCGTCAGTCCGAGGACGCCTTCGGCAACGTTGTCCACACCCTCTACACCGAACAGCCGACCCAGAGCCTGACCGTCCGGGTCTCGGGCGAGGTGATCACCACCGACACGGCCGGTGTGGTTCCGGCGGGGCAGGAGACCCTGTCGCCGCTGGTCTTCCTGCGCGACACCGCCCTGACCCGGCCCGACAAGCTGATCTCGGTCTTCGCCTCGGAGTTTTCGGCCCATCCCCCGCTCGAACGGCTGCATCGGCTGATGGTGGGGATCCACGGCTCGGTGGCCTTTGAGGTCGGGGTGACGACGCCCACCCACACGGCGGCGGAGGTGCTCGCCCTCGGCCGCGGCGTCTGTCAGGACCACGCCCATGTCTTCATCGCCTGCGCCCGGCAGATGGGCATGCCGGCCCGCTATGTCTCCGGCCATCTGCTGCGCCGGGACGGCAAGGACGACCAGGAGGCGGCGCACGCCTGGGCCGAGGCCTGGCTGCCGGACCTCGGCTGGGTCGGCTTCGATCCCGCCAACGGCATCTGCGCCACCGACCGCTATGTGCGGGTCGCCGTCGGCCTGGACTATCGGGGCGCGGCTCCCGTGCGCGGAGCCAGCTATGGCGGCGGCGGCGAACGGCTGGCGGTGCGGCTGAACGTGCGTGATGCCGACATGCAACAGGGTCAGCAGCAGGCCTAGGTCATGGGTTACCGGACGCAGGAATCTGTTACCGTGAACGCCATGACGGACGGGCGGGATTCGCACGCCGCATGACCTATTGCGTGGGCATGCTGGTGGAGGAGGGGTTGGCGTTGATCGCCGACACCCGCACCAATGCGGGCGTCGACAGCATCTCGACCTATCGCAAGCTGCATGTCGTCGACCGTCCGGGCGAGCGGGTGCTGGGCGTCTGCACCGCGGGCAATCTGTCGGTGACCCAGACGGCCATGGCCATGGCGCACGAGGGCGTCCACCTGAACGTCGGCGAGCCGGCCGAGACGCTGGAGACCGCCCCGACCCTGTTCCGGTGCGCCCAGATCCTCGGCCACGCCCTGCGCAGCGTACGTCTGTCGATCGCGCCCGGGCTCGAGGCCGACAGCCTGAATACCTCGGCCACCATGCTGCTGGGCGGCCAGATCAACGGCGGCGACATGGGCCTGTTCCTGATCTACAGCCAGGGCAATTTCATCGAATGCGGGCCTGACACACCCTACCTCCAGATCGGCGAGCTGAAATACGGCAAGCCGATCCTGTCCAGCGGACTGGCGTTCGACAGCCCGCTGGCCGAGGCGGTCAAACTGGGGCTGATCTCCTTTTCGACCACCATGCGCTCGAACGTCGGCGTCGGCGCGCCGTTCGATGTCCTGACCCTGCGCCGCGACTATTTCAGCGGCGACCAGCGGCGGATCGAGCAGGACGATTCCTATTTCGCCGACCTGCACCTGCGCTGGACCCAGGCCCAGGCGGCCGCGCGCCGCTCGATGCCCGAGCCGCCGTGGATGAAGCGGCCCAGACCCTCGGCCGTCGAGGCCTGAGCCGCCCCGGCGGCGGGACCGCCCCCGGTCCCGCCTTTCCCGTCAGACCGGCCCTCAGTGACCGTGATCGCCGTCGGACTCGGTGTCCGCCGCCGCGCTCGCCGGCCAGGCTTCGCCGCCGGCGCCCGCGAACCAGAAGGGGGCGCGCGGACGCTGGCGCGGCGCGACCTCGTTCATGCCCGAGTCGTACACCCGGCCGTTGAGGACGGTGTAGGCGACCGAGGTGGTGTTGCGGATGTTCTCCAGCGGGTTCTGGTCCAGCACCACCATGTCGGCCAGCTTGCCGACCTCCAGCGAGCCGAGGTCGCGGTCGAGGCCCAAGGAGCGGGCGCCGCTCAGGGTGCCGGCCCGGATCACGTCCAGCGGCGCCATGCCCCCCTGGGACAGACTCCACAGCTCCCAGTGCGCCGCCAGACCCTCGCGCTGGCCGTGGGCGCCGATGGTGACGGTCACGCCCTGGTCGGCCAGGCGCCGGGCCTCGCGGGCCACTGAGATGTGGTTCCACTCATTGTCCGGCAGGGTCTCCGGCCGCCGCGCGCGGGCGTCGAGCAGGCGGCGTGGGACGTATTGGGTCAGGATCGGGTGACCCCAGACGTTGCTCTCCTGATACCAGTAGTTTTCGCCATAGCTGCCGCCATAGGCCACCACCAGGGTCGGGTTGTAGGCCACGCCGGTCTGGCGCCACAGCTGGTGGACGTCGTCATAGAGGTTGGCCAGCGGGATCGAGTGTTCGATCGTGGTGTGGCCGTCGACGATCATCGACATATTGTGCTGGAACAGCGAGCCGCCCTCGGGGACGACCATCATGTTCAGCTGGCGCGCGGCCTCGATGATCTGCTGGCGCTGGTCCCGGCGGGGCTGGTTGTAGCTCTTGACGCTCCAGGCGCCCGCCGCCTGCATCCGCCGCAGGGTCGACAGGGCGTCGTCGAGGTCATCGACCTGGGCCGTGAAGGCGGTGGTCGCCCCATAAAGGATGGTGCCGGTCGAGAAGATCCGCGGCCCCACCACCCGGCCGGCCCGGGCCAGTTCGCTGTGGGCGAAGGTCTCGCTGGTGTCGGCCGACGGGTTGTGGATCGTGGTCACCCCGAAGGCCAGGGTGGCGTAGTTGACCCAGCTCTGTTCCGGAATAACCTCGTTGGAGGCCATGGAGCCGTGCCAGTGGGCGTCGACCAGGCCCGGCATGATGGTCTTGCCGGCCATGTCCATCACCGGAACGCCGGCGGGGACGGGCGTGGAGCCCGCCGGGCCGATCGCCTCGATGCGGGCGCCGTTGACGATGACGACCCCGTTCTCGATCACCTCGGCGCCGTTCATGGTGATCAGCCGGGCCCCGGTCAGGGCCATTCGGCCCTCGGGCGCGTCGGTCCGGGCCGTGAAGCCCAGATTGATCCCGGCCTCGGCCGGCTCGGGCAGCTCATCGGGCGCGCCGTCGACGAAGCTGAAGGCCTGGTTGAGGTCGCGGGTGAACAGCTCCGGCCCCGAGGACCACTGCAGCTGGCGGCTGTCGCCCGACCAGCTCAGCCATTCGCCGGCGTCGCGGGTGACCCGGGCCTGGGGCAGGGACTTGCCCTCGGCGCTGACCGTGATCGGGCGGCCCGCCTGGACGAAGGGGGCGACATAGGCGTTAAACCGCTCGGTCCAGCCGATCCAGTTTCCGTCGGGCGAGACCGCGAACTCGCTGGCCCATTCCGAGGTCAGGTGGGTCCGCTCGTCGCCGCCGTCCAGATCGACCGAGATCAGGGTGCGCTTGTCGCCGTCGCGGCCGGACAGGAACAGCCGGTCGTCGTCCGCCCCGAACTGGGGGCTGGAGCCTTCGTCGGTGATCAGCTCCGGCTCTCCGCCGCCGGCCGGAATGCGATAGACGCCCGGGTCGCGGGTCCACAGGGCGGGCATCAGCGAGCCGCCGCCGGTGGCGCGATAGACCACGGTGCGGCCGTCCGGCGAGAACACCGGTTCGACATAGTGGCCGGGGTTCGGCGTCACGACCCGCCCGACGCCGCCCGAGGCCGGGACCACCCGGACCGAGCCCAGGTCCTCGTCATCCCACGTCGTATAGACGATCGACCGACCGTCCCGGGACCAGTTGGGATACAGCTCGAAATGGTCGCTCTGGCGCGTCAGGCGGCGCGCTGTGCCCGTCGGCAGGTCGCGGATCCACAGATTGCCGAGGGCCTCGAACACCACCTTCGTGCCGTCCGGCGAGGGCCGGGCCCAGCGGACCATGCGCACGTCAAAGGTCTCGGGCGCCACCTCGACCGGGAAGCGCACCGCGTCCTGCACCC
Source organism: Alphaproteobacteria bacterium (assembly GCA_018826515.1). Taxonomy (GTDB): domain Bacteria; phylum Pseudomonadota; class Alphaproteobacteria; order Caulobacterales; family Caulobacteraceae; genus Brevundimonas. The sequence continues at coordinate 8,614 of JAHKAM010000020.1, forward strand.
GCCGGGTGTCGGCGACGTGGAAGGGGATGTCCGTGACCGCCTGCGACGCGACATCGACGCGCTGGATGCGGCCGTCGGCCCAGAAGACGATGGAGCGGTTGTCGGGGGTCCAGCTGATCGCCGGATAGACCCCGTGCACCGCCCAGGTCTCCTGCAGATCGCGGTCGAGCCCGGAGAAGACCGGCGTCTCGCGTCCGGACTCGATATCCATGACATAGAGCACCGACTGGTAGCGGACGCGCCGGATGAAGGCGATCGACCGGCCGTCGGGCGAGGGCGTCGGCCGGATCGAGCCGCCCGGACCGGTGATGTAGGGTTCGATGTCCCCCGTCTCGCGGTCGAGACGGCGGATGATGTAGATCTGCTCGTTGACGTCCTTGGAATATTCGAAGGTCGCGCCCGGCGTGGCGTCGTCGCTGAAATACAGATAGCGGCCGTCCGGCGAGAAGGCGGGTTCGCCCGTGTCCTTCTGCTGCGTCCGGCGCTCGGTCATCTGCACCCCGCCGCCGCCCGAGCGGTGGTACATCCACATCTCGCCGGCCCCCAGCGAACGGGACGAGGTGAAATGCTTGCGGGCCACGATGAACTCGCCGTCCGGCGACCATTCGGGCTGGTTCAGCAGGCGGAAGCTTTCCTTCGACACCTGGGTCGGGTTGGAGCCGTCGGCGTCCATGATCCAGATGTTGTCGCCGCCGGCCCGGTCCGAGGTGAAGGCGATGTGGCGGCCGTCCGGCGACCATTTCGGCTGCATGTCCCAGGCCACGCCCGAGGCGATGGCGCGCGCCTCACCGCCGCCCACCGGCATGACATAGATGTCGCCCAGCAGGTCGAAGACGATGGTCCGGCCGTCGGGGCTGACGTCCAGCGACATCCAGGTCCCGCGCGTGACGTCGATGGGAATGTCGCGCGACGGTCCGGGCGGGTTCTGCACGTCCCATTTGGGGGTCGTCTCGTCCGCCGCGGCGACGGCGGGGGCGGCGACGGGCCCCGGCGCGACCTGCGGCTCGACCGGCCCGGGGACGGGCGGGGCGGCGATCGGCGAGACGGGCTCGGGCGTCTGGGCGGCGGCGGGGCAGGCGAGCGCCAGCAGGGCGACCGTGGTCAGAAAAGCGCGCTTCATGATGTTTCATCCCCGGGGACAGTCGGACGTCTCGCGCCGCTCGCCGGCCGCGTCCTTGCGGGGCGCAGATGAACATTGTCGGGAGGCGGAAGTCCAGCCGGACGCGCCGATCCGACTGCCGGTCGCTCAGTGTCGGGAAGAGAGGACGATGGTGGGTGATGTAGGGTTCGAACCTACGACCCGCTGATTAAGAGTCAGCTGCTCTACCAACTGAGCTAATCACCCGGACCATTCGTCTGGACGGGGCCACGCAAGGCCCGTGCCGTTTCGCCGTGTGCCGGTCCGGGACCGGTTTCGGCGAGGGGGCGTACCTAATGGGTGCGGCCTTCGCGCGCAAGGGAAATGGGGCCGTCGTTTCGGTTTGTCGCAGGAACGGCTACGCTCGCCGCGGAATCAGCCGCGGGCGGCGGGGAGACGAGGCATATGGCGCTCAGGGACCTGTCCGGGGCCGTCGATTTCGCCGTGCTGGAACGGATGACCGGCGGCGACGACGGCATCACCGAGGAGGTGCTCGGCCTGTTCGTCCAGCAGGCGGCGATGTGGTCGCCGATGCTGGACGTGCGCGAGGACGGCTGGCGCGACGGGGTGCATACGATCCGGGGCGCCGCGGCGGGCATCGGAGCCGCGGCCCTCGCGGCGGCCTGCCAGACGGCCGAGGCGGCCGACAAGGCCGAAGCCCCGCCGCTGCTGGACCGCGTGCGCGACGCGCTGGAGATCGCTTTGGCCGATGTGGCGGCCTTCCGGCACGCGCTGATGCTCAAAAGCCTGAGGGGCTAGCCGCGGGTCCGGTCGAAGGTCTCGAACTCGTGGGCGATGCAGCGGTCGATCAGGGTGCGCCAGACCGGCTCGGCGATGGCCGCCGACAGGCCGGCCGGACCGGCGGCGGCCAGCACCTTGGCCACCACATCCTCGATGCGGGCGTCGTCATGCACCACCGAACGGTCCGGCTTGATGCGGGCGGCGGCGTCCATATAGCGCTGACGCTCGGCCAGCAGCCGCACCAGGGCGCGGTCGAGGGCGTCGACGCCCTGGCGCACCTCGGCCATGGAGGCGCAGGCTTCCGGCGCGGTGCGCGGATCGATCGTGACGTTATCCGACAAAGGCGCGCTCCAGCACATAGTCGCCCGGTTCGGCGTTCGAGCCCTCCTTCATGCCGAAGGTTTCAAGCAGTTCGCCCGTCTCCTTGATCATGGCCATCGAGCCGCACAGCATGACCCGGTCGCGTTCCGGCGAGAAGCCGGCGGGAACGCCGAGGTCGGCGAACAGGGCGCCGGACTTGATGCGGTCGGTGATCCGGCCCCCTCTTTCGCCATCGGGGGTGTCGAACGGCTCGCGGGTGACGGTGGGATAGTAGGTCAGCTGGGCCCTGGCCTCGTCGCCGACCAGGGGATCCTCGTGGATCCCGGAGGTGAAGAAGTCGCGATAGGCCAGGTCGGCGACGTGGCGCACCGTGTGGCAGACGACGACGTGTTTGAACCGGCTGTAGGTGTCGGGATCGCGCGCGACGCTGAGCCACGGGGCCAGGCCGGTGCCCGTCCCGATCAGCCACAGCCGCTCGCCGCCGGTCAGGGCGTCCAGCACCAGGGTGCCGGTCGGCTTCTTGCCCATCAACACCTTGTCGCCGGGCTTGATATTGACGAGCCGCGACGTCAGCGGGCCATCGGGCACGGCGATCGACAGGAACTCCAGCTCCTCGGCCCAGCCGGGACTGGCGATCGAATAGGCGCGCAGGATGGGCTTGCCGCCAGAACCGTCCTTGGCCTCGCCGGGCAGGCCGATCATGACGAACTCGCCCGAGCGGAAGCGGAAATCCTCGGGCCGGGCGATGGCGAAGCTGAACAGCTGGTCGGTCCAGTGGCGCACCCACAGCACTTCCAGCTCATGGAAGGCGGAGGGCTTGGCGGGCGGGGGGGAGACGGCGACGTCGGTCATTGCCGGCTTATTACGGGGTGAGAGGCGAGGGGGGAAGGGATGCGGATGTCGCGTCGGCCCGGTTCGGCGCGCGTCCGGCCCGATGCTGTCTTCCCGCCCCTGATCATCGCGTCCCTTTTCGCCCCCGACCGTGTCTTCCCGCCCCTTGTCGGCGCCCCGTTCGACGGCTCTTCAGTCGCCTGCGACCGAAGCTGACGCAGTCCTGTGCATTGGTATGAAGAGGCGGAGGCGACAGGGTCTTTGACGGTTCGACACACATCACGGCAGCGGCGCCCGGATCGACAGCCCGGTCCGGCGGCGACCACCCGACCGGTCGTCCGGTCGCCCGACAATTTTCCGGACCCATGGTGTATTCCCGACCCCTCCGGCGACCATGCGGAATCGGGGATGACGCCGGCCGAAACGACCGCTAGCGTCGCCGTCATGCGCAACAAACTCCTCGCCTCCACCCTGTTTCTGGCCGCCCTGTCGCCGTTCTCCGCCGTTCTGGCGCAAACCGCGGACCCGGCGGTGCTGACGCCCGAGCGGGTGTTCGCCAATCCGTCGCTGGCCGGTCCGGTGGCGCGCGGCGTCAGCCTGTCGCCCGACGGCGAACTGGTCGCCTTCCTGCGGTCGCGCGAGGACGACGTCGATGTGCTGGACCTGTGGGCCGCGCCGACCGGCGAGGGCGAGCCGTTCAAACTGATCGACGCCCGGGCCCTGGTCCCCGACGCCGGCGAACTGTCCGAGGCCGAAAAGGCGCGCCGTGAGCGGATGCGGATCAGCCAGCGCGGCGTGGTCGAATATTCCTGGGACCAGCAGGGGCGCTATATCCTCGCCCCGCTGGAAGGCGACATCTTCCTGGCCGAGCGTGACGGCGGGGCGGTGCGCCGGCTGACGGAAACGGAGGCCGACGAGATCGACGCCAAGGTCTCGCCCAGGGGCAATTTCGTCTCCTTCGTCCGCGACCAGGATCTGGTCGTGCTGGAGCTGAACGGAAACCGCGAGACGGCGGTGACCACGGACGGCGAGGGCCTGATCACCTGGGCCACCGCCGAATTCATCGCCCAGGAGGAGATGAACCGCGACACCGGCTACTGGTGGAGCCCCGACGAGCGCCATATCGCCCTGCAACGGACGGACGAGAGCACCGTCGATGTCATCCCGCGGCTGGACATCACCGGCGGCGGGGCCAGCGTGATCGAGCAGCGCTATCCGCGCGCCGGCCGACCCAATGCCGTGGTCGAACTGTTCGTCCATGACCGCGAGAGCGGCGAGCGGGTGCAGGTCGATCTGGGCGAGAACCGCGACATCTATCTGGCGCGGGTCGACTGGTCCGCCGACGGCCGCACCCTCTATGTCCAGCGCCAGTCGCGCGACCAGAAGACGCTGGACCTGCTCAGCGTCGATCCGGACACGGGCGCCTCGCGGGTGATCCTGACGCAGACCTCGGACGCCTGGGTGCCGTTGACCGACGACTTCAAGGCGCTGGAGGACGGCCGCTTCATCTGGTCCTCGGAAGAGACCGGCTGGCGGCACCTGTATCTGTACGCCCGTGACGGAACCATGATCCGGCCGATCACCTGGGGCCCGTGGCCGGTGAAAGGCCTGAACGGCGTCAATCAACAGACGGGCGAGGTCTTCTTCACCGCGTCCTTCGGCTATGCTGAACGGCCCGCGGGCGTCACCGGCGGGCACAGCGCCTGTCCGATGCCGGGCGGCCGGGTCGCCATGTGCGACGTCCAGGGCGAGCGGCCGACGACCCAGCGGCTGTGGCGCGCCGCGCTGGACGAGCAGAACGGACGCTTCGTCCCCGTGACCCCTGACGGCGGCTGGTGGTCGGCCTCGATGAACCGGACCGGCACCGCCTTCGTCGGCAACTATTCCGACCTCGATACGCCGCCCCAGTCGGGACTCTACCGGGCCGACGGGACCTTCGTGCGCTGGATCGAGGAGAACCGGCTGGACGAGAACCACCCCTTCTGGCCCTACGCCTCGCGCCGCCAGACGCCCGAGTTCGGCGTCCTCGACAGCCACGGCGAGATGCTGGTCTGGCAGATGACCACGCCGCCGGGGTTCGATCCGTCGAAACAGTATCCGGTGGTCATGCAGGTCTACGGCGGCCCCTCGGGCGGCGGCGTCCGCCAGAGCTGGCAGGGCGCCACCAGCCAGCTGCTCACCGAGGCCGGCTACATCGTCTTCCGCCTCGACAATCGCGGCGAGGGCGACCGGTCCGCGGCCTTCAAACAGGCCCTCTATCTGAAGATGGGCCAGCCCGAGATCGAGGATCAGGTGCTTGCCATCAACTATCTGAGGTCGCTGCCCTATGTGGCGGACGATCGCATCTCGGCCATGGGCTGGAGCTACGGCGGCTTCATGACCCTGCACATGCTGACCGAGCCGGCGATGAACCTGACCTCGGCCATCTCGGGCGCGCCGGTCACCGACTGGAGCCTCTACGACACCCACTATACCGAGCGTTTCATGTCGACGCCCGGGGCCAATCCCGAGGGCTATGCCGCCTCCGACGTCCTCGACCAGCTGGACAGTCTGACGGGCCGTCTGCTGCTGCTGCACGGCATGGCCGACGACAACGTTATCTTCGAGAACGCCACCCGCGTCATCGACGGCCTGCAGAGCCGCAGCGTCCCGTTCGAGATGATGCTCTATCCAGGCCAGCGCCACGGGGTGCGTGGCAACGAAAGGCAACTGCAGCAATGGCGGACGTATCTGGACTTCCTCGACCGCACCATCGGCTCAAGGGCGCCCGCCGCGCGGGACTGATCGCGGCGGCGCTTGCCGCCGTCTCGCTGACGGCCTGCGCCACCCCGAATGAAGACGGCAGCTGGACCCTGCCCGGCGAGGATGGCGGCCGGATCTTCCAGCCGCCCACGGCGGCCGCGGTCGTGGACGGCCAGTTCCCGGGCGCTCGCGCGCTCGAGGGCTCGCTGGCGCTGATCCAGAGCGTCGATCATATCGGGCCTGAGCCGTTCAACGCGGTCATTACGGTCAGTCCGGCCTTGCTGGGAGACCAGCCCCACCCGAGCCCGGACGGTTGGCTTCGGGGGCTGCCGGTCCTCCTGAAGGACAATATCGAGACGGCCGACATGCCGACCACCGCCGGCTCCCTGGCGTTGGTCGACAATGCGAGCGGGCGGGACGCGCCCGTGGCCGCCCGTCTGCGCGCCGCCGGCGCCGTCGTGCTGGGCAAGACCAATCTGTCGGAGTGGGCCAATATTCGGTCCGGCAACTCGATCAGCGGCTGGAGCGCCGTCGGCGGTCAGGCCCTGAATCCCTATGACCCGCTGCGCACGCCGTGCGGCTCGTCATCGGGCAGCGCGACAGCCGTGGCACTGGGCCTCGCGCCGGCGGCCATCGGCACCGAGACGGACGGCTCGATCACCTGTCCCGCCTCGGTCACCGGCGTCGTCGGGTTCAAGCCGACCGTCGGTCTGGTTTCACGCACCCATATCGTGCCGATCAGCCATTCGCAGGACACCGCCGGGCCGATCGCGACCACGGTCGAGGACGCCGCGATCGTTCTGACGGCCATCGCCGGCTCCGACCCGCTGGACCCCGCGACCGTCGAGGCCGATGCGCGCAGGGTCGACTATCACGCGGCGCTGGACGCGAACTCGTTGCAGGGCGCCCGTCTCGGCGTGATGCGGTTTCTCATCTCCAACTATTCCGCCGAGACCCAGGCCGAGTTCGAGCGGGCGCTGGTCAACCTGCGCGCGGCCGGGGCCGAGATCGTCGAAATCACCGAGCCCCCCGCCGACTTCCGCCAGATCGGCGGCTGGGAGCTGACTGTGCTGCTGACCGAGCTGAAGCACGATCTCAACCTCTATCTGGCCTCGACCGACCCCACGCAGGTGCGGACCCGGACCCTGGCCGACGTCATCGCCTTCAACGCCGCCGAGCCGCGCGAGACCGTCCTGTTCGGCCAGGAGCTGTTCGAGCGGGCCGAGGCCACCGGCGGGCTGGACGATCCCGCCTATGTCGAGGCGCGCGAACGTTCGTTCCGCGCCGCCGGTCCCGAGGGCATCGACCGGATGATGGCTGACCACGGCGTCGTCGCCCTGATCGCCCCGACCACCTCGCGCGCCTGGACCAATGACCGCGAGGATGACGACAATCCGCAGGGCTCGGCCAGCCGGCTGGCGGCGGTGGCCGGCTACCCGCACCTGACCGTGCCGATGGGCTTCGACCGCGGCATGCCGGTGGGCATCAGCTTCATCGGCGGCAAGTGGGACGACGCCCGCATCCTGTCGCTCGGACACGCCTATGAACGCCGGACGATGGAGCGACGGGCGCCGGCGCTCGCGGGCGGGCAACCTTCGTTGTGACGGGCGGTTGAGGCGCGATGGAAAAGCAGTTCGTCAGATTCGCCAACGCCACCGCGAAGCTCGCGGGCAGGCCGTGGACCTTCATCGGCTGTCTGGCGATCGTGCTGGTCTGGGCGCTGTCCGGTCCGGTATTCGGGTTCAACGAGACTTGGCAACTGGTCATCAACACCGGCACGACGATCATCACCTTCCTGATGGTGTTTCTGATCCAGAACACCCAGAACCGCGACGGCGCGGCCATGCAGGCCAAGCTGGATGAGTTGCTCCACGCCATCACCGCCGCCGACGAGCGGTTCATCGGCATCGAGCACCTGACCGACAAGGATCTCTCGATGATCCTTGCCGAGGTCGAGGCCCGGGCCCAGCGACTGCGTGGGGACGACCCGATGCCGGTCGTCGCCACCCGCGCCGAGGATGTGACGGCGGCGGCGCGCAAGGCCGCCGGCAAGCCGCCCGCCAAACCGGCCGCCCGCCGCCGCAAGGCCGCCACGTGAGCGATCTCGCCGCCAACATCGTCGGCACCGCCGCCGCCCTGTGTTCCATCACCAGCTTCGTCCCCCAGATCGTCAAGATCTGGAAGTCCCGCGATGCCTCGGCCGTGTCGCTCCGGACCTATTCGCTGACGGTCACCTGCTTCGCCCTCTGGGTCGGTTACGGAGTCCTGACCACGGCCTGGCCTATCATCGTCGCCAACGCCTGCGCCCTGGTCATGTCTGCGGGCGTGCTGGCGATGAAATGGCGGTTCGATGGTCGCGGTTCGGGCTGATGCGGTTGTGTCAGGACCGCCGGCCGGCCGCCTGGGCGGCATGGACGAGCGCCATGATCCGGTCCGCCGCCTCGTCCGGCGAACAGGCGGCCGCATCGATCCGCAGCTCCGGAGCCTCGGGCGCCTCATACGGGCTGTCGATGCCGGTGAAATGGCTCAGCTGGCCGGACCGGGCCTTGGCGTACAGCCCTTTCACGTCGCGCGCCTCAGCCACCGCCAAAGGCACGTCCACGAAGACCTCCAGGAACTCACCCGGCCCCATCAGCTCGCGCGCCATGCGCCGCTCCTCGCGGAAGGGCGAGATGAAGGAGACCAGCACGATCAGGCCCGCATCCGTCATCAGCCGGGCTACTTCGGCCACCCGCCGCACGTTCTCGACCCGGTCGGCGTCGGTGAAGCCCAGGTCCCGGTTCAGCCCGTGGCGGACGTTGTCGCCGTCCAGCAGCGCGGAATGCAGGCCGTCCTCAAGCAACCGCTGCTCGACCCGGTTGGCGATGGTCGATTTTCCGGCCCCCGACAGGCCCGTGAACCAGAGCACCAACGGCGACTGGCGTTTGAGCGCGGCGCGTTCGGCGCGACTGACCGCCAGCGCCTGGGGCCGCACATTGGCCGCGCGGCGCAGCGCGAAACGGATCATGCCCGCTCCGGCGGTCTCATTGTTCGCCCGGTCAATCAGGATGAAGCCGCCGAGGTCACGGTTGTGGACATAGGGCTCGAAGGCCATCGGGGCATCAAGCGCAAGGGTGCACAGGCCGATGTCGTTCAGGGCAAGGGTCGGCGCGGCCAGGCGCTCCCCGGTATCGACATTGACCTTGTGACGCAGGTCGCTGATCCGCGCCGGAACCGTCGTTGCCCCCAGCTTCAACCAGTACGACCGGCCCGGCAGCAGCGGGCGGTCGGACATCCAGACCAGATGGGCCTCGAACTGGTCCGCGACCTCCGGAGCATCCTGCGCGGCGACGATGAGGTCTCCACGGGAGACGTCCACCTCGGGCGTCAGGGTCAGCGTCACGGACTGGCCGGTCCGGACCTCGGCGAGGTCGCCGTCCATGGTGACGATCCGGTCGATCGCGGCGTTGACGCCCGAGGGCAGCACGCGGACGGCGTCGCCGGGCCGGGCGACGCCGCCCACGATCCGGCCCGCGAAGCCGCGGAAGTCGGCATGGGCTCGGGTGACGCCTTGCACGGTCATCCGAAGGGGCTCGGACGCCGCCTGCGCCAGTCTGATCGTCCGCAGGTAGGCCATCAGGTCCGGGCCGGCGTACCAGGCCGTCAGGGCCCCCGTGGTCGAGATGTTCTCCCCCGTGCGGGCGCAGGTCGGGATGGCGGTGATGTCGGTCAGGCCGATCGGGTCGGCGAAGGCGCGGTAGTCCTCGACGATGGCGTCGAAGCGCGTCCGGGACCCCTCCACAAGATCCATCTTGTTGACCGCCAGAATGACCCGGCGAACGCCCAGCAACGACAGCAGCCGGCTGTGCCGCCGCGTCTGGGTCAGAACCCCCTTGCGCGCGTCGACCAGGACGATGGCCAGGTCCGCCGTCGAGGCGGCGGTGACCATGTTGCGGGTGTACTGCTCGTGGCCCGGCGTATCCGCCAGAACGAAGCGGCGGTCTCCAATGTCGAAGAAGCGGTAGGCGACATCGATGGTGATCCCCTGTTCCCGCTCGGCCGACAGGCCGTCGACAAGGAAGGCCAGGTCCGGCGCGCCATCCAGATCGGGAAGGCCTGCGAGCTGATCGGACGGAACGCCGCCCGCGTCATGCAACAGCCGTCCGATCAGGGTCGACTTGCCGTCGTCCACCGAGCCGCAGGTGATCAGGCGGACGACCTCGCGGGGGCCGGTGTCGTGACCCGCGGCCATCAGAAATACCCCTCGCGCTTTTTCCGCTCCATCGAGGCCGCCGGGTCATGGTCGATGGCCCGACCCTGGCGTTCGGAACCCGAGGCCTCCCGGACCTCGCGAACGACGGCGTCCAAGGTGTCAGCGACGCTCTCGACGGCGGCGGTCAGGGGCCAGCAGCCAAGGGTGCGGAAACGGACGCTGCGGGTGCGGGCGACCTCTCCCGGCCGCAGGGGCATGCGGTCATCGTCCAGCATCAACAGGGCCCCGTCGCGCTCGATGACCTGTCGATCGGCGGCGAAATAGAGGGAGGGCAGGGCGATATCTTCGCGCTGGATATATCGCCAGACGTCAAGCTCGGTCCAGTTGGAGAGGGGGAAGACACGGACCGATTCCCCGTCGTGCAGGCGGGTGTTGTAGAGGCTCCAGAGCTCCGGACGCTGGCGTTTGGGGTCCCAGCCGTGCGCCGCGGTGCGGAACGAGACGATCCGCTCCTTGGCCCGGCTTTTCTCCTCGTCGCGTCGGGCGCCGCCGAAAGCCGCATCAAACCGGTGTCGGTCCAGCGCCTGTTTCAGACCCTGGGTTTTCCACAGATCGGTATGAAGGCTCGCGCCATGATCGAAGGGGTTGATGCCGTCTGATTCGGCTTCAGGATTGCGGTGGATCAGCAGACGCATGCCGGCCGCGGCTGCGGCCTCGTCGCGAAAGGCGTACATCTCGCGGAATTTCCACATCGTATCGACATGGAGCAGGGGGAAGGGCGGCGGCGCCGGGAAGAAGGCCTTGCGCGCGAGGTGGAGCAGGACCGCCGAATCCTTGCCGGCGGAGAACAGCAGCACGGGTCGCTCGCTCTCTGCGGCGACTTCGCGAAAGATGTGAATGGCTTCGGCCTCGAGCCATCCGAGAACGTCGTCGTGCAGCCGCATGGTGGGTCCCGTTACGCCGCCGTAGCTGTGACCGCGGAATCGTCCGGCGCCAAGCCGTTGAAGCCGAGCCCCGACGGCGGATTGTCCGCGGCCTTGCCGGGCCCGGCGGGCCATTTTCAACCAGAAGTCGGGAACCGGGTTCCGATCCGCCGGTTCTGACGGTGGGTGGGCAAGAAGGAGTAGCATAATGAAAAAGACACTAGCCGCCGTCGCAGCGGGCGCCCTCCTGGTCGCCTCGCAGGCAATGGCGACGACCCAGGCCAGCTCGAGGGTTGCCGACCGCGTCGGCCCGCAGGCCGGCGAATCCAGCGAACTCGCCGGCGGCGTCGCCCCTGGGCTGATCTTCGCCGCCGTAACCGTCGCCTCATTCGCGATCTTTTTCGCCGCGGCGGACGACGACAGCGAAAGCGACTGATAGACGGCCGGTCAGGTCAAGAGACTACGGCGGTCGTCTCGATCTCGATGCGCGCCGCATCCTCGATCAGTCCCTTGACCTCGACCACCGCCATGGCGGGATAGGTAGATCCCATCAGCTCGCGCCATGCGGAGCCGATATCGCGCAGACAGGCCAGATACTCGGCCTTGTCGACCACATACCAGGTCATCCGCACGACATGCTCGGGTCCGGCGCCGGCTTCCGCCAGCACTGCGAGCGTATTCAGCAGCGTCTGGCGGAACTGGCCTGTGAAACCGGTCTCGAGGAACGTCCCGTCAGGCATCCAGCCGATCTGGCCGGCGATGAAGACCATCCGTCCCGTCGCCTCGATTCCGTTCGAATACCCCTTGGGCCGGGGCCAGCCCTGGGGCAGCAAAACCCGGTTCATCAGGCTGACTCCACAAACGGGGCGATAAGCACGCGCAGGGCTTCAGGCCAGGGCTCGGGCTTCAGCGTCGGGCCGACGTAGACGATCGTCTGGGCCGCCTCGAACCGGAGTTGGCCGTCGACGCTGATGTGATGCTTCAGGCTGCAGGAGGCGCCGCCCAGTCTGGCTACCGTCAGGGCGAAGGTCAGTTCATCCTCGAGCCTGGATGGGATGATGAAGCGGGCCTCGACCGCAGCGGTCGGCACGCTGACGTGACGATTGAGGTGCAGTTCCCGGAACGACGCCTCGAGCGGACCGGCGAACCAGTCCTCCACCACCCCGTTCAACATCTCGAAATAGCGCGGAAAGAAGACGATTCCGGCCGCGTCGCAGTCGGCGAAGCGTACCTTGCGTTCAGTTGTGAAGACACGACCGCTCATGTGCCCGCCTTCAGTCTGAAGCGCTGCAACTTGCCCGTCTGGGTTTTGGGCAGGGATTCCATGAAGTCTAGCGCGCGAGGGTATTTGTAGGGGGCGATCAGGCTCTTCACGTGGTTCTGCAAGGCGGTCCTCAGATCGTCTGATGGTTGATGGTCTGCGTTCAGGACCACACAGGCCTTCACAATCTGGCCGCGCTCCACGTCGGGGACGCCGATCACCGCAGCCTCAGCCACGGCCGGATGGCGAAGCAGAGCATGCTCGACCTCGGGCGCGCCGATGTTGTAGCCGGACGAAATGATCATGTCGTCGGCCCGGGCAACGAACCAGAAATAACCATCCTCATCCAGCCGGTAGACGTCGCCGGTCAGGTTCCAGCCTTTGCGGACATAGGCCGCCTGCCGGTCGTCATCGAGATAGCGACAGCCGGTGGGGCCGCGGACGGCCAGCAGCCCGGTCTCACCGGGGGACAGGGGGGTGCCCTCGGCGTCAATGATGCAGGCCTGGTAGCCGGGCACGGGCTTTCCGGTGGCGCCCGGACGGATCTCGTCGCCGCGCGCCGAGATGAAGACATGAATCATCTCGGTCGAGCCGATGCCGTCGATGATGCGGATGCCTGTAGCCGCGTGCCAGGCGTCGGAGGTCGCGGCGGGCAGGGCCTCTCCGGCCGAGACGCAGGTGCGCAGGCTCGACAGGTCGTGGTCGCCGGCCAGCTTGAGCAGGGCGCGGTAGCCGGTCGGGGCGGTGAACAGGGCAGTGGCCTTGCAGCGCGCCACGGTCTCGGCAAGGGCGTCGAAGCCGGGACGGGGGGCGAAGGCCGTCGCGGCCCCCACGGCTGCGGGGAAGACCACCAAGCCGCCCAGGCCGAAGGTGAAGGCGATCGGCGGGGTGCCGACGGCGACGTCGTCCTTGGTCAGGCCGACAACGTGCCGGCCGAAGGTGTCAGCCATGGCGAGGACGTCGCGATGAAAATGGACGCAGCCCTTGGGCTTGCCGGTGGTGCCTGAGGTGAAGGCGATCAGGGCGGGATCTTCGGCGGCCGTGTCGACGGCGTCGAAACGGAGGCCGGCGGGCAAGGCTTGGGCTGCCTTCTGGAGCGCCGCGGAGTCCATGACGTTGGTCAGCGTCGGCGACGTTTCCCGCGCCTCCGCCACCACTTCCGTGAAAGCCTGATAGACCAGTGCGTGGCTGATCCGGGCCTTGGCGATCACCGTCGCCAGTTCGGCGGCGCGGAGCATGGGCATGGTAGCGACGACCACGCCGCCCGCCTTCAGGATCGCGAACCAGGCCATCACCGTCCAGGCGGAATTCGGGCCGTGCAGCAGGACGCGGTTGCCAGGGACCAGCCCCATGTCCTCGACCAGGACTTTCGCCATCCGGCCCGAAATGGCGTCGACCCGCGACCACGAGAATTCGTGGTCGACGTCGATCAGGGCGCGGGCGTCCGGGCCCGCGGCGGCGATGGCCCGGCGTAGCAATTCGGCGCCGGCGTTCAGCCGCGGGGGATAGGCCAATTCCGGAAGGTCGAAGATCAGCTCGGGCTGCTGGTCCGCCGGAGGCAGATGATCGAGGACGAACCGGTCGATGTGCGCGCTGGCCCCCATCAGGCTCCTCCCGCAAACCCCGCCAGGACCTGCCGGGCGATGACGATTTTCTGGACCTCGGACGCGCCCTCATAGATGCGCAGGGCGCGGATCTCGCGGTAGAGCCGCTCGACGGGATTGCCGGAGACGACGCCGAGACCGCCGAACAGCTGGACCGCCGCATCGATGACGGTTTGCGCCTCGTCGGTGGCGTAGAGTTTGGCCATGGCGGCCTCGCGGGTGACGCGCGGCGCGCCCTGGTCCTTGAGCCAGGCGGCACGGTAGATCAGCAAGGCCGAGGCGTCGATCTTCAGCGCCATCTCCGCGAGCGAGGCCTGCACCAGTTGCAGGTCGCTCATCGGCGCGCCGAACAGCTGGCGGGCGGAGGTGCGGGCGGCGGCCTCGTCGAAGGCCCGGCGCGAGAAGCCGAGGGCGGCGGCGGCGACGGTGGAGCGGAACACATCGAGCGTGGCCATGGCGATGCGGAAGCCCTCGCCGGGCGCGCCGAGGAGGCGGTCGCCGTCGATGCGGCAGCCGTTGAACCGGATCGTGGCCAGCGGATGCGGAGCCATCAGGGGGATCCGCTCGACCACCTCGAAGCCGGGCGTGTCGGCGTCGACCACGAAGGCGCCGAGGCCTTTCGCTCCGCTGTCGCCGGTGCGGGCGAAGACGGTATAGCTATCGGCGAGTCCGCCGTTGGAGATGAAGGTCTTGATCCCGTCCAGGACCCAGCCGTCACCGTCGCGACGGGCGGTGGTCGACAGGGCGGCGACGTCGGAGCCGGCGTCGGGCTCGGACAGGGCGAAGGCGGCGATGGTTTCACCGGTGGCGACGCCGGGCAGCCAACGGGCCTTCTGGTCGTCGGTCCCGAACAGGCTGATCGGGCCGGAGCCGAGGCCCTGCATGGCGAAGACGAAATCGGCGAGGCCCGAGCGGCGAGCGAGGGTCTCGCGCGTCAGGCACAGGGTGCGGACGTCGAGCTTGCCGTTCGCGTCGGGCACGGTGTTGGTCAGCCAGCCGCCATCGGCCAGCGCCTTCAGGATGGTGCGGCAGTCGCCGTCGAGGTCGTGATCGCCGTGTAGGTTCACCGCCGCCGTCCGGTCCGCCCACGCCTCCAGATCGGCGGCGAAGGCGCGGTGGCGGTCGTCGAAGAAGGGCCAGTCGAGGAAGGTGCGGTCGCCCATGCTCAGTTCCCCTCGAACACCGGCTCGCGCTTGGCGGCGAAGGCCTCGTAGGCGCGGCGAAAGTCCTTCGTCTGCATGCAGATGGCCTGGGCCTGGGCCTCGGACTCGATGGCGGCGTCCAGGCTCATGTCCCATTCGACGTTGAGCTGGTTCTTGGTGATCCCGTGGGCGAAGGTCGGGCCCTTGGCCAGCGACAGGGCCAGTTCCCGCGCGGCCTCCATCAGGGCGTCGGGCTCGACCAGCCGATTGTGGAAGCCCCAGCGTTCGCCCTCGTCGGCGGTCATGACCCGGCCGGTGAAGAGCAGTTCGGACGCCCGGCCCTGACCGATCTGGCGGGGCAGGATGGCGCAGGCGCCCATGTCGCAGCCGGCCAGGCCGACGCGGGTGAACAGGAAGGCCGTCTTCGTCCGCGGCGTGGCGATGCGAAGGTCCGAGGCCATGGCCATGATGGCCCCGGCGCCGACGCAGACGCCGTCCAGCGCCGCGATGACCGGCTGGGGACAACCGCGCATGGCCTTGACCAGATCGCCGGTCATCCGGGTGAAGGCGAGCAGGGCCGGCATGTCCATTTCGGTCAGCGGGCCGATGATCTCGTGCACGTCGCCGCCCGAGGAGAAGTTGCCGCCCGCGCCGGTGACGATGACGACCTTGCAGTCGTCGGCGTGCACCAGGGCGCGGAACAGGTCGCGCATCTCGGCGTAGGAGTCGAAGGTTAGCGGATTCTTCCGCTCGGGCCGGTTCAAGGTCAGGGTCGCGACGCCGCCGTCATCCACCGACCACAGGAAATGGGCCGCCTTGTAGTCGCGCGCCTTCATCCGTTCAGCTCCTCATGGGTGGTCGCGTGTAGCGACCGCTTGGCTCGCTCCAGCAGGCGGGTCAGGTCGTCGGCCTCGGCCGCCGTCAGATCGGCGAACAGGGCCTCGATCCAGCGTTCGTGGGCCTGGGCCATGGCGGCGAAGCGGGCGTCGCCCTCGGTGGTCAGGCGCACGCGTTGCACCCGGCGGTCGGTCCCTGCCATGGCCTCGATCAAGCCGTCCGCTTTCAGCCGTTGCACGAGGCCGGTGACGTTCCCGTTGGAGACCATCAGCATGTCGGCGGCCTCGCCCATGGTCAGGCCCGCCTCGCCGGCACGGTCCAGCGCGGACAGCATGTCGAACCTGGGCAGGGTCGAGCCGAACTCGTCACGCAGGCGCTGGGACACCGTCTGTTCGATTCGGGTCGAACAGGTCAGCAGCCTCAGCCAGAGCCTGAGCGACCGCTTGCCGTCGGGCGCGCCGCCCAATCTGTCGGGCAAGGAGCGCTCAGGGAGGGAGACGACGTCGGGGCTCACAGCTCACCGCCCGCGACCGGAACCGCCGCGCCGTTGACGCCCGAGGCGCCGTCGCCGCACAGCCAAACAATGGTCGTGGCCACTTCGTCCGGTGTGATCAGTCGGCCTTGCGGATTTGACGCGGCCAAGGCGGCGCGCGCCTCTTCCTCAGTTCGTCCGGTCTTGGCGACGATGGAGCCGATGGATTTCGCGACCAGTTCGGTCTCGGTGAAGCCGGGGCAGACGGCGTTGACAGTGACGCCCTTGGCCGCGACCTCCAGCGCCAGGGCGCGGGTCAGGCCGACGAGGCCGTGCTTGGCCGCGACATAGGCCGAGACATAGGCGTAGCCCTTTAGCCCTGCGGTCGAGGCGACGTTGACGATCCGGCCCCACCGACGCGTCAGCATGCCGGGCAGGACCAGCCGCGCGGCTTCGGCGGGGGCCTCGAGATTGAGAGCCAGCATGGCGCGGAAGGCATCGGCGTCGGTCTTGAGGAAGGGCGCGGACGTGGCGGCGCCGGCATTGTTGATCAGGATGTCGATCGGCCCGAAGCGGTCGCGACCGGCCTCGATGGCGGCGGCCAGCATGTCGGGGTCCGTGACGTCGGCCGGCGCGGCGAAGGCGAGGTCGCCGATGCGGTCGGCGGTTTCGGTGAGGCGGGCGACATGGCGGCCGATCAGGGTGACCTGACAGCCGGCCTCGGCCAGTCGTTCGGCGGTCGCCCGGCCGATGCCGGAGCCGGCGCCGGTGACCACGGCATGATGTCCGGTCAGGCTCATACCGGACCCGCCTGCTGCTGTTTCTCAAGGTTTCGGGCCAGCTGGGCGAAGCCGGCGAGATACTGAACGGGCGGCGACTGGCCGCGCCAGCCGAGTTCGGCGGCGGCGCGCAGGCTCCAGTTGGGATCGGCCAGATGCGGCCGGGCCAGGGCGCAGAGGTCGGCGCGGCCGGCGGCCAGGATGCTGTTGACGTGGTCCGGCTCGTAGATGTTGCCGACGGCCATGGTGGCGACCCCTGCCTCGTTGCGGATGCGGTCGCTGAAGGGGGTCTGGAACATACGCCCGTAGACGGGCTGCGCCTGCTCCGAGGTCTGGCCTGCCGAGACGTCGATCAGGTCGCAGCCGGCGTTGGCGAAGGCGCGTGCGATGGCGACGGAGTCCTCGGGCGTCAGGCCGTCCTCGACCCAGTCGGTGGCCGACAGGCGCACGGACATCGGCTTGTCGTCGGGCCAGACGGCGCGCATGGCGTCGAACACTTCCAGCGGGAAGCGCAGGCGGTTCTCGACGGAGCCGCCGTACACGTCGGTCCGGTGGTTCGAGACCGGCGTCAGGAAGGACGACAGAAGGTAGCCGTGGGCGCAGTGCAACTCGACCATGTCGAACCCCGCCTCGTCGGCCCACCGGGCGGCGCGGACGAAGTCGTCGCGGACGCGGTCCATATCGTCGCGGGTCATTTCACGCGGGGTCTGGTCTTCGTCCGACCACGGAATGGGCGACGCCGCGATCAGCGGCCAGCCCTCCTTGAGCGGCTGATCCGCGCGCGGCCCCCAGGGCCGTTCGACCGAACCCTTGCGCCCGGCGTGGGCCAGCTGGATGGCGATATGCGCGCCCTGGGCGTGAACGAAATCGACGATCCGCTTCCAGGCGTCCCGGTGCCCGGGCCGGTACATGCCCGCGCAGCCAGGGGTGATGCGGCCGTCGGCCGAGACGTTGGTCATCTCGGTGAATACCAGTCCGGCGCCGCCCAGCGCGCGGCCGCCTAGATGGACCAGGTGGAAATCGCCGACTGCACCGTCCTCGGCGGAGTACATGCACATGGGCGAAACGACGACCCTATTGGGAAGGGTCAGGCCACGCAAAGTCAGCGGCGCGAACATGGGCGGAGACGGTTTGTCCGTGGACGGAGCGCCGGCGGCTTCCGCGAACCAGCGCTCGACCCCGGTGAGGAAGTCGCGGTCGCGAAGACGCAGGTTCTCGTGACTGACGCGCTGGCTGCGGGTCAGCAGGCTGTAGGCGAACTGCAGCGGGTCGAGACTGACATAGCGGTCGACCGTCTCGAACCATTCGGTCGAGTTGCGGGCCGCGCTCTGCAGTTTCAGCACCTCGACCCGGCGCTCGGCCTCATAGGCCGCGAGACCTGCGTCGAGATCGTCGGCCTCCGTCAGAGTCTCGGCCAGACGGATGGCGTCCTCGAAGGCCAGTTTGGTGCCGGAGCCGATGGAGTAATGGGCGGTGTGGGCGGCGTCGCCCAGCAGCACGACCTTGCCGTCGCGCCAGTTGGCGCAGGCCACGCGCGGGAAGTTCAGCCAGGCCGAACCGCGCAGGTGCCGGGCATTGCTCATCAGGGCCTGGCCGCCCAGCCAGTCCGCGAACAGACCCTCGGCCGCCCGGCAGGTCTGGTCCTGGTCCATGGCGTCGAAGCCGAGGCCGCGCCATGTCGCGTCGGTGCATTCGACGATGAAGGTCGAGGCGCCGGGTTCGAACTGGTAGGCGTGGGCCCAGATCCAGCCGTGCGGGGTCTCGACGAAGGCGAAGGTGAAGGCGTCGAACGACTGTTTCGTGCCCAGCCAGATGTATTTGTTGGTCCGCACGTCGATGTCGACGCCGAAGGTTTCGGGGTTCTCGTTGCGGATGCGGCTGTTCAGGCCGTCGGCGGCGACGATGATGTCGGCGGGGAGGGCCCGGATGTCGGCGATCTCTTCCTCGAACCGCAATTCCACGCCGAGCGACCGGGCGCGGTCCTGCAGGATCGTCAGCAGCCGCTGCCGGCCGATGCCCGCGAACCCATGGCCGCCGGACCTTATCGTCTGACCATGGATGTGGACGTCGATATCGTCCCAGTGAACGAAGGCGGCTTCGATTATCGCCGCTGTTTCGGGATCGTTGGCTTTCAGATTGGCCAGGGTCTGGTCCGAGAACACCACGCCCCAGCCGAAGGTGTCGTCCGGCCGGTTGCGCTCGTGAACCACGATCTCCCGGGTCGGATCGCGCAGTTTCAGGGATATGGCGAGATACAGCCCGCCCGGCCCGGCGCCCACGACGGCGATGCTTCTGGCAGCCCGATCAGACGACATATTTTAAGCTTGAAACAGTTTGGCGCGGAAGTCCAGCTTCAGCCGCCAGTGAACATGGCCCGGTCCGCCCTGACCGCCTCGACGATCATCGCGGTCACCGCCCGGATGCGGGCCAGGGGCTTGAGGTCGGCATGGGTCACCAGCCACAGGCTGCGGTCCAGATGGACGGCGTCGGGCAATACACGGCGAAGGCCGGGCTCTCTCGCGGCGATGAAGTCCGGCAGGACGCAGAGGCCGGCGCCGGCGAGGGCCGCCTGCAACTGGGCGATCAGGTTGGAGCTCTGCAGGGCGACATGGATGTCGACGTCCGGCGCCCGCATGTAGTCGAGCTCGGGCGCATAGAGGAGGTCGCCGATGTAGCCGATGAAGCGTTGGCCGGTCATGTCGGCGCGGGTGCGGATCGGCGCCCGGGCGTCGAGATAGGCCGGAGCCGCGTAGAGGCTGAGGCCGTAGTCGGTCAGCTTGCGCGAGATCAGCCGTCCCTCGCGCGGGGCGCTGAGCGTCACGGCGATGTCAGCTTCCCGCTTGGACAGGCTGAGCACGCCGGAGATAGCCACCAACTGGATGTCGAGGCCTGGATGACGATCCGCCAGTCTCGCCATCAGGGGGGCGAGGACGTAGCTGCCGAAGCCTTCGGGGGCCCCGATCCGCACCGTGCCGGCCAGCGCCTGGTTGGATTCACCGAGCTCGTTGGCTGCGAGCAGTGTCAGGCTCTCGATCTTCTCGGCCGTCGGCATCAGGCGCTCGCCATGAGGTGTCAGGGCGTAGCCCTGGGGGCTGCGGTCGAACAGGCGAGCGCCCAGTCCTTCCTCCAGCGCGGCGATACGCCGGGCCACGGTCGTGTGGTCCATGCCAACGCGCGCCGCGGCTGTGGTCAGTCGTCCCGTGCGGGCCACGGCGAGGAAGGCGCGCAGGTCGTTCCAGTTGAAATCGGCCAAGTCCGCTCCTGTGCAAAAATGCACAACGATTGCTCAAACCTTGGCATCGTCCGAACAGAAAAGCCATGACATACCACCGTCATTCGAACGTCTCCGTTCCGAGGACACTGTCATGGCTTTTGACTCCGTCGCCTGTACGCCCGCCATCCAGACCGCTATTGCCACGGCGACAGCCGCGCTGATCGACGCCTTCGAGGCTCCCTGCCCGATCTGGGCGGCCGAGAACCCGGACCGCGCCCTGGCGTTGCTTTTCGTGGCCCCACGCGATTGCGCGGCCGTGGATGTTCTCGTCTCGCTCTAAGCGGAAAGCTTTCCCATGACTGATACCCGGACGCCGGTTCCCCAACTGCCCGATCCGACCGTCGTGGCCGAGGCCTTGACGACCCTGATGCAGAACGCCGGCGCGGCGATGCGCACAACCCTGGCCCAGGCCGCCACGCCGAAGGCGCTGCCCTACGACCCGACGACGCTGACCCGGGCGATGATCGACTTCAACACCTCGGTGCTGATGCAGCCGACTGTCCTGTTCGAGGCCCAGGCCAAAAACTGGAACGACTGGACGGCGCTGTGGCGGACCATGGGCGAGCGGGCCATGGGCCAGGAGGCCGCCCCCGTCGCGGCGCCGGCCAAGGGCGACCGCCGCTTCTCGGACCCGGCGTGGAGCGACGAGCCGGTCTACGACTATCTGAAGCAGGCCTATCTGCTGGCCGCCCGCCAGCTGCAGGATTTCGTCGCGGCCGCTCCGGTCGATGACGCGACCCGCGCCCAGGTCGATTTCGCCAGCCGGCAGATGATGAACGCCCTGGCCCCGACCAACTTCCCCCACACCAATCCGCAGGTGGCGCGCCGCACCATCGAGAGCGGGGGCCTGAATCTGATGACGGGTCTGTCGAACCTGCTGGAGGATGTCGGCAAGGGTCAGGGGCTGGTCGGGCGCCGCGCGCCGAACGATTTCGAACTGGGCGTCAACGTCGCCGCCACGCCGGGCGCGGTCGTTTTCAGGAACCATCTGATGGAGCTGATCCAGTATGCGCCGACGACCGACAAGGTCTATCGCCGTCCGCTGCTGTTCGTGCCGCCGCTGGTCAACAAATACTATCTCTTCGACCTGACTCCCAAGGCCAGCTACCTGAAATGGCTGGTTGACCAGGGCCACACCGTCTTCGTCATTTCCTGGGCCAATCCGGACGAGAGCCATGCCGACAACGGCATGGACGCCTATGTAAAGGACGGCGTCATCGCCGCGCTCGACGCCGTCGAGCTGGCAACGGGCGAGGCGGATGCGGATCTGGTGTCCTACTGCCTCGGCGGCACGCTGTCGGCCATGACCCTGGCGTACCTGGCGCAAACGGGCGGCGCCGACCGGATCGCCTCCGCCACCCTGATCGCGACCCTCGTCGACTTCGGCGACATGGGCGAATGGTCGGTGTTCACCAGCGAGCAGGACCTGAACGCCTTCGACCGCTACCTGGACGACAGGGGCTATGTCGAGGCGCGCGATCTGACCAAGCTGTTCTCGGCGGTTCGGGCCAACGACCTGATCTGGTCCTCGGTGGTGAACCACTATCTGCTCGGCGACGAGGCGCGCGCCTCGGACCTGCTGTGGTGGTTCGACGACGGCTCGCGCATTCCGGCGCGGATGCTGAAGGAATACGGCCGCCAGATCCTGCGCGGCAATCAGCTCAAGGACGGCGGCGTCGCGATCGACGGCGTGACCCTGGACCTGAAGGCGATCGAGACCCCGGTGATGATCGTGGCGCTGAAGGACGACCATGTGTCGGCGTGGAAGAACACCTACGCCGGGCGTGCCTTCTTCGGCGGGCCGACGCGGTTTCTTCTCGGGGGATCAGGCCACAACGCCGGCATGATCAATCCTCCGGCGGCGAACAAGCACGGCTACTGGACCAACGACGCCGCCCCTGCAGACCCAGAGATCTGGCTGGCCGACGCGGAACAGAAGCCCGGTTCCTGGTGGCCCGAATGGCAGGGCTGGCTCGACGCCGCCGCGGCCGACAACAAGGTCAAGGCGCGCAAGGTCGGCGCGGGCAAGCTCAAGGCCGGTGTCGCGGCCCCTGGCGACTACGTCCGCGTCCGCCACTAGGCTGTCGAGGCATCCCTTTTGGCCGCCGCCCGCAACAGCAGGGCGGCGGCGTAGAGGACCACGACCACGATCGCCCAGCGCAGCGGCTCAATGGGCATCTCCTTGACCACAAAGGCGGCGAGGAGGACGGCGGGTATGCCGCCGAAGGTGATGCCGATGACGATCCGCAGGTCGATGCGTTCCGAGCGGACGTAACGGAAGCCCGTGGTCGGCATCAGAAAGGCGCAGGCGCTGGCCATGATGGGAAAGGCCAGGCGCGGATCCAGACCCAGCAGGCTGAGCAGGATCAGGGATGGGGCGTAGAGGCCGATCCCGAAGGCCATCAGCACGCCCATGATGAAGTGGGCGACGACGGCGATCCACAACAGGCGCGGTTCCAGCGCCGTCGCGGTTCCGCCGATCGGCATCAGGTCGAGGTTGCTCATGGCGTAGAGGGCCGCGGCGATCAGCAGGGCGACGCCGACGATACCCTGCACCAGCCGGACCGGCGCCTGGACCATCAGCGGCGCGCCGACCACGGCCCCGGCGACCGCCGCGACGATGCAGGCGACCAGCAGCACGGGATCGACCTGCACGCCAAGCAAGACCAGGAAGATGCCCGACTGCATCATGGCCGGCAGGGCGTGGCCCACGTTGAGGGTCGCGGGAATGAAGCTGTCCGGGATCAGTCGCCGGAACTTCAACCAGGCGGTGGTCGGGGCAAAGGACCCTATGCCGAGGGTGTCGAAGAAATTGGTGACCGCGCCGAGGATGAGCGCCTCGGGTCCGGGGGCGCCGACGCCCCGCTTTCGCGCTTCCCGCGCCACCATGACGATGAACGACGCCGCCAGCACGGCCAGCGCCGTCAGCAAAATTGTCAGGACCAAGGACTTCCCCTCTTGCCGTTCCACGCCAGATGAGCACGATCGTATACGATGCTCAATCCAGCAGCATGGGGCGGAACATGGCGAACGGTTCGGCCTTGGCCCCCGCCCCGATCGGCGCCGAGGAGCGGGGGAAGCGCCTTGCAGCCCTTCGGGGCGGCATGGACGCCGCGGGCGTGGCGACCTTGCTGCTCGGTTCGACCTCCAGCCTGCGCTATTTCACGGGCATCGACTGGTATCCCTCCGAACGGCTGCTGGGCGCCCTTGTTCATGCCTCGGGCGAACTCGACTACATCACGCCGCGCTTCGAGCTGGAGAAGATCGAGGGACTGATCTCCCTGCCCGGCGACATCCTGGCCTGGGAGGAGGACGAGAGTCCGTGGCGGCTGGTCGCCGACCGGATCGGCGCCCGGGGTCGGATGGCCGTCGACGAGCGGATGTCTTTGGCCATGTACCGCGGCCTCCGCTCCGAGCTGGACGACGCCCGGCTGGCGGACGCCGCGCCGCTGATCCATCCCTTGCGGAGCCGGAAGTCGTCCGCAGAGATCGCCCTGATGCGGCATGCCAAGGCGATCACGATCGAGGTCCATCGCCGCGCCCGTGCGCAGCTTCACGCCGGTCAGCGCGCTTCCGAGGTCGTCCGCTTCATTGACGACCAGCACCGGGCGCTGGGCGGATCGGGCAATTCCTTCTGCATCGTCTCCTTCGGCGAGGACACCTCGCTGCCGCACGGTGGGGAAGGGGACCGGGCGCTGGTTCCCGGCGACGTGGTGTTGATCGACACCGGCACGCGGATCGACGGCTACAGCTCGGACATCACCCGCACCTATGTGTTCGGCGAGGCGACGCCCGCGGTCCGCAGCGTCTGGGACGCCGAGAAGCGCGCCCAGGCCGCCGCTTTCGAGGCCGCGCGCCCCGGTGTCGCCTGCGAGGCTGTTGACCGGGCGGCGCGGCAGTCGCTGGAGGCTGACGGCTTCGGCCCGGGCTACAGCCTGCCTGGTCTGCCCCACCGGACCGGTCACGGCATCGGCCTGGACATCCATGAGGGGCCCTGTCTCGTGAAAGGCGACAGGACGCCGCTGGCGAGCGGGATGTGTTTCTCCAATGAGCCGATGATCGTCGTGCCGGGCCGGTTCGGCGTGCGGCTTGAGGACCATTTCCACATGACCGACGCGGGGCCGGAGTGGTTCACCCGACCGCAGCACAGTCTCGACGAGCCGTTTGCCGATGTGCCGGCCTGGCCGGCAGGCTAGACCTCTGGCAGTTGGGCTCGCAGGTCGACGAGGGTCGCCCGGATATGCGCCCGAGCTTCGCGGCGTACCGCGTCAGTCCGGCGGTTCAGCCAGGCCTCCAGGAGGGCTTTGTGCTCATGGCTGGCGCGGTCCAGTCGGCGGTGCTCGCCGAGATGCACCCGAACATAGCGTTCGGACAGAGCCAGCAGGCGATCGACGGTCTCGATGGTGACACCGCGGCCCGACGGACGAACCAGAGCCAGATGGAACTCGCGATTGCGGCGGCCCACGTCGGTCAGTCCGTTCCGAAGGGCGAAATCGAGGGCGGCGAAGGCGACTTTGGCGACGGCGTGCGACGCATCGTCGGCTTCGATAGCCCCGAGCACGCAAGCGTTCGGTTCGATGCGCAGGCGCAGGTCGAAGACGTCCTCGGCGTCGGCCCGCGACAGCGGCCGGACGATGAAGCCGCGGTTGGGGTGGGAGACCACGAGGCCGTCGCTCTCCAGCCGGGCCAGCGCCTCGCGCAGGGGGATTTTGCTGACCCCAAGTTCCAGCGCCAGGGCGTCCTGACGGATCGGCGCGTCAGCGGGCAGGCGGCCGGACAGGATGCGCTCGCGAGCCTCGGCGAAGACCTGATCCGGCAGAAGGCGCGGCGCGCGGGTCGGCATCCTCAGACCACCTGAAAGCCGTTGGCGAAGACGTCTTCGTCGTCGATCCAGATTTCATTGAGGCCGGTGGCGATGGCCGAGCCCTCGACCGAGGGAATGATGGCGGGCCGCCCGCCGACATCGGTTTCGGCCTCGACGCGACCGATGAACCGGCTGCCGATATAGCTTTCGTGGACGAAGGCTTGACCGACCGGCAGGCGCCCGGTCGCATGGAGATGAGCCAGCCGCGCTGAGGTGCCGGTGCCGCAGGGACTGCGGTCGATCGCCTTGTCGCCGTAGAAGACGGCGTTGCGTCCGTCCACGCCCTCGCCCTTCGGTTTGTCGGCCCACAGAAGGTGGGAGACGCCGCGGATGGTTGGATCGAGCGGATGCACCGGAGTGAAAGCCTGACACACGAGCGTCCGGATCACGGGCGAAAGCTGCAGGATTCGCGCGGCCCCGAGGGCGTCGAGTCCGACATAGCCGCCTTGCGGTTCGATGATGCCGTAGAAGTTTCCGCCATAGGCGACGTCGATCGTCAGGGGTCCGAAGTCGGGAACCTCGATCTCGATCCCCTGCCTGTCCAGCCAGGAGGGCACGTTGCGGATGCGGACCGAGCGGACGCGCGCGCCGTCCTGCACATAGTCGAGTTCGATCACCCCGGCAGGGACTTCGGCGATCACTCGTCCCGGCGTGCGGGGGGCGATCAGCCCGTGCTCGAGCGCGAAGGTGATGATGCCGATCGTGCCATGGCCACACATGGGCAGGCAGCCGCTGGTCTCCATGAACAGGATGCCGACGTCGGCCCCGGCCATCGTCGGAGGATAAAGGAAGCCGCCGCTCATCATGTCGTGGCCCCGCGGCTCGAAGCAGAGACCCGTGCGAATCCAGTCGAAGCGGGCGATGAAGTCCTGACGCCGCTCGCTCATGCTGTCGCCGCTCAGCTCCGGCGCGCCTTCGATCACCAGCCGCACGGGATTGCCGGCGGTGTGGCCGTCGATGCAGCGGAAGATATGCCGGGCCATGGCTAAAGGACCGGGCGGGTCGCGGCGGCGGTTTCGACCATGGCGATCACTTCGGCGCGGCGGGCGCCGACCAGCGGATGGCGCGGTGGGCGAACGCGCTCAAGGCCGCGGCCCATGACCTGTTCGGCGATCTTGATCGACTGGACCAGGTCATGGTCGGCGTCGAGGTGCAGCAGGGGCATGAACCAGCGGTAGATGGTCAGGGCGGTCTGCATGTCTCCGCGTTTGAACGCATCCCACAGGGCCAGCGATTCCTTCGGGAAGGCGTTGGTCAGGCCCGAGACCCAGCCCCGGGCCCCCAGCATCAGACCCTCCAGCGCCACGTCGTCGAGGCCGGCGAACAGGACGTAGCGGTCGCCAAACTCGTTGAGCAGGTCGGTGAAACGGCGGGTGTCCGGCGCGCTCTCCTTGAGAGCGACGACGTTGGGGAGGTCCGACAGGGCGTGCAGGGCCTCGAAGCCGATGCTGACGCGATAGGCCGGCGGGTTGTTGTAGAGCATGATCGGCAGGCTGGTAGCCTCGGCGACCGTGCGGAAATGGGCGGCCAGCTCGGCTTGGGTCGGGACATAGACCATGGCGGGCAATACCATCAGGCCGTCGGCCCCGATGGCCTCGGCGTCGCGGGCGACGGCCGCCGCGCGGCGGGTGTCCAGCTCGGCGACGCCGGCGATCACCGGTACGCGTCCGGCCACCGTCTTCACGGTTGCAGCCAGCAGGGCGCGCTTCTCGTCGGCGTCGAGGGAGTTATTCTCGCCGACCGTGCCCATGACGATGAGGCCGTGCACGCCGTCGCGGATCAGCCCCTCCTGGACTGTGGCGGTGGCGTCGAAATCGATCGAGAAATCCGCTGCGAACTGCGTGGTGGCGGCGGGGATCACGCCCTCCCAGGAAATCGACATCGGGTTCTCGCTTCAATCGCTCTGACCCATTATCGTATACGATCGTGAAGCCGAGGCAACGACAGTCCGATGCAACCGAAGTCCTATCTGGTGATCGGCGGCGGCCTGGTAGGGGCCGCCTCGGCCCTGCGGCTGCAGGCGGCAGGCTTCGCCGTGACCTTGATCGATCCCGGCGATGCGCGCCGCGCCGCCTCGTTCGGCAATATCGGCCATATCGCCACGGAACAGGTCTCGCCGCTGGCGTCGCGGGAGAGCCTGAGAACCTTTCCTGGCCGCCTGTTCGGACTGGACGGGCCGGTGGATTTCCGTTGGCGGGACGCCGGCCTGTGGGGGCCTTGGGCGCTGCGGTTCATCGCCGCCTCGGGCCCCGCCCGTCACGCGCGAGGGCAGGCGGCCCTGACCGCCATCCTCGCCCAGGCCTTGCCTGCCTGGCGGCGCCTGGCAGCGCTCTCAGGGGCTCCGGCCATCGTCGGTCGCGACGGGCATGCAGTGGTGTGGATGTCAGACCAGGCGGCCGAAAAGGGCATTCGGGCGTGGGAGGGGGCGCCGACGGGAAGCGCCGCATTCCAGCCGATGGGCCCTGAGCATCTGGCGCCCTATGCGGCTGTCATGGCTCGCGCGCCGGTCGCAGGCATCCGGTTCTCCGGCACCGCCCAGGTCAGCGAACCCCAGGCCGCCCGGGATGCCCTGATGGCGGCCTTCAAGGCGCGCGGCGGGGAAGTGGTCGAGGCCCGGGTCGATCGACTGTCCATCGGCGCGGGGGTGACCACCCACTTCGAGGATGGCGGATCGCGCGAGGCCGAGGGCGCGCTGGTCGCCGCAGGGGCCTGGGCAGGGGGGCTGATGTCCACACTCGGCGTCAAGGCTCCGGTAATCGCCGAGCGCGGCTATTCTGTGCAGAGCGCCGAGCACAGCTGGGACGAGGCCCTGCCGCCGACCGTGTTCGAGGAGCACGCGATGGTGGTGTCCCGGTTCACCAGCGGCCTGCGTGCCTCAAGTTTCGTGGAGTTCGGCTCGCCCGATGCGCCGGGTGATCCCCGCAAATGGCGTTTGCTGGAACGGCGCCTGTCCAGCCTCGGCATCCGCTTCTCGCCGGAACCGGATCGCTGGGTCGGGCCGCGGCCGACCCTGCCGGACTATCTTCCCGCCATCGGTCGGCTGGAGCGCGATCCGCGCATTCTCTACGCCTTCGGTCACCAGCACCTCGGGCTCACCATGGCGGCCGTGACCGCAGAGCTGACGGCTTCGCTGGCCCTCGGCTCGGAACCGGCGATCGATCTGGCGCCTTTCCGCATCGAGCGGTTCGGCAGGGGCTGACGCGCTCAGTCCCGGCGGCTCAGCAATGTCGCATGCCGGTTCGGGCAGAGAGCTGATAAGCACACCGAATGATTCAGGATACTCCCAACGCGCTTGCGGACGTCGTCGTCACCGCGGCCCGCCTGCCGCCGGCCGCCGGGGAAGCGGCCTTCTCGGTGATCCGGATCGACGGGCGGACGCTCGACCGCGCCACCCGGCTGGATGAGGCGCTGGCCACCGTGCCGGCCGTGTCCCTGTTCCGTCGCACTTCCAGCCTCGGCGCCAACCCGACCACCCAGGGTATCAGTCTGCGCGCCATCGCGCCGTCAGGGGCCGGTCGCACCTTGGTGACCCTCGACGGCGAGCCCTTGAACGATCCCTTCGGGGGCTGGGTGATCTGGTCCCAGGTCGCGCCCGAAAGTCTGCAAGGCGTGGACATTGTCCGGGGCGCCGGAGCGGGGCCTTACGGGGCCGGCGCCCTGACCGGCGTTATCGCCTTGCGCGAGCGGGACACGGCCGGCGGAGTCCTGGACGTCTCGGCCGGAGATTTCGGAGGTCGACGGCTCGCGGCCGCTGCGACCCTGACAGGGACCCGTATCGCCGTGACCGGCTCGGCGCTGTACGAGCGCTCGGATGGCTACACGCCCGTGCGGGGCGCTTTGGCGGGCGCGGCTGATACGCCGCTTGATCTGGAAATTCGCAACGCGGCCTTGCGGGCGGACCTCGGGATTGACGAGGCCACGGCCCTGTCGCTCCGGATCTCCGCCTATGAGGAAGACCGCGGCTCGGGACTGGCTGGGGCTCGCTCTTCGGCGAGCGGTCAAGGCTACTCCGCCACCCTGGCCCGGACGCCGGGCCGGAACCGCCTCGGCTGGCGCGCCCAGGTCTGGCGACGGGAGAGTGATTTCGCCAACAGCGCTGTGGCCGTGGCTTCGGGGAGGGGCGCAACGACTCCCGCCAACGACCAGTACGCCACGCCAGCCGTCGGCTGGGGCGGCAATGTCGCTCTGCGCCGTTCCGCCCTCGACCTCGGCGGCGGGCGGCTGGAATGGGAGCTCGGCGCCGACGCCCGCTTCAGCGACGGGGAAACGCAGGAGCGGTTCCGGTTCATGGGCGGCCAGTTCACGCGCGACCGGTTCGCGGGCGGCGAAACCTCGGTCGTCGGGGGTTATGCCGAGGGATCGTGGAGCGGCGGCCCATGGCTCGTCGCCGGCGGCCTGCGATTGGACCGTTGGAAGAATGCGGCGGGCCGACGGCTGGAACTGGACCGGGCGACCGGCCAGCCGACGCTCGACGAGGTCTATCCGGATCGGTCCGGTGAAGTCTTCAGCGCCCGGCTCGGCATGCGCCGCGCGCTGTCCGGGAAGCTGTCGGTCCGCGCCGCCGCCTATTCCGGCTTCCGGCCGCCGACCCTCAACGAACTGCATCGCCCTTTCCGGGTGGGGAACGATCTGACGGAGGCCAACGCGGCGCTGGAGCCCGAGAGGCTGCAGGGCGTCGAGGCGGGGCTGTCGTGGGACGGCGCGCGCACCACACTGGGCGCGACCGTGTTCGCGAACCGGATCGAGGATGCGATCGTCAATGTGACCATCGGCGCCGGGCCAGGCGTCATCCCGGTCTTGCCGCGCGCGGGCTTCGTTCCCGCCGGAGGCGTGTTGCGTCAGCGGCAGAACGCGGGCGTCATCCACGCGACGGGCATCGAGCTTTCGGTCGAGCACCGGTTCGATGACGTCACCCTTGTCGGCG
Source organism: Alphaproteobacteria bacterium (assembly GCA_018826515.1). Lineage (GTDB taxonomy): Bacteria > Pseudomonadota > Alphaproteobacteria > Caulobacterales > Caulobacteraceae > Brevundimonas. Next base: position 38,659 of record JAHKAM010000020.1, read on the forward strand.
CGATCTCGGCGACCGATGCGGAGCTGGACGGCGGATCGGCGGCGCCGCAGCTCACCGGGCTTCGTCCCGCCCAGGCGCCGGCGCTCAGCGCCACGGCGGGCTTGGACTGGCGCGTGTCCGATCGCCTGACTCTCGGCGCCCGGGGCCGCTACGAGGCCCGGCGGTTTGACGACGACCTGAACAGCCGCGTCCTCGACGCCGCCATTACGGCTGACGTGCGGGCGGAGTGGCGGGTGAGAGACGGGATCGTCGCCTATGCCGCGGCCGACAATCTGTTCGACGAGGATGTGGAGGTCGCCGAGACCGGGGTCGGCGTGGAGGGTTTCGGTCCTCCCCGCACCGTGCGCGCGGGCCTTTCGCTTCGCTGGTGAGAGGATGGCGGGGGTCCGTCGTCACGAGGCCGCCGCCCCTTCGCTTCGGTTCAGCATCGCTTCCAGAGTCGCCAATTCGTCCGCCTCCTTCGCCGGCTTGTCCCAGCGGATCCTGTGGATTCGCGGAAAGCGCATGGCCACGCCGGACTTGTGGCGTTTCGACTGCTGCAGCCCCTCGAACGCCACCTCGAGCACCAGGCCGAACTCGCGGCTCGCCTTAACCGAGCGCACCGGACCGAAGCGTTCGACCGTGTTGTCACGGACGAATTTGTCGAGCTGTTTCAGCTCCTCGTCGGTGAAGCCGAAATAGGCCTTGCCCACCGGCGTCAGGGCGTGGCTGCCGTCCACATCCTCGGTCCAGACGCCGAAGGTGAAGTCGGAATAGTAGCTCGACCGTTTGCCGTGCCCTCTCTGGGCGTACATCAGCACCGCATCGATAAGATGCGGATCCTTCTTCCATTTGAACCACGGTCCCTTGGGCCGGCCCGCCTCATAGACGCTGTCGAGCCGTTTCAGCATCAGGCCCTCGGCCGCCTGGGGGTCGCCTTCAGGCGGCGCGGCGCGCAAGGCGGCGAGGGCATCCCACGACGCAAAGGGCTGGACCGGAGACAGGTCGATCCGGTCGGACCCGAGCGCAGCGACGAGGGCCTCCAGCCGCCTTCGCCGGTCCGCGAACGTCAGCTTGCGCAAATCGACCCCGTCCTGGGCCAACAGATCGTATGCGCGAATGCCGGCGGGATGGGCGGCCATGACCTTTGCGTCCGCGGTCTTGCGGTTGAGCCGCTGCTGCAGGTCGCCAAACGACCCTGTCCGCCCTTCACGGAGAACCAGAAGCTCTCCGTCGATGACGCCCTCGTGGGTCAAGGCCTCCAGCACGTCAGGAAAGGTCGGGGAGATGTCTTCGCCGGTCCGGCTGTAGAGGCGCCTGACCCCGCCTTCACTGACTGCCTGGACCCGGATGCCGTCCCATTTCCATTCGGCGGCGTAGGCGCCGGGGTCGAGTCGGGCCATCTCGGCCTCATCGATCGGCTGGGCCAGCATGACCGGCCGGAAGCGACCGTGCGCGTCGGCCGACGGTCGCTCGGCCCGGCCGTCGAGCCAGGCCAGCAGATCGGCATAGGGCGGCGACTGGGCGTGCCAGACCTCCTGGATATCGGCGACCTCCACCCCGCCTAAATCCGCCGCCGCCTGCCACGCCAGCCGCGCCGAGACGCCGACCCGCAGGCCGCCCGTCACGAGCTTCAGCAAGGCCCATCGGCCATCCGCGTCCAGCGCGTCGAGCCATCCCTCAAGCAGTCCCTGCACTTCGCCGCGCTTCGCCTCGTTCAGGGCGTCGATCACTTCGGACAGGTCCGGCTCGCGGTTGGCTCCGTGACGCGTGGGCCAGATCAGGGCGACGGTCTCGGCCAGATCGCCGACATAGTCGTAGGACAGCCAGAAGAGCTCCGGATCGACCCGCGTCTCGACGGCCCGGCGGATCATCGCGGGCTTGGCGGCGGTGAAGGTCAGGGCGCCGGTCAGGGCGGCGAGGGCCCAGCCCCGGTCAGGGTCCGGCGTGTCCGCCAGATGATCGCGGATCAGCCGCAGCTTGGCGTTCCGCGACGCCGTCAAGGACAGACGATCCAGCAGGGCGGCGAAGGCGCGCATCAGTCCTCGTCCTCGTCCTCATACCCGACCAGATGAAGCGCCCGCGCCTTCAGGCCGTTCAGCTCCGCCCAGCGACGCAGGGCGTCGTCCCGGCCGTGGGTGATCCAGACCTCCTGCGGCGACAACTCGGCCAGGGTGTCGGTCAGTTCGTCCCAGTCGGCGTGATCCGACAGCACCAGGGGCAGTTCGACGCCGCGCTGCCTTGCCCGCGCCCGCACGCTCATCCAGCCGGAGGCGAAGGCCGTGACAGGATCGGGAAAGCGCCGGCTCCAGCGGTCGGCCAGGGCGGAGGGTGGAGCGATGATGATCCGCCCCGCGAAATCCGCCTTTGAGCCGGTCGCCGGAGCCAGCGATCCCAGCACCACGCCGAAATGCTCGTAAAGCCGGTTCAGGCGCTCCAGCGCGCCATGCACATAGATGGTCTCGTCGTAGCCGGCCTCGCGCAGAAGCCGGATCACGCGCTGCGCCTTCCCGAGCGCATAGGCACCGACCAGATGGGCGCGCTCGGGGAACTGCTGGACCGAGCGCAGCAGCCGGGCGATCTCCTGCGTGTCCGGCGGGTGACGGAAGACGGGCAGGCCGAAGGTGGCCTCGGTGATGAAGACGTCGCTTGGAACCGGCTCGAAGGCGGCGCAGGTCGGATCGCGACGACGTTTGTAATCGCCCGAGGCGGTGATCGTCAGTCCGCCCTGACGAACCGTCGCCTGGGCTGACCCCAGCACATGACCCGCGGGGGCGAGCGACAGCTCGACGTCTCCGACCACCAGCCGTTCGCCCATGGCCAACGGCTGGGCGTGGACCGCGAAGTCAGGGCCGTACCGCTCGCCCATGATGGCGAGGGTCTCCGGGGTCGCCAGCACGGAGCCGTGTCCGGCCCGGGCATGATCGGCGTGGCCGTGGGTGATGACCGCCCGGTCCACCGGCCGCGGCGGGTCGATAAAGAATGCGCCGCCGGGGCACCAGAGACCGTCCGGCGTGGGTCGAAGGACTGTGTCGAACCGGCGCGAGAGACGGGGATCGGCGGTCGTTGGCATGGAGGATCCTGAGCGAACTTGCGAGCCCTGAACGCCGCGGCCGCGCGAGGTTTCCGCTTCGACGCGTCTACCCCTGTTGACGTTGCTCCGCGCCGCCCCCGCCGAGACCCAGATCCTTCAGCCAGTTCCCGAGGATATCGTGCCGGATGGGGCCGGTCGACATCGAGATGTCGGATGGCGCCTCCCGCGCGCCGACCTCGCTGGGAGGATAGTCGTAGCGGGCGCGGAACAGGCGACTGAAGTGGTTGGGCGAGGCAAACCCGTACTGGTGGGATATTTCCGTGATTGTCGGACTGGCCTCACGACGGCGGCACAGGGCGCTGCGCGCATGGTGCAGACGGCGTTCCTGGATGTAGCGATTGACCCCGCCCTCACCGTCGAAGGCGCGGTAGAGGGTCGCCCGTGACGCGCCGCTCGCGCGGGCGACGGCGGCGATCGTGATGGGCAGTTCCCTCGTCTGGACGCGCCGCTCGATATAGTCGGCCGCGGCCCGGCGAACGACGCCTTGCAGCGCTTCCAGCTCGGGGCCGTCGATCTCAACCCGGGCGCCGGCGACCCTGGCGGCGACCAGCAATAGCGCCTGAACCCCCGTCTCCAGCTCGACCTCCGTCAGATCCTCGGCCAGTTCCGCCAAGGCGCTCATGTGTGTGTTGATCAGCCGGACACCCGGCGCTTCGGGTGGAAGCACGAGGCCATGCGCGTCGGCTCTCAGCAACACCGGCGGAACGAGATGACGGGGGACCAGCAGGGTGGTGACATCGACCGCGTCGAGCCGGGAAGCGGACGGCCGGCTCATGTCCCGGAACTGCAAGGCTCCGGGCGCCGCGCGTACCGAGCGGCCGTCGCAGTCCCCGACCACGGCGCGCCGGTTGATCAACATGTTGAGCCCGTCGATGTCTGACCTTCGCAGCGTGGCGGGCCCGCGCGAGAGGGTCTGCCGGACCGAGCGGCCAAAGCCGACGGCGCCGGAAGCGCTCAGGGTTGTTCGGGTCTCGTTGTAGAAATTCAGACGGTCATGATCGCTGACGCCGGACACTTGGTAGAGGTCCGCCATCCCCACGAGATAGCGGTCAAACGCATCGGGCAGGCTCTGCGCCGACACGTCCCATGAAATCGTACGTGAATCGTGCAACCGACGCCTTTACTTCGATACTCAAGCATACGAGGAGCTCTCTAAAATCGAACGAGCTGAGATATAAATATCTCGAATATCGGTTTCATCAACCGTAAAATATCAAAGACCCCGCAAGGCAAGGTTTGCCCTTCGACGACAATATTTATCCGCCGTGTTTTATATTGGCCGCATCGCTGCGCAGACGCCCCGAAACGCCGCCGCGCGGCCACTTTTAGTGGAACATGGATCGCATGGCCGGGGGCGCGTTCACGACTTCTGCCCGTAACTATTGATCAGCGTTCAATTTTTAAGGCGCGCCATTCAAGTTTTTGGCGAACAGCCATGATACGGGCGCAAGGCGCTACCGCTAACGATCCGTGAATCGGGCGTGGCGCGGGGCAGTATTCGCAGGTGACGGCCGGTTGTGGCTAAAGGTGGGAGGAAACCCACCGAATCGGAGGGCGATGTCGTCGCCCGCCAGGCGGACTACGAAAGCGAACTGGCGCATGCCGCGGCCTATGTGGCCTTCGACGACGGCGTCTGGGCCGCGGACGTCACGGCCTCTGTCTATGGCGGAGACCTCGACAGCCGCCGCGG
>JAHKAM010000021.1 GCA_018826515.1 Alphaproteobacteria bacterium
CAATATCGCCAGCCCGCCGCCTGTGGATGCAGCGCCGCCCGTCGCCTCCACAGCCGGGCTCGACTGGCCGGTGCGCGGCGACATCCTGCGGCGGTTCGGTCCGGTGGGACTGGGCGAGCGCAACAACGGGGTCAATATCGGCGCGCCCCAGGGTGAGGAAGTCCGTGCGGCGGCGGCCGGACGGGTCGGCTATGTCGGCGACGACCTGGCCGGGCAGGGGCTGACGGTGCTGATCGTGCATCGCGACGGCTGGCGCTCGGTCTATGGCCACCTGGGCTCGGCGACGGTGCGGGACGGCGACGACATCCGCGCGGGACAGCAGATCGGCACGGTGGGGAACACCGCCGGCGACGGGCGACCCTCGATCCATTTCGAGACCTGGCGGATGCGCGGCGACCAGCCGGTGGCCGTCGATCCACTGACCGTGTTGCCGCGATAGCGCTTCTCCCTCCCCCGAAGTGGGGAGGGACAGCCAGAGCGGAGCGACGGCAGGGTGGGGGAGGGCGAACCTGCCGCGGTCGGTGCTTGTGGCTGCAATGCCCCACCCCGATCGCTGCGCGATCGTCCCTCCCCATGAAGGGGAGGGGGAACGCGTTGCATTGTGACGCGGCGCACCCTAGTTTCCGCGCCTCATTTTCAAGGGCCGCATCTGGCGGCTCAAGACGTTTGCGGAGACTGTCGTGGCGGAACTTATGGCGGGGCCTTTCGGCACCCTGATCTTCTTTGTCCCCGTTATCATCCTGTTCTACTTCATGCTGATCCGCCCGCAGCAGAAGGCGATGAAGGCCCATCAGGCGCTGGTCGCCGGCCTCAAGCGCGGCGACACCGTCGTGATGTCCAGCGGCATGATCGGCAAGGTGACCCGGGTCGAGAACGACGAGGCCATGGTCGAGATCGCCCAGGGCGTGAACGTCCGCGTGGTCAAGCAGATGATCACCCAGGTGCGCGACCGCACCGGCGTGGCCGCCAACGACACCAAGACCATCGCCAAGTCCTGACGCCGAACTGAAAGGTCAGGGAACGCTCCCATGGTTCAGATGTCCCGCTGGAAGGTCATCCTTCTCGCCCTGTCGCTCGTGCTCGGGCTGTTGTTTTCCTACGCCAACGCCCTGACGCCGGCGCAGCGGGACGCCCTGCCCGGATGGCTGCCCAAGCCGACCCTGAACCTCGGCCTCGACCTGCAGGGCGGATCGTATCTGCTGCTGCAGGTCGATGTCGCCGCCATGCGCGAGAAGCGGATCACCAACCTCAGCGAGGACGCGCGCCAGACGCTGGCGGAAGCCCAGATCGCCGTGGCCGGGATCGTCCGGGACGGCAACGGGGTGGTCGTCACCCTGAGCAATCCCGTCCAGATGGAGCCGGCCGTCACCGCCATGCGCAACCTGCTGGGCGGCGGCATGGCTGTGGCCTCCGACCGGACCGTGACCCGCCAGGGCGACAACCGCATCCGCTACGCCTTCACCGACGCCGCGGTCACCGCCATGGGCCCGACCGCCGTCGACCAGTCGATCGAGGTGGTGCGCCGCCGGATCGACAGCCTCGGCACCCGTGAACCCTCGATCACCCGCCAGGGCGCAGAGCGGATCGTGGTCCAGGCGCCGGGCGAGAGCGACCCGACCGAACTGGAGCGGGTCATCGGCCAGACGGCCCAGCTGACCTTCCAGATGGTCGATGTCGACAACTCGATCCAGGAAGCCCTGGCCGGGGCGGTCCCGCCCGACGCCGAACTGCTGATGGGCGAGGACGGCACCCCCTATCTGGTCAAGCGCCGGGTCATCGTCTCGGGCGAGAACCTGGTCGACGCCAACGTCACCACGGACCAGAGCAACCAGCCGGCGATCGGCTTCCGCTTCGACGGCCAGGGCGCGCGGCGCTTCGGCGAGACGACGGCGAACAACATCGGCCGGCCCTTCGCCATCATCCTCGACGGCCGGGTGATCTCGGCCCCGCGGATCAACAGCGCCATCACCGGCGGCAGCGGCATCATTGAGGGCAGTTTCACCATCGCCTCGGCCTCGGAGCTGGTGAACCTGCTGAACGGCGGCTCCCTGCCGGCGCCGCTGACGGTCGAGGAGCGCCGCAGCGTGACGGCGTCGCTGGGCGCCGACGCCGTGCGCGCCGGTCAGCTGGCCACGATGATCGCCTTCCTCGGCGTGCTGGTGTTCATGATCCTGTCCTACGGCGGTCTGTTCGGCGGAATTTCGGTGATCGCCCTGCTGCTGAACGGGCTGCTGATCATCGCCGCCATGTCGATCACCGGCGCGACGCTGACGCTTCCCGGCATCGCGGGCCTGATCCTGACCCTGGCCATGGCGGTGGACGCCAACGTCCTGATCTATGAGCGAATGCGCGACGAGGCCAACAGCGGACGGTCGCCGATCGCGGCGATGGACGCGGGCTTCAACCGGGCCATCGTGACCATCATCGACGCCAACCTGACCACCATCCTGGCGGCGCTGATCATGTTCAACTTCGGCGCCGGGCCGGTGCGCGGCTTCGCCTGGACCCTGTCGATCGGGGTGGTGACCTCGGTGTTCACCGCCGTGCTGGTCACCCAGGTCCTGCTCGTCGTCTGGTTCCGCCTGCGGCGGCCCAAAAAACTGCCGATTGCCTGGTGAGGTCGCCCATGTCGAAATTCTGGCCCCTCATCAAACTGTTGCCGACCCGGACGAATTTCAAATTCGTCAAGTACGCCCGACTGTTCGGCGCCCTTTCGGTCCTGCTGGTGATCGGATCGATCTTCTTCACCGTCTGGCCGGCCGACAACAAATGCGGCGGACTGACCTGCGGCGTCGACTTCCTCGGCGGCAATCTGATCGAGATGTCGACGGAGCCGGAGCCGGTCGATCTCGCCGAGATCCGCGCCAGCCTGAACGCCATGGGCGTGCCCGACGCCCAGGTGCAGAGCTATTCGGTTCCGGGCACCGACCCGACCGGCCGCTATCACGCCATGGCCAAGTTCGGGAACATCGAGGGCGTCAACGCCGCCGACACCATCAACCAGGTCAAGGCCGGTCTGACCCGTGATCTGGGCCCGCAGGTCGAGTTCACCCGGACCGAGGCCGTCGGCGCCGCCGTGTCGAGCGAACTGCTGACCAATGGCGTCATGGCCCTGGCCGTCGCGATCATCATGATGATGGTCTACATCTGGTTCCGCTTCGAATGGCAGTTCGGCCTCGGGGCGGTGATCGGCCTGTTCCACGACGTGATCCTGACCTTCGGGCTGTTCGCCGTGACCGGGATGGAATTCAGCCTGACCGCGGTGGCCTCGGTCCTGACGGTGATCGGCTATTCGATGAACGACACCGTCGTCGTCTACGACCGCATTCGTGAGAACCTGCGGAAGTACAAGAAGATGCCGCTGGGCGAGCTGATCGACCTGTCGCTCAACGAAACCCTGTCGCGGACGATCATGACCGGGGTCACGGCCCTGTTCGCCCTCGGCGTGCTGGCCTTCCTGGGCGGCGGGCCGCTGCAGCCGTTCGCCATCGCCCTGATCTTCGGCATCGTCGTCGGCACCTATTCCTCGGTCTATGTCGCCGCGCCGGTCCTGCTGCTGTGGGGCGTCAAGCGCGGGGCCAAGGACGAGGACGCCAAGCCGATCAAACTGGGGATGGCGTCGCGGCCGTAGGCCGCGAGTGGCGAGTGGCGGGTGGCTAGTGGCTAGTGGCTAGTGGCTAGTGGTTAGTGGATAGTGGTTGGCCGACGCCGGTGCGATGGCGCGGTAAGCGCCGCCCTTCCGCTGACGGATGTGCGGCAGCCACTAACCACTAATCACTAATCACCCGACCACCCCGACCGTTGGCCGACGTCGCCGCCGCGTCTACAGTGCCGCTTCAACGAATCGCCCGGGGAGGGGCGGCTGCCATGTTCGCCAAACTGCTCTCTAACTTTCGCACCACCTTCCTGCTGAGCATCGTGCTCGCGGGGGTGATGATCCTCGCCTTCGGACAGGTGTCGGGCGGCTTCGGCGAGCTGTTCTGGCAGGCGGTCCTGCGCTGGGTCCACGTCGTGGCCGGCATCCTGTGGATCGGCCTGCTGTACTATTTCAACTTCGTCCAGATCCGGGTCATGCCGTCGATCCCGGCCGAGCTCAAGCCCGCCATCGGCAAACATATCGCGCCCGAGGCCCTGTTCTGGTTCCGCTGGTCGGCGCTGGTGACGGTGCTGGCGGGTCTCGGGGTCATGTTGGCGCGCGGGCACGCCTATTCGGCCGAGGTTCTGAGCTTCGGCCTGGCCCAGGGGCTGACCGAGGACCAGAAGGGCTTCACCCTGATGGGGATCGGCATCTGGCTGGCGATCATCATGTTCCTCAATGTCTGGGGGATCATCTGGCCGAACCAGAAGCGGGCGCTGGGCATCGTGGTCGTGGACGACGCCGCCAAGGCGAAGGCCGCCCGGATCGCCATGCTGGGCAGCCGGACGAACCTGCTGCTGTCGCTGCCGATGCTGACCTCGATGGCGATGTACCAGACGCTGTTTGGCTGACAGAGGATGCGCGTAGCCGACGCCGGCCTGAGTCGCCTCGCCTTCGGCGTGATCGTGCTCGGTTTGGCGGTCTTGCTCGCGGCCGTCGTTTGGGGCGGGTCTGTCTATCCGGGCTATGACCACTCGCGCCAGTTCATGAGCGAGTTGGGCGCGACCGGGGCCGTGACCGCGTCGAGCGTGAATACATGGGGCTATATCCCCAATGGGCTGTTCGTCGCCACCTTCTGCCTGCTGGCCACATGGATCCTGAGACGCAGCCCTCTCGCCGTCGTGGCCTGCCTGCTCCTGGCCGCAAACGGCGTCGGCATGGCGGGGGCCGGCGTCTATCCTTGTGACTTCGAGTGCAGCCGGTCAGACCCGTCGGCAGCCGCCGAACTGCACGACCTGTTCGGGGGGCTTGGCTATCTGTGCGCCATCCTCGGCGTGGGCCTGGCCAGCTTGTGGGCCCGGAAGAGCGACGCGCCGTGGCTGGCGCCGCTTGGCCTCGTTGTGCTGATCGTCAGCGTGATCGGTTTCTACGGCGTGGTCGCCGAGGTCGAACTGCGGGGCCTTTTCCAGCGCGCCATGGAGGCGGCTCTGGCTGTCTTCATGCTGGCCCTCGCCTGGGCGCTGATGAAGGGCCTGCGAGCCAGCCGCCCGTGAGCGAGGTCGATCTCGATCGCGACGTGCGGCAGGCCGATATCGACCGGTGGCTGTCCAGCCGGTTCGTGGCCGATGAGGGTCTGCGGGCGGACCTGATCGCCCTGTACGCCTTCGAGTCCGAGCTGATGGCCATTCCGGCGCGGGTGACCCAGCCCCTGCTGGCCGAGATGCGCTATGTCTGGTGGGGCGAGCAGATGGACGGGGTGTTCGCGGGCGTCGCGCGCACGGGCCATCCGGTGCTCGAGGCCCTGACCGATGTCGTCTCGCGCCACGCTCTGCAGCGGGCCCCGTTCGACGCCTTGATCGAGGCCCACGTCGGCCGCGTGTATGGCGAGCCGCATGATCTGGACGCCTTCTATGTGGGACCGATGCAGGCGGCGGTGAGGGTGCTGGCGGGGCCGGGACATGAGGCGGCGGTCGTCGAGGCGGGCCGGGTGCGGGGGCTGGCGCAGACGGGGCAAGCGGATCAGGCGAAGGCGCTGAAATCGGCGGCCAACCGTGCGCTGAAGGGGCTTCCCGTTGCGGCCTTCCCGGCGGTGGCGGCGGCGGCCCTGACCCGCCCGGACGCGCCGGAGTTCCTCAAGCGGCTGAGACTGGTGGCTGCTTCGCTGAGGGGGCGGATATAGTTCCGCGAACTGAAATGGGCGGTCGTCACCTTGCCTCCAGGCCTTGCTGGCCGCCGCGGTTTCAGCCGCGCGGCCACGCCGTGACGGCGTCGGGCCAGACCTGGCGGTTGGGCGAGCCCTCATAGGCCCATTGCAGGGTCCGGGCGACGGAGCGGGCGAGGCCGCGGGCCAGGGGCCGGGGCAGGCCGCCCGGCTGATCGTGCATGGCGCGGGCCCAGTCCGGCAGAAGGTCCATGCCGGCCTGCATGATCACGCCGGCGGCGAGGTCGACGGCCGGCGAACCGATCGTCTGGCGCATGACCATGGCGGCGACCTCATGGGTGCGGGCGTCGACGCGCAGTCGCGGGCGGAAGCTCTGGATCAGCGCCTCGGCCTCCGCGCGGGTGCGGGGGACGGGATCAGCGTGCAGCGCCTCGCCGACAATCGCTGTTTCGGCGAAATAGGCGTCCTGGTCGGCGAGGGTCATGGCCGGCTCGGCGTAACGGATCCAGGCGTCGAGGAAGCTGATCGTCTCGGTGACATGGACCCAGGCCAGCAGGTCGGGGTCGGAGACGCGATAGGCCGTTCCGTCGGGCAGGGTCCCGCCCAGCTTGCGGTGGATGCGATTGACCCGGTCGATGGCGGCGCGTCCCGCCTCAGCGTGGTCATAGGTGGTGACGGCGATGAATTTGGCCGTCCGGCGCAGGCGGCCATGCATGTCGGCGCGGAAGTCGGAGTGGTCCCAGACCCCGGCCAGCACCGCCGGATGCAGCATCTGCAGCAGCAGGCCGGAGACGCCGCCGATCATCATGGTGACGATGTCGCCATTGACCCGCCAGGCCACGGAGTCCGGCGCGAACAGGGCGTCGGCGCGACGCAGGGCCGGCCGCTCGCCGCGCTCGGCGTCGTTGAAGATGTCGGTGATCCGGCGGCGGATGGCGACCTTGGCGGGCTCGAGAGGAGACGGCATTCGGGTTCCGGCTGATCGGGCGGGGGACGTTCGAGCGGATACCATGGATCTTCAGCCCCGGTACCCTCGCCGCGGTGCGGGGATGCCAGTCGGATTGCGCTGGATCAACGACGGTTCCTGCGCAACCGTACAGCCTGATTCAATCCGGAGGAGTCCGCCCGTGAGCCTCGCCCCACCCAGCCCGTTGTCTCCGTCCTACAGCCGCCTGTCCGTCGCGCTGCACTGGCTGATGCTGTTCCTGCTGATCGCGGTCTATGCGGCGATCCTGCTGCGCGAGAACTATCCGCGCGGCAGCGAGATCCGCGAGGCGTTCAAGGCGTGGCATTTCAGCCTGGGGCTGATGGTGTTCGCCCTGGTCTGGGCGAGGTTGATCGCCCGCTGGACAGGCGGGACGCGCGCCCGACCTGTCGGGGGCGCGGCCTGGGCCGGCGCCCTGATGCATCTGGCGCTGTACGGATTCATGATCGCCATGCCCCTGCTTGGCTGGATCACCCTCAGCGCAGAGGGCGACCCCGTACGGCTGTTCGGTCTGGGCCTGCCGGCCCTGACCGGCCCCGACGAAATTCTCGCCGGGCGCACCGAGGAGATCCACGAGACCCTGGGCACGGTCGGCTACTGGCTGGTGGGTCTGCACGCGGCGGCGGCCCTGTTCCACCACTATGTGCTGCGGGACGGGACGTTGCGGCGGATGATCAGGTGGTGATCAGGCCGCCGTGTCGCGCCATGCCTTCAAGGCCTCCAGGGCCCGGACGCTCATCAGCCGCTTCTTGGCCCGGCCGCGTTCCTTCATCGGGATCTTGACTCCGGCCTCGTCGACCTTGGGCGCTTCCAGCGGCGGCAGCAGGCCGTAGTTGATGTTCATCGGCTGGAATTTGGAGATGCCGCCGGGGCCATCGAGGTGGCCGCCGGTGATGTGCTCGACAAGGGCGCCCATGGCGGTGTGGACGGGCGGGGCCTCCAGCGGGCGGCCCAGCCGTTCGGCGGCGGCGAGGCGGCCGGTCAGCAGGCCCATGGCGGCGCTCTCGACATAGCCCTCGACGCCGGTGACCTGGCCGGCGAAGCGCAGGCGCGGCATGGCCCTCAGGCGCAGCTGGCGGTCCAGCAGTTTGGGGCTGTTGAGGAAGGTGTTGCGGTGCAGGCCGCCGAGACGGGCGAACTGGGCCTCGTGCAGGCCGGGGATCATGCGGAACACCTCGGCCTGGGCCCCGTGCTTCAGCTTGGTCTGGAAGCCGACCATGTTGAACAATGTGCCCAGGGCATTGTCCTGACGCAGCTGGACGATGGCGTGGGCCTTGACCGTCGGATTGCGCGGATTGGTCAGGCCGACGGGCTTCATCGGGCCGTGGCGCAGGGTCTCGCGGCCGCGCTCGGCCATGACCTCGATGGGCAGGCAGCCGTCGAAATAGGGGACGTTCTCCCACTCCTTGAACTCGGCCTTGGGGCCGGACAGGAGCGCGTCGATGAAGGCCTCGTACTGGGCCTTGTTCATGGGACAGTTGACGTAGGCGGCGGCGTCGCCGCCCGGGCCTTCCTTGTCATAGCGCGACTGGCGCCAGGCGATGTCGAAATCGATGCTGTCGGCGTGGACGATGGGGGCGATGGCGTCGAAGAAGCTGAGGCTCTCCTCGCCGGTCAGGTCGAGGATGGCCGCGGCCAGGGCCGGGGAGGTCAGGGGGCCGGTGGCGACGATGACATTGTCCCAGTCTTCGGGCGGCAGGCCGGCGATCTCCTCGCGGACGATGGAGACGAGAGGGTGGGCTTCCAGCTTCGCGGTCACCGCCTGGGAGAAGCCGTCGCGATCGACGGCCAGGGCGCCGCCGGCGGGCACCTGATGGGCGTCGCCGCAGGCCATGATGATGGAGTCGAGCGCCCGCATCTCGGCGTGCAGCAGGCCGACGGCGTTGTGCTCCCAGTCGTCCGAACGGAAGGAGTTGGAACAGACCAGCTCGGCCAGACCGTCGGTGTGGTGGGCGTCGGTCTTCACGCCGGGCACGCCGCGCATTTCGTGCAGGATCACGGGCACACCGGCCTTGGCGATCTGCCAGGCGGCCTCGGAGCCGGCGAGGCCGCCGCCGATAACGTGGACGGGCTTGATTTCAGGGGTGTTCATGGCGGCCTTCTAGCCACGTCCGGCCGCTTCGTCAGCATCCGATAGCGATCCCGGTATGGCGCAGCTTGCGGGTAGAGGTATGATCCCCCGGCTTGGGAGGGCGAGATGAAGCGATTTTCGATCATGGACGCGGCCGTGGAGCCGTTCCGTCTTGTGGGGCGGCGGCCGCTGGCCACCGTCATCTGGGGGCTGGTGATGCTGGCGCCGAGCCTGCTGGTGATCGGGGCGATGATCCCCCTGCTCGGCGGCATCTTCGCGGGCGGACTGGATCCCGCCGCGTTCGAGCCCGGCGCCGATCCCGAGGAAATGCTGTTCGGCGAGGACATGGCGGCGATGATGCAGTTCCAGATCTGGTCCAACCTGGCCCAGTTGCTCGGATTGCTGAGCCTGCTGCTCGTGACGACGGCGATCATCCGCGGCGTCCTTGCGGGCCGCAAGGGCGACGGCGCCTTCTTCCTGCGGGTCGGCATGGCCGAGCTGCAGGTGGCGGTCGTGGGCGTGGCGATCTTCATCGGCGTGATCTTCCTCGCGATCCTTGCGAGCCTGCTGGCGGTCGGCATCGGCTTCGCGGCCTGGCAGCTGGGCGATCCCTGGCGCTGGCTGCTCATTGTCGCCCTCGGGGTTTCGGTGGTTCTGGGCCTGATGCTCTTGTGGGGCCGCCTGTCCCTGCTGGCTCCGGCCTGTATCCACTACGGGACCTTCGCCTTCGAGGAGGGCTGGAAGCTGGGCCGGGGCAAGACCTGGAGCCTGTTTGGCCTCGGGATCATCCTGTTCCTGATCGCGATCCTGGTCGGCATCGCCTTCATGATCCTGTTCCTGATCGTCATGCTGGCCGTGAGCGGCGGGGTTTCGGTCACGGATCCGGAGGCGATCGAAGCCTGGGTCGAGGGCTTGCCGCAGCAGCCCGCCATGCTGGTGGGCATGGGCCTGGTGCTGTTGATCCCCATGGCGTGGCTGCAGGGCTTCTCGCAGACGTTGTTCACCGCGCCCTATGCCCATGTGGTGCGCACGCTGGCGACCCGCGACGAAGCGCCGGCGGTCACCGAGGAATTGCACTGACAGAGGACCCGCCGCCGACTAGGCTGGCGCGAGATTCAAGGGGAGGGGACTATGGGGTTTTCCGCGACTGAGGCGGCGTTCGAGGGGTTCAGGGTCGTTCGGCGCAAGCCGATGGCGGTGATCTTCTGGGCCCTGTTCTACATGCTGATCATGGTCGCGGCCCTCGCGCTGATCGGCGGCAGCCTGATCGGGCTGATGGGCATGGCCGAAGAGCTTGAAGCCACCACCCCCACCTCGCCCGAAGCCTTCATGCCGATCCTCGCCAGCTATATGGCCATTCTGGCGGTCGTCCTGCCGGTGAGCCTGGTGGCGAGCGCCATGATCTACGCCGCCGTGGCCCGGGCCGTCCTGCGGCCGGCGGAAAGCGCCTTCGGCTATCTGCGACTGGGCATGGACGAGGTCCGGGTGCTGGTGGTTTCACTCGTCCTGTTCGTCGTCTTCATGGCGTTGACCGCGCTCCTCGGTGGAATCGTCGGCGTCGCCATCGCCGTGACCGCCGCGGCCGAGGCGCCCGCGCTCTGGCTTCTGGTGGTGCTGCTGGTCCTCGCCGCCATCGCCGTCTGCATCTGGCTGGCCGTGCGGTTGAGCCTGGCGATTCCCATCACCATGGCCGAGCGGCGCATCGCCATCTTCGATTCCTTCGCCCTCACCAAGGGCCGGTTCTGGCCGCTTCTGGGCATGGCGCTGCTGGCCGGGGTGATGAGCATCGTCGTCAGCCTGCTGGGCTCGCTGGTCGGCATGCCGATCCAGCTGGCGACCGGCGGGCTGGAGGGCCTGGCCGGGCTGGAGGGCGAGAGCCTGCCGGTGATCATCCAGGCCGCCTGGCCGGCGATCACCGCCTGGATTGTGCTCAACGCCGTCATGTCGGCGCTGCAGGTCGCGGTCGTCTATGCCCCGTTCTCGGCGGCCTATCGCGACATCAAGGGCGTCGACGCCGGGGCGTCGACGGGGGGCTGAAACAGCCTGGAGGCGGGCCGGATCAGGCTCGCTTCCTCGCCCTCGCCGCCGGTTTGCCCGCCGGCGCCGGGACGGGGCCGGACAGGGCCGCCACCCGCGCCTTGCGGCGGGTCTCGTGGCGGTCGAGGACTTCCTTGAGGTATTTGCCGGTCCAGCTGGCCGGATTGGCGGCGACCTGTTCGGGGGTGCCGACCGCGACGATCTCGCCGCCGCCGTCGCCGCCCTCGGGGCCGAAGTCGAGCAGCCAGTCGGCCACCTTGATGACGTCGAGATTGTGCTCGATCACCACGATGGTGTTGCCGTTCTCGACCAGTTCCTGGAGCACCTCGAGCAGTTTGCGGGTGTCCTCGAAATGCAGGCCCGTGGTCGGCTCGTCGAGGATGTAGAGGGTCTTGCCGGTGGCGCGTTTCGACAGCTCCTTCGACAGCTTGACCCGCTGGGCCTCGCCGCCCGAGAGCGTCGTCGCGGACTGGCCGACCTTGACGTAGCCGAGGCCGACGCGGTTCAGGGTCAGCATCTTGTCGCGGATCGAGGGGACGGCCTTGAAGAAGCTGGCGGCTTCCTCGACCGTCATGTCCAGAACATCGGATATGCTCTTGCCCTTGAAGACGATTTCCAGCGTCTCGCGGTTGTAGCGCTTGCCCTTGCAGACGTCGCAGGTGACGTAGACGTCGGGCAGGAAATGCATCTCGATCTTGATCAGGCCGTCGCCCTGGCAGGCCTCGCAGCGCCCGCCCTTGACGTTGAACGAGAAACGGCCGGGGCCGTAGCCGCGGGCCTTGGACTCCGGCAGGCCGGCGTACCAGTCGCGGATCGGGCCGAAGGCGCCGGTGTAGGTGGCCGGGTTGGAGCGCGGGGTGCGGCCGATGGGCGACTGGTCGATGTCGATGACCTTGTCGAACAGCTCCAGCCCCTCGATGCGGTCGAAGGGGGCGGGGGCGTCGGAGGCGTTGTGCAGCCGGCGGGCGGCGGCCTTGTAGAGGGTTTCGATGGTGAAGGTCGACTTGCCGCCGCCGGACACGCCGGTGATGCAGGTGAAGACGCCGCCGGGGATTTCACCGGTGACGTTCTTCAGATTGTTGCCGGTGGCGCCCGAGATGCGGAGCATCTTCTTGCGGTCGATGGGGCGGCGGCCCTCGGCGGGCAGTTCGATCTCGCGCTCGCCGGTCAGGTATTTGGCGGTCAGGGAGTTGGCGTTGGCCATGACCTCGGCCGGGGTGCCCTGGGCGCAGACCTCGCCGCCATGGACGCCGGCGGCGGGACCCATGTCGATGACATAGTCGGCGGTCAGGATCGCCTCCTCGTCATGCTCGACCACCAGCACCGAATTGCCGAGGTCGCGCAGGCCGCGCAGGCTTTCCAGCAGGCGGGAGTTGTCGCGTTGGTGCAGGCCGATGGACGGCTCGTCGAGGACGTAGAGCACGCCGGTCAGGCCCGAGCCGATCTGGGAGGCGAGGCGGATGCGCTGGCTCTCGCCGCCGGACAGGGTGCCGGAGGCGCGCGACAGGCTGAGGTAGTCGAGGCCGACGTTGTTGAGGAAGCGCAGCCGGTCGGTGATCTCCTTCAGGATGCGGCGGCCGATCTCCATCTGTTTGTCGGTCAGCTTGTCGTCGAGGGCGGTGAACCAGGCGTGGGCGTGTTTGATCGACAGCCAGGAGACCTCGGCGATGTCGGTGGCCGCGACCTTGACCGCCAGGGCCTCTGGCTTGAGGCGTTTGCCGCCGCAGGCCTCGCACGGGGTCTCGGACTGGAACCGGCCCAGCTCCTCGCGCACCCATGCTGAATCGGTCTCGCGCCAGCGGCGCTCGAGGTTCGGCAGCACGCCCTCGAAGGCCTTGGAGACCTCGTATTTGCGGGCGTTGTCGTCGTAGGTGAATTTGATCTTCTCTGACCCGGTGCCGCGCAGGATCACGGTCTGGGCCTTCTCCGGCAGGTCGCGCCAGGCGACGTCCATCGAGAAGCCGTAGTGGCGGCTGAGCGACTGCAGGGTCTGGGTGTAGAGGGGCGAAGGGCCGCGCGACCACGGCGCCACGGCGCCCTTGTGCAGGGTCTTGTCGCGGTCGGGGATGACCAGATCGGCGTCGAAGGCCAGTTTGACGCCGAGCCCGTCGCAGACCGGGCAGGCGCCGAAGGGGTTGTTGAACGAGAACAGCCGGGGTTCGATCTCGCTGATGGTGAAGCCGGACACCGGGCAGGCGAATTTCTCGGAGAAGGTCAGGCGTCGCGGCGCGGTCTCGCCCTCGGCGATGTTGGCCCATTCGGCCACGGCGATGCCGTCGGCCAGGCCGAGGGCGGTCTGCAGGCTGTCGGCGTAGCGGCTCTCGAGGCCCGGCTTGGTGACGATCCGGTCCACCACGATGTCGATGTCGTGCTTGAACTTCTTGTCCAGCGTCGGCGCGTCCTCGATGGCGTAGTATTCGCCGTCGATCTTGACCCGCTGGAAGCCGGCGCGCTGCCACTCGGCCATTTCCTTGCGGTATTCGCCCTTGCGGCCCCGCACGACCGGCGCGAGCAGCATCAGCCGTTCGCCCTCGGGCAGGGCGGTCAGCTTGTCGACCATCATGGAGATGGTCTGGCTCTCGATCGGCAGGCCGGTAGCCGGCGAATAGGGCACGCCGACGCGGGCCCACAGCAGTCGCATATAGTCGTGGATCTCGGTCACCGTGCCGACGGTCGAGCGCGGGTTTTTCGAGGTGGTCTTCTGTTCGATGGAGATGGCCGGCGACAGACCCTCGATCAGGTCGACGTCCGGCTTGCCCATCAGTTCGAGGAACTGGCGGGCGTAGGCGCTCAGGCTCTCGACATAGCGACGCTGGCCCTCGGCATAGATAGTGTCGAAGGCGAGCGAGCTTTTGCCCGAGCCCGACAGGCCGGTCATGACCACGAGCTGTTCGCGCGGGATGTCGAGGTCGACGCCCTTGAGATTGTGCTCGCGGGCGCCGCGCACGCGGATGAAATTGTGCTTTTCGGTCATGGGGCCTGAAGGCTGGGGAGTCCGGGAACGCGGCGGGGCCCCGTAGGGTCCGGTGCGACGCCGCTATATGGGGATCAATTCGCGGGTTTCAGCAAGAACAATATAAGAACACGACGGCCGTGCCCGACGCTGCTGTCAGTAATTGTCAGCGGGGACGGCCGGAGAAGCGGCTACCGTCGCCGCGTCCGCCCGACAAGGCGTGGGATTTCAGCGGAGCCGATCATGCAACGCAGGCAAGTCATCGGATTGTTGGCGGTGTTCGGACTGGCGGCCTGTTCGATGCCCGGTCTGGACGGGAATGACGAGCGCGCCGCCGAGGCGCGGGCCCTGTACGCCGATCTGGTGATGGGCCGGGACGATGCGCTGCTGGCGCGCATGGCGTCGATCAACGACCCGGACACGGTGAGGGCGCAGTTGCCGATGATGCGGCGGATCGCGCCCGCCGGACCGGCCCCAGAGCCAAGGTCGCTTGGATGGCGGGCGTTCTCCGGCACCAACGGTCAGCGCTATGCGATCGCGCATGAATATGAATACCCGGACCGGTTCGTGAACACCGACACCGTCTTCCTCAAGGAGGGGGAGGTGTGGAGGGTCGAGGGATTCAACGTCAACAGCCGGGCGAAGGCAGACGCGACGGCGACGGGAGAGCCCGTCGCACCGGCCTAGGTTTCCGGCGGCGTCCACGCCTCGGTCGGCCTGAGATATCGCTCGCCCTTGCGCAGCAACACGCCCTGGGCGCCGGCGATGCCCAGTTCCAGACTCTCCGCGATCCGGCGAGCCCTCTCGATGAAATGGGCGGCGGCGGCGGGCGGACAGACCTCGGCGGCGGTGGCCTCGAACAACGCCAGCCAGCGGTCGAAATGACGCGCATCGACGGGCAGGGGCAGGTGTTTGGGCATCGGCCGCCCGTGATAGACGCCGCTCATCAAGGCCACGGAAGACCAGAACAGACGCATCTGCTCCAGATGCGGGCCCCAGTCCCTGATCCGCCCGGCGAAGACCGGACCGATCAGGGGATCGGCGCGGACTCGATCGTAGAAGGCGTCGACCAGACGGGCGATCATCGGCTCGTCGATGCCGGTTTCGGCGCGGATCTGTTCGACGATCGCCTCGCGGCGCCGGGCGGGAGACTCGGGTTCGGAAGCGGAGACCATAGGTCCCATCTAGGCTTTCGGGGGGACAGCCGCCATTCCGGGATACCCCGCGCACCCGCTCGCCTGCCGCGGGAGCGGGTCTGAAAAGGCTTGCGCGCCGGGCGCATCGGCATCATCTTCAAGCCTTCGAGTGAGAAGCACTGGAGTTCGACGATCATGATCAGCGCCCTGGAAACCGGTTTCGCCCTTTCCGCTCCGCTGCTCGTGCTCGCCTATGTCCTTTTCCAGCCTCGTCCCAAGCCCGTCCCCATCCGCACTCGTGACGCTCGATCGCGTCGCGGCCCGCACGGCTGACGGCCCCACCCTATTCTCTGATCTGAGCCTCGCCTTCGGCCGCGAACGCACGGGCGTCGTGGGCCGCAACGGCGTGGGCAAGACCACGCTGCTGCGCCTGATCGCGGGCCTGTCGGAGCCCGGTGACGGCACAGTCATGCGCGCGGGGCGGGTCGGCTTCCTTCAGCAGGCCGTCGGATCGCCGGCCGATGCCGCCGTCCCGGACGCGCTGGGCGTCGCCGGGGGGCTGCAGACCATCGCCCGGGTCCTGGCGGGGATGGGCACGGCCGATGACCTGGCCGAAGCCGACTGGACGCTGGAAGACCGGATCGCGGACGCGTTGGTCGAGGTCGGCCTGGCAGGACTTGATCCCCGGAGATCGATCCGCTCGCTCAGCGGAGGCGAGCAGACGCGGTTGAGACTGGCGGCCCTGCTGCTGGACACGCCGGACCTGCTCGTGCTGGACGAACCCACCAACCACCTTGACCGGGAAGGTCGGGCGATCGTCGCCGGCGTGCTGGAGCGGTGGAAGGGCGGGGCGGTCGTGGTCAGTCATGACCGGAGCCTGCTGCGGCGCATGGACCGGATCGTGGAGCTCTCGTCCCTCGGCGCGGCCGTCTATGGCGGAGGTTATGACCTCTATGCCGAGCGCAAGGCGGCGGAGCGGGCGGCGGCCGAACAGGGGCTGGAGTCGGCGGAGCGGGACGCCGGCCGTGTCGCGCGCGAGACCCGGAGCGCGGTCGAGAAGAAGGCGCGGCGGGACAAGGCCGGGCGCGCTTTCGCGGCCCGGAAATCCGAACCGAAGATCCTGCTCGGCGCGATGGCGGAGCGGGCGGAGAACAGCGGGGCCCGGGAGAACAGGCTGGCCCAGCGAAGGGCGGCGGAGGCCGAGGCCGTTCTGACCGGGGCGCGGGAGCGGGTCGAGCGGGTCAGGGCGCTGGACATCCCGCTGCCGCCGACAGGGCTGGCGTCGGGACGAGCCGTCGCTTCGCTCCTGGATGCGACATGGGACGCGCCGGACGGGCGGCGGATCGTCGGGCCGGTGTCGCTGAGGCTGACCGGACCCGAGCGGGTGGCGGTCGCCGGACCCAATGGAGCGGGCAAGACGACCTTGCTGCGCCTGTTGTCCGGCGATCTGACGCCGTCCTCGGGCCGGGTCGAGCGGACGGCGCAGGCCGCGCTGCTGGATCAGGAAGCGGCGCTGCTGCGGCCCGATGAAACGCTGATCGAGGCGTACCGGCGGCTCAATCCGGCGGCGACGGCGAACGCGGCTCAAGCGGCGCTCGCGCGGTTCCTGTTCCGCAATGCGGCGGCGCAACGCGTGGTCGGAACCCTGTCGGGCGGGGAACGACTCAGGGCCGGTCTGGCCTGCGTCATGACCGGGGAGCGGCCCCCGCAACTGCTGATCCTGGACGAACCGACCAACCATCTCGACCTGGAGTCGATCGCAGCGGTGGAGGCGGCGCTATCGGCGTGGGACGGGGCGCTGGTGGTGGTCAGCCACGATGACGAGTTTCTGGCGGCGGTCGGCGTCGGCCGGACGCTGCGGCTGGTCTAGCCCCAGCCGGCTATGGCGCCCTGACGGCGCGCGGCCACCGGTTTGGGCGTGACGACCGTCGGCTCGGAGGCCGGGCGGCCGAACAGCCAGCCCTGGCCGTAGGTGACGCCGAGCGCCCGGATGGCCGCGGCCTGTTCCTCGGTCTCGATCATCTCGGCGATGGTGGACATCTTCAGGTCACCGCACATTTCGACCAGACGACCGACAAGGTCGCGGGCCCGCTGGTCCGTGCAGATGTCGCGCACGAAGCGGCCGTCGATCTTGACCGTGTCGGCCGGGAGACGATGCAGATAGTCCAGCGAGGCGGCTCCGACGCCGAAGTCGTCGAGGCAGACCCGGACGCCGGCCCGGCGAAGGGCGGTGAGACGGCGGGCGGCGGCGTCGATATCGGCCACGGCCGCGGTCTCGGTCACTTCGATCAGGATCCGGCCGCGGATCTCCGGCGAGGCGGCGGTGAGCCGCAGAAGACCATCGACATAGCCGTTTCCGCCAAGGGAGGCCCCGGAGACATTGACCGCGATCCGGGTCAGGCCGAATCCGGGCCGTTTCAGCTGCTGCAGCGCCTTCTCCGCGACCGCGAGGTCGAAGCCTTCGATCAGCCCGAGCTCTTCGGCCAGCCGGATGGAGTCGGCCGGACCGCGTGAACCGAAACGCGCGAGGGCTTCGAAATGGTGCGTCACGCCGGTCGTGAGATCGACGATGGGCTGGTATTCAAGCGCGAAGTCGCGCGACTTGACCATGGAACGGAAACGATCCGCCTCCTTCAGGGTCCGCTTCAGGCTTTCAGAGAAGGCGGCGCCAGCGCCGTCGATGCCGCCGTCCCGGATGCAGGCCTCCAGCGCGAACCGCAGGGCCCGCACCGTGGATTCCGGCGGCGCGACGCCGGAAAGGGCGGCCTCCGTCGTCCGGACCGCCAGGTCCAGTCCCTCGGCGGCGGCGGCGTCCCTGACTTCACTGGCGAGGTCGGTCTGGCTGTCGGCGGCGCGAACGAGGGCGAACCGCTCGGGGGCGAGGCGGGCGGCCGAGGCGCCGTCGACGGACGAGGCCTGCAGAACGGCCGCGACCCGCGCGGCGGCGCGCTGGTGCGCCTCGGACTCCGTCGCGAGCCCGGGGACGTCGACGAAGGCCACGGCGACGTCTCCATCGGCCTCACCCAGCGAACCGCGCACCCGGGACAGAAGGCCGTCGGCGCTGAGCAGATGCGGCGCCTCGGGAATGGCGAGGGTGAAGGGGGCGCCTTCGTAGGTGATGGCGCAGGAGACCGCGGGGGCCAGTTCAGGAAGCTGGAACAGGCGCAGTCGGGCGCGGCGGACATGGTCCGGGCTGCAGGTAACGAGGGCGTCGATCGGCGCGGGCCGCTCATTCGGCCGGATCGCGGCCAGGGCGTCGGCCAGCGGCTTCTGCCCCGCCTTGCCGACGAGGTCGGTCAACAGGGTCCCGGACCAGGTCTCGGCGACCAGTTCGCGCGGGCACGGGCCGGCGCCCAGCGCCATCTCGATGCGTCCATCGACGTCGAGTTCCAGAAGGGTGTCGGCGGCGGCGAAGGCCATGCCGAGGAGACGCGATTTCATCATCATGTCTCCCGGTTACCTGATGGAAATGAATACCGCCTCGACGAAGAGGATTAACGGATTCAGGCTTTTCGGTTGAACGCCACGGCGCGGCCGTCGCCAGCGGTGGCCTTGCCTGAGGCGCCATAGGCCGACGGGCTGCCACGCTGGCCGGCCATCTCGGCGGCGATGGTCCGGACCAGACCTTCGGAAACGATGCGAGCGGCCTCGACGGCGCGGCCATGGCGCGAGAGGACGGCTTCGAACGCTTCGGTGGCGCGGATCAGGGCGGCGCGGTCCGCAGGGGAGGCGGAGGCGACGGAAGCGGGATTGGCCTTCAGCTGGGCGGAGTCGCGGCGATAGACGTTGGCCATCTCCTGGGTCGCGGCCATGGTGGCGGCGACGTCCTGCGGCCGGCGCGACTCGAACGCCTTCGATTCCTCGCTCAGCCGGGCGGTGAGGCGGGTGGTCAGGTCGAGGAGCTGGCGGACGCGCGCCGTGGCGTTAAGCGTGGCGGCTTCGTTCACTGTTCCTGCTCCTGCATTTTCAACATCTGGGCGACGACCTGGTCGGCGAGGCCAATCCCGCCCCCGCGGACGGCCTGTTTGGCCATGGCCTCGACGAGGAAGCCGCGCCAGGTTCCTTCCGCCTCGCCGCCGCCGAACGGCGCCTCTGTGGAGAGCCCCTCGAACATCGGCTTGAGCATCTGCGACAGGAAGGAGGCCTCGAACGCCTCGGCCGTTTCCCGCATCCGGGCGGTGGCGACGGCAGCGGGCGCGACCGCCTGCGGGGGGAGGGTGGTCGGGGCGAGGATCGGATCGCTCATCACATCACCTCGATTTCTGCCTGGAGGGCGCCGGCGGCCTTGATCGCCTGCAGGATGCTGATCATGTCGCGCGGGCTGACCCCGAGAGCGTTGAGGCCGTTGACGAGGGTGGACAGGGAGCTTCCGCCGCCGACGATCCGCATCTCGCGGCCCAGCTCCTCCTCGACGGCGACGTCGGTCTGGGGAAGGACAACGGTCTCGCCGCCGCGGCTGAAGGGCGTGGGCTGGCTGGCGTAGGGGGTCTCCTGGACCGAAATGGTCAGATTGCCCTGGGCGATGGCGACGGTGGAGACGCGGACGGCGTCGCCCATGACGATGACGCCATTGACCTCGTCGATGATGACGCGGGCCGGGGAGTCGACCATGACCTCGAGGTTCTCGACCCGGCTGATGAAGCCGGCCATGCCCATCTGGGCGGGCGCGCGCAGGGCGATCACCGTGCCGTTCTCGGCCAGGGCGGTGCTCGGATAGACCTGGTTGATGGCGGCGGCGACGCGCTGGGCCGTGGTGAAGTCGGGATTGCGCAGGTTGAGGCGGACCTCGGTCATGTTCGCGAGATGGAAGCCGGTCTCCAGCTCGACCGTGGCGCCCGAGGCGATGCGGCCGGCGGTGGGGACGCCGCGGGTGACCGAGGAGCCCGAGGCGCCGCCGCCCGAGACCGCGCCGGTCTGGACCGAGCCCTGGGCCACCGCATAGACCTGACCGTCAGCGCCCTGGAGACTGGTCACGAGCAGGGTGCCGCCCAGCAGGCTCTTGGCGTCGCACATCGAGGCCACGCTGACGTCGATGCGGGAGCCCGGCGTGGCGAAGGGCGGCAGTTCGGCCGTCACCATGATGGCGGCCATGTTCTTGGAGTTGGCGTTCGCCCCGCGGATATTGACGCCGAGGCGCTCGGTCATGCCTTCGAGGGACTGGCGGGTGAAGGGGCAGTTGCGCAGCGAGTCGCCGGTGCCGTTGAGGCCGACGACCAGGCCGTAGCCGACCAGCTGGTTGGAGCGGACGCCCTCGACCGCGGCGATGTCCTTGATCCGCGACTGCGCCAGCGATGGCGAGGCGAATCCGGCCAGGGCGGCGGCGGTCAGGAGAGAGGCGAGCAGTTTCTGCATAGGCAGGGTGTCCACATAACTGTTGCGCCGTCCGTCTTGCGAGCGCCGTGCCACGAAAAATGATCAGCAATATCAAGGCGACCGTTCGCCGCGACCGGGTCGGCGGCGGCAGAAAATGCCGGGCCGTTAACCAAACGGTGACAGCCGCCGTCGATGGTCGGGCCATGTGCTGGAGTCCCAATCCATGAAGGTCACAGGCCCGTCCCGACCGTCGTCGGCGCAAGGCCCGCGTCCGGCGCGCGCCGGCGGCGGCTTTTCCGTGTCATCCGCCGCCCCAGCGTCCACCGCCAGCGCCGCGACGTCCACATCCGCGCCGTCCGCGCTGGCTGACGTCTCGGCCCTCATGGCCTTGCAGGGCGTGGAGGACGTCACGGAACGGCGGCGGCGGGCGATCCGGCGCGGCGGCGGCCTTCTGGACCGGCTGGAGGAGCTGAAACTGGCGCTGCTCAGCGGCGAGGCCGGCGACGCCGCCCTGGAGCGGCTGACGCGGACGCTGCGCGAGGAACGCCCCGAGGACGCGGACGCCGGACTGACCGCCCTGCTGGACCAGATCGATCTGAGGGCCGCGGTGGAGCTGGCCAAGGCGGATTTACGCCGCACTGCAGCATAAGTCTTCGTAATCCCTTGATAAAGGGCGACGGACGGGCGCCGGGTGATGAAGAAATGTCACGCTCGCGTCAGGACTGTCGGCTTCACCGGTCACGCTCGCGCGAGCGTTGTTGCCGCGACTCCCGGACCTCCCTATAGGCAGGGCTGCGCCACAGGGGGGCGCTGTTAAAGACCGTGAGTGCGACTATGACCGCATTGGCGTCTGTGATTGTCGAGCCGGCCGCGTACAGGCCGTCCGACAACGAGCCGTTCATGAACGAGCGGCAGCTGGCCTATTTCAAGGGCAAGCTGATGGACTGGAAGGATGACATCCTTCGCGAGTCCAAGGGGACTGTCGTCAACCTGAAGGCCGAGACGGAGAATCATCCGGACCTGGTCGATCGGGCGTCGTCGGAATCCGACCGGGCGCTGGAGCTTCGGACCCGCGACCGCCAGCGCAAGCTGATCGCCAAGATCGACGAGGCGTTGCGCCGGATCGAGGACGGCTCCTACGGCTATTGCGAGGAGACCGGCGAGCCGATCAGCCTCGGACGGCTGGAGGCCCGCCCGACGGCGACGCTGTCGGTGGAGGCCCAGGAGCGGCACGAGCGCCGCGAACGGGTGCACCGGGACGACTGACGGCGCCGAGCCTTGACTTGAGAGGTGCGGAGCGCGACCTACGCGCCTCGCGTTTCCAAGGTTTTCCGCATGTCCGTCAAGGTCCGTTTCGCCCCGTCGCCGACGGGTAAGCTGCACGTCGGCAATGTCCGCACCGCCCTGGTGAACTGGATGTTCGCGAAAGGGCAGGGCGGCAAGTTCGTCCTGCGCATCGACGACACCGACCTGGCGCGCTCCACCCCGGAGTTCGAACAGGGCATCGAGGACGACCTGACCTGGCTGGGGCTGGTCTGGGACGAGCGGTACAACCAGTCCAAACGGTTCGACCGCTATGAAGAGGCCGCCGCCCGGCTGAAGGCCTCGGGCCGGCTCTATCCCTGCTACGACACCTCCGAGGAACTGGACCGCCGCCGCAAGGTGCAGCTGTCACGCGGCCTGCCGCCGGTCTACGACCGGGCGGCGCTGGACCTGACCGGGGCGGAGAAGGCGGCCTTCGAGGCCGAGGGCCGCAAGCCGCACTGGCGCTTCAAACTGGACGGCAAGCGGGTCGCCTGGGAGGATCTGGCCCGCGGCCACGCCGAGGTGGACACGACGTCCATGTCGGATCCGGTGCTGATCCGCGAGGACGGCCTGTTCCTCTACACCCTGCCGTCCGTCGTCGATGACATCGACATGGCGATCACCCATGTCATTCGCGGCGAGGACCACGTCACCAATACCGGAGCCCAGATCGAGATCTTCGAGGCGCTGGGCGCGGCCGTGCCCGGCTTCGCCCATATGCCGTTGCTGGTCGGGGCCGACGGCCAGGCCCTGTCCAAGCGGCTGGGATCGCTGTCGATCGCCGAGATGCGCGAGCAGGGCTATGAGCCGATCGCCATCACCAGCCATCTCGGTCGGATCGGCACGTCTGATCCGCTGGAAGTCGGGACCTCGGTCGAGGCCCTCGGGGCCAGCTTCGCCTTCTCGAAGATGGGCCGGTCGCCGGCGCGCTATGACACGGCCGACCTGGACCGGCTGAACGCGCAGTCTCTTCATGTGATGGATTATGCGACGGCGCAGCCGCGACTGATCGCGCTGAATGCCGATCTCGGCGAAGCCTTCTGGAACGGGGTGCGGGGCAACCTTCAGAAATTCACTGATGTCGTTGAAATGGCGGCTATTGTGAGAGGGCCGGTGACGCCGGTGATCGAGGATGCGACCTTCGCGGCGGCGGCGCTGGCGGTGCTGCCGGAGACCATCGACGAGACCCTGTGGCCGGTCTGGACGGTGGCGGTCAAGGAAGCCACCGGGGCCAAGGGCAAGGCCCTGTTCATGCCGCTGCGGATGATGATCACGGGCCAGCAGCATGGGCCGGACATGGCGACGCTGGCGCCGATGATCGGGCGCGAGCGGATCGTGCGTCGCCTCCGGGGCGAGACGGCCTGACCGGCTCCAGCCGGCCGACGGTCAATCGAACAGCGAAAAGGCCGCTCTCCGAAGAGGGCGGCCTTTTGTCACTTCGGGCCTTCAGAAGGCTTCAGGCGTTGCAGGCGGCGATCTGTTCGGCCGTCAGGGCGACGCCCTTGTAGCTGAACGCCGACACCGCGCCGAAGCGGGCCACGACACGACGGCAGGCGCGGGTGGCGGGTTGGTTGGCGCCGCCGTTGGCGGTGCAGGTCGCGCCTTCGCAGGTCCAGGACGCGCCGTCGATGATGACGCGGGCGGCCGGGGCGCGCGCGGCGTCGGCGAGAACGGCGCTGGTGGCGGGGGTCTGGGCGAAGGCGGGGGCGGCGGCGAACAGGGCCGCGGCGATGAGCAGAGCACGCATGGGGAGGTCTCCGGATTGGCGGGCGCGGCCATCCGGCCCGCATCACCAGTGTCCGTTTTCATACGCAACTGTCAAGGTGCGTATCTAAAAGCAACGTACGGACGGCTGCTGACTGACCAGTGATTACTTATCGCTGATCATGTTGCAAGCTCGGCATGTCGTCCGCACCCTGCATGGCGGCGATCGACTCCTCGACCGTGTCGCAGACGACCCACGCCTGGCGGAAGCTGGCGGGTGTCATGCCCTCGGCGATGCTGTGCTCCATCACGGCCAGGAGCGGCTCCCAGAAGCCGTTGAGATTCAGAAAGATGACGGGTTTGGAATGCAGGTCCAGCCGCTTCCACGACAGGACTTCGATGACCTCTTCCAGGGTGCCGACGCCGCCGGGGGCGACCACGAAGGCGTCGGACTGGTCATACATGATGGTCTTGCGCTCGTGCATCGAGGGCACGATCAGGGTCTCGACGTCGTCGAAGAGGCGTTCCCGGCTGCGCAGGAAGCCCGGCATGACGCCCAGCACCCGGCCGCCGGCCTCGTGCGCCGCCCGGGCCGAGGCGCCCATCAGGCCAACGCCGCCGCCGCCATAGACCAGCCGCCAGCCGGCCCTGGCCGTCTGCTCCCCGAAGGCGCGCGCCGCGGCGGTGTAGGCCGGGTCGGACAGGTCCGACGAACCGCAGAAGAGGCAGACGGACTTGCCGTCGAAGGGCTGGATGGCGACAGGCGTAGACATGGGGCCTCGGGAACGGATGGGAGACAGCGGACGCCTCGGCGCGCTATCTGGGCGGATACTCCTAGCGGTCGGATGCACGCGATGAAACGGGCCATGTTCGGCAGGACGACCACAGCGTTGCTGGCCTGTATCGCCAGCGCGGCCTGTTCACCGCCGGCGGCGCCGGAAGCGGACAAGGCGCAAAGCCCCGCCGCGGCCGCCGGCTGGACCCGGCCGCCCATGATTCGCTCGGTGCAGCGGACGACGGACGGCCTGATCTTCAGCGGCGAGGCGGAGCCCGGGGCGCGTGTCGTCCTGCGCAGCGAGTCCGGTCCGGCCCACGCCGCGGCGGCCGACGCGGACGGCCGGTTCGAGATTCGCATGACGTCCCCCGCGGGCGATCTGCTGCTGCGGCCGGAGACCCAGGTCGGGCAGGACGCCGCGCCTTCGCCAGACCGACTGTTGATCATCGCCGGCGGGCGCGGGCCGGTCGCGGTCCTGAGGGCGGGTGGGGCGACCCGCCGACTCGACGCGGCCCCGGCGCTGGGGGCGGTCGACAGCGACGGCCGGATGCGGCTGGTCTCGGGAGAGGGCGCGCCGGGGAGCGCGCCGATCGAGCTGCAGGCCGGCGGCGAGACGGGCCAGGTCACCCCGGACGCCGCCGGACGCTGGAGCCTGGTCCTGCCGCCGGCAGCCGGGCCGGACGCGATCCGGGTCGGCGGTCGCGATTTTGTGTGGCCAGGGGACGGGCCGGACGGCGCAGCGTTCAGCGTCGAGCGGGCGGGCACAGGCTGGCGGGTGAACTGGAGCGGCCCGGCAGGCGGCCGGCAGTCCACCTGGCTGCCCGACCCCGCGTGAACGGTTTACGGCTGATTAACCAATTCACGGCATCGGAAGGGTGTCTTCCATCTTCGAGGACACCCACCATCACCGAACTTCTTCAGCCCGGCGCTCGCGTCGGGCTTTTTTTCGGTCTGACCCTGTGGGGGGAAAGAGTGGCTCCGCGGGTAGGATTCGAACCTACGACCAGCCGATTAACAGTCGGCTGCTCTACCACTGAGCTACCGCGGAACACTTCCTCTCGGGAAGGCGGGCGCTATAGCAGCGCGAGTCAGACTGACGCAACGGGAAATATCCGATCTTGGCCCTGATCCGCATCGACGACCCCGACGATCCACGCATCGCCGGCTTCCGCGACATCCGCGAGCGGGACCTCACGGGCAGGCAGGGGCTGTTCGTGGCCGAGGGCGAGGTGGTTCTGAACGTGCTGTTGTCGGACCGTTCGCTGTGCCGTCCGGTCGCGCTTTTACTGGACAGCAAGCGGGTCGAGGGGCTGGCGGCGGTGCTGGCGAGAGCCGCTTCGGACACGCCCGTCTATGTAGCGGAACAGTCTGTGCTTGATTCGATCGCCGGTTTTCATCTGCATCGCGGCATTCTGGCCCTGGGGGAAAAGCCCCCGGCGCTGGCGTTGGAGACCTGTCTGGACGCCATGGGCCCGGACGCCGTGGTCGTGGCTGCCTGCGGAATCGGCAATCACGACAATATGGGTGGAATCTTCCGCAACGCCGCCGCCTTCGGCGCCGCGGCGGTCCTGCTGGATGGGCGCTGTTGCGATCCCTTCTACCGAAAGGCCATCCGGGTGTCGGTGGGCGCGGTGCTGAGGACGCCCATGGCGACCGGACTGGACGCCCTGGACATGATCGACGGCCTGGGGGCCGCGGGCTTCGAGGTTGCCGCGCTGACGCCGGGCGCATCCGATGCCCTGGAGTCCCTGCCCCGGGGCGGGCGGATCGCCGTGGTCCTGGGTCCCGAGGGGCCTGGACTGTCGGCGGCGGTGATCGGGCGATGCCGGCCGGTCGGGATTCCCATGTCAGGCGGCTTCGATTCGCTGAACGTTTCGGCCGCCAGTGGAATCGCACTGCACCATTTCACCCGTCGGGCGTAAATCGATCACGGAATTGCGATTAACGCTTTGTACACCTTGATGAACCGGCAAAGCTGTGTCGCTGTGTGAGGGTCCGGGGGGAGTTCAATCATGTTTGGTGGCGTTTTTGTCTTCATTCACCGCAATGCGCGGGTCGCGCTGGCGGTGTGTATCGTCGCGGCGGGCGTGAGCGCCGCCAGCGTCATCGGCTGGATAACCGCGCCGGTCGCCTGACCGGACCTGCAGACCGCTACGCTCACTCCCTGCTGCCGGCGTCACCGACGGCCGGCTCGGCGGCCTTGCGTTCCCGCCAGAAAATGCCGGCGATCAGCGCCAGCAGGACCGCATCGCCCCAGACATAGTAGGCCGTGACATAGGCCCACTGCTCCAGTTCGTGGAAGCGGACGAAGGCCAGATGGTTGGCCATCAGTAGAAACTGGAAGGCGGTCGCCCAGATCGTCCACTGGCGCCTCGAATAGAGGGCCAGATAGAGCAGAAACAGCAGGGTCGCGCCGTCGAGCCCGATGGGCACCCAGGGCGGGTTCAGCGAGTCAAAGGGCGCGAGGGTCGTTCCGATCCAGACGAGGACCAGAACGGCCGCCGTCGCGCGTTCCCACCTTCCGCCGCGCCAGGTCGCGAGCGCGGCGGACACGATGAGCAGGGCAAGGGAGACCGCATAGATCGGCGACATCCCCCGGCATCGCCAAATCAGGAGACGAGCGCAAGCCCCGTGGGACGCGGGAGCGGTTCGTCGGACTTCTCCAATCCGCCCATCTGAACGCTCCGCCAGGAGGTGTTCCGTTTCACATCGGCCAAGGCCTCGTGCAGTGCGACCATGGCGCGCTGAGCCCCGATCTGGGCGGCGACGGCGTCGGCCAGGGCGTCGAAGGCGGCCTGTCCGACGGTCGCGGAGAGACCGGCTTCCCGCCGGCTTCGGGTCAGGGACTGGGCCAGCCGACCGAGCTGGCTGACGGCTTCATCCTGGCTGGCCTCGGCCTGAAACAGGTCCGACGCCAGGCGCGCGACAACGGTCGCCGCATGTTCGCTGCGTTTCATTCGCTCACCTATCTTCGAGAAGCGGCGCGGATCAGTTCCCGTAGCGGATGCCTTGCAGGACGAAGGCGAACCGCTCCGCGCCAATGACGCTCGTCAGGACCAGGGCGGCTACTGCCGCAATGGAGAAGACGAACAGGACGCGTCCGAGGACCTCATGTCCGATTCCAGGGGTTGGAAACCTGTATCCAGCAGGGCCGCCCCGATGTGCAGGATCTCCCTGAAGGTCGCTTCCGGAGAGAGGAAGGCCGCCTGTTTGCGGGTTCCCCCGACCAGATGGTTGACCATCATCTGCTTCACCGGCGTATCGGCCAGCGAGAGAAGCACGGTCTGAAGTTCCGCCCAGCTGATGCCGGGCACCTGTCCCTGTGTGTCGGTCATGGATGATCCCTTTCGCCGGACCAGAAGACCCGGCGGCGGGGTCGGCGGCGATTGGGATCGGTTCGGATACCGAGTCATCCGGAAGCTGCCCGGCCAGCAGGAGGAGGGCCGCGTCGACCCGTCCGGACGCCCTGAGCTTGCGCGCGGCGTTCTCGCAATGGCGATCGACCGTCGAGGGCTTGATGCCCAGGCGGCGCGCGATCTGTTTGGAGTTCATGTGAGCGTGCACGAGGCGCAGACATTCGCGCTCACGCTCGGTCAGTCGATCGCTACGGCTCGGCATCGGCGCCCCCCGGCTCGAGGCGACTTAACCACGACTGGGCGGTCCCCGGAATGGGGAATTCCGCACCCGAACGCCATCGACGCGGGACGGCGCGTATCCGGGGGGTTGAAAGGATGAAATCGCGATGGAGGCCTGACCGAGAATCGAACTCGGGTGCAAGGATTTGCAGTCCTCTGCGTAACCACTCCGCCATCAGGCCCTGGGCCGTTGAAAACGGCCACGCCATCGCGAGGGGCGTTCGCTATCAGATCGGATTGTCCCCCGCAACGCACAGACCTATAAGCGCGCGAGAATTCCCGGCCGTCGCCGGGCGCCCAAGCCGCAGGATCACCCGCCATGGATTTCGCCGCCGCCCGCAAGGTCATGGTCGACAGCCAGGTCCGCGTGAACGATGTCACCGACCGGGCGCTTCAGGCCGCGCTGCTGGCCGTGCCGCGCGAACGCTTCCTGCCGGAGGATCGGGCCTGGTCGGCCTATGCGGAGATCGAGCCCGAGATCGCCGGCGGGCGCCGGCTGATGCTGGCGCGCGACCTGTCGAAACTGCTGATGGCGCTGGACGCCCGGCCGGGCGAGTCGGCCCTGGCGCTGGCGGCCCCCTATGCCGCCGCGGTGCTGGCCCGACTGGGCCTGACGGCGACGGCGCAGGACTCGGAAGCCGCCGTGTTCGACGTCGCTGGCGCCGTGCTGGCGGAGGAGGGGGTTGAGACCGTCGTCGCGCCGCTGACCACGCCGGCCGGGGGCGGCTATGACATCATCATCTGCGAGGGCGCGATTCCCGGGCGGCCCGAAGCCTGGCTGAAGGCGCTGAACGTCGGCGGCCGAATGGCGGTCGTGGAACGGACCGGCCCGGCGGGCAAGGCGGTGCTGTATGTCCGGGGCGAGCAGGGGGTCTCCCGCCGCGAACTGTTCGACGCCGCGCCGCCGATGCTGGTCGAACTGTCGCCCGAACCGACCTTCGCGCTGTAGGATCACGCCGGTCGACGGACTTCGCTGGCGGACGCGTGAAAAAAACTTAACTGGCGCAGGCGCAAAGCGTCCCGCATCAGACCTATGAGATACGAAGGGCGCGCCTCCCCGCGCCAGGCAGGAACAGACATGCTGAAACGTACGCGCGCACTCGCCTCGGTCGCCGTCATCGCCGTCATCACGGGCATGAGCGCCCCGGCATGGGCCGAAACGCTGAGGGAGGCGCTGGCCCTGGCCTATCAGACCAATCCGTCGCTGCTGGCCCAACGGGCCAACCAGAGGGCGCTGGATGAAACCATCGTCCAGGCGCGGGCCGGCCTGCGGCCGTCGCTGGATGTGACCGCCAGCGCGAGCTACAGCCGCACCAACTCGCCGGGCGCGCCGCCCCTGGGCGGCGTCAGCGAAAGCGACAGCGGCGGGGTCAGCATCGGCCTGTCCCAGACCCTCTGGTCCGGCGGACGGATCGGCCACGGCATTTCGGCGGCGGAAGCCAACATCCTGGCCGGCCGCGAGGATCTGCGCGACATCGAACAGACCGTCCTGACCTCGGTGATCCAGGCCTATGCCGATGTGATCCGCGACAGCGAAATCCTGGCCATCCGGCAGTCCAACCTCGGCGTTTTGCAGCGTCAGCTGGAAGAAGCCTCGGCCCGGTTCGAGGTCGGCGAAATCACCCGCACGGACGTGGCGCAATCCGAATCCCGCCTGGCCCAGTCCGAGGCCGATCTGGCCAACGCCCGGGCCCAGTTGTCGGTCTCGCGCGCGGCCTATGCCGCCGTCGTCGGCCAGGCGCCGGGCGATCTGGCGCCGATGCCGGTGCTGCCGGGCATTCCGACCGATTTCGACAATGCGCTGGACGTCGCGCTCCTCGATAATCCGGCGATCCGGTCGGCCGCCTACAGCCAGGCGGCGGCCGAGGCCAATGTGGCGGCCGCCAAGGCGGAATATATGCCGTCGGCGCGCCTGACCGGCTCCTACGGCGGCTCGACGACCGATCTGGGCGACCTTGGCGAGATCGCCGACCGCTCCGCCTTCCAGGCGGGCGTCACGGTCTCGGTGCCGCTGTTCACGGGCGGGCTCAACAGTTCGCGAGTCGCCCAGGCGCGCGAGCGCGCCAATGTGGCCCAGATCAATGTCGAAGGCGCCCGCCGCAACACCCTGCAGGCGGTCAGCTCGGCCTATGCCCAGTCGATCTCGTCGCGGGCCACGCTCCAGGCCGGCGAGGAAGCCGTCCGCGCCGCCACCGTCGCCGCCGAGGGTGTGCGGCAGGAGGCCCAGGTCGGCCTGCGCACCACCCTGGACGTGCTGAACCAGGAGCTGGAACTGCGCAACGCCCAGATCACCCTGGCCAGCGCCCGCCGCAACGAATACGTCGCCCAGGCCAATCTGCTGGCCGCCATGGGTCGGCTGGAAGGCCAGGATCTGGACGCCGCCATGACCGTCTATGACCCCGCCGCCAACTATAACCGGGTCCGCAACCGCGGCGCCCTGCCGTGGGACGGCATCGTCGAGGCCATCGACCGGATCGCCGCGCCGGGCGTCATGCCGGCCAACGACGCCGAGGACGCGCCGATCGACGCCCAGCTGAAGTCCGAGGTCGTTCAGACGGCCCCGCGGAGCTAGGTTCGTCCGGTCGCCCGGCGCGCGACTGTTGCGACGCGCGTTAACCTGTAAGGCGAAAAACGCCCGTTGATTCCAGCGGGCTGAGATGCGACGACAGGGCGTGGGAGGGGGCTCCTCTTCCTTGCCGCAATTCGACTTGATCGTGCGTTCGCCGCGCGCACCGGGGTTTCGACATGACCGACCAGACCGCCCAGGAACCGACGATGGAGGAAATCCTGGCGTCGATCCGCCGGATTATTTCCGAAGATGATGCGCCGGCCGAAGCGCCGCCGGCCGCCGCCGCCGCTGCGCCCGAACCGGAAGCCGCGCCGGAACCCGAGCCGGTCGTCGCCTCGGCTCAGATGGACGAGGCTCCGCACGAGGAAGAGCCCGCCGTCGCCGAGGAGGACGTGCTGGAGCTGACCGACGCCTATGAGGCCCCCGCGGCCGAGAGCATCGGCGATCTCGACATTTTGGCCTCCGAGCCGTTCCCCGCCGCGCCTGTCGAGGAGTCGGTGTTCGAGGCCGAGCCGGTCGAGACCTATGCCCCCGCACCGGCGGCCACGCCGGCCCCGTCGCATGACAGCCTGGTCGGCGACAGCGCCGCGGCCAGCGCGGCTTCGGCCTTCGCCGGTTTCGCCTCCTCGATCAGGAAGCCCGAGCCCGCGGAAGCGTCCATCGGAACCGGCCCGACCCTTGATGAACTGGCCCGCTCGCTGCTGCGGCCGATGCTGAAGGACTGGCTGGACGCCAATCTGCCGGCCATCGTCGAGGCCCAGGTACGCAAGGAAGTCGAACGCATCGCCCGCTCCGCCGGCTGACTTCACCCGCGACCCGATCAAGGCTAGATCATTTCGGGGCGGCTCCAGTCGGGGCCGCCCTTTCTCTTTGTCCGAAGACCGTCCCCATGCTCGACAAGACCTTTGACCCGACCGCCGCCGAACCCCGCCTGTACGCGATGTGGGAGGAGAGCGGCCTGTTCGCCCCGAAGACCGACGGTGCAGCCGAAGCCTATTCGATCGTCATCCCGCCGCCGAATGTGACCGGCTCGCTGCACGTCGGCCATGCGCTGAACAACACCCTGCAGGACATCCTGGCGCGCTATCACCGGATGAAGGGCAAGGCGGTGCTGTGGCTGCCGGGCACCGACCACGCCGGCATCGCCACCCAGATGGTGGTCGAGCGCCAGCTGGCCGCCGCGGGAAACATCAGCCGCCGCGACATGGGACGCGACGCCTTCATCGCCAAGGTGTGGGAATGGAAGGCCGAGAGCGGCGGAACCATCGTCCAGCAGCTGCGCCGGCTTGGCGCTTCCTGCGACTGGAGCCGCGAACGGTTCACCCTCGACGAGGGGCTGAACGCGGCGGTACGCAAGGTCTTCGTCCGGCTGCACAAGGACGGCCTGATCTATCGCGACAAGCGGCTGGTCAATTGGGATCCGCATTTCCAGACCGCCATCTCGGACCTCGAGGTCGAGCAGCGCGAGATGGACGGGTCCTACTGGCATTTTGCCTATCCGCTCGCGGACGGCGTCACCTATGAGCACCCGGTCGCCTTCGACGACGAGGGCCAGGCGACGGAATGGGAGACGCGCGACTATATCGTAGTCGCCACGACCCGGCCCGAAACCATGCTGGGCGACACGGGCGTGGCGGTGCATCCCGAGGATCCGCGCTATCAGGGGCTGGTCGGGAAATTCGTGACCCTGCCGATCGTCGGCCGTCGCGTGCCCATCGTCGCCGACGACTACGCCGACCCGACCAAGGGCTCGGGCGCGGTCAAGATCACGCCGGCGCACGACTTCAACGACTTCCAGGTCGGCAAGCGGGCCGGGCTGGCAGCGCTCAACGTCATGGACGCCTTCGGCCGCATCACCGCCGCCGACACGCCCGACGTGCCCGCCGACTACGAAGGCATGGACCGCTTCGCGGCCCGCAAGGCCATCGTCGCCCGGGCGGAGGAAGAGGGCTGGCTGAAGGCGATCGAGAAGACCCGTCACGTCATCCCGCACGGTGACCGTTCCGGCGTGGTCATCGAGCCGTGGCTGACGGACCAGTGGTACGTTGACGCCCACACGCTTGCGCAACCGGCGATCAGGGCGGTGGAGCAGGGCGATACGATCTTCGAGCCGAAGAGCTACGAGAAGATCTATTTCGAATGGCTGCGCAACATCGAGCCGTGGTGCATCTCGCGCCAGCTCTGGTGGGGCCACCGGATTCCGGCCTGGTACGGGCCCGACGGGACCATCTTCGTCGAGGAGAGCGAGGACGAGGCCCGCGCCGCCGCCCGCCATCACTACGGCGCCGAGACGCCGCTGGCCCAGGACGAGGACGTCCTCGACACCTGGTTCAGTTCGGCCCTGTGGCCGTTCTCGACCATGGGCTGGCCGGAGAAGACCGAGGACCTCGAACGCTTCTATCCGACCAGCGATCTGGTGACGGCCGCTGACATCATTTTCTTCTGGGTCGCCCGGATGATGATGATGGGACTTCATTTCATGGATGAGGTTCCGTTCAAGCGGGTCATCATCAATGGCCTGGTCCGCGACGAGAAGGGCCAGAAGATGAGCAAGTCGAAGGGGAATGTGATCGACCCCCTGAGCATCATCGACGAGCTCGGGGCCGACCCGCTTCGCTTCACCATGGCCATTCTGTCGGGCACACGCGACATCAAGTTGTCGCGCCAGCGGATTGAAGGCTATCGCAATTTCGGCACCAAGCTGTGGAACGCCGCCCGCTTCGCCCAGATGAACGAGGCGCGGCGCGTCGAGGGCTTCGACCCGGCCACGGTCGAGCAGACGCTGAACCGCTGGGTCCGGGACGAACTGGTGAAGGCCGAGCGCGAGGTGGCCTCGGCCATCGAGGGCGGCCGTTTCGACGACGCCGCCTCGGCGCTCTACCGCTTTGTCTGGAACGTCTTCTGCGACTGGTATCTTGAGCTGGCCAAGCCGGTGTTCACCGGCGCCGACGAGGCGGCGAAAGCCGAGACCCGGGCGATGACGGCGTGGACGCTGGACCAGACCCTGAAGCTGATGCACCCGATCACGCCCTTCATCACCGAGGAGCTGTGGGACAAGCTGGCGGCGGAGGGCGCGCCCCGGACCGAGGCGACGCTGATCGGCGCGGCCTGGCCCGATCTGCCCGACGCCTGGCTCGACGCCGCGGCCTCCGAGGAGATCAACTGGCTGATCCAGGCGGTCACCCAGATCCGCTCCAGCCGCGCCGAGATCGGCGTGCCGCCGGGGGCCCGGCTGACCCTGGCGCTGTACAACCCGACGCCGGATGTGGCGGCGCGGTTCGAGCGGCACGGCGACCTGGTTCGCGGCCTGGCCCGGCTGGAGGCGATCACCACGGTGGACGTCCAGCCCGAGGGCTCGATCTCGATCCTGACCGGCGGCGCCTCCGCCTTCCTGCCGCTGGCGGGGCTGGTCGACATCGGGGCCGAACGCACGCGCCTGACGCGGGAGATCGCCGCCTTCGACAGCGACATCGACCATGTGAACAAGAAGCTGCGCAATCCCAATTTCGTCGGCCGCGCCGCACCCGAGGTGGTCGAGGAACAGCGCGAGAAGCTGGCCGAGGCCGAGGCCGGCCGGGCCAAGCTTCAGGCGGCGCTGGCCCGGCTGGACGCGGTGGGGTGAACAGGACCCGGCTCGACCAGTTGCTGGTCGCGCGCGGACTGGCGGAAAGCCGGGCGAAGGCCAAGGCGGCCATCGCGGCCGGGGGGGTCGCCGTCGATGGCGCGCCCGCGCGGGCGGCGTCCCAGTCCGTGGCCGAGGACGCGGTCATCGCCTATGCCGACGCCCACCGGTGGGTGGGGCGAGGCGCGCTGAAGCTGGAGCACGCCCTGACCCTGTGGACGGTCCCGGTGGAAGGGCGCTGCGTTCTGGACGTCGGCGCCTCGACCGGCGGCTTCACCGAGGTCTGTCTGGCGCACGGCGCGGCGCGGGTGTTCGCGGTCGATGTCGGCACGGACCAGATGCACCCGCGGGTGGCGGCGGACCCGCGCGTCGTCAATCTGGAGCAGACCGACGCGCGCGATCTCACCCCGGCCCTGATCCCCCGGGCGCCGGAGCTGATCGTCTGTGACGCCAGTTTCATCGGCCTCGCCAAGGTGCTGCCGGCCGCCCTGTCCCTGGCCGCGCCGGGCGCTGATCTGGTCACCCTCGTCAAGCCGCAGTTCGAGGGCACGGGGCCGGGCGGAACGAAGAAGGGCGTGGTCCGGGATCGGGCCGCGCAGGAGGCGGCGCTGACGGCGGTGTCGGACTGGCTGGAAGGGGAGGGCTGGGCCGTGCAGGCGACGGCGGAAAGCCCGATCACCGGCGGGGACGGGAATGTGGAATTCCTGCTGTGGGCGAGGCGCGGCGGAGCCTGAGGGCCGTCGCCTGATCGCATGCGCTCAGGCTCACCCCTCCACCATCCTTCGCCTCAGTGAGGCTTCGGATGGTCCCCCTCCCCATTGCATGGGGAGGAGACGGCAGGCGCTCAAGCAGCGAGCGACCCCAAAAGGAAAAACCCCCGGTGGATCGCTCCACCGGGGGTCTCCGTCACGCCGCCGATCGACAGGGGGGCTGAAAAATAATCGGCGGCGCAATTCTGTCAGCAGCTCTGCTGGTAACGGGTGACCGTGCGGCCGTACCGGTCGCGGCTCTGGACGGAGACCGTGCGGCAATCCCGCCCGTACCGGTCATCCTGCTGGTACCGGTAATCGCGGTCATCGTAGCGGCTGTCGTAGCCGTAGGGCTGGCTGCTGTAGCCGCGATCGCCATAGCCGTACTGCTGGCTGCCGTAGCCGCGGTCGTCATAGCCGTAGCGCGGCTGCTCGCCGTAGCCGCGGTCGTCGTACCGGACGTGGCCGCCGTAGCTGCTGTCGCAGTTGTTGCGCGACGAATCGTTGCCGACCGCGGCCCCCAGGGCGCCGCCGATCACGGCGCCGAGAACGCTGCCTTCGGTGCGGCGGCCGCGGGCGCCGAGCTGCGAGCCCACGACGGCGCCGAAGGTGGCGCCGACGGCGGCGCCGGTTCCCTGACGCTGACGACGGTCGCTGCGGCAGTCGTCACGGGACTGGCCGTAGGACTGGTCGTAGCGGTAGTCCCGCTGGCCGTAGCCGTAGTCGCGGCCCTGGTCATAACCGTAGGAGCCGTAGGCCTGGGGCGCGCCCTGGTAGCTGTAGGCCTGGGCCGAGGCGACGGCCGGGGTCATCATCAGGCCGGCCGCGGCGAGGGCGGCGGCGCCGAGGGCGGTCTTGAGGGGCAGACGGGCGAACATCGGCATCATCCTGGCTGAAGGGCGGGTGCGCCGGACATCGGCGCCTGTGTTTGTGGGGCCATGGATAGGCTGGTGAAACTGAACGGCCTTTGATCAGGCCGTTCATCTTCGTTCAGGTTTCGCCGACCGCGTGGACAGCCTAGAAGCGGCCGATGACGGAGACGCTGACCATCAGCCGCATGGGCGGGCAGGGCGACGGGATCGCCGAGACGGCGTCCGGGCCTGTGTTCGCGCCCCTGACCCTGCCCGGCGAGACGGTGCGGGGCGAGGTGCGCGACGGACGGCTGGAGCGAGCCGAGATCCTGACGGCCAGCCCCGCGCGAATCGCCCCGGTCTCGCCCCACTACGGCGACTGCGGCGGCTGTTCCCTGCAACACTGGGCCGCGGAGCCCTATCTGGACTGGAAGCGGGAGCAGGTGCGACTGGCCCTGGCGCGCGAGGGGATTGAAACCGAGATCGAGGCGACGGTGGCCGTGCCGCCGGGGACGCGACGGCGACTGGCCCTGCACGCGCGACGCGGCGAGGACGGGCGGGTGCAGTTGGGGTTCAAGGCGCGCAAGAGCTGGCGGCTGGTCGAGGTGACCGCCTGTCCGGTGGCCGATCCACGGCTGGTCGCAGCCTTTCCGGCCCTGGCGCGGGTGGCCGGGGCCTTTCTGGAACACCCGAAGTCCGCCCCGACCCTGCATGTGACGGCGACCCTCACGGGGCTGGACGTCGATGTCACGGGGGTCGAGCGACGCTCGGGCGGGCTTTCCGCAGACGCCCGGATGCGGGCGGTCGCCGCGGCCGCCGAGGCGAACCTGGCGCGGCTGAGCCTCGCCGGGGATGTCCTGATGATGGAGCGCCAGCCGACGGTGGCGTTCGGCCCGGCGACCGTGCCCCTGCCGGCCGGCGGCTTCCTGCAGGCCGTGCCGGAAGCCGAGGCGGCCATGGTCGCCCGCGCGGTCGAGGCGGTGCGCGGGGCGAAGAAGATCGCCGACCTGTTCTGCGGCGCCGGGACCTTCACCTTTCCGCTGGCGACGGTCGCGCCGGTGCTGGCCGCCGACGGCTCGGCGGCCGGGATCGCGGCGCTGAAGTCCGGAATCGGCTCGGGCGGGGGGATGAAGACGATCACGGCGGAGGCGCGCGATCTGTTCCGCCGTCCGCTGGCCCCCTATGACCTGCGCGGTTGCGACGCCGTGGTGCTGGACCCGCCGCGGGCGGGCGCGCTGGAGCAGACGCGGCAACTGCCGGGTACGAAGGCCGGCGTCGTGGTCGGGGTTTCGTGCAACCCGGTGACCTTCGCCCGCGACGCGCGGGTGCTGATCGATGCGGGATTCAGTCTGGAGCGGGTGACGCCCGTGGACCAGTTCCTGTGGTCGGCGCATGTGGAGCTGGTGGGGGTTTTCCGGCGATGAGCATGAATGACAACCTGCCCGCCGAGGACGGCGGCGGTTTCGACGCCGATGACTGGACCCGGCTGACGCCCTTCGCCGGGGCGGTGGCGACGCTGGACGACGTGCAGGCGCGACGAGCCGTCTTCGCCCTCGCCGACACCGACGATCCGCGTCCGATCGCCATGGATCTGCCCCAGCCGGTGATCTGGTGGGACGAGGCCGGGGAGCAGGCGGCCGTGGCCGTACAGGCCGAGACCCATCTGAACGCCGAAGGCGAGGAGATGGAGGTGCTGGGCCTGATCCTTCCCGACGGCGGCGGCGCAGTGGCGCTGATGGAGGACGTCGATCTGGTCGATGCGACCGACCCGACCTGGCGCGAGCTGGTCACCAACGCGATCGATCCGTCGGCGGCGGAGGACTAGATTCGTCTTCCTTCCCCCATTTCAGGGGAAGGTGTCAGGCGAAATCGAACACAAGGAAGTCGATCGGGACCTGCCGTCGGAAGCGAAGACCATCGAGCGCCTTGTCGCGAACCAGCGACCAGAAGAATTCCTCCGCCCGGGTCGGCTTCTTGCGCAGACGACGGGCGCGTCTGATCGCCTGTTCAGGCCGCATCCGGCAGGCCCCCATCCGTCTCGCTCCGCGAGCCACCTTCCCCCGAAATGGGGGAAGGGAGATCGAAGAGGTCCATCTGCGTCTTCATGTCCGCCGGCGCCTTGAACTGCGTCTCGTCCAGCGGCATCCGGGGGGCGTCCAGCCGGTAGCGCTTCATCGCCGCCCTGAACCGGGCGGCGATCAGATCGGCGACCGGCCCGGTCCCCTTCATCCGCTGGCTCCAGTCGGCGTCATAGTCCTTGCCGCCGCGGGTCTGGCGGATCAGGGACATGACCCGGGCGGCGCGGTCGGGGCGGGCGTCGGCCAGCCATTCGCGGAACAGGTCCTTGATCTCGAGCGGCAGGCGAAGGGTCACATACATGGCCGAGGTCGCGCCCGCCTTTGACGCTGCTTCCAGCACCGACTCCAGCTCGTGATCGTTGAGGCCGGGAATGACGGGGGCGAAGCCGACCGTGACCGGGCAGCCAGCCTCGGCCAGCCGGGAGATGGCTTCCAGACGCTTCGCCGGCGTCGAGGCGCGCGGCTCCATGGCGCGGGCCAGGCCCCTGTCGAGGGTGGTGATGGAGACGCACGCCGAGGCCAGCCCGACCTGTCCCATCGGTCCGAGGATGTCGGCGTCCCGGGCGATCAGCACGGATTTGGTGATGATGCTGAAGGGGTGCCGGAACCGCTGCATCACCTCGAGGATCGAGCGGGTTGAGTTCAGCTCGCGCTCGACCGGCTGATAGGGATCGGTGTTGCCGCCTATGTGGATGCGTTTGCAAACATAGCGGGGTTTCGTGAATTCCCGCTCCAGCAGACGCGCGGCCTCGGGCTTGAAGAAGAGTCGGCTCTCGAAATCCAGGCCCGGGGATAGGCCCATGAAGGCATGGGACGGACGGGCGTAGCAGTAGATGCAGCCATGTTCGCAGCCCTTGTAGGGGTTGATGGATCGGTCGAAACCGATGTCCGGACTGGTGTTCCGCGCGATGATGGTCCGGGCGTGCTCGGGGGTCAGGGTCGTGCGCAGGGGTGCGGTTTCGACATCGTCGCCTGTCCAGCCGTCATCGAAGGCCTCGACGGTTTCCGGTTCGAACCGCCCGCTCGCATTCGATCGAGCGCCCCGTCCCTTCGCCGCTTCAGCCATAAGGGCAGGATAGCTGAGAAATAGAACAAAGCAAGAACTCTTGTGCCGACGGCCAGGGGGCAAGGGGCGGGGGAGATCCGGGGACAGCCCTGCTTCGCCAAGGCTTCGCAGGGCATCCCGCTTCGCCCGGCGGCCGTTGGCGGGACCGGTCCTGCGAAGCCCGGAGGGCGAAGCAGGATGGTGCGGATGAGAGGACTCGAACCTCCACGCCTCGCGGCGCTGGAACCTAAATCCAGTGCGTCTACCAGTTCCGCCACATCCGCAGGTCCGTCCGCCTCCTAGGCGGCGATCAACCCGGGAGCAAGGCCAGAACCGCGTTCAGGCGATCCTCAACGCGCTTCCATCGTCGGCGCGGGGGCCGGCGCGCTCACCGTGAAGGCGTGGGTGGGCAGGGTGAGCGTGCGCGGCGCCGCCCCCTCCACGCCCACGACCAACAGGCCGCCCAGCCCGCAGCTCGCCACGGCTTCGTCCGGTCCGAAGATCGACCCCCGGGGGATCCGCGCCGTCAGGGTGATGCGGCCTTCGCCGTTCGACCGGCCGAACGTGATGTCCTGGGGGCCGAGCGGGACGCTCTGGGGCTGGGCTTGGCCACAGGAGACCTCGAGGATCGCCGAGCCGGAGATCACCTCGGTGGCCCGACGACCGTCCTTCTCCCTGACGATATAGGTCAGCGGCACGGACAGCGGCGAACCGTTCGGCTCGGCGTTCAGGGTGTAGGCCAGGTCTCCCTGTGGATTCGCTAGGCTGATGCTGGCCCGATAGTCGGCGATGTCGGTCGAGGCCAGGGGGATGGTCAGGGGCGGCGCCACGTCGGCGCCGACGCCCGGAATGGAAGTGCTCACGCTGAAGGCCAACCTCGCGACGTTCGAGGTGGCGTTGGCGGTCGGGGTCGCGCGAACGGTGAAGCGGCAGACGCGCGCGCCCTCGGGCGCCGGCTGAACGGTGAAATTCGAATAGTCGAACGTGTTCGCCCGGTTGGGCGCGGCCGCCAGCTGCCAGAAAATCCTGTCGCAATAGGCGGTGGGAACCCCCGAGAGATCCGCCGACCATTGAATGGGCTGGGCGC
The DNA here is from genome assembly GCA_018826515.1 of Alphaproteobacteria bacterium. Lineage (GTDB taxonomy): Bacteria > Pseudomonadota > Alphaproteobacteria > Caulobacterales > Caulobacteraceae > Brevundimonas. The sequence continues at coordinate 39,654 of JAHKAM010000021.1, forward strand.
CGTCTATGGACGTCGGATTGGTCGCCACGGGGGTGACGTTGGCCAGCAGCGGGGCGTCGACGGACAGCCGAACCGCGCCCGGGAAGGTCGCGCCCGGATGCCGGTTCAGGACCGCGACTCCGAAGCCGGCGGTGTTCTGCCTGATGCTCGCATTGCCCGATCCCGACGCCTCGGCAGAGGCGCTGACAAACGGAATCGCGGCGCCGATCCGGGCATTGCCCGACATCAGAACCGCCTGGGTCAGACCGGTCATCCGGTAGGCCGCCGCGCCATCGATCACACGGGTGATCTCGAGGCGCGCCTGGTTGCCCGGTTCAACCATCGAGGGATGCAGACGGTACCAGTTCCATGCGGCCAGATAGACGCTGAAGCGGTCCACATTGGGCCGGCGATCGACCTCGGTCGACGCCAGTCCCAGCGCCGCGGCCACCGGCGAGACGATCCGGCCGCTGTAGAGGTAGATGGACTGGCTTCGACTTTCCGTGACGCTCGTGTTGATGGCCGCGCGAAACACATTGGCCGACAGCGGTATGTTGATGTCTCCGGACGCCGACAACATGGTCGAGCAATTGTGCTGCCGGATCCCGCTGGCGGTCCGGCTGTAGAGCGCGGTCGCCTCGTTCTCGGCGTAGGTCACACCGAGCGGCTGCATGCCGTTCCGCGACAGGCTCCCGTTGTCACCGCGCAGATAGATGTTGGAGAAATAGGATCCGAGCGAGTCCAGCGAATAGATCGGAACGTTCTGCTCAAGTCGGTTGGCGAAAGTGTCCCAGGACCGGACGTCCGCCGGAATGTAGCGCTCGGGCGCCAGATTGGTGGACGAGGCCGGCAGACAGGTGCGGGCGACCGTCAGAAACTGCTCGCCCAGCCATCGGTTGAGAGGGCGGGACTCCTGCGCGGCGGCGGCGGTCGGCCACCCCACCGCCATTGCGATCGGCAAGGCCACGGCCAGTGCTCTTGTAATCACGATGCTCTCTCCAGAAGCGAATGCCCGTCAAACGGGTATCACAACGAACGTCGGTTGGCGAGTCCGGGCCGGTAAGCCGGGCCCGCGACGCCGAGGCCGTCCGCCTGTGGGAGCCCGTGTCCCGACACACCCGCTTTCGCAGGGTCCGGAACGGCGCGGCCGCGCAAAGGGCGCGGCCGCCGAACGCCAGAATCCCGAATTCCGGCTGGCCAATCCGTTCACCATGTGGATAGTTGCGCGGCTCAAAAGGGGTTGAGGGGAATCCGAATGGCCAACAGTCCAGGTCCGATGCAGGGCTTCTACGACGGCGTGACCAACGTCAGCGACTTCATCTGGGGCGGAACCTGGCATGGCGAGCAGGTCCTGCTGTTTCCGCCGATGGTCGTCATTCTGCTCGGCGTCGGCATCTGGATCATGATCGGTCTGCGCTTCTATCCGATCACCCATCTGGGCATGGCCTTCGCCGGCCTGTTCAAGAAAAACGACGAAAAGGGAAAGGGCGAGATCTCGCCGTTCGCCGCCCTGTCGACGGCGCTGTCGGGCCAGGTCGGCACCGGCAACCTCGCCGGCGTCGCCACCGCCATCACCCTGGGCGGACCGGGCGCCCTGTTCTGGATGTGGATCACGGCCCTGATCGGCATGTCCCTGGCCTTCGCCGAGGGCTCGCTGGCCATCCGCTACCGCGAGAAAGGGCCTGACGGCCATTTCCGCGGCGGCCCGATGAACTACATCCGCAACGGTCTCGGAAAGAAATGGGGCTGGCTGGCCGTGGTCTTCTGCATCGGCCTGCTGTTCTCGTCGATCGCCACAGGCAACATGATCCAGGCGAACTCGTTCGCGGACTCCTTCAGCGGCCTCACCGGGTTGCCGGAGTGGGGCTCCGGGATTGTCGTCGCCGTGGCCGTCTTCGCCGTCATCATCGGCGGCATCAAGTCGATCGGCGCCATCGCCGAGAAGGTCGTTCCCTTCATGGCTCTGGTCTACCTGCTGATGGCCGGCATCGCCCTGGCGATGAATTTCACCGCCATTCCGGGGGCCTTCGCCACCATCTTCGAGAGCGCCTTCACCGGCCATGCGGCGGCCGGCGGCTTCGTCGGGGCCGGCATGATCCTGGCGATCCGCTCCGGCGTGGCCCGCGGTCTGTTCTCCAACGAGGCGGGACAGGGCTCGACCCCCATCGCCCACGCCGTGGCCCAGACCGACGACCCCGCCAAGCAGGGCCGGTTCGCCATGATGGGGACCTTCATCGACACCATCATCATCTGTACGGCGACCGGCCTGGTCATGCTGGCGGTCCAGGGCGCCTTCCCGCACACCGGCGCGGACGGCGCCGTGGTGATGCAGAACACCGTCTGGACCTCCGACCTGCGCGGCTTCGCCATGACCGAGGCGGCCTATGCGACAGCCTTCCCATGGCCGGTTTTCGGCAATGTCACCATCGGCGGGCTGATCGCCTCGATCGCCCTGATCCTGTTCGTGTTCACGACCCTGATCACCTGGGGCTACTACGGCGAGCGGGCCGCGACCTATCTGTTCGGCATGAAGCTGGCCATTCCGTTCCGGCTCTTCTGGGTGGTGATGATCTTCATCGGCTCCTTCCAGGAGATCGAACTGGTCTGGCGTCTCGGCGATATCGCCAACGCCGCCATGGCCCTGCCCAACCTGATCGCCCTGGCCCTCCTGTCCGGGGTCGTCTTCGCCCTCGCCAAGGGAAACAAGACCGCCGGCAAGGATCACGAATAGCGAGCCTTCAAGGCCCGGGTGAACCGCCCGGGCCTTGAACAATTCACGGTCGCCCGCAGGGTCGGCCGCAACATGAGGGCGCGGCCGGATCGGAACCGCGTCACGAGTTCGGGAGTAGTCAATTGGCAGGAAACACAGCGGCGCCGGGTCAGGCGCGATGGTCCTCGAAGGCCGCCTTCGTGCTCGCGGCCACCGGGTCGGCGGTCGGTCTCGGCAATCTCTGGCGCTTTCCCACCGAGGCGGGCAGCAACGGCGGCGGGGCCTTCGTTCTGCTCTATATCCTTTGCGTGGTCCTGATCGCCCTGCCGCTGCTGCTGGCTGAAAGCCTGATCGGCCGTCACGGGCAGCGCTCGACCATCGCCAGCACGGCCTATCTGGCGCGGCAGTCCGGGGCCAGTTCCGCCTGGAGCCTGCTGGCCGTGATCGGCCTGATCGCCAATACCGCCATCCTGACCTTCTACTGCGTCGTCGCCGGCTGGGTGGTCTATTTCATCGGCACGAGCGCGGTCGATCTGATCGGCGCCGTCGGGGCCGGCGAGCCGCTGCGGGGCGCCTATGGCGAGCAGTCGGTCGACCAGATCCAGCAGATGATGCCGACCCTGTTCGCCAATCCGGTCCTGCTGGTCGGTCTGCAACTCGCCTTCGTGGTGGTGACGGTCTGGATCGTCGCCCGCGGGGTCAAGGGCGGTATCGAGATGGCGGCGACCTGGCTGATGCCGGCCTTCTTCTTCCTTCTGATCGGGATCACCATCTACGCCGCGATCATCGGCGACTTCGCCGCGGCGGTGGCCTTCCTGTTCACGCCGGACTTCGAACGCGCCCTGCAGCCGGGCGTGCTGAGCTCCGCGCTGGGCCAGGCCTTCTTCTCACTGAGCCTTGGGGGCGGGGCCATGATCGCCTACGGCGCCTATGCCTCGCGCGAGACCAACCTGGGCCAGACCTCGGGCATGATCGCCTTCGCCGACACGGGCGTGGCCATCATCGCCGGCCTGGCCATCTTCCCGATCGTGTTCAGCGTCGGGATGGAGCCGAACGCCGGCCCGACCCTGATGTTCCAGACCCTGCCGGCGGCCTTCCACGCCATGCCCGGCGGCGCCATCGTCGGCCTGCTGTTCTTCGTCCTGGCCCTGTTCGCGGCCCTGACCTCTTCGGTGTCGCTGCTCGAGATTTCGGTGGGCTGGGTGACCGAGAAGTTCGGCGTGTCGCGGGTGAAGGCCTCGTTCTGGATCGGCGTGCTGGTGTTCCTGATCGGCCTGTTGTCGGCCTTGTCCTTCAATGTGCTGGCCGACCAGCGACCGCTCGCCTTCGTCCAGGGCTTCGAGAACGCGACCTGGTTCGACGCCATCGACGGGGTCACCGGACGGTTGCTGCTGCCGCTGTCGGGCCTGATCACGGCCATCTTCATCGGCTGGGTCGCCGATCGCAAACTGGTCAACGCCGAGACCGGGCTCACGGGCGGCGGTCTGACGGCCTGGCGGTTCCTGGTCGCCTGGCTGTGCCCGCTGGCGGTGGCGGCCATTCTCGTGATCGGCCTGTTCCCGCAGCTGCTGGGCTAGGACCCGGTTCATCCGACAGGAAGCGGCCCGGGCCAGGTCCGGGCCGCTTTTCCTTGCGCCCAGGGCTGTTCGGGGGGCGGGCCCATGGCCGTCGAGGCGGTCCCTGAATCGAGAAAGGCCCGGGCTCACGCCCGGGCCTTTCCTGTTTTGCAGACGCCTGGGAGGATCAGTCGTCCTTGACGTTGTCGACATCGCCGCCGAGGGCCGCGACCGGGCTCGACATCGTGGTCTCCTCGGTGATGTCGATGCCCTTGGCCAGCTTCGAGTGCCAGAAGCCGTAGGCGGCGTAGATCACCGCCCCGACCACGGCGTAGCAGCCGAGAATGGTCAGCGGCAGCGGATTGCCGTCCATCGCGTGCTGGATCATGGGCCAGAAGTTGAAGGCCGCCAGCGAAAGGCAGGCGAGGATGCCCGCGACGGCCGTGGCGATGCCGCCCGGCACCTTGAACGGGCGCTCCATCTCCGGATGCTTGATGCGCAGGAAGATCACGCTCAGGCAGACGATCGAGAAGGCCACGGCCGTCCCGAGGGAGACCAGGTCGCCGAGGATGGAGATGGGCAGGAAGGACGCCGCGACGGCGATCAGCACGCCCAGCAGGATGGTGCCGATCCAAGGGGTGCGGAACTTCGGGTGGATGACGGCGAAGGCGCGCGGCAGCAGGCCGTCACGCGCCATGGTGTAGAAGATGCGCGTCTGGCCGTAGCACAGCACCAGCATGACCGAGGACAGGCCGGTGATGGCGCCGATCTTGATCAGGAAGCTGATCAGGTTCAGCTCGCCGCCCGGGGCCGCGGCCATCGGGATGTCGGCCCATTCCAGACCCATGCGGTCGATGGCCACGGCCACCGGCGCCGGGCTGGCCAGCTCGAGATAGGGCACCACGCCCGTCATGACCGCCGCAACGGCCATATAGATGAGGGTGCAGACGATCAGGGCGCCCAGGATGCCGACGGGGACGTCCTTGGACGGATTCTTGGCCTCGGCCGCCGCGGTCGAGACCGCTTCGAAGCCGACATAGGCGAAGAAGATGATGGAGGCGCCGCGCAGGATGCCCGTGGCCCCGTACTCGCCGAACTTGCCGGTCGTGTTCTCGGGGATGAAGGGCGTCCAGTTGGCTGGGTTGATGTACTGGATCCCCACGGCGATGAAGGTCAGCAGCACCACGATCTTGATCATCACGATGATGTTGTTGATCGAGGCCGACTCGCTGACGCCGAGGACCAGCAGGCTGCAGACGGCGGCGATGCCGATGGCGGCGACCAGGTTGAAGGTGCCGGTCAGCGGGAAGCTGGCGACGCCCGTGTCCGAGGTCACGGCCTGGATCAGCGGCGTGGCCCACGACGGGCCTTCGCCGCCCGCATACTGGATCATGGGGAACAGACCGCCGGCCACGCCGAAGTCGCCAAGGATCGAGACGACATAGCCTGACCAGCCGACCGCGACGGTCGAGGCGGCGACGCCGTATTCAAGCACCAGGAGCCAGCCCATGATCCAGGCGAAAACCTCGCCCAGGGTGCCATAGGCATAGGTGTAGGCCGAGCCGGAGACCGGCATGGTCGAGGCCAGTTCGGCGTAGCACAGACCCGCCAGACCGCAGGCAATGCCGGCGACGACGAAGCTGAGCATGATGGCCGGACCCGCGTGGGCCGCGGCGACCTGGCCGGTGAGAACGAAGATGCCGGCGCCGATGATGGCGCCGATGCCCAGACTCATCAGATTGATGGGGCCCAGCGAGCGCTTCAGCTCGCTCTTGGCCGCTTCTTTCTGGATCTGGACGACGGATTTTTTGAGAAATAGCCGGTTCCCCGGCGGGCGTCCTGCGACGGCCATGAGTTCTTGTCCAACCGTGCGCCCCTCCCTTGAGTCGGCCGACCACGACAGCGCGACGTTTAGGCGCACCGGTTGGACTGTCAACGGAGCAAAAGCGGGGCGGGATCCCGTTCATTCGCTTCCCCATATCGGCGGCGCCGGATAGACCGCAGGCGATGCTTCCGATCCATGCCGTTCTCGGGCCTCTCAGGGCCGCTCTGGCCGCAGGCAACACCGCTGTCCTGGCTGCGCCGCCGGGCGCCGGCAAGACGACCGTCGTACCGCTCGCGCTGCTGGAAGAGCCGTGGCTCGACGGCGGAAAGCTGTTGGTTCTGGAGCCCCGAAGGCTGGCGGCGCGGGCGGCGGCGGAGCGCATGGCGGCGACTTTGGGCGAGCAGACGGGCGACACGGTCGGCTACCGCACACGTCTTCAGAGCCGGATCGGACCCCGCACGCGGATCGAGGTCATCACGGAGGGCGTCTTCACCCGCATGATCCTGGACGATCCGGGGCTGGATGGCGTCGGGGCGGTGCTGTTCGACGAGTTCCATGAGCGTTCGCTGGACGCCGACCTCGGGCTGGCGCTGGCCTGCGAGACGCAGGGTCTGCTGCGCGAGGACCTGCGCCTGCTGGTGATGTCCGCGACGCTGGATATCGGCGGCGTCTCCCGCCTGCTGGACGGCGCGCCGGTGATCGAGGCCGAGGGGCGGATGTTCCCGGTCGAGACCCGCCATCTCGAGCGCAACCCGGTCGAGCGGATCGAGGACGCCGCGGCCCGGGCCGTGATGCAGGCGCTGGGCGAGGAGACGGGATCGGTACTGGTCTTCCTGCCGGGGCAGGGAGAGATTCACCGCACGGCGCAGCGGCTGCTGGACCGTCTGCGCGACCCGACGGTGGATGTGGTTCCGCTTTACGGCGCCCTGGACCGGGAAACGCAGGACCGGGCCATCGAGCCGGCGCCGACCGGGCGGCGCAAGGTGGTGCTGGCGACGTCGGTGGCCGAAACCAGTCTGACCATCGAAGGCGTACGGGTGGTCATCGACGGCGGCCTGTCGCGCGTGCCGCGGTTCGAACCTTCCAGCGGTCTGACGCGGCTGGCGACGGTGAAGGTCAGCCGGTCCTCGGCGGAGCAGAGGCGCGGCCGGGCCGGGCGCACCGAACCGGGGGTCTGCTACCGGCTGTGGGACGAGGCGGCGACGCGTGGGCTGGTCCCGCACCAGCGGCCGGAAATCCTCGAGGCGGACCTGACCGGCTTCGCCCTCGACCTGGCGCGCTGGGGGGCGCGGTCGACCGAGGCCCTGGCGCTGCTGGATCAGCCGCCGGCGGGGGCCTTCGCCGAGGCGCGCAAGGTGCTGGCGCGACTGGGCGCGCTGGACGAGGCCGGCGGCCTGACCGCCCACGGCCGGCGTCTGACGCGCATCCCCCTGCCGCCGCGGCTGGCGCACATGGTCGCCGCGGCCGCCGACGCCGGCGACGCGATGCTGGGCGCACGGATCGCGGCGGTTCTGAGCGAACCGGGCCTCGGCGGGACGGATTCAGACCTGAGAGACCGGCTGCGCAGTCTGGACCGCGACCGCTCGCCGAGGGTGCGCGATGCGATGAAGCTGGCCGAGCGCTGGGCGCGGGCCGCGGGCGGCGGGCAGGGGGGCGAAGCCGATGTCGGCGCCCTGCTGGCCGAGGCTTTCCCTGAACGGGTCGCCAAGGCGCGCGGGAAGCCGGGCGAGGTGCTGCTGGCCTCGGGACGGGGGGCATTTGTTGAGCCCGCGGACGCCCTCGCGCGCGAACCCTGGCTGGCGGTCGCCGAACTGGGCGGCGGCGATGCGCGCGACCGTATCCGTTTGGCGGCTCCCGTCGATCCGGCGGCGCTGGGCGGGCGGATCGAGGTTGAGGACCGGCTGACGCGCGAGCCGTCGGGACGGATGACCCTGCGCCGGATACGCCGCATCGGCGCGATCACGGTCGATGACAAGATTGTCGGGGCGCCGGACCGGGGCATGGTCACCGCCGCGCTGAAGGCCGAGGTAGAACGGGATGGGCTGGCCGCGCTGCGCTGGGGCGAACGGGCGTCGGGGCTGCGGGCGCGGCTGATGTTCGTGGCCGGGCTGGAGGATGGCTGGCCTGATGTTTCCGACGCGGGTCTGTCTGCGACGCGAGAGACCTGGCTGTGGCCGCTGCTTGAGACGGTGCAGGGCCTCGACCGGATCGAGGACGGCGCGCTGGAAGCGGGGCTGCGAACCTTGGTTCCATGGGACCGACAGCGGGCGCTGGACACGCTGGCGCCCGCGCGGCTGGCGACCCCGCTCGGCTCGGCGGCCATCGACTATGCGGCAGAGGGCGGGCCGAGGGTCGATATCCGCGTGCAGGAGTTGTTCGGAACGACGGATCATCCGACCGTCGGCGGCGGGCGGGCGCCCCTGACGCTCGCCCTGCTGTCGCCGGCGCGGCGGCCGGTTCAGGTGACCAGGGACCTGCCCGGGTTCTGGGCCGGCAGCTGGGCGGCCGTGCGCAGCGAAATGCGCGGTCGCTATCCGCGCCATCCCTGGCCGGAAGATCCGACGAAAGCCGAGGCCACCAGCCGGGCCAAGCCGCGCGGGACGTAACCGGCGACGGTCCCTATCCCGCCATGCGGCGGATCAGTCCGTCCCGCAGGACCATCTGGTGGTACAGGGCGGCGCTGATATGCAGGCCGACCAGCCCCGCCAGGGCCCAGCCGGCGAAATAGTGGACATACCATGCGCCAGCCCAGAGGCGTTCGTCCTCGACCGACGGTGTGAACAGCGTCGGAACCGTGAACAGGCCGATCACGGACATATCGACCTTCATGTGGACGAGGACGATATAGCCCGACACCGGCAGAATGATCAGCAGGACATAGATCAGGCCGTGAACCACCTGCGCCGCCCGTTCGCGCCAGGGCGGTTCGCCGGTCAGCGGTTGCGGCGGCCGATACGAAAGGCGCCACAGGACCCGCATCAGGATGAAACCGGTCAGGATGACGCCGAACTGGAAATGGTTGCGGATCAGGATCAGGCTGACGTCACGGCGACTCTCGTTCTCGGCCAGCCAGCCCGACAAGAACTGGCCCACGATCATCACCGCGACAGTCCAGTGCAGCACGCGGGCGACGAGGCCCCAGGACCGGCTGGAATTCCGCAGGCGCATGAACACTCCTCTGGCGAAAGGCAGGCCCAGCCTAGCCTTGATCGTGCCCGGTGGAACCCGGAGCGTGTTCAGCAGCATGTACCGGTACACAACAGTCTGCAGGTCAGCTTTGCCCGAACGGCGCGCCGCTTCTATTCTCTGCCTGATCAAGGAGCCGCCGATGCCGAGGGTGAACAGACGTTCGACGCTGTTTGGACTGACTACACTGGCGGCCAGCGGCCTTGGGACCGGCTGCTCCCGCGCGGAGCAAACGCAATCCCCGGAGCGGCCCAGAAGCGACCTTTACGCCTGCGAAGGCTGCGAGGCGATCGATGAGCGGAATCCGCTCGAACTGTCGCCTTCAGCGACCCTGGCGGGTCCGGATGAACCGGGTCAGCGGATGCGTTTGTCGGGTCGGGTCTATGCGGTCGATGGCGTCACCCCCGTGGAGGGCGTCGTCATCTATGCCCACCACACGAATGTGGAGGGGCTTTATGCGAACGGCACGCCCGACTCCGAATGGAGCCGTCGTAATGGCCGACTGCGAGGCTGGGTCAGGACTGATGTCGATGGACAATATGCCTTCGACACCATCAAGCCGGCGCCCTATCCTGACATGACGATGCCGGCTCACGTCCATCTGTATGTGAAGGAGCCGGGACGCAGAACCTATTATGTCGACGACGTCGTCTTCGACGGCGAGTTCAAGGTGGATGCCGCCTATCGCGCCGCCCAGGAATTGAGAGGCGGCAGCGGAATTGTTCGTCTCGGCGCCGGTAGTGATGGCGTTCTGACTGCGGTGCGGGACATCCGCCTGGAGCCCCATCCCGGCTGAAGGCGGCGTCGCCGCTTGCCTTTTGCCCCCAACCCGCCTAGAAGCCCGCCCACTTCACACGCAGGCGTGGCGCTGACGGGGAGAAATCCCGTTTGCTCCGTTCCGAGGGCCCATCGGCCTTTACCCGTCTGCGGCGGATCAATCGGATAAAGGACTACACCATGGCTCTGCCAGAATTCTCCATGCGTTCGCTGCTCGAAGCCGGCGCGCACTTCGGCCACCAGACGCACCGGTGGAACCCGAAGATGGAGCGCTACATCTTCGGATCGCGCTCGAACATCCACATCATCGACCTGTCGCAGTCGATCCCGCTGCTGCACCAGGCGCTGGTCGCCGTGCGCGACGTCGCCGCCAAGGGCGGTCGCGTCCTGTTCGTCGGCACCAAGCGCCAGGCCGCGGATCCGGTGGCCGAGGCCGCCAAGCGCTGCGCCCAGTACTATATGAACAACCGCTGGCTCGGCGGCACCCTGACCAACTGGCGCACCGTGTCGGGCTCGATCGCCCGCCTGCGCGAGCTGGAAGGCCTGCTGGAAGGCGGTGGCGAGGGCCGGGTCAAGAAGGAACTGCTGAACCTGCAGCGCGAGCGCGACAAGCTCGAGCTGTCGCTGGGCGGCATCAAGGACATGGGTTCGATTCCGGACATCATCTTCGTGATCGACACCAACAAGGAAGCGATCGCGATCCTCGAAGCCCGCAAGCTGAACATCCCGATCATCGCCATCCTCGACACCAACTCGGATCCGGACGGCATCACCTATCCGATCCCGGGCAATGATGACGCCGCCCGCGCCATCCAGACCTATTGCGACCTGATCGCCGACGCCGTCCTCGACGGTCTGGCCGCCGGCCAGGCGTCGCAAGGCGTCGACCTGGGCGCCGCGGTCAACCCGGACGAGCCGATGCTGCGCGAAGCCAAGGCCCCCAAGGCCAAGGTTGAAGACGCCGCCCCGGCCGGCACGGAAGCCGTCGCCGAGGAAATGATCGCCGCCGCCGAACCGGCCGCCGAGGAAGCCACGGCCGAACCGGCCGTCGCCGACGAAGCCGCCCAGGCCGCGACCTCGGAAGCCAACGACGCCGTCGAAACCGAGAAGGCCGCGGTCTAAGCGACCCCGACTTTCTACCGACGGCGAAACTGACATACGGCCGGGCTAAACGCCCGGCCGTTCCCGCATACGAATACCAAGGAGATACCCCCATGGCCGAGATCACAGCCGCCCTCGTGATGGAACTGCGCGCCAAGTCCGGCGTCGGCATGATGGACTGCAAGAAGGCCCTGCAAGAGACCGACGGCGACATCAACGCCGCGATCGACTGGCTGCGCGCCAAGGGCCTGTCCAAGGCCGCCAAGAAGGCCGACCGCGTCGCCGCCGAAGGCCTGGTCGCCGTGGCCTCGAAGGAAGTCGGAGCCGGTGAAGTCGGCGCCGCCATCGAGTTCAACGCCGAGACCGACTTCGTCGCCCGCAACGACCTGTTCCAGAACGCCGCCAAGGCCTTCGCCCAGCTGGGTCTCGAGCACGCCACGGTCGAGGGTCTGCACGGCGCCGAACTGGAAGCCGGCAAGACGGTCCAGGACGAGGTCACCAACCTGATCGCCACCGTCGGCGAGAACATGCAGCTGCGCCGCGCCGCCCGCCTGTCGGTCGACGAGGGCGTCGTCGCCTCCTACGTCCACAATGCGGTGTCGCCGGGCCTCGGCCGCATCGGCGTGCTGGTCGCCCTGCACGGCGGCGGCGACAAGACCGCCCTGCGCGAACTGGGCCGCAAGATCGCCATGCACGTGGCCGCCACGGCTCCGCTGTCGCTGAACACGGACGATCTGGACCCCGCCGCCATCGAGAAGGAACGCCAGGTCCTGACCGACAAGGCGAAGGAAGAAGGCAAGCCCGAGAACATGATCGCCAAGATCGTGGAAGGCCAGATCAACAAGTTCCAGAAAGACGTCGTGCTGATCAAACAGCCCTTCGTCATGAACCCCGACGTGACCATCGAACAGCTGGTCGCCGACGCGGGCAAGGAACTGGGCCATCCCGGCCTGCACCTCGCCGGCTTCGTCCGCCTCGCGCTCGGCGAGGGCGTCGAAAAGGTCGAGGGCCCGGACTTCGCCACGGAAGTCGCCCAGATGACCAGCGGCCAGTAAGGTCCGAAGAACGACTGACGAAGGGGCCGGCGAGCGATCGCCGGCCCCTTTTTCGTTTCGGCATTTGCGGATGCGGGCGTCTCGGGTCAAATGGCCACGATTGATTCAAGGGGTCTGTTCATGAAGCGTCTGCTCGTCGCGGTTTCCGCGCTCGCCATTCTCGCCGCCGGTCCGGTGACCGCACAGGAGGTTGATCGGGTCGCCATCAACGGCATCATCGACCAGGGGCTGAACCACAGCGAGGTGATGCAGACCGCCGCCTGGCTGACCGACCGTATCGGCGGGCGGATGACCAACTCGCCCCAGATGCGCCAGGCGGAAACCTGGACGGCGCAGCAGTTCCGCGACTGGGGCCTGACCAATGTCCGGGCCGATCCGTTCGAGTTCGGCCGGGGCTGGTCGATCGTGCGTTCCAGCGCGCGCATGACGGCGCCGCGCCCGCTCGATCTGCGCGCCATCCCGATCGCCTGGACCCCGTCCACGCCCGGCGTCATCAGCGGCGAGGTCGTGGTCGCCCCCATGGCCAACGCCGGGGATTTCGCGAAATGGCGCGGCAAGCTGGCGGGCAAGATCGTGCTGGTCTCGCGCCCGACCGCGGTCACCGATCCGACCCAGCCCGCCTTCCGGCGCCTGACCGATGAGGACCTGCGCAACAGCGCCAACACCTACAACATGCCGAACCACGCGGCGCCCTCGACCGACGGCCTGCGCGGCCCGGACTTCGCGCGCCAGATGGACGCCTTCCTGCAGGAGGAGGGAGCCCTCGCCTGGGTGCGGATGTCCCAGCGCGATGGCGGCCTGCTGCACGGCACCGGATCCGGCTACCGCATGGACGATCAGCGTCTGACCCCCGGCATGGAGCTGGCCGCCGAGGACTATCGCCGCCTGGCCCGCCTCGCCCTGACCGAGGACGCGAAGCCGACGCTCGAGCTGATGAGCGAGGTCCGGTTCCACGAGGAGGACGTCAACGCCTACAACATCCTGGCCGATATCCCGGGCACGGGCCGGTCGGGCGAATATGTGATGGCCGGCGCCCATCTCGACAGCTGGGTGGCCTCTGACGGCGCGGTGGACAACGCCGCCGGCACCGCCGTGGTCATGGAGGCCGCGCGAATCCTGAGGGCGCTGGGCGTGCGGCCCAAGCGCACCATCCGCTTCGCCCTGTGGAACGGCGAGGAACAGGGGCTGTGGGGCTCGCTGGCCTATGTCGACCGCTATCTGGCGACCCGCGCGCCGACGGGCGACGCCCAGCTGGACGGCCTGCCGAACAACCGCACCTGGCGTCAGCGCTGGCCGATCCAGCCGCGCGAGGGCTATGGCGATCTGGTCGCCTATTTCAATCTCGACAACGGCTCGGGAAAGATCCGGGGCATCAACGCCGAGGGCAATGTCGCCGCCGCCCCGATCTTCGAGGACTGGCTCGAGCCGTTCAACGCCATGGGGGCGACGACGGTATCGATGCGGACCGCCGGCGGGACCGACCACGTCTATCTGCAGACCGTGGGCGTGCCGGGTTTCCAGTTCATCCAGGACCCGCTCGACTACAGCGCGAGGCTGCACCACACCTCGATCGACAGCTATGATCACCTGCGGGCCGAGGACCTGCGTCAGGCGGCCATCATCCTGGCCAGCTTCCTGCTCAACGCCGCCAACAGCGACGAGCCCCTGCCGCGCATGCCGACGCCGACCCGGCCCACGCCGACGAATCCGTTCCCGCTGCAGTAACAGAGGTCGCGGCGCCCATCGCAATGGGCGCCGCCCTCATTCCCTATTCGACCTCGATAACCCGATCCTCGTTCCTGAAGCGGATCGCAAAGGTGGCGCGCGCTTCGACGGGCTGTCCGTCGATGGTCCGGGGGTGGAAGCGGTAGACGCCCTCGGCGGCCAGCGCGGCTTCGCCCAAACCCATGCCTTCAACGGATTCCCGCAGCAGTTGGCATGCTCTCGCCCGGCCCTCGACGGTGACGATGCATTCGATATGGGCTGAGCCCTCCCTGATCAGGTTCCGCGCGGCCGCCGGCATGGCCAGCCGGGGCGTCTCGGCCCAGGTCGGAGGCCGGGAAACCGAATTCGGCCTCATCAGCCGTTCCGGCGCGGCTGGTGTCCTGAGCGGTTCAATGGTGCGTGGAGGTCTGCCCGGTGCGCGGGCGCTGGCCGGGATAAAGGAGGACCAGACTCTCTCCGAAACGGGCGGCATGTCCGCTTCCACAACGGGAACCAGAGGTTCGGCATCGACCACCATCGCGCCGGCGTCGGCCACCATAACCGCGCAACGATCCCCGCGGATCGTCCGGACGTCGGCGCCCTGCGCGCCCTGCTGATAGGATATGGAAAAAACCTGATCGAGGATCGCCTGACCGCCGGGTTGGCCTTCCGGAGGGTTGGCAGGCCTGTGCGCCTCGAAAGCCGCGACCTGATCAGCCGGCATATGACGCCGGCAGCGTCCCACGCTGGAGCCGAACCGCGCCACGGCCTCGAAGACCCTTTGCTGGTCAGCCGTCAGCTCGATGCGTTCTTCGCGCGTCACCTCGACCAGCGGCTCCTGCTGGAACGCCGCGACAGCCAACGACAATAAGATCATTCCAGATTTTTCCGGTTCGGGAGGGCCGCGCCGAACGGCCGCCGATCGGTCGCCGATCGGTCGCCAGAGCGGACAGGGTAATTCAGCGGGCGTCAATCGCCTCCGGCGCGGCGAACGGTCCGCCTTCTCCCCGGCCCCGACACCGTCTAAAGCACCTTCATGATCGGAAGATTGAACCACGTCGGGGTCGCGACCCCCTCCATCGCGGCGAGCGTCGCCCTGTATCGCGACCTGCTCGGCGCGACCAGGGCGCATGCGCCGTTCGACCTGCCGGCGCAGGGGGTGCGGGTCTGTTTCATCGACCTGCCCAACAGCCAGATCGAGCTGATCGAACCGCTGGGCGACGACAGCCCGATTCACGGCTTTCTGGCCAAAAACCCCAAGGGCGGGCAGCACCACGTCTGTTTCGAGGTCGAGGACATCCTCGCCGCGCGCGACGCCCTGCGGGCGAAGGGCGCCACCATTCTGGGCACGGGCGAGCCGCGGATCGGGGCGCATGGCACGCCGATCCTGTTCGTCCATCCCAAGGACATGGGCGGGGTGCTGGTCGAACTGATGGAAACGCCGAAAGACGGAGCGCACTGATGCCGATCGGTTGGGTCACCATGCTGGGCGTCTACATCATCTGCTGGTGGACGGTGCTGTTCACCGTCCTGCCGCTGGGGACGTCCCGGGAGCGCCACGAGCCGCCGACCGACGGCGCCCAGTGGGGAGCCCCGGACACGCCGGACCTGAAGCGCAAATTCATCACCACCACCTGGGTTTCGGCCTTGCTGTGGCTGCTCGTGATGGTGCTGGTCTATATCGGCTGGATGCCCTTGCCCGACCTGACGCCGCCGGTTCCGTGAGGCCTGCATGACCGACCGGCTGCTGCTGCTGAATCCCGGCTGGACCGACGACGAGGGCGGACCCTGGTACTGCCCTGCGGGGGCGGTGCTCGAGGGCGTGCTGGCCTTCCATCCGGCGCTCAAGGACCAGCTGGAGATCACCCGACTCGACCATCCTCGCCCACGCCCGGCGGTGATCGACCTGGTCGGCGAGGATCACCAGAGCTGTCCGATCCTGGTTCTCGACGAAGCCTTCGACTGGCCCGATGCGCAGACCAGCGACGCCACCGGCCGCCGCTTCCTGCAGGACGCGGCAATTATTCCCTATCTGGCGGCCCGGTACGGCATCGCGCGGCCGCATCCGTAAATTCCTTCTCCCCTTGCGGGAGAAGGACGTCCGTTCTCGGCCTAGCTTTCGCCCCGGTCCCCCGGCTAAAGCTTGAGCCCCATGTCCTTGCCGAGATTCTGACCCCATGCGCCTGTCGCGCTATTTTCTGCCCACGCTCAAAGAAGCGCCCTCGGACGCCCAGATCGTTTCGCACCAGCTGATGCTGCGCGCCGGCCTGATCAAGCAGGAGGCCGCGGGCATCTACGCCTGGCTGCCGCTGGGCCTGCGGGTGCTGAACCGGATCGAGCAGATCGTGCGCGAGGAGCAGGAGCGGGCCGGGGCCGTCGAGCTTTTGATGCCCACACTGCAGCTGGCTGACCTGTGGCGCGAGAGCGGCCGCTATGACGCCTATGGCCCCGAGATGCTGCGCATCACCGACCGGCATGAACGCGAGCTGCTGTACGGGCCCACCAATGAGGAGATGATCACCGACATCTTCCGCAGCTTCGTGAAGAGCTACAAGGCGCTGCCGCTGAACCTGTTTCACATCCAGTGGAAATTCCGCGACGAGCGCCGGCCGCGGTTCGGCGTCATGCGCGGCCGCGAATTCCTGATGAAGGACGCCTATTCCTTCGACATCGACGAGGCCGCCGCGCGCAAGGCCTACAACCGCATGTTCGTCGCCTATCTGAACACCTTCGCCCGGATGGGTCTGAAGTCCGTGCCGATGCGCGCCGACACGGGGCCGATCGGCGGCGATCTGAGCCATGAGTTCATCGTCCTGGCCGACACCGGCGAAAGCCAGGTCTTCTGCGACCGCAAACTGGTCGAGATGGGCGCGCCGGGCGCGGACGTCGATTGGGACGACCTGCAGTCAATCGTTGATCAACGAACGGCGATGTACGCCGCCACCGAGGAGATGCACGACGCCGCCCGGTTCGAGACCGAGACGGCCGAACCTGATCGCCTGACCGCCCGCGGCATCGAGGTCGGCCACATCTTCTATTTCGGGACCAAATACTCCGCGCCGATGAAGGCGCGGGTCGCCGGACCGGACGGCAAGGACACCGAAGTGCATATGGGCAGCTACGGCGTCGGCGTGTCGCGCCTGCTGGGCGCCATCATCGAGGCCAGCCACGACGAGGGCGGGATCATATGGCCCGACTCCGTGGCCCCGTTCGACGTGGTGGTCATCAATCTGCGCGTCAATGACGAGGCCGTCTGCACCGCCTGCGAAGAAGCCGTGGCCAGGCTGGAAGCCCTCGGCAAGGACGTGCTCTACGACGACACCGACGAGCGCCCGGGCGGCAAATTCGCCACCGCCGACCTGATCGGCATCCCGTGGCAATTGACCATCGGGCCCAAGGGGGTGGCCGAGGGTCTGGTCGAGCTGAAACGCCGGGCGACCGGCGAAAAGGTCTCGATCCCGCTGGATGAGGCCCTCGACAGGGTGGCAGGATGACGGATGTCGCGGCGGGCCTGAAGCCCACCAAACCCGCCGGGCCGTTCTCGGCCTGGGAGTTCGAACTGGCGCTGCGATATCTGCGCGCCCGGCGGCGTGAGGGCGGCATCGCCCTGATCGCCATCATCTCCTATGTCGCCATCGCCCTGGCGGTCATGGCCCTGATCATCGTCATGAGCATCATGGCCGGGTTCCGGAACGAACTGCTGGACCGGATGCTGTCGTTCAACGGCCATATGTACGTCCAGGGGCAGGTTCTCGGGGATCCGGACCGGGAGGCCGCCGTGGCCCGCATCGCCGCTGTTCCCGGCGTGGTCAGCGTCTCGCCCCTGACCGAGAACCAGGCCCTGGTCCGGGCCGCCGGCCAGACGACCGGCGCCGTGGTGCGCGGTCTGCGTCCGCAGGACCTGGACTCCATGTCCTACGTCTTCGACAGCCTGACGCCCGAGGCGCGCGCCGCCTTTGGCCAGGGCGCGTACGGCGGCGACGACATCCTGATCGGCAAGGCCCTCGCCGAGGGCATGGGGCTGCGCATCGGCGATCCCATCACCCTGTATTCCCCGACCGGCGCCGACAGCGCCTTCGGCAATCTGGGCGGCCTCGAGAAGACCTATCGCGTGGGCGGGGTGTTCACCTCGGGCACCGCCGATTTCGATCGCGCCTTCATCTTCATGCCGCTGGAGCAGGCCCAGCTCTTCTTCGGCAAGGAAGGCGTCTGGGACGTCATCGAGATGAAGGTCGCCGAGCCGGATCGCGTCGGCGAACTGACCGAGGCGGTGCGCGCCGCCGCGGGGCCGAGCGCCATCGTCAGCGACTGGCGTGACCGCCTGGCCGCCTTCTGGGGTGCGCTGAAGGTCGAGCGGGTGGCCATGAGCATCATCCTCGGCCTGGTGGTCGCCATCGCCGCGCTGAACATCATCTCGGGCATCGTCATGCTGGTTAAGAACAAGACCCGCGACATCGCCATCCTGCGCACCGTCGGGGCCAGCCAGATGTCGATGCTGCGCATCTTCTTCATCTCCGGCGCGGCCATCGGCGTCGCGGGCACGATCACCGGCCTGGTGCTGGGGCTGGTCTTCTGTCTCAACATCGGCGCGATCCAGGGTTTCCTGGAGTGGGCGCTGGGCGTCCAGCTGTTCAACGCCGACGTCTATATGCTCGAGTCCATCCCGGCCGAGGTCGATACGATGGACGTGATCTGGGTGACCCTGTGGTCCGTCTTCATGTCGTGCGTGGCGTCGCTGCTGCCGTCGTGGCGGGCTGCGAAAATGGATCCGGTCGAGGCGCTGCGTTATGAGTAAGCCCGTTCTGTCCGTGCGCGGCGTCACGCGCACCTATGAGACCGCCTCGGGCGGCCTGACCGTGCTGAAGGGCGTCGACCTCGACGTCATGCCCGGCGAGGTCGTCGGCCTGATCGGTCCTTCGGGCTCGGGCAAGTCCAGCCTGCTGCACGCCGCCGGCCTGCTCGAACGGCCGACCTCGGGCGAGATCCGCATCGACGGCGTCGACGTCGGCGGACTCGACGAGCGGGCCCGGACCCATATCCGCCTCGCCAGCATCGGCTTCGTCTATCAGTTCCATCATCTGCTGGCCGAGTTCGACGCGCGCGACAACGTCGCCCTGCCGCTGCGCATCGCCGGGGTCGGCACGACCCAGGCCCGTGGACGGGCATCCGAGGTGCTGACCGCCCTGGGCCTCGGCGAACGCCTGACCCACCAGCCGGCGCAAATGTCGGGCGGGGAGCAGCAGCGCGTCGCCGTCGCCCGCGCCCTGGCCAATCGCCCGCGCCTGCTGCTGGCCGACGAGCCGACCGGCAATCTCGACCCCGCCACCAGCCAGACCGTGTTCGAGGCCCTTCACCGCCTGGTCAAGGACACCGGCGTCGCCGCCCTGATCGCCACCCACAACATGGAGCTGGCCGGGCATATGGACCGCGTCTTCGCGCTCAAGGACGGCCATCTGGAAGAACGTCCGGCGGAGAGTCACGCCTATTAGGCGCCCCCGATTCCGCTCATCCCGGCGAAAGCCGGGACCCCGTTCCCTGGGTGATGCAGCACGGCCGCTGAGCCGCGCCCGGTTGTCCTGAAACGCCAGCGTCAAGCTGGACAGCACCGGGTCCCGGCTTTCGCCGGGATGAGCGGAATGTGGGAATTCCTATTTCTTCCCCGGCGGCGTGGTGAAGGGCGAGCTTCCGACCGAGACGGCCGGCTTCGGCTTCTCGGCCTTGGGTTTGCGGACTTCCTTGTTGCTCTTGACTTGACCCTTGGCCATGACCGTCATCCTGCGACGCCCGCCGTCCGGAGGGGCGGCGAGGGGGCGTCGCTTTCAGCGTGAGCCATTCCGGCGCAGGGCCCAAGCGGAATCGCGCGGCCTGCGCCGAGACAGATCAGGCGTTGCTGATCGTCCGCATCAGGGTGGCCGCGTTGATCTGGAAGGCGACCACGGTCTGGGCCACATTGATCAGCATCAGCAGCACGAATTCGGTGTTGGCGAACATGCTGAACCCGGCCACGCCGGCGGCGCCGAGGGTGAACAGCACGATCTGGACCACGGCCACCAGGCCGATGAGCAGGGCCTCATTGATCTGGTTCACGCCCGGCTTGGACACCTTGAGCTGCTCGGCCATGGCCACGATGGCGGCGGCGAGCAGCAGGACCTCGACCCAGGCGAGGCGATAGCCGTTGATGTCGAACAGGGTCTTGCGCGGATCGTCGAAGACCAGCTGGCCGGCGATGAACAGGATCAGGATGAGGACAAAGCCGGGCACGTAGCGAAGGAATCCGCCGCCTGAACCCCTGGCCCGGTCGTTCTGCCCGACGACGGCGGCCTCGACGACCTCGTTCATGGCTCATCCTCCCGATGGTTAACGCCGAAGCTTCGCGGTTTAAGCGCCGGGGCGCAAGGTCGGTTGCGCTAACGGCGTCATCGACGGGCTTGACGGGAACAAACCCGCAACATAGAACAATACCGGAACACGCAAACCGGAGATCGATCATGGCGCGTTGGGTGAGGGATACATTGTCGCTGGCGTCCTGCGGCGGCTTCGTCTGGGTCATCTGGCAGGCGGCGCTGATGACCACGGCGATCTGACGCCGCCCGGCGACCTCCCGGACCTGTCCACAAGCCGTGTGGGCGCATCGGTCCTCCTCGCTGCTTTCCGGTGTTCCGGTCGCCCGCGATGTGAGACTCGGTCCAGAACAGGCGCATCCATCAGGAGGGACGGGACCGGTTTGACCGACACGCTGAACAGCCAGGGCTTCATCCACCTGCGGGTCCGCTCGGCCTATTCGCTGCTGGAAGGCGCGATCAAGGCGGGCAAGGTCGCGACCCTGGCGGCGGACGCGGGCATGCCGGCGGTGGGCGTGGCGGATCGCGTCAATCTGTTCGGTGCGCTGGAGTTTTCGGAAGCGGCCAAGGCCGTCGGGGTGCAGCCGATCGTGGCCTGCGCCCTGCCGGTCACCGGCATCGGCGGCCAGATCAATGAGCGCTGGGCCCGGGTTCCGACCGTGGTCCTGCTGGTCCAGAACGAGGCGGGGTGGCTGAACCTGTGCGCCCTGTCGTCCTCGGCCTATCTCGACGCCGGGTCGATGGACGAGCCCGGCGTGCCCTGGACCCTGGTGGCGGAACGGTCCGAGGGGCTGATCCTGTTGTCGGGCGGGCCCGACGGGCCGGTCGATCCGCTGTTCGTTCAGGGCAAGCCGGCTGAGGCGAACGCGGCCCTCGACGAGATGGCCCGCGTCTTCGGCGACCGGCTGTACGTCGAGCTGCAACGCCATGGCCTCGCCACGGAGCAACAGGCCGAGCGCGGGCTGGTCGACTGGGCCTGGGCCCACGATGCGCCCCTGGTCGCGACCAATGACGTCCATTACGCGAAGGCGGCCCAGGCGAAATCCCACGACGCCCTGATGTGCATCGCCGACGGCGCCTTCACCGGGCAGGAGGACCGCCGCCGCGTCACCGGCCAGCACTGGTTCAAACCCGCCGCCGCCATGCGCGAGCTGTTCGCCGACCTGCCCGAGGCCTGCGACAGCACGATCGACATCGCCCGCCGCTGCGCCTTCCTTGTGCCCACGCGCGCGCCGATCCTGCCGCGGTTCGAGGCCGGGGCCGGGCGCACCGAGCCCGAAGAGCTGATGCATCAGGCCCGTGAGGGGTTGAAGGCGCGGCTGCAGGCCGTGACGCCGGTCGCGCCCGAGGCCGACTACTGGGCCCGCCTCGAATGGGAGGTCGGGATCATCCAGCAGATGGGCTTCCCCGGCTATTTCCTGATCGTGTCGGACTTCATCAAATGGGCCAAGAACCACGGCATTCCCGTGGGACCGGGGCGGGGTTCGGGCGCCGGCTCGCTGGTCGCCTGGGCCCTGACCATTACCGATCTGGATCCGCTGCGCTTCGGCCTGCTGTTCGAGCGCTTCCTCAACCCCGAACGCGTCTCCATGCCCGACTTCGACATCGACTTCTGCCAGGAACGGCGGGAAGAGGTGATCGATTATGTGCAGGCGCGCTACGGCAAGGACCGGGTCGCCCAGATCATCACCTTCGGCACCCTGCAGGCCCGCGCCGTGCTGCGCGATGTCGGCCGGGTGCTGCAGATGCCGCTGGGGCAGGTCGACCGGCTGGCCAAGATGGTGCCGGCCAACCCCGCCAATCCCGTCACCCTGGCCCAGGCCATCGAGATCGAGCCGCGGCTGAAGGAGGCGCGCGACTCCGAGGCCGCGGTGCGCACCCTGCTGGACACGGCGCTGGAGCTGGAGGGGCTGTACCGCAACGCCTCGACCCACGCCGCCGGCATCGTCATCGGCGACCGCCCCCTGACCGAGCTGGTGCCGCTGTACCAGGATCCGCGTTCGACCATCCCCGCCAGCCAGTTCAACATGAAATGGGTCGAGGCCGCCGGTCTGGTGAAGTTCGACTTCCTCGGGCTGAAGACCCTGACGGTGCTGGACCGCGCCCGGATCTATCTGGAGCGGCGCGGCGCGGCGGTGGACTGGAACGGCCTGCCGCTGGACGACCCGAAGACCTATGAGCTGATGGCCTCGGGCCAGACCGTCGGGGTATTCCAGCTGGAATCCCAGGGCATGCGCGACACCCTGCGCAAGATGCGCTGCGGTTCGATCGAGGAGATCACCGCCCTGATCTCCCTCTACCGGCCGGGGCCGATGGAGATGATCGACACCTATATCGACCGGAAATTCGGCCGGCAGGAGGTGGACTATCTGCACCCCTCCCTGACCGAGGTGCTGACCGAGACCTACGGCGTCATCATCTACCAGGAACAGGTGATGAAGATCGCCCAGGTCCTGGCCGGCTATTCGCTGGGCGAGGCCGACCTTCTTCGCCGGGCCATGGGCAAGAAGAAGAAGGAGGAGATGGATTTCCAGCGGGCGCGGTTCATCGCCGGCGCCTCGGAAAAGGGCGTACCGGAGGAACAGTCCGGCGGCATCTTCGACCTGGTGGCGAAATTCGCGGGCTACGGCTTCAACAAGTCGCACGCCGCCGCCTATGCCCTGATCAGCTTCCAGACCGGCTGGCTCAAGGCCAACCACCCCGTCGAATTCATGGCGGCGTCCATGAGTCTCGATCTCAGCAATACCGACAAGCTGGCAGTTTTCTATCAGGATTGTCGTCGGTTTGAGGTGCCGATCAAGGCGCCGGACGTAAACCGCTCCTCGGCCGATTTCGACGTGGCCTGGGACGACGGGGTCGGCTCGGTCCTCTACGCCCTGGGCGCCATCCGCAACGTCGGCCTGGAGGCGATGAAGCATCTGGTCGAGGTGCGCGAGACCGGCGGGCGGTTCACCGACATCTTCGACTTCCTCGAACGGGTCGATCCGCGCAGCGTCAACAAGCGGGCGCTGGAGAACCTGGCCCGCGCGGGCGCCTTCGACAGTTTCCACTCCAACCGCCGCCAGCTGGTCGAACAGGCCGACACCCTGATGGCCTATTGCCAGAGCGTGGCGGCCGAGCGGGCCTCGTCCCAGGTCTCCCTGTTCGGCGGCGACCAGGCGGGCGCCGCGCGCCCTCGTCTGAAGCCGGTCGAGCCGTGGGTCGGTCCCGAGAAACTGGATCAGGAACTGGCCGCGGTCGGCTTCTACCTGTCCGGCCACCCCCTGGAAGACCTTGCTCCGGCCCTGAAGCGCAAGCGGGTCACCTTCGTCGCCGAGGCCACGGCCCTGGCCGAGAGCGGCCACGAGGCCTTCCTGATGGCCGGCGTGGTCCGTCGCCGCCAGGAACGGGCCAGCGCCAAATCCGGCGAGAAATTCGCCTTCGTGACCTTCTCCGACCCGACCGGCGAGTTCGAATGCCTGTTCCCGCCCGAGCAGCTGCGCAAATGCCGCGAGGTGCTGGAGGTCGGGGCCTCGATCATGGTGCGGGTCCGCGCCAAGTCGGCGGACGGCGAGGTGCGATTCTTCGGCGACGACGCCAGCCGTCTCGACGCCCTGATCGACGACGGCGTCATGGGACTGCGTATCCATGTCTCGGCCCGCGGCGCTGACCCCGAGGCGCTCCGGTCGCGACTGGAGCGGGCCAAGTCCCAGGGCAAGGGCGGGGAGGTCTCGCTGGTCGCCTCTCTGGACGGCCGGCGGGAGGTCGAGCTGAAGCTGCCGGGCCGCTACCGGCTGGACAGCGCCCTGCGCGGCGCGTTGAAATCGGCGCCGGGGGTGGTGCTGCTGGAGGATGCGTGATGGCGGATGTGAAAACCCATGCCGGCTCCTGCCACTGCGGGGCCGTGGCCTATGAGGTCGAGACCGACCTTGAGGGGCTGATCGAGTGCAACTGCTCTCACTGCCATCGCAAGGGTTTCGTCCTGGCCTTTGTGGCGCCGGACGCCTTTCGCGAGACCCGGTCCGGCCCCCAGACCGAGTACCGGTTCAACAGCCACAAGATCGGGCATCGGTTTTGTGAAACCTGCGGCGTCCAGACTTTCGCCCGGGGCGAGGGTCCCGGCGGCACGCCCATGGTCGCGGTCAATATCCGCACCCTGACCGACATCGAGCCGATCAGCTGGACAGCGCAGCGGGTCGACGGGCGCAGCTTCTGATCGGGTAGTTGTTCAGGTCAGGTTCTCGCCAAGAGGTCAATCTTGGACGTGCAGTCAAACTTGCCGCCGGAGTACGAAGCACCAGTTTGGGTTTGGTGGCTTGCCGGCGCTTTGGGCATCGCCGGTCCGCTCTTGCCGGGAGGTATCTGGCCCGGGGGCTCGTTCTTCGGAGGGTTGGTCCCGACAGTGTTCTTGGTAGCCTTGCACATGGAAGTGCCATCGGAACGCTTCCCCACACCCGACCAGCCCTACTCGGCTCGTGATCGCATTCGCAGACGGGGGACTTTTCAATGGGAAGCCGCGTGGAAGCGCGCATTCATCGCTGCCGCGGTTTGTTTGGGCTTGGCGATCGTGAACGACTGGTGGGGGATCCGCTTCGGCGCCGATTAGATCAGGCCTTGTCGGTCACCGCATAGACCATGATCCCCGTGGCCACGGCCAGGTTCAGACTGTCGGCGCGGCCGCGCATGGGGATCTTCACATTGACGTCGCAGGCCTCGGCGAGAACGTCGGTCAGGCCGGCCTGCTCGTTGCCCATCAGGATCAGGGCCGGGTATTCGATGGCGGCGTCATGGTGGCCGACCGTGGCGTCCAGCCGGGTGCCGATCACGCTGCCCGGCCAGGTCTGACGCCAGGCGATGAACTCCGCCGGCGTCGTCCGGGCGATGGCGACGGCGAAGACCGAGCCCATGGTCGCCCGCACGGCCTCGACCGAGAAGGGATCGACGCAGTCGCCGATCAGGATCCCCCCGCCGCAGCCCGCCGCATCGGCCGTCCGGATGATGGTGCCGAGGTTGCCGGGATCCCGCACCTGCTCCAGCGCCACCCAGGCCGGGGCCGTGCGCGGCTCGATGGCGGACAGCGGCGTATAGACCTGATCGAAGACGCCCAGCACGGTCTGCGGGTTATCACGCCGGCTGATCTTCTCGAGGATGGCATGGGTGACGACCACGACCTCGCCGCCGGCGGCGCGGGTGGCCTCCCGTGCGCGGTCGAGGATCGGGTGGGGCCGGGCATCCTCGCCGACCAGCAGCAGACGCGGCGCGCGCTGCTGATCGAGCGCTTCGCCGATGAATTTGAGCCCCTCGGCGAGGAACCGGCCGGTCGCCTCGCGCTCCTTGCGCATGTGCAGGGCGCGGACGTTCTTGACCGTGTCATTGGTCAGGGAGGTGATCAGCCGGTCCGTCACGCCGACCATCGCGCGAAGAAGCTGAGACCGATGGCGCGGCCTTCCGGCCCGTCTTCGGCGAGGGCCAGCTCGCCCCAGTCGATGACCCCGCCGCGATCCGCGGTCGCCTCGGCCATCAGATGAGCCAGCGAAAGCCCGGAGACGCGGGCCGCATAGGCGTTGAGCAGCAGGAAGGAGGCGTCGTCCGAGAGCAGGGCGGCGCAGTCCTTCAGCAGGGCCGGCATGTCCTCGAACAGCCGCCAGACCTCGCCGGTCGGACCGCGCCCGTATTTCGGCGGATCGAGGATGATGCCGTCGTACCTGGAGCCGCGCCGGACCTCGCGGGCGACATATTTGCGCGCGTCCTCGACAATCCAGCGGATCGGCTTGTCCGCCATCCCGGACAGGGCCGCGTTCTCGCGGGCCCAGGCCACCGACTTCTTGGACGCATCGACATGGGTGACCTCGGCGCCGGCGGCGGCGCAGGCGAGACTGGCCACGCCGGTGTAGCCGAACAGGTTCAGGATTTTGGGCTGTTTCAGGCGACGAACGCGCCCGTCCAGCCATTCCCAGTTGGCGGCCTGCTCGGGAAAGAAGGCGAGGTGACGGAACGGCGTGAACCGGCTGGTGAAGCGCACGTCGCGCCACGCCAGCGGGAAGCTGTCGATCGGGTTTCCGGCGAACCGCCAGCGGCCCGTCTCGTCCTCATCGGTCGGATCGAAGACGGCGTCGGCGGCGTCGAAGGCCGCCGGATCGCGCGGCGACCAGAAGCACTGGGGCTCGGGCCGGACCACGGTGTGGCGGCCATAGCGCTCGAGTTTTCGGCCGCCGCCGCTGTCCAGCAGGGCGTAATCGGCCCAGGCGCGGGTGACGAGGGTCTCAGGCGACGGATTCAGACGCGGCGGCATGACCCGCTGATAGGCGGAGAGGCGCGGTCACGTCCAGCGCGTCGTAGGTTTCACCTTCGGAGACGGCCGCCGGTTGCGCAGCCGCTTCGCGTCGATGGGGCGTCTTGTCCCAGGTGAAGGGCTCCCGGATCAGGCGCCAGACGGCATGGACGAAGGCGAGCGACAGCAGGGCCCAGTAGGCCGGCGCCTTGAGCATGTCTGTGGCGCTGTAGGGCTTGCCGGCGCGCCGCGCGCCGATGGCGCAGGACAACCAGGCCGCGGCGGCCCCGAGCACCAGCACACACAGCGCCAGGACCGGCGTGTCCGGCGGCAGGCCGGCGAAGGCCGAGACCAGCACCGCCGCCGCCGCCCAGGCGAGGGTCAGGCCGTGGATCGCCGCCGAGACCAGTCCGGCCCCCACTGTCATCGTCAGGGCCGCGGCGCCGCGCCAGCCCAGCCGCCAGGGCTGGCGGGTGTGCACGCCCCAGGTCTGGAGGTAGCCCTTCAGCCAGCGCGTCCTCTGGGGCAGCCAGTGGGCCAGCTCTCCGGGCGGCGTCTCCCAGGTCGGGCGGGAGATGACGCCGAGCGTCCAGCCGAAACGCCACAGTCGAAAGCCGAGATCGGCGTCCTCGGTGACGTTCCAGGCATCCCAACCCCCGACCGCGCGCAGGGCCTCGATGCGGAAATGATTGCTGGTTCCGCCCAGTGGAAATGGCAGGCCCAGCCGCGCCATGCCGGGCAGGGCGGTTTCGAACAGCCCCGCGTATTCCGCGGCGAACTGGCGGTCGAGAAAGCGGGAGCCGCGATCCGCGCCCTGGCGCGAACGGATGCGGAGCGGGGCCTGGAGACAGGCCAGACGGTCGCCTTGATCCCCGGCGAACCGCGCGGCGGCTTCGCGCAACTGCAGGGGGTCGGGGTCGTCCTCGGCGTCATAGACGGTCAGCAGCTCGCCTGTGGCATGGGTCAGCGCATGGTTGAGGGCGCGCGGCTTGGTCTGCGGCCGGCCGGGCGGGGTCACCAGGACCTCCAGCCAGTCGGGACGGGGCGCGGCGAGCGCCGCGGAGATGGTGTCGTGATCGTGGGCTTCGAGCACCAGCAGGCCCTGCAGTCGGTCCGGCGGATAGTCGATCTGCGAGAGGCGCCCGACCAGCTGTTCAACGATGTCCGCCTCGTCGTGCAGGGCCGCCAGAATGGTGTAGCGCGGCCAGCGTGCCGGGGCTTCAGGCTCGGGCGCAGGCGTGGCGCTCACGATGATCAGGGCGATCCGCCAGGTCGCCATGGCCAGAAAGGCGAAGGCGGCCGCGGTGACGAGCCCGTAGGCGGTCATTTGGGGCTGAAACCAGAGGGCGAGGCCGAAGCCCCCCGCGAGCGCCGCGACGGCCAGGTGCTGGACCGGGGCAAGATCCTGCATGGCCGCGCTCTGTTCGAACGGCGGCCCATATCGCGCGGCGTCGCGCCGGCGATCGTCCAGATCGCTGAACCCACCCCGTTGCACCACCAAGGGTTACCTCGGCGATTCGCGTCCGGCAAGTGGTTGGCGTGGGGCCGGGATTGCCGCTATTCAGGGTGCGGACGTCCGGAGTTCCCCGCGTGACCCTCGCCCCGCCACTGACCCTGCGTTCGCAACGCAAGCCCAAGGGCGAAGGCCATGCGCGCCGGGCGGAAATCCTCGCCGCCGCCGAGCGCATCTTCGTCGAGCACGGCTATGAGGGGGCGACGATCCGCAAGATCGCGGACGAGGTCGGCCTGTCCTCAACGGCGCTCTACATGCATTTCGCCGAAAAGGGCGAGATCCTTCACGAGATTTGCCGGCAGGCCTTCGCGGCCCTGCTGGAGATGAACCAGACGATCGCGGCTGAGCCCGGGGGGCCGGAGGCGCGGCTACGGCGGATGCTGCGCGCCTATGTCGAGTTCGGCTTCGCCAACCCCAACGCCTATCGGCTGATCTATATGACCCGGCCGGTTGAGCTTCAGCACGGCGCCCTGTCGGCGGCGCAGGAACTGGGCGGCTCGTTGTACCGGTCGTTCGAGGAGGTGGTCGAGGACGCCGAGGCGGCCGGACTGCTGCGGGGCGACGCCCGCACGACCGCCCAGGCGCTGTGGGCCGGGAGCCATGGCGTGGTCTCGCTGGTGATCACCAAGCCCTATTTCGACTGGGTCGAGCGGGAGACCCTGGTGACCACCCTGCTGGAGGGGTTGTTCGCGGGCCTGCTGAAACCGTGAGGCGGCTGGCGGGGGCGCTGGCCGGGATGGCGGTGCTGGGGACCGGGGCCGCCGAGGCCCGGCCGTTGCGGGTCATGGCGCTGGATCAGTGCGCGGATCAATATGTGCTGGCGCTGAGGCCCGACGCCGAGCTGGGCCTGTCGCCGCGCGCGGATGACCCGGATGCGTGGATGCGCGAGGCGGCGGCGGGCCATCGTCGGGTGCGGCCCACGCTGGAAGCCGCCATCGCCTTCCGGCCCGATGTGGTGGTGCGATACTGGGGCGGCGAGCCGCGACTGCTGGCCCGGCTGCAGGCCTCCGGGGAGCAGGTTGTGACAATAGACGACGCCACGGATTTCAATGGCGTGAGAGCCAATCTTCGTAATGTGTCAGAGGCCTTGGGAGCCGAAGCCCGGGGCGAGGCGCTGACGGCGCGCATGGATGCGACGCTGCGGCGCGCGGCGCCCGACCCGGCGGGGCCCCGAAGATCGGCCCTGTATCTGACGGCGGGCGGATTCACGGCGGGCGAGGGGACGCTGATCGGCGCCATCCTCGGCGCCGCCGGCTTCGCCAATGCGGCGGCGGGGCCGCTCTTCGCACCGGTCAGCGTGGAACGCATCGCCCTGGTTCCACCGACACGCTTCGTGCTGGGCTTCTTCGATCAGGTGCGGAGCGACTGGCGTGGACCCGGGCGGCACCCCGTCGTGCGGCGGGCGGCGAGAGGACGGGTGGCGGCGCGCCTGCCCGCGGCGGCCCTGACCTGTCCGGCCTGGTTCGCGGCGGATGCGGCCGAGATGCTGAAGGACGGCGCATGAGCGGGCCGTCGCGGCTGACGCTGGCGCTGGCGGGCCTGATCGCCGTCGCCTCGGTGACGGGGGTCCTGCTGGGCGAGAGCGCCTTCAGCATGACCCAGTTGGGACAGGCCTTCACAGAGACCGGCTCGGGTCCGGCCGAGGTGCTGTGGCAGGTGCGGGCGCCGCGCGTGATGACGGCCCTGATGGTCGGCGCGGCGCTGGGGCTTTCGGGCGCCGTGATGCAGGGGCTGTTGCGCAATCCGCTGGCGGATCCGGGCGTGCTGGGGGTGTCGGCGGCGGCGGCGCTGGCGGCGGCGGCCGCGATCGTGCTCGGCGCTGCGGCGGTTCCCGGCGCGGTAGAGATCTCGGCCCTGATCGGCGCCGGGCTGGCCGGAGGGCTGCTGATCCTGTTCTCGGCCCGGGTGCGGTCGCCCGAGGCGCTGATCCTGTTCGGCGTGGCCGTGTCCAGTTTCGCCGGCGCGGCCACGGCCCTGATCTTCAACCTGTCGCCGTCGCCGATCGCCACGGCCGAGGTGATGAACTGGCTGCTGGGTTCGGTGCAGAACCGCAGCTGGATCGACGTAGCCTGGGTGACGCCGGCGGTTCTGGTCGCCGGCGCGATGGCGGCGCTGGCGGCGCCGGGCCTGAGAATGCTGAGCCTCGGCGAGGAGACGGCGCGCACCTCGGGCCTGCCGATGGCGCGCCTTCGGCTGCTGGCCCTGCTGGCCACGGCGCTGGCGACCGGGGCGGCGGTGGCGGTAGCGGGGGTGATCGGCTTCGTCGGTCTGGCGGCGCCGCATCTGGTGCGCAGCGCGGTGCGGGGCGACCCGGGGCGGCTGCTGCTGCCCTCAGCCCTGGCGGGCGGGCTGATGCTGGTGGTCGCGGACCTGCTGGCGCGGATGACGCCGACGGATCAGGAGCTGAAGCTGGGCGTGTTCACGGCCCTGGTCGGGGCGCCCCTGTTCGCCCTGATCGCTTGGCGGGCGGCGCGCGAGTGGCGGCTGTGACGGCCTATCTGACGATGTGGGACGCGGACGCCAGCCTGGGCGGCCGCACCGTCCTGGACGGCGCCGACGTGCTGGCGGACAGGGGCGAACTGACAGCGGTCGTCGGCCCGAACGGAGCCGGCAAGACCAGCCTCATACGCGCCTTCGCGGGCCTGCTCCCGCTGACCAGAGGCGTCGTCCGGCTGCAGGGGGACGACGTGACCACCCTGTCGGCGCGCGCGCGGGCGCAGCGCGTCGCCTATCTGCCGCAGGAGCGGCGGGTCGCCTGGAACCTGCCGGCCGTCGAGGTCGCGGCGCTGGGGGCGCCCTTCCTGACGGCCGCGGACGCCGTGAGGCGGGCGCAGGCCGCGCTGGAGGAGGTGGAGGCCGCGCATCTGGCCGATCGCGGCGTGGCCGAGATGTCGGGCGGCGAGCGGGCGAGGGTGCTGCTGGCGCGGGTGCTTGCGGCGAACGCGCCGGCGCTGCTCGCCGATGAGCCGACGGCAGGACTGGACCCCGACGCGCAGTTGATGGTCCTGGAACGGTTGAAGGCGCGGGCCAGGGCGGGGCAGGCGGTGCTGGTCAGCCTTCACGACCTGGCGCTGGCGGCGCGGTTCGCGGACCGGGTGGTGGTCATGGACGCCGGCGGGGTGGCGGCGCACGCCGCCCCGATGGACGCCCTGACGCCCGAGATCATGGCCCGGGTGTTCGGCCTCGCCGCGCGCTGGATCGACGGCCCGGACGGCCCCCTGCTGGCGAGCGGTCGCTACTCCGAAGGCTCGCCCGCGGGGGTGCGGACCGCTTCCTCGCCGGCGTAGGCGGCATAGGGCGTCGGACCCGCCGCCGCGCCGCGGCGCAGGTCGGACGACAGGGTCAGGGGCGCCGAACCGCCATTCAGGCGAGCGCGATAAACCTGCATGTTTTCCATGACTCGCATCATATAGTTCCGGGTCTCGGTGAAGGGCGCGCACTCGATGAAGTCGACCGGATCGACCGCGCCGCCGCGCGGATCGCCACAGCGGGCGATCCACTGCGGCGGGCGGGCCGGGCCGGCGTTGTAGCCGATGGTCGTCAGCAACATGGAGCCGCCGAACCGGGTGGTCAGATCGCCGAGGTGGAAGCTGCCCAGGGTCATGTTGAAGTCGGCGTCGTACAGCCGCTCGTCGGAATAGGGCAGGCCGAGCTGACGGGCCACGGCGCGGCCGGTGCCGGGCAGGAATTGCATCATGCCGCGGGCGTTGGCGTGCGACCGGGCGCGAGGGTCGAAGCTGGATTCCTGGCGGGTGATGGCCTGGGTGAACTCCAGCGGCGCCGCGCCGGGCACGGCGGGCGGAATCCGGATCGGATACTGGCGCTCGGGCATCAGGAAGCCGCGCTGGCTGGCGGCGCGGCCGACCATCATGGCGGTGAAGCCTTCATTGTAGTTGCGCGACAGATCCATCAGCAGGGCCAGACCCTCCGGTCCGGGCAGGTCGTCATCCAGCTGATAGGCGAAGACGCGGAACAGGCTGGTCTCGCCGGTCTCGCCAAGGATGCGCAGGGCGCGGACCACCTCATTGGCCTCGAAGGCGGCGACGTCGGACCGGGCAGGGACCGGATCGGCGGGCAGGGTGAGGGTGGTCATCCCGGCCTTCTCGGCGGCCAGCTGGCCGTAGAAGGTCTGGATATGGCGCGCGCCGTCCCGATAGTACTGGACCGCGGCGGGGGTGTTACCCTGGGCCTCGGCGGCGCGGCCCAGCCAGTAAAGGGCGCGCCCCTGGGTGATCGGGGTCGAGGACATCTGGCGCAGGGCCTCGAAATGGCGCGCGGCGCGGGCCGGGTCGTTCAGCTTCACCAGCGCGGCCCAGCCGGCGAAGAACTCGCCGTCGACCATCCGCTCGCCGCCGGGGAAGCCGTGACCGGCCATGGCGTCATAGGCGGCCTGACCGTTGCGGCGCTCGAGGGCGTCGAGGAAATAGTTGCGGCGCTCGCTCCACAGGGTGTTCTGGCCCTCGGTGTGCGACGGCGCCGGGGGCAGGGCGGCCAGCAGGGCGAAGCCCTCGGACTGGCGGTTCTGCGAACGAAGGATGCGGACCCGTTCCAGCACCACGGCGGGATCCATCGCCTGTGAGGGGCTGAGGTTGGCGACCACGGCGTCCGGGCTGTAGGCGGTGCGCAGGGTCATGGCCGCCTCGGCCACGGCCTGCCGCTCGGGCGAGACCATCTGCGTCATGGCCCGGGTCGCCGGGCCGTGCGGCCCGAGCAGCAGCATGTTCAGCCGCGCCTCATGGTCGGCCTGGGTCAGGGCTGAACCCCAGCGGGTCAGGATGCGGGACTGGGCATCCGCGTCGAATGACCGGGTGCGCCACCACTCCGTGATCAGCCGCCGGGCCTCGTCAGAACGGCCGCGCTGTTCGAGCGCCTCGGCCAGGGCGACGGCGCCCTGGACCGTCGTCGGCCCGCCGCGGGCGAACAGATTGATCGCCGCGTCCGGCCCGGCATAGCCGCGCTCCAGCGCCCGCTCGGCCGCGGCGGTGCGGCTGTCGGCGCGGGGCCAGCCGGCGAAGGCGGTGCGGGCGACGGCGAGATCGCTGAACGGCATCTGATCGGCGGACGTGTCCAGCAGGGCCCATTCGACCAGTTTGCGCGCGGCGGGATCGCCAATCTGCGCGGCGGCGTTGCGCGCCCCGGCGATGTCGCGCGACCGGGCGGCGGCCAGACCCTGGCGGAAGAGCGCGGTGTCCTGATCGTTGAGCACGCGCGGCTGATTGCTGACCGGACCCGATGCGACCGCGCTGTAGGGCCGTTCCTGGGGCAGCAGGCTTTCGGGCGCGGGAGCGAGAAGGGCCAGGACGGCCGCGAGGGTGGCAGCGATCATTGCGTGTCCGAACTCCATCCGTCGTGGTTGCGGTCGGGCGACCGGCAACCTACCCTCCCGCGCTTGATATCCGGCGACTGTCGCCCCGATTTCCACGCAGGACCATCTGTCTCAATGACCGCTCCCTTGTTCAAGGGCGTGATCACCGCACTGATCACACCACTTCGTGACGGAAAGGTGGACGAAGCCGCCTTCACGCAACTCCTGGAACGCCAGATCGGCGCCGGGATCCATGGCGTCGTGCCGATGGGCACGACCGGCGAGAGCGCCTCGCTGACCGCCGATGAGCACAAACAGGTGGTCGAACTGTGCGTGCGGGCAGCGGCGGGTCGGGTTCGGGTCATCGCCGGCGCCGGGGCGTCCGCGACGGACAAGGCCATCGATCTGGTGCGGTTCGCCAAGACGGTCGGGGCGGACGGCGCCCTGGTGGTCACCCCCTATTACAACCGCCCCTCGCAGGCGGGTCTGGCGCAGCATTTCGAGGCGATCGCCGAGGCGGTCCAGCTGCCGCTGCTGCTCTACAACGTCCCCGGCCGGACCGGGGTGGACCTGGCCAATGAGACGGTCGCGCGGCTGGCCGCCCATCCGAACGTCGTCGGCATCAAGGACGCCACCGGCGACCTGTCGCGGGTCAGCTGGATGCGGGCCCATATCGGCGGGCAGTTCGACCTGATCTCGGGCGATGACCCGAGCTACCTCGGCTACCACGCCCAGGGCGGGGTCGGGGTGATCTCCGTGAGCTCCAATGTCGCGCCTGAGGCGATGGTGGCGATGCATGAGGCGGCGGCGGCGGGCGACTACGCCACGGCGCGCGACTGGCAGGACCGGCTGATCGGCCTGCACAGGGCGCTGTTCCTCGACAACTCCCCGGCGCCGACCAAATACGCCCTGTCGCGGCTGGGTCTGTGCAGCGAGGAGATGCGTCTGCCCCTGTCCCTGACGTCTGATGCGGTGAAGCCGGCCATCGACCGCGCCATGGCGGATGCGGGCCTGGGCTGATGCGGAACCGCAATTTCTCTCACCGCTCATCCCCGCGAAAGCGGGGACCCAGTGCTTTGGGTGATGGGTCGTTGCGGGCTCAAACGCGGGCGGCCAACCAGTCACCCCGGCGTCAAGCTGGACAGAACTGGGTCCCCGCTTTCGCGGGGATGAGCGGAATTGGGGAGCACGCTCTTGGCCAGTGAGAAACCCAAGATGAAGATCATCGCCGAGAACCGGCGGGCGAAATTCGACTATTTCCTCGAGGACTACATCGAGGCCGGCATCATGCTGCTCGGCACCGAGATCAAGGCGTTGCGCGACGGCCGGGCCAATATCGCCGAGAGCTATGCGGCGGTGGAGGGGCGCGAGATCGTGCTCGTGAACGCCGACATCCCGCCGTACAAACAGGCCAACCGCTTCAATCACGAGCCGCGCCGCCACCGGAAGCTGCTGCTGCACCGCAAGCAGATCGACAAGCTGATCGGCGCCGTCCAGCGCGACGGCCAGACCATCATTCCGGTCAAGCTGTACCTGAACGAGGCGGGCAAGGCGAAGATCGAGATCGCCCTGGCCAAGGGCAAGAAGCTGCATGACAAGCGCGAGGCCACGGCCCAGCGCGACTGGCAGCGCGACAAGGCCCGGCTGATGAAGGAGCGGGGATGAACCCCGTTCCGATCAGCTGACCGGCTGCGCGTCCAGGACGCCCGGTACCGAAGCCGTCATATAGGCCTCGACCCCGCCGGGGCCGACCGAGGGCTGGCTCCACTGCTGGATCATTATCCCCATGGCGGCGATCAGGCCCGCCATCAGCAGCGCCCACAGCGCCGTCTTCCGTTCCTGGGATGAAAAGACCCCGTTCGACCTACGCATCACAGCCCTCCAAAGCTGATCACGAAACGCAAGGTACGCAGCACTGTTCCTAGGCGAGGACGCTACACCCGGCGCCGTCTGATTCGCGTGGCAGGAGAGCCACACTCGCCGGTTTGGCGAGCGGCGTTCGGTCAGGATTCGATGATTTCGCGGGCGCGCCGGAACACGGCCTCGAACATTTCGGGGGTCAGCCGGCCGGTGTTCGTGTTGAGCCGGGAGCAGTGATAGCTGTTCAGGATCATATAGCCGCCCAGGGCCGCCTCGACGCCGTGGCCGGGGGGCGCCGCGGACCCCTTCAGGCCCATCGCCTTCAGCACATTGCGCCGCGACACGTCGCCGAGGGTGACGATGACCTTGAGCCGGGGCAGGGCGGCCAGCCGGGCGGTCAGGAAGGGTCGGCAGGTCGCCTCCTCGGCCGGCAGGGGCTTGTTGCCGGGCGGGGCGCAGCGGACGGCGTTGGTGATCATGCAGTCGACCAGCTGGAGCGAGTCGTCGGGCCGGGCCTCGTAGCGGCCCGTGGCGAAGCCCGTCTTCAGCAGGGTCTCGTAGAGGATCACCCCGGCGCCGTCGCCGGTGAAGGGCCGGCCGGTGCGGTTGGCCCCGGTGCGGCCGGGGGCGAGGCCCGCAACCAGCAGCCGGGCGTCCGGGTCGCCGAACGAGGGGGCGGGGCCGTTGAACCAGTCGGGATTCTGGCGCTGGTTCTCGCGCCGGTATTCGACCAGACGCGGGCACAGGGGACAGTCACGGGGCGGTTCGGGGGGGTGGGTCGGCAAGGCGGGCGAATCCTTCGGCGACAGGCGGGCGCGCGGGCCTTCATTGGTGTAATATGCGGGGATGGAAAAGCCCGGTCCGGAGAAGACGGCGGCGCGACCCGTCCCGTTCGCCGGGGCGGACGGGCTGGATGAGGCCATCGTCGTGGCCCTCGGCTGCAATGATGCGGGCGCCTGGCGCGACTGCCGCGAGGCGCTGGAGGCGGCGCTGGCGCGGTTCCGGGCCGAGGGGATCGATGTCGTCGCCCGCTCGTCCTGGTGGCGCTCGGCGGCCTGGCCCGACGCGGACGATCCGCCGTTTCTGAACGGAGTGGTGATCGTCCATACGGCGCACGGGCCGCACGAGCTGATGGCGGCGCTGGGACGGATCGAGGAGGCGTTCGGGCGTCAGCGCGGCGCGGCCAATGCCCCGCGGACGCTGGATCTGGACCTGATCGCCTATGGGCGGACGGCGGGCGATCTCGACGGTCTGATCCTGCCGCACCCGCGCGCGGCGGACCGGCTGTTCGTCATGGGCCCGCTGGCGGAGGTCGCGCCCGGGTGGGTGCATCCTTCGGGAGGGACCGCGAAGGCGCTGGCCGGCTCGGCCTCGATCGGGAAAGACGCGACTCCGCTACGGTGACGCCTCATTCCCGCCCATGCGGCGTTGCACAATTGGGGCTGACCCTATAGTTTGTGCGGTTCTCCCCCGCGCCCGAGGATATTCATGGCCCGCGTCACTGTCGAAGACTGCATCGAGAAGGTGCCGAACCGGTTCGGCCTGGTTCTGCTGGCGGGCAACCGCGCCCGCGCCATCGCCAATGGCGCGCCCCTGACTCTCGATCGGGATAACGACAAGAACCCCGTCGTCGCCCTGCGCGAATTGGCCGACTCCACCGTCGCGCCGGAAGAGCTGCGCGAGACGGTCATCGTCGCCCTGCAACGCGTCGACGAGCGCACCGAAGCCGAGGACGAGGCCGAGATCGTGGGCCTGCTGGCTGAACCCCAGCACATGAACATGGCCGAAGCCGAGCTGATCCGCGCGCTGCAAAGCGACCGCGACGGCGGGCAGGAGGAACGCTACTGACGGCGGAACCCGCCAACGGTATCACCATCCTGCCGGCGCGGCAGCCCGCGCCGTCGCCCGAACCCGCAAACCTCAATGACCCCGGCGGCCCGCGTCCCCATGTGGACCCGGAGCCCCAGGCCCGCTCGCGGGTGCTGCGCCAGTTCGAACTGGTCGAGGCCGTGCGCGCCTATGATCCGACCGCGGACGAGGCGCTGCTGAACCGCGCCTATGTCTATGCGATGAAAATGCACGGCTCGCAGCTGCGGGCCTCGGGCGATCCCTATTTCGCCCATCCGATCCAGGTCGCCGGCATCCTGACCGACTACCGGCTCGATACCGCCACCATCGTCACCGCCCTGCTGCACGATGTGGTCGAGGACACCTCGGCCACTCGCGATGACATCGCCGAACGCTTCGGCGAGGAGGTGGCCTCGCTGGTCGAGGGCGTGACCAAGCTGTCGCGCCTGGAGCTGCAGGCCGAGCACACCCGCCAGGCCGAGAACCTGCGCAAATTCATCCTCGCCATCTCCAAGGACGTCCGCGTCCTGCTGGTGAAGCTGGCTGACCGTCTGCACAACATGCGGACGCTGAAACATGTGAAGCCCGAGAAGCGCGAGCGCATCAGCCGCGAGACGCTGGAGGTCTATGCGCCGCTGGGCCGGTCGATCGGCATCCATTCGATCGCCTCCGAGCTGGAAGAGCTGGCGTTCGAGCATCTGAACCCCACCGCCCGCACCGCCATCGAGCGGCGGCTGGAGGCGTTGAAGCTGGAGCATGGCCGCGCCATCGACGGCGTCTCCCGCGAGGTCGAGCGGGTGCTGGAAGAGGCCGGCGTCCACGCCCAGGTCTTCGGCCGGCAGAAGACGCCCTATTCGATCTGGCGCAAGCTGCAGCGCAAGTCGGTGGGCTTTTCATCGCTGTCTGACATCTACGGCTTCCGGGTCATCGTCGAGGCCGAGGATGACTGCTACCGCGCCCTGGGCGTCATCCACCGCGCTTGGCCGATGGTGCCCGAGCGGTTCAAGGACTTCATCTCGACGCCCAAGTCGAACAACTACCGCTCCTTGCACACGACCGTGGTCGGGCCGTCGGGCCTGCGCATCGAGATGCAGATCCGCACCGAGCCGATGGACCGGGTCGCCGAGGACGGAGTGGCCGCGCACTGGGCCTACAAGAACAAGTCCTATGGCTTCGACAAGGAGGCCATGGAGCAGGACGGCGGTCGCGATCCGCTGCAGAACCTGCGCCACCTGGTGCAGGTCATCGAGCACGGCGAGGGCGGCGAGGACTGGGTCGAACACGCCAAGCTGGAGATGTATCTCGAGCAGGTCTTCGTGTTCACGCCCAAGGGGTCGCTGATCACCCTGCCGCGCGGGGGCATGGCGCTGGACTTCGCCTACGCCGTCCACACCGAGGTCGGCGACACCGCCGTGGGAGTCAAGATCAACGGCGAGCTCAAGCCGATGCGGACCCAGCTGCAGAACGGCGACGTGGTCGAGATCGTGCGCGGGGCCAAACGGGAAATCCCGGTAGACTGGCGTTCCCTGACCATCACGGGCCGGGCGCGATCGGCCATCCGGCGGCACATCCGCACCTCTGAACGCGGCGAGTTCCAGAAGCTGGGCCGGGCGACGCTCGAGCAGACCCTGTCGCGCGCCGGCAAGACGCTGGCCGAGGTGTCGCTGAAGGCCATGCTGGAGACCTTCGCCTTCGCCTCCGAGGACGACCTGTACGAGGCCATCGGCCGCGGCCGGGTGTCAGCCGCCAAGGTCGGCGAGACCCTGTTCCCGGCGCTGAAGGGACGGCTCAAGGCCGGACCGGACCGCAAGCGGATCGACGATGAACAGGCGCGGCTGTTCGTGCGCGGCGGCGGACTGACGCCGGGGATCAGCGTCCATTTCGGCCATTGCTGCTCGCCGGTGCCCGGCGACCGGATCGTCGGCATCCTCGAGCCCGAGGCGGGACTGACGGTGCACACCATCGACTGCCAGCAGCTGGCCGAATTCGCCGACGACGATTCGGTCTGGCAGGACCTGCAGTGGACGCCCCAGGCCGAGCAGGGCGCGGTCGCCGCGGCCCGCGTCCGCGCCACGATCAAGAACGCGCCCGGCGTGCTGGGCCAGGTGGCCACCATTATCGGCGAGGCCGGCGGCAACATCCTGAACCTGGTCATGACCCACCGGCAGCAGGACTTCTTCGACGTCGACATCGATGTGGAGGTCGAGGACGCCAAACACGCCACCGCCATCATGGCGGCGCTGCGCACCAATCCGTCGGTCGATACGGTCGAACGGGCGCGGGGGTGACCGACCCGGAGGTCGTAAGGCTGAACGCCGCCCAGATGGCCTCGCCGTCCTACCGGCTGGCCGCCCTCGATCCGGACTTCCTGCTCAGCGACCCGATGCGTGGCGTGCGCT
The DNA here is from genome assembly GCA_018826515.1 of Alphaproteobacteria bacterium. Classification (GTDB taxonomy): domain Bacteria; phylum Pseudomonadota; class Alphaproteobacteria; order Caulobacterales; family Caulobacteraceae; genus Brevundimonas. The sequence continues at coordinate 79,063 of JAHKAM010000021.1, forward strand.
TCATGATGGAGTACGCCAAGGCCGAGAGCGCCCTGCGCGCATGGGGCGTCCGCTCCACCATCGTCGTGTTCGGCAGCGCCCGGGTCGGCGAGGACGGGGAGGGACAGCACGGCCGCTGGTACGCCGAGGCGCGGGCGTTCGGCCGACTGGCGTCGGAACGCGGTGGAGCCATGCAGGCGGCCGACGGCCGGCCGCGCGACAATGTCATCACCACCGGCGGCGGCCCGGGAATCATGGGGGCGGCCAACCGCGGCGCCCATGACGTCGGGGCGCCGTCGATCGGGTTCAATATCACCCTGCCGCAAGAGCAGGAGCCCAACCCCTGGTCGACACCGGAACTGACCTTCCGCTTTCACTATTTCGCCATGCGCAAAATGCACCTGGCGATGCGGGCCAACGCCCTGGTGGTCTTCCCGGGCGGCTTCGGCACCTTCGATGAACTGTTCGAGCTTCTGACCCTCCGGCAGACAGACAAGTCGCCGCCGATACCGATCATCCTGTTCGACGAGGCCTACTGGCGATCTGTGATCAATTTCGACGTCCTGATCGAACACGGCATGATCGCCGCGGGAGACGTCCGGCTGTTCCGCTATGCGGAGGATGCCGAGGGCATCTGGCGGAGCCTGCTGGGTTGCGGCCTGAAACCGGGCGAGAGCATAGAATGACGCAGCCCGCCCGCTTCTGTTGCGAGCGCGGCTGAGCTAGACAGCGTCATGACCTCTGACGACGTTCTCGACGAATTCCGCGGCGCCGGCGCCCTGCGCGAAGGCCATTTCGTACTGTCCTCGGGGCTGCACAGTCCCGTCTTCCTGCAAAAGAACCTGGTGTTCATGGACGCGGCCCGCTGCGCCCGCCTGTGCAAGGCGCTGGCGGAGAAGATCACGGCGGCGGTGGGCCCCGTCGATGTGGCGATCTCGCCCGCCGTCGGCGGCATCATTCCCGGCTATGAAACGGCCCGCTGGCTGGGCGTCCCCTCCATGTATGTCGAGCGCGAGGGCGGGGTCTTCAAACTGCGCCGCGGCTTCCATGTCGAGCCCGGGCAGAAGGTCGTCATGGTCGAGGACATCGTCACCACGGGTCTGAGTTCGCGTGAATGCATCGCGGCCATCGAGGCGGCGGGCGGAACGGTCGTGGCGGCGGCCTGTATCGTCGACCGCTCGGGCGGACGCGCCGACGTCGGCGTGCCGCTGGTGGCGCTGGCGACTCTCGATGTCCCCGCATACGCCGCCGACGCCCTGCCGCCCGAACTGGCGGTCCTGCCGGTCGAGGATCCCGGCAGCCGGCGACTGGCGCAGGCCTGAGCGATGGATGAGCGAGCTCGACACCCCTCCCGCCTGAGACTGGGGGTCAACATCGACCATGTCGCGACCGTGCGGAACGCGCGGGGCGGGCAGTACCCTGATCCGGTGCGCGCGGCGGAGGAGGCCCTTGCCGCCGGCGCCGACGGGATCACCGCCCACCTCCGAGAGGACCGCCGCCACATCTCGGACGCTGACATCGACAGCCTGTCCAGCCTGCTGCGCGATGAGTCGCGGCCGTTGAATCTGGAGATGGCCGTGACCCAGGAGATGCTGGCCATCGCCCTCCATCACCGCCCACACGCCGTCTGCCTCGTGCCCGAAAAGCGGGAAGAGCGGACAACCGAGGGCGGACTCGACGTCGTCGGCGGCCACAACTGGATCACCCCCTTCGTCGGCAAGCTGAACGAGGCAGGATCGCGCGTGTCCCTGTTCATCGGGTCCGACCCGAACCAGATCGACGCCGCCCACCGCACCGGCGCGGCCGTGGTAGAACTGCACACAGGCGCCTATTGCGACGCCGTGCGCGAAGGCCGGGATGAAGAGGCCGAAACCGAGCTCGCCGCCCTGCGGGTCGGGGCCGCCCGCGCCGCCGCCCTCGGGCTGGAGGTCCACGCGGGTCACGGAATCGACTATGAAACCGTGCAGCCGATCGCCGCCATTCCCCAGGTCGCGGAACTGAACATCGGGCATTTCCTGATCGGGGAGGCGATATTCGTCGGTCTGGGCCCGGCGATCGCCCGGATGCGGGCCCTGATGGACGAGGCCCGGTCCATGGACCCCGCTTCGTGATCATCGGCGTCGGCGCTGACCTGTGCGACATCCGGCGGATCGAGACTTCGCTCGAGAGGTTCGGCGACCGGTTCAAACAGCGTTGCTTCACCGAGGTCGAACGCGCCCGGTCCGACCGGAAACCCGACGCGGCCTGGAGCTACGCCAAGCGGTTCGCGGCCAAGGAAGCCTGCGCCAAAGCCCTGGGCACCGGCATGCGCCGGGACGTCTACTGGCGCGACATGGGGGTGGTGAACCTGCGCTCGGGCCAGCCCACCCTGGCCCTGACCGGACACGCCGCCGAACATCTGGCGCGGCTGACACCACAGGGTCACGAAGCCCGGATACATCTGACGCTCAGTGACGAGCATCCCTACGCGCTCGCCTTCGTGGTGATCGAAGCCTTGCCGATGGCTTAATCACGTTATACCGATTTCGCCGCAAAGACCGCGGACAGCGGCTGGGGGACAGAGTCACAATGAGCGACGAGCACAAGCCGCACGACGACCACGGCCATGGTCACAGCCATGACGACCATGGGCATGACGCCCACGGCCACGCCGCCCCGGCGGCCCACGGCCATGACGATCACGGGCATGATGAGGCTCACGCCCCCGCTGAAGCCCATGGCCATGACGACCACGGCCACGACGCGCCCGCCGCGCACGGTGCTGACGACCACGGCCATGCCGAGGCTCACGCTCCTGCTGAAGCTCATGGCCAAGACGATCACGGCCACGCCGCTCCGGCGGCGCACGGTCACGACGACCACGGCCATGCTGAGGCGCACGCGCCCGCCGAGTCCCATGGCCACGACGATCACGGCCACGCCGCTCCGGCGGCGCACGGTCACGAGGAGCCCGCCCATGCCGAGGCGCACGCGCCCGCAGAAGCCCATGGCCACGACGATCATGGCCACGCCGCGCCGGCCGCGGCCGCGGCTGCGGCCGTAGCCGCGACGGGCGCAGTCGCCGCGGCCGCCAAGCCGCCGGTCTGGAGCGACTCGGGCGACGCGCCCTTCGAGGATGTCGATACGACCCCGGTCTACGCCCGCGGTTCGGGCGGCAAGAAGCGCAAGTCCGGCGGCGGTTCCAGCAGCGAGGGCATGGAGATCTTCAAGACGATCTTCTTCGCCCTGCTGATCGCCCTGGTGCTGCGCGTCGTCCTGTTCCAGCCCTTCACCATCCCGTCGGCCTCGATGGAGCCGAACCTCTATGAGGGCGACTACATCGTCGTTTCGAAATGGAGCTACGGCTATTCGAAACACTCGATCCCGTTCAGCCCGCCGATCTTCAACGGCCGCATCATGCTGCCGATGGTCAGTCATGAACCGCAGCGCGGCGACGTCGTCGTGTTCAAACTGCCGCGCGACAACGAGACGGACTATATCAAGCGCCTGATCGGCCTGCCGGGCGACCGCATCCAGATGATCGACAATGTGCTGTTCATCAACGGCACGGCGGTCCGCAATGTCGAGATGAGCCGCCAGGACGTGCAGAACCTGTACGGAACCCAGACCGTCATCCAGCAGCGCGAGACCCTGCCGGAAGGTCGCGAGATCAACATCCAGGACTGGGGTCCCGGGAATATCTCGGACAACACCCCCGTGTTCGAGGTCCCCGCCGGCCACTACTTCATGATCGGCGACAACCGCGACAATTCGCAGGACAGCCGCTACGACGAGTCCGCTGGCGTGGGCTATGTCCCGGCCGAGAATCTGATCGGCAAGGCCGAGATCATCCTGTTCTCGTGGGAGGCCGGCGCCTCGCTGTGGAACCCGATCAGCTGGTTCTCGAAGATCCGTCCGAGCCGGTTCTTCACCGTTCTCGACTGATGGCTGACAGACGGGCCGAGGCTGTTCAGGCGCTGCGGCGCCGCCTCGGCCACGACTTCAGGGATCCGGCATTGCTGGACCTGGCCCTGACCCACGCCAGCGTGGGGGAGGGGGCCGAGCGCGACGCGCGGGGCCGGCCATTCGCCGACAACCAGCGGCTGGAGTTCCTCGGCGACCGGGTGCTCGGCCTTCTGGTCGCCGATCGCCTTGTGCGCGACTTCCCGGGATCCAACGAGGGCGAGATGTCCTCACGGCTCCATGCCCTCGTCGACAAGGCCGCCTGCGCCCGGGTGGCGGAGGCCCTGGGGGTCGGCGACGCCCTGCGGCTTTCGCCGGGCGAAAGCAAACAGGGCGGGCGGCGCCGCGAGGGCGTGCTGGGGGACGCCATGGAGGCGCTGCTGGCGGCGGTGTGGCTGGACGGCGGCTTCGAGGCGGTCCGCGCGGTCTTCGACCGGGCCTGGTCGGACGAGCTGTCGGCGCCGCCGGAAAAATCCGTGACCAATCCGAAATCGGCCTTGCAGGAATGGGCCCTGGCCCACGGAAAGCCCCTGCCGGCCTACCGGATCGTCGAGCGCAAGGGCTCGGATCATGCCCCGACTTTCACCGTCGAAGCCAGCATCGAGGGATATCCGCCCTTGACCGCGCAAGGGCGTTCGCGTCAGGACGCGGAGAAGGCGGCCGCGATCGGCCTGCTGCAGCGTGAAGGCGTGATTTGACCGATACAGAAAACCAGCGGGCCGGCTTCGCCGCCATCATCGGCGCGCCCAACGCCGGCAAGTCCACGCTGGTCAATCGTCTGACGGGTACCAAGGTCTCGATCGTCACCCAGAAGGTCCAGACCACGCGCTTCCCCGTGCGCGGCATCGCCATCGAGGGCGACGCCCAGATCGTGCTGGTCGACACCCCCGGCATCTTCACCCCGCGCCGCCGTCTGGACCGGGCCATGGTCGCCTCGGCCTGGGGCGGGGCCTCGGACGCCGACGTGGTCGTGCACCTGATCGACGCAGCCTCGCACATCGCCGCCGAGGGCAAGGAGGGCCAGGCGGCGGACCGTCGCTCGGCCGAGGACACCGAGACCATCATCGCCAACCTGAAGGCCTCGGGGACCCAGGTCATCCTGGCCCTGAACAAGATCGACGGGATGCGCCGGGACACCCTGCTGGCCCTGTCCCACAAGCTGTTCGAAACCGGCGTCTATTCCGAGGTCTATATGATCTCGGCGCTCAGCGGCGACGGCGTCGACGACCTCAAGCAGCGGCTGGCGCGGTCGATGCCGGCCGGTCACTGGCTGTATCCCGAGGATCAGTCCGCCGATGTGCCGATGCGGGTGCTGGCGGCCGAGATTACGCGCGAGAAGGTCTATCTGCGCGTCCACGAGGAACTGCCCTATTCGGCGGCGGTGGAGACGACCGCCTTCGAGGACAAGGCCGACGGCTCGGCCCGGATCGAACAGATCATCTATGTCGAGCGCGAGAGCCAGCGGCCCATCGTGTTGGGCAAGGGCGGCCAGACCCTGAAATGGATCGGCCAGAAGTCGCGCGAGGAGCTGACCGAACTGCTGGACCGGCCCGTGCATCTGTTCATCACGGTCAAGGTCGATCCGAAATGGCAGGACAGCCGCGCCCTCTACGCCCAGTTCGGGCTGGACTACGACGTCTAGACCCTTGTTCCACGTTCCCCGACACGCCGGCGGCCATCCCCGTCTGGCCATCGCCGTCCTCGCCGGCCTGATCCTCGTCGTCGCCGGGCTGGTCGTCTGGAGCAGCGCGCGCCCCGCCGCCCGCGAGGCGAACCCCGAGCCTGGCTCCATGGCCGCCCGGCCCCCCGTGGTCGAGGTCCGGTCGCTGCCGCGCCTGACCGAACAGCTGGAGCGCTGGGGCGGTTCGGGCCAGTTCACCGGCGGGGTGCTGGTGGCGCGCGGCGACGAGGTGCTGTTCCGCCAGGTCTATGGCTTCGCCGACCGCCGGCAGGGAACGCCGCTGGCGCTCGACTCCCGCTTCCGCCTCGCCTCGGTCAGCAAACAGTTCACCGCGGCCGCCATCCTCCGGCTGCAGGACGAGGGCGTGCTCTCGACCCATGATCCCGTGTGCCGCTGGATCCAGCCTTGCCCGCCGGCGTGGGAGCCGATCCGGCTCTATCATCTGCTCGGCCACACCTCCGGCATCCCCGACCTGATGGCCCGCCCGGCCTGGGGCCTGCGCCGGGTCACCCCCGCAACAATGGACGAACTGACTGCCGATTCAATGAAGTACGGTCTTCAGTTCACGCCCGGAACCAAGGTCCGATATAACAACGCCGCCTATAACCTTCTCGGCGCCGTGGTCGAAAAGGCCAGCGGCGCGCCGCTGCACGACTGGCTGCGCACCGCCTTCTTCGAGCCGCTCGGGATGGCCGACACCGGCTATGACGACGACGCCTCCGGCGTGGTCATGGGCTACGCCAACCTCGGCGGCGGCGGCCCGACGCCCCAGCCGGACCACAATGTCAGCATCATCCCCGGGGCGGGGGCCCTGTATTCCACGCTCGACGACCTGCTGGTCTGGCAGCGCGCCCTGCACGGCGGCCATCTGCTGAGCCCGCGCAGCTACGCCATGATGATCGCCGACCACGCCCCCGCCGACACCCCGTCAGAACGCGGTCGGCCGCGCCGCGACTGGGGCTTCGGCCTGTTCTCCAACAGCATCGGCGCCCGGGTCGGTCCGGCCTTTTCCGACCGCCAGATCTATCACACCGGCAGTTGGTCCGGCTTCCGCAACATGGTCACCTGGCAGCCTGACACGGATGTGACGGTGATCGTCCTGTCCAATAACTATCACTCGCGTGACGCCGTCTTCCTGCTGTCGCAGCAGGGCATGGCCGAGGCCCTCGGCCGGCCGTTCCCGACCTCGATGGCGCGCTGACGCCGACAAGGCTCAGAGGCGCATCGTCCCGGTGTCGATGAACCGCTGGTGCCACGACAGGGCCTCGGTCAGCAGGGTCGGGGACTGAAGGCCATACGAGCCCCTCAGCGCCCGGTCGTAGTAGTCCCGCAGTTGATCGCGATAGTCCGGATGGGCGCAGTTGGGGATGATCACCGCGGCCCGTTGCTTGGGCGACAGGCCCCGCAGATCGGCCAGGCCCTGCTCGGTGACCAGCACCTGCACGTCCTGGGTGATGTGGTCGACATGGCTGACATGCGGCACGATCGCCGAGATCTTGCCGCCCTTGGCGGTCGACGGGGTCATGAACACCGAGATGAAGGCGTTGCGGGCGAAGTCGCCCGAGCCGCCGATGCCGTTCTGGATGCGCGACCCCATGATGTGGGTCGAGTTGACGTTGCCGTAGATGTCCGCCTCGATCAGCCCGTTCATGGCGATACAGCCCAGCCGGCGGATCAGTTCGGGATGGTTCGAAATCTCCTGCGGCCGCAGGATGATCCGGTCCCGGAACTCCGCCATCCGGGCGTTCAGGTCCGCCGCCGCGTCCGGGCTCAGCGAGAAGGCCGTGGCCGAGGCGACCCTCAGCTTGCCGCTGTCCAGCAGGTCCAGCATGCCGTCCTGGATGACCTCGGTATAGGCCGTCATATTCTCGAACGGGGCATCGGCCAGACCGGTCAGGACGGCGTTGGCGATGTTGCCGACCCCGGACTGCAGCGGCAACAGCGAAGCGGGAAGGCGGCCCGCCTTCACCTCGTGGGTCAGGAACTCCAGCAGATGGCCGGCGATCGCCCTGGCCGCCGCGTTCGGCGGATCGAACGGCGCGTTGCGGTCGGGGGAATGGGTCTCGACGATGGCGACCACCTTTGCGGGGTCGCAACGAAAGGTCGGCTGGCCGATCCGGTCGTCGGTCCGCACCAGCGGGATCGGCACGCGGTCGGGCGGCAGGGCGGTGCCGTAGTAGATGTCGTGCATCCCCTCCAGCGCCGGATTCTGCCAGGAATTGACCTCAAGGATCACCTGGTCAGCCCGGTCCAGCCAGGTCTTGTTGTTGCCGACCGAGGACGAGGGGATCAACGATCCGTCCTCGCGGATGCCTGACACCTCGATCACCGCCGTCTCCAGCGGCCCGAGGAAGCCCTGCCAGGCCATCGGCGCCACCTGGCTCAGGTGCATGTCGAGATATTCCATCTCGCCCTTGTTGATCTTTTCGCGCGCGATCGGGTCGGAGTTGTAGGGCAGGCGGAATTCGATGCCGTCGGCCCTGGCCAGGGCGCCGTCCAGTTCCGGCCCGGTCGAGGCGCCCGTCCAGACCCTCAATCGGAAGGGATTGCCCTTCGCATGCTCGGCCTCGATGCGCGCGGCCAGGGCCGGGGCGATGGCCTTGGGATAGCCCGAGCCAGTGAAACCGCTCATGCCCACCGTGCTGTTGGGTGGAATCAACGCCGCGGCGGCCTCCGCACTCATGATCCGGGACTGCAGGGCGAGGGAGCGGATGCGTTCGGAAGCCATGTCCCGGAATACGCCCCAGCGCGGGGCCCGCCCAGCCCGGTAGACTGCGTAGGCCGGTCGTCAGTCCTCCCGCGCCCAGCGCACCCGCCGGGCCAGTTCGGCCTCGCCGGGCTCGATCTCCCCGAACGATCCGGTCGGCGGCGGCGCATCCGTGCGTTCGAAGGTGTGGGCCGTCACCCCGGTCTCCGTCTGTCGCGTCCGCGTCAGCGTCCAGGCCCCGGGCCGGGCCCCGTCGTCGAACAGTCGCTTGCCGGCGCCCAGCAGGATCGGAAAGGTCAGCACCGTCAGCTGGTCGATCAGGCCGTGCGCCAGCAGGGCATGGATCAGCTCGCTTGAGCCCTGGATCAGCAGGTCGCGTCCGTCGGTCGCCTTCAGGTCCCGGACCGCCTCGACCAGATCCCCTTCAAGCCGGTGACTGTGGGCCCAGGTCATCGGCGTTTCCGGCCCGGCCGCCACGTATTTGTTGATGGCGTTGAACGTCCGGCCGATCTCGTCGTCCATATGCGGCCACCAGGCGGCGAAGATCTCATAGGTCCGGCGGCCCAGCAGCAGGTCGTAGTCCTCGCCCATGGCCTCGTCCATCAGGCCGCCCGAAGCCTCGTCGAAATGCGGCCAGACCCACCCCCCGAACGCGAAGCCGCCCGTCGGGTCCTCATCAGGCCCGCCCGGCGCCTGCATGACGCCGTCGAGAGAGACGAAGGTGGCGGTTCTGATCCTGCGGGTCACGACCCCGGCTTCCAGTCCGGCGACGGAATGGTGTTGACCATCCAAGGCACGCCGAACCTGTCGACCAGCCCGCCATAGCCCGGCGACCAGAAGGTCTCGCCGAACGGCATGGTCGGCCGGCCGCCCTCGACAAGGGCGTCGTACCACCGGCGGGCTTCCGCCGCGCTATCCGTGTGGAGCGTCACGTCGAAGCCGTTCTTCGGCTTGTCGATCCCGGGGGCCCAGTCGACGTCCATGTCAGCGCCCATGATCGCCTGGTCGCCGACCTCCAGCCAGCAATGCATCAGCCAGTCGCGGTACTGCGGACCGACCGGCATGTCGGGCGGACCGTCGCCATAGGGCATGGCGGCGGTGATTTTGCCGCCGAGCACTTCCGCGTAGAATTCGAAGGCCTCGCGGCATTCGCCGCGGAAGCTGAGGCTGGTCACGATCTTCACAGTCGTTCTCCTTGAACGGGTTGCATCGAAAGCTCGACGTCGGCGACGTCGTTACTGTCGGAAGGTGCAGGAGGGCTCAGACGGCCCCGCCCGCGGCCAGGAAGGCCTCCAGCCGCTCGAAGGTGCTGGTCCAGCCGTGCTTGTGGCCTGTGAGGCTCTGTTCCGACTTCAGACCCTCGTGGGTGAAGTCCATCAGGGTGCCGCCGTCCGGCGCGTCGCTGAGCTGGACGGTGACCAGGGTATCGACGGGCGGGCCATCCTCATGGGACTCGTCCCAATTGAAGGTGAAGACCAGCCGCTCCTCGGGGACGATCTCGCGATAGACCCCGCCCTGCCACAGGTCCTGGCCGGTGTCCGGCGAGCGAAGGCAGGCCCGCCATGCGCCGCCGACCCGCAGATCCTGGGTGGCGCTGACCGCCGGCCATTCGACCGGACCCAGCCACAGCACCATGACCTCGGGGTTGGACCACGCCCGCCAGACCAGCGGCCTCGGCGCATCGAAATGGCGCTGCATCCGCAGGGTGGGTCGGGTCGCGAGACTGTCGACGAAGGTCATCGGGCGGGGCTCCTCAGCGGGTCCGGTCGCGGCCGGGGAGGGTCAGTGTGTCTTGAGCAATTCGGCCAGCTGGTCGGCGCAGGTCCCCCAGCCTTCGTGGAAGCCCATGGCCTCGTGCTGCTTCATCGTCTCGGCGTTCCAGTGGCGCGCCGTGGCGACATACTCCGTCTTGCCGTCGGCCATGGGGGTCAGCTCCACCGTGGCGACCATGAAGGGCTGGCCGGCCGGCTCCCAGGCCGGGGTCAGGGCGTCGGTGGTGATCCAGCGCCGGTTCGGCTCGACCGCAAGGAAGATGCCGCTGTTCGGAATTCGCTCGCCGTCCGGGCCGTGCATGACGAAGTTGAAGACGCCGCCGGGACGCGGGTCGAGCTGGATCTCCGAGATCGTCCACGGCCTGGGGACGAACCACTGCTGGAGCAGTTCGGGGGTCATCCACGCCTTCCAGATCCGTTCCGGCGAGGCGTCGAGGACGCGGCGCAGGACGAGAGCGTGCTGATGGGCGACGCCGTCCGTGTTGCAGGGGTTGGAGTCAGTGTCCTGGGCCACGGGGGTCTCCCTTCTGGATTTTCTTCAAATAGGCGTCGAGACGGTCGAAGCTGGCGTCCCAGTAGCGGCGATAGTGCTCCAGCCACTCGGCGATGCCCTTCAGGCCCATCGGTTCGAGCCGGGCAGGGCGCCACTGGGCCTCGCGGCCGCGGCTGATCAATCCGGCCTTCTCCAGCACCTTCAGGTGTTTCGACACAGCCGGGAGGCTCATGTCGAACGGGGCGGCCAGGTCGCTGACGCTGGCCTCCCCCTCGCACAGCCGGGCCAGGATGGCCCGACGCGTCGGGTCGGCCAGGGCGGCGAATTTGGCGGAGAGGGGGTCGGGGGTTTGCATGGCGGCTGTACCTAACTGACAGGTTAAATGCATCCGCCAGACCGGGTTGTCAACTGTCCGGTTAAATATGGCGCGGGAACGTCCGCGCTGATCCGGGGGTTGAACGGGGACATGTCCGGAGACGCCCCCATGAAAGCCCTGATCCTCAACTGCACGCTCAAGCCGTCGCCCGCGACCTCGAGCACCGAGGCCCTCGCCCGAGTCGTCGTCGCTGAACTGGAGAAGGGCGGGGCCGAGACAGAGATGGTCCGGCTGGTGGACCTCAACCTCAAGCCCGGCGTGAAGACCGATGAAGGGGAGGGCGACGACTGGCCCGCCGTCCATGCGAAGATCATGGCCGCCGACATCCTGATCATGGCCACGCCGACATGGCTGGGCCAGATGTCCAGCGTCTGCCTGCGCGCGCTGGAGCGGATGGACGGCCTACTGTCCGAAACCGACGACAGCGGGCGGCCCGTCGCCTTCGGCAAGGTCGCCGGGGTGGTCATCACGGGCAATGAGGATGGCGCCCACAACATCGTCGCCACAGTCTGTCAGGGCCTGATCGACATCGGATTCACCATTCCAGGCCACAGCTGGACCTACTGGCACCTCGGCCCCGGTCCCGGCCCGGACTATGTCGAGACCGACGAAGGCCATGATTATTCCGACCGGGTCGGCCGGAACGCCGCGCGAAATCTGATCGCCTTGGCGAAAGTGCTGAAGCCCGACACCTATCCGGTTCCCGAGAGCGGAGAGTAGGCCTAGCGTAGGGGCAGGCCGTCCGGAGATTTCCATGTCGCTGTTGCTCGTCGCCGTCGCGGCCCTCTCGCTGCAGACGGCCCCGCAGGATCAGGCGGCCGCCGCCCTGACCGATCTGCACGCCGCCGCCGCGCGGTCCGACGCGGAGGCCTGGGCCGCCCGTCTGGCCCCGGACCTCGTCTGGGTCGGCAATGAGACGTCGGAGCGCTGGGATCGCGACGCCTTCCTCGGCTTCGCCGCCCCGGTGTTCGCGCGCGGCGCGGGCTGGGTCTATGCGGCCCGCGAGCGCCATGTGACCCTGGCCCCCGACCCCTGCGCCTGCGTCGCCTGGTTCGACGAGGTGCTGGACAGCGAAACCTACGGCACGGCCCGGGGGGAGGGGCTGCTGGTCCGCGACGGCGCCGACTGGCGCGTGCTGCGCTACGCCCTCAGCTATCCCATCCCCAACGACCTCGCCGGGGCGATGACGACCGAGATCCGCGCCTTCGAGACCGCCACGCCGGTGATCGACGCCCCCGGCGAGGCCGCCGACACGCCGGAGGAACGGGCCGCCGCGCGCGTGCTCGACGCCCTGCACCGCGAGGCCGCCGAGGCCGACGGGGCGGCCTATTTCGATCTGTTTGCGCCAGACGCCGTCTACATCGGCACTGATGTCACCGAGCGCTGGTCGATCGCCGAATTCCGCGGCTACGCAGAACCCTATTTCAACCGCGGCCAGGGCTGGACCTATACGCCCCGGTCCCGGTCGCTGACCCTCGCCCCGCTGGCGTGTCGCTGCGTCGTCTGGTTCGACGAGGCCCTCGACAGCGCCTCCTACGGGACGAGCCGGGGCACGGGCGTCGTCGTGCGCGGCGCGGACGGCCGGTGGCGAATCGCCCTCTACGCCCTGACCTTCCCCATCCCCAACGCCCTGGCGCGGGACATGACCGCCCGGATCCGCGCCGCCGCCGAGTAGACGGAAAAACGGAACGTATGGCCAACTCCGGCGGGGCGGGCTAACGGAGGCGATGGATTTCACCGACGACGCCTTCGTCCTGTCCGCCCGCGCCCATGGCGACACCGGGGTGGTCGTCGAACTGCTGACCGAGACGCACGGCCGGCGCGCCGCCTATGTCGCCGGCGGCGCTTCGCGGCGGATGAAGCCCTTCCTGCAGGCCGGTGCGCGTGTGGTCGCCGACTACAAGGCGCGGACCTCGGACCATCTCGGCTCGGCCCGGCTGGAGCCGGTGGGGGAGGGCCCCAGCGCCCTGTTCGACGATCCCCTCGCCCTGACCGGCCTCGCCGCCGCCGCCGCCGTGGCCCAGGGGTCGCTGCCCGAGCGCGAGCCGCATCCCGGCGCCTTCCTGGCCTTCGAGGCCCTGATGAGCGCCTTCGCCCTGCCGGACGTCTGGCCCGCCATCTTCGTGCGGTTCGAGGCGGGGCTGCTGGAGGATCTCGGCTTCGGGCTGGACCTGTCGCGCTGCGCCGTGAACGGGACGATGGACGACCTGGTCTGGGTCAGTCCGCGCACCGGCCGCGCCGTCAGCGCCGACGCCGGCGCGCCCTATGCCGACAAGCTGCTGAAACTGCCGCCCTTCATGCTGGGGGCGCAGGCGGGGTTGGGCGAGGGCGACGTCGGCGCCGGCCTCGACCTCACCGCCCATTTCCTCGAACAGTTCGTCTTCCACCCCCAGAACCGGCCGATTCCGCCCGCGCGGGTGTGGATGATCGACAAGCTGCGCGAGGCCGGACGGCTTTAGGCGCTAGACTCGACCGTTCAGATTTCCGATTCGGACTCCCATGACCGTTCACACCCCGCCGCCGGAAGGCGGTCGCATCGTCGACGAACCGATGAGCGAGGCGCTGTCGCGCCGCTATCTGGCCTATGCGCTGTCGACCATCACCAACCGCGCCCTGCCGGACGTGCGCGACGGCTTCAAGCCGGTGCACCGTCGCATCATGTACGCCATGCACCAGATGCGGCTGAACCCGCAGGCGGCGGCGCGCAAATGCGCCAAGGTCGTCGGCGAGGTCATGGGCGGCTATCACCCGCACGGCGACGCCTCGATCTATGACGCCCTGGTGCGCCTGGCCCAGGACTTCTCCCAGCGCTATCCGCTGGTCGACGGGCAGGGAAACTTCGGCAATATCGACGGCGATAACGCCGCGGCCATGCGCTACACCGAGTGCAAGCTGACCGCCGCCGCCGTCCTGCTGATGGAGGGCATCGACCAGGACTCGGTGGACTTCAAGGCCACCTACGACGATCAGGACGAGGAGCCGATCGTCCTGCCGGCCGGCTTCCCCAATCTGCTGGCCAACGGCTCGTCCGGCATCGCCGTCGGCATGGCCACCTCGATCCCGCCGCACAATGTCGGCGAGCTGATCGACGCCTGCCACCTACTGCTGGAACGCCCCGACGCCTCGACGGAAGAGCTGGCCGGCATCGTCCCGGGTCCGGACTTCCCGACCGGCGGCGTCGCCGTCGAGGGCCACGCCTCCATCCTCGACGCCTATGAGACCGGCCGCGGGGGCGTCCGCCTGCGCGCCCGCTGGGAGACCGAGGATCTCGGCCGCGGCGTCTGGCGCATCATCGTCACCGAGATGCCCTACCAGGTGCAGAAGTCGAAACTGATCGCCGACCTCGCCGACCTGATCGAGCACAAGAAGGCGCCCCTGCTGGGCGACGTCCGCGACGAGTCGGCCGAGGATATCCGGCTGGTCATCGAGCCCAAGTCCCGCACCGTCGAACCCGAAGTCCTGATGGAGAGCCTGTTCAAGCTCTCCGACCTCGAGATCCGCTTCCCCATCAACATGAACGTGCTGGACGCGACCGGCACGCCGCGCGTCATGGGGCTGAAGGCCTGTCTGCAGGCCTTCCTCGATCATCGTCGCGAGGTGCTGGTGCGCCGGGCCGGCTGGCGCATCGACCGGGTCGAGAAGCGACTGCACCTGCTGGAAGGCCTGCGGATCGTCTTCCTCAACCTCGATGAGGTGATCCGCATCGTCCGCGAGGAAGAACAGCCCAAGGCCGTCCTGATCGCCCGCTTCGGCCTCTCGGAGCTACAGGCCGACTTCATCCTCGACACCCGGCTGCGCCAGCTGGCGCGGATCGAGGAAATGACGATCGAGAACGAATACAAGGCGCTGGCTGACGAACTTGCGGCGCTGCAGTCGCTGTCGTCCTCGCCGGCCAAGCAATGGAAACAGGTCGGCAAGGATCTGGAGACCGTGCGCAAGGCGCTGGTCTCGCCGCGCCGCACCACCATCGCCGAGGCCGTCGACGCCTCGGCCTTCGTTTCGGTCGAGGCCTTCATCCCGCGCGAGGCCATCACCGTCATCCTGTCCGAACGCGGCTGGATCCGCGCCGCGAAGGGCAAGGTCGAGGACCCGTCCGAGCTGAAGTTCAAGGAGGGCGACAGCCTCGCCTTCCTCGTGCCCGGCTATACGACCGACAAGGTCCTGGTCGCCGCCTCGGACGGCCGCATCTTCACCGTCGGCGCCGACAAACTGGCCTCGGGCCGCGGCCACGGCGAACCGCTGCGGTTGATGATCGATCTCGATGAGAAGGCCGACATCATCAACATCCTGACCCACCAGCCCGGCGGCAAACTGCTGGTGGCGTCAAGGGCCGGCTACGGCTTCATCGCCCCCGAAGACGAACTGCTGGCCCAGAAGCGCGGCGGCAAACAGGTGCTGAACGGCGAAATGCTGGCCGCTATCCGCGTGACCGGCGACCACATCGCGGCCATCGGCGACAACATCAAGGCGCTGATCTTCCCGCTGGCCGAACTCCCTGAGATGGGCCGCGGCAAGGGCGTGAAGCTGCAGAACTACAAACAGGGCGGTCTGGCCGACGTCGCCGTCTTCGACGGCGCCCACGGTCCCGAATGGGTCGACGGCGGCGGCCGGCGCCGCAACTGGCCCGACTGGAAGGACTGGCTGGGCAAGCGGGCCGGAGCCGGGCGACAGGGCCCCCGCGGACTCAGGAAGTTCCGTTAGCCTCGGCCACCCAGCCCTGCGCCAGACGCAGGCAGGCGTCATGGTCGGCGTTCAGCTGGTCGATGGCGGCGTCGGTCGCCGCCTGATCCCGGGTCTGGGTGATCGATCCGATGGCCTGGCCGGTGCTCGCCGCAAACGCCTCCGCCAGCTGCGCCTCGGTGAGGCCCAGCGGCTGGGCATAGCCGGTCGCCGCGGTGATGAAGCCGCGTCCGTTGCGGTCCGTGCGGCTCTTGGCCTCGGCATTGCCGTTGAAGGCGTGAAGCGAGGACACGGCGGCCATGACGCCGGCGCAGCGCATGGCCTGTCCATAGCGTTCCGATGTGTCCTGGGCGGGCGCGGGCGGCGCGTCCTGACCCGGAATGGCGACGAGAGCGAAGGCCAGAAGCAGTGCGAACATGGTGGTCCCTTTGATCGCCCGCAGCCTATCGGGGGCGAACGGGCGCTTCAATCGGTTCCGTCATCCCGGAGAATCCGGGGGTTGCGGCGATTTCACTATCCGGAGGGGCGGACGCGGGCGATACTCGCCCCCCAGGCCGGAGAAACCGCAATGCTCGTCACCCTGATCGTCATCGCCGTCATCGTCGCCGTCGTGCTGTTCGTCATCGTCGGCGCCTACAACAAGCTGGTCGCCCTCGACCAGCGCGCCGACCAGTCGTTCGCCGACATCGACGTGCAGTTGAAGCAGCGCCAGGACCTCATCCCCAATCTGGTCGAGACGGTGAAGGGCTACGCCACGCACGAGCGCGCCACGCTCGACGCCGTCACCCAGGCCCGCGCCGCCGCTGCCGGCGCTACCTCGGTCAATGACAAGGTCCAGGCCGAGAACATGCTGACCGCGACCCTGGGCCGGCTGTTCGCCGTCGCCGAGGCCTATCCGGACCTCAAGGCCAACACCAACTATCTCGAACTGCAGCGCGAGCTGTCGGACATCGAGAACAAGCTGGCCGCCGCCCGTCGCTTCTTCAACAGTGCGGTGTCCGAGTTCAACGCCGTGCGCCGTCAGTTCCCGACCGTCCTGTTCGCCGGCATGGTCGGCTTCGGTTCGGACAAGCCCTTCTTCGACGTGGGCGAGGCCGACCGCGCCGCCATGACCGCCGCGCCGCCCACGGTGAATTTTCAGGCGTAAGGGGTCGCATTGATGGGCGCTGTCGGGCTCCAGACCCACATCTGGGCGAACAACACCCGCTCGATCCTGCTGCTGGCCGCCTTTCCCGTGCTGATGATCTTCATCATCTACGGGATCCAGCTGGTCATGATGGGCTTCGGCGTCCTGCCCGGGACAGGGAGGGGACTGGGCGACGATATGGCGCTGGCCGCCTCCTGGCTCGGCGCCACCGTGCCGCTGGCCTTCATCGTCGCGGGCATCTGGTTCGCCATTTCCTATTTCGGCAGCCAGGCCATGATCGACCTGATGACCGGGGCGCGGAAGGTTGAGAGAAAGTCCGAGCCGGACCTCTACAACCTGCTGGAAAACCTAGCCATCTCACGCGGTCTGCGCACGCCGACCCTGCGCGTCATCGACAACGACAGCCTCAACGCCTTCGCCACCGGCCTGCACGAGGGCCAGTACAGCGTCACCGTCACCCGCGGACTGGTGAACACCCTGACCCGGGACGAGCTCGAGGCGGTGCTGGCCCATGAGCTGACCCACGTCATCAACAAGGATGTACGGACCATGGTGATCGCCTCGATCTTCGCGGGCATCATCAGCGTCATCGCCGAACTGGTCTTTCGCGGGCTGATCTATTCCCGCGGCGGCGGACGGCGCGACAACAAGAACGCCATGCCGCTGATCCTGATCGGCCTGGCCTTCGCCGCCGTCGGCTTCGCCCTTGCCATCGTCATCCGCATGATGCTGTCGCGGACCCGTGAGTACGTCGCCGACGCCGGCGCCGTTGAGCTGACCAAGAACCCGGACGCCATGATCTCGGCCCTGCGCAAGGTCGAGGGCCGGTCGTCGCTGAAGGGCCCCGACGAGCTGCAGCAGCTGTTCCTCGACAACCAGCCGGACGGAGTCGGACTGGAAGGGCTGTTCGCCAGCCACCCGCCGATCCAGAAGCGAATCGACGCGCTGGTGAAGTTCGGCGGCGGTGTGGATCCCGGCGTCTGGTCAGGCGAGCCCGCCGGGGCGCCCGAAGGTTATGCGACGTCGGTGCCGGCCGCCGGCTGAGCCATTCGCTCCCACCCCAGCCTGGTGAGTTGCTCCATCGGGCGGAACTCGGCCTTGTAGTCCATCTTCCTCGAGCCCCGGACCCAGTAGCCCAGGTAGACGAAGGGCAGGCCGACGGTCGTCGCCTGTCGAACATGGTCGAGAATGGCGAAGCGGCCGAGGCTGCGCGTCTCCAGCGCCGGATCGAAGAAGCTGTAGACCATGGACAGACCGTCCCCGAGCAGGTCCGTCAGGCAGACGCCGACCAGATCGCCGGGACCGCCGTCGGGCGAGGGCAGGCGGTATTCGATCAGATGGGTCCGCACCGCCGTGTCCTCGACCATGGCGACATAGTCCAGCCAGCCCATGCCGCTCATCCCGCCGCCGGGGTGGCGCCCATGCAGGTAGCGGCGCAGCAGATCGAACTGCTCGGTCGTGGCCTCGGCCTCGACAAGGTCGCGGGACAGGTCAGCGTTACGTTTCAACACCTTGCGCTGGGATCTTGAGAAGCTGAACTCGGCCACAGGGAGGCGGACGGAGACGCAGGCGTCGCAGGCCTCGCAGGCCGGGCGGTAGGCGATGTTCTGGCTGCGGCGGAAGCCGGCCTGGGTCAGCTCGTCATTGACGTGAACGCCCTCGCTGAAGGGCAGGTTGGCGAACACCTTCCGTTCGGTCTGACCCGGCAGATAGGGGCAGGGGGCCACGGTGGTCATATAGAAGCGAAGCTGGCGCTGGGGAACGAAGGTCACGGGCTCAGGTCCGCATCCAATTTCGCCGATAGTGGGGCAGCCGCTGACGCATGCCCTGATCTGCACAGCCGATATGTCGGGGCGCAAGACCATTCGCCCCACACAAGCATGCAGGGCGCACGCTCACAGGCTGGTGTCCGTGGGCAGGACCGGGGCCTCGCGAAGCAGGACGATGGCGATGCGGCGGTTGCCGGCCAGGGTGGGATCGTCGGGATACAGCGGGTCCGAGCCGGCCTTGCCGGAGACCTGATAGACGCGGTCCGCGTCGACGCCGCTGGCCTGAAGGATCAGGCGCGAGGCGTTCGCCCGCGAGGACGACAGGGTCCAGTCGTTGGGGCCGGTCGCGCGGTTGGAGCCCGGGGCCGCCGAGGTGTGACCGGTGATCGAGATCCGGTTGGGCAACTGGTTGATCACGCGGGAAATCGTCCGAAGCAGCAACTGGGCGCGGGCGTTGGGGCGGGCGGAATTCTGCTCGAACATCGAGCGACCCTCCTGATCGACCAGCTGGATGCGCAGGCCCTCGGGCGTCTGGTCGATGATCAGCTGTTTCGACAGCTCGGCCAGTTCGGGCATGGCCTGCATGGCCTGACGGAGCGATTCGGCCGCGGAGCTGAATTCCGCGGCCTCGCGGCGGGCGATCTCCTCGCGCAGGGCTTCTTCACTGGCGGCGGCGAGGTTCTGGTTCTGGCCGACCTCCTGCGGCGAATCAGCCGGGGCCTCCGGCGCCAGTTCGGTGATCACGGACTGGGAGCCCTCGCTCTTGGCGCCGTCATCCCCGAGAGAAGTGCCGCCGAGAATGCCGCCGGAACCCGAGGTGGTCGAGGACACGCTGGCGGGGGCGAAATACTCCGCGATGCCCCGTTTCTGCTCGGGATCGGTCGTGTTGATCAGCCACATCAGCAGGAAGAAGGCCATCATGGCCGTGACGAAGTCGGCGTAGGCGACCTTCCAGGCGCCGCCATGGTGGCCGCCGCCGACGACCTTCTTGACCTTCTTGATCAGGATCGGGCGATCGCTCAGGGACATGGGGACGCGAACCTTTGGCGGAGAACTTGAGGGCAGGGTGGGCGCGTCAAGGTTAAGGCCGCGTTTCCCATGTCGCGCCTTGCCGCGAAGCGGGGGGTCGCCTAGTCGTCGGACGTGAGCACCTCCGATCCCGCCGTCCTCGACCTCGCCGCCTATCGCCGGGCGCTGGGCGGATTCGCGACCGGGGTCTGTGTTGTGACCGCCCACACGCCGGACGGACCGTTCGGCATCACCGTCAACTCCTTCACCTCCGTGTCGCTAAATCCGCCGCTGGTGCTCTGGTGTCTCGACCGCGGTTCCGACCGGCACGACGCCTTTGCCGGCGCCGACCGGTTCGCGGTCCACATGCTGCCGGTCGAGGACCGCGAGATGTCGGACCGGTTCGCCTGGGGCGTCTGCCGTCTGTCGACCGAAGAGTTCGACAGTTCCAGCGCCGAACCGCCGCGCCTGAAGAACGCCCTGACCCGGCTGGACTGTATCGCCGCGGACCGGATCATCATGGGCGATCACCTGACCATCATCGGCGCCGTGCAGGGTTTCGAGACCCGGCCCGGAGCCGGCTTGACCTATTTCCGTGGACGCTACGGCGTCGCCGAGGAGCCCGAAACATGAAGATCGGTTTCGTGGGGCTGGGCGTCATGGGCGCGCCGATGGGGCGGCATCTGGTTCAGGCGGGGCATGAGGTCGCCGGTTTCAACCGATCGCCCGACAAGGCGCGTGACTGGGCCGCCGCGACCGGCGGCCGGTTCGCCGCCACGGTCGCCGAGGCCGCGGGGGGCGCCGAACTGCTCGTCCTCTGCGTCGGCAATGACGACGACGTGCGCCAGGTCACGGGCGAGGGCCTGTCGCATCTGGCGGCCGGCGCCGTGATCGTCGATCACACCACGACCTCGGCGAAGGTCGCGCGCGAGATGGCCGGCCTGGCGACGGGACAGGGGTCAGCCTTCATCGATGCGCCTGTCTCGGGCGGACAGGCCGGGGCGGAGAACGGTCAGCTCAGCGTCATGGCCGGGGGCGATGCGGCGGCGCTGGCGCGGGTCGAGCCGGTGCTGATGTCCTATGCCAAGGCCGTGAAACACATGGGCCCGTCGGGGTCCGGCCAACTGACCAAGATGGTCAACCAGATCGCCATCGCCGGCGTGGTGCAGGGCCTGGCCGAGGCCGTGCATTTCGCGCAGTCCGCCGGGCTCGACACAGACGCGGCCTATGACGCCATCTCCAAGGGAGCGGCGCAGTCGTGGCAGATGGACAACCGCTGGAAGACGGCGGCGCGGCGCGAGTTCGACTTCGGCTTCGCGGTCGACTGGATGCGCAAGGACCTGGGGCTGGTGCTGGATGAAGCGCGGGCCAACGGGGCGCATCTGTCGCTGACGGCGCTGGTCGACCAGTTCTATTCCGAGGTGCAGTCCATGGGCGGATCGCGATGGGACACCTCCAGCCTGGCGGCGCGACTGCAGGACCGGACGCCGGGACGCTGAGACCCGGCATCCTCTGATTTCACATAATATATCTTATGCGCACCGCTGACGCCAGATCGCACCGGCCGGACTATGGCCCCTGTCCAACCGTCCGGGCGGCGTCCAGCAAGGCGATGGCTTCCCGCACATAGACGGCATGGGCCACCACGCCGATCCCCAGCGGCTCATCCGACGGCCGAACCTCGGACGTCAGAACCCCGGCGATGAACGGATGGTCGGGCTGGACCGTCCCGGGCAGTTTTCGTGCAGCCGGCGTCCAGAATACCGGCCCCCCCGAGTTTCCGGGAAAAACCGGAAAATCAAGCAGGAAGACCGGAAAGCTCTCGATCGGTGTCAGAGGCCACGACGCGATCCGACCGGTACGAAGGATCGGAAACCCCGCCGTATTGGACGAATAGCCCCGCGGAAACCCGAGCGTGAGCAGTTCATCGCCCGGCCCCACCTGCCAGGTATCAAGGTCTTCTCCGCTGGCCAGCCAGCCCAGCGGAATGGCCGCCCGGGCGAAGACCGGCGGCGCGGATACCTCCATCACGGCAATGTCCCGTTCCGGATGCCGGGTCCAGACCGGGGCTCCGTCGATATCGCGGATGCGCAGCGGATCGGGCGCGAACCGCCAGCCGCCGCCGGGCATCTCGCTGCGCCAGCCGACCCGCGCGTCCCGGCCGGCCATCCCGTCCAGGACATGGTGGGCGGTGACCATGACGGTGCGTTGTGTGCCGTCCGGACGCGGCGCCTCGATCAGAAAAGCCGTGCCGACCCGACGGGTGCCGTTGCCGTTGTTCTGGTCGATCTGCACGGTGGCGTTGATGAGGCCGACGGTCAGATCCCACGCAGGCGCGGCCAGTTCCGCGATCGGCGGCTCCTGTACCTGGACCTGCTCCCAGGCGGGCTGGGGCGGCGTCTGGAGATCGAACATCGTCCCTGCCCGTCATTGGCGTTTGTTCATTTGACGGCGGGCCGTCCGCGCGCACAAGGTCCGGCGTCAATTCAGGGGCTCCGACATGAACCGCCGCGACCTTCTCGCCACATCCGCCGCCGCGCTCGCCGCGACGGCCCTTCCCGCCCAAGCTCGCCCAACCGGAGTCTCGATGTCCCAAGGAACGCCCGTCCCGCCCGTCGCGAAGAAGATTCCGGTCCGCATCGAACAGCTGGGCCGCGTCCGCACCGACGACTATCAGTGGATGAAGGACGACAACTGGCAGGCGGTGCTGCGCGATCCGACCCTGATCAAGGCCGAAGTCAAGGAGCACCTCGACGCCGAGAACGCCTATCGCGAGGCCATGATGGCCTCCACCCTGCCGCTGCAGGCGACCATGTTCGAGGAGATGAAGGGGCGCATCAAGGAGGCGGACAGTTCGGTCCCCTCGCCTGACGGGCCGTGGGAATATTACGTCGAATACCGGACCGGCGATCAGCATCCCCGCTATATGCGCAAGCCTCGCGGCGGCGCCGGCGAGGCGCAACTGCTGCTCGACGCCAACGCCCTGGCCGAGGGCAAGGCCTATTCCGAGGTCTCGGCGACAGACCACAGCCCGGATCACGCCCTGTTCGCCTATGCCGAGGACGCCCAGGGGTCCGAGGTGCACCAGATCTTCATCCGCGACATGACGACCGGCGAGGTCCTGCCCGATCCGATCGGCTCGGCGAACGGCAATTTCACCTTCTCGCCGGACAGCCAGTGGATCTTCTGGACCAACCGCGACGACAACGGCCGCCCCGACAAGATCTTCCGCCGTCCCGTGCGCGGCGGCGAAACCGCCCTTGTCTATGAAGAGACCGACGACGGCATGTTCATCGGCGTCGGCCGCACCGCCGACGACGCCTTCATCCTGATCTCCGTCGGCAACCAGGAGACCTCGGAGGTGCGGGTCATTCCGGCCGGGACCCCGACCGCCGCGCCGGTCGTGCTGGAGCCGCGCCACGTCGGCCGGCTTTATGACGCCGACCACTGGGGCGACCGCTGGGTCATCCGCACCAACGCCGACGACTCCATCGATTTCAAGATCGTCGAGGCGCCGACGGCGACGCCCGGCAAGGCCAACTGGGTCGATCTCGTCCCGCACACGCCGGGCCGCTACATCGAGGGCGTCGGACTGGTGAAGAACTATATCGGCCGCCAGGAACGGGCCGACGCCAATACGAAGATCGTCGTCCGCGACCGCGCCGGCGCCGAACACGAGATCGCGGTCGACGAGCCCGCCTATTCCCTGTCGCTGACCGGGGCGTCGGAGTTCGACACCACCATCATGCGCTACGGCTACAATTCGCCGTCCACCCCGACCTCGACCTATGACTACGACCTGGCCACGCGCGAGCGCACCCTGCGCAAGGTGCAGGAGGTGCCGTCGGGCCACGATGCGTCGGACTATGTGGTCGAACGGCTGAACGCCCCTGCCCCGGACGGCGAACTGGTGCCGGTCACGGTGCTGCGCCGCAGGTCGACGCCGGTCGACGGCTCGGCCCCGCTGCTGCTCTACGGCTACGGCTCGTACGGCATTCCGATGCCGGCCAGCTTCTCGACCAACCGGCTGTCGCTGGTCGATCGCGGCTGGATCTACGCCATCGCCCACATCCGCGGGGGCTCGGACAAGGGCTGGGGCTGGTTCCTGAACGCTCGCCGTTTCACCAAGAAGAACACCTTCACCGACTTCATCGCCGCCGCGGAACACCTGATTTCGAGCGGCCACGGCCAGGCCGGCCATATCGTGGCCCAGGGCGGCTCCGCGGGCGGCCTGCTGATGGGGGCGGTCAACAACATGCGCCCGGACCTGTGGGCCGGGGTGATCGGCCAGGTGCCCTTCGTCGATGTGATCAACACCATGAGCGACACCAGCCTCCCGCTGACGCCGCCGGAATGGCCGGAGTGGGGTAATCCGATCGAGGACCCCGAGGCCTACGACTATATGATGAGCTACAGCCCCTACGACCAGGTCGGCCCCATGGCCTATCCGGCGGTGCTGGCGACCGGCGGCCTGTCGGATCCGCGGGTGACCTACTGGGAGCCCGAGAAATGGGTGGCGAAGCTGCGGCCGGCCACGACCTCCGGAAAGCCGATCCTGCTGAAGATCAATATGGAGGCCGGCCACGCCGGTTCATCCGGGCGGTTCGACTATCTGAAGGAGGTCGCCCACGACTACGCCTTCGCGGTCTGGGCCATCGACAAGGGCTGGGAGCGGGCCTGACCGCTCCCCTGCCCCGCTTCGTCAGGGCTCGAGGGTCCAGGTGTACGGACCGACCTCGTCGGCGTGCATGACCACGAAATTACGGGTCTCATAGCCGGCCGGGCAGGTGTCGCTGCCGTCTGACCAGAAGGTGTAGGGACCGGGATACTGGACGCACAGGGCGTGGTTGCCCGACCATGACCGGCCGGAGCCGTCGGTTGTGTCGCCGTACATATAGAAGTTGGCGTTGTCAGTGGAGACCAGCTCGGTGCAGGCGCCGTTGTTGACGACGTACCAGCCGCGATTGATGAACCGGCCGGTGCCGACCTCGACATAGGAGATGGCCACGGTCCCGTTGCGCCCGCTTTCGTTGCAGACGCGGATATCGACGGTGGCGGGGCGCGCCGGGGTCGGCGCGGACATCCCGGGCTTGCTCTGGGCGGCGGCTGCGCCCGGTGAGACGGCGACCAGCGAAACGGCTATCGCCGCGACGAACAGATGTGTTTTCATGATCCCCTCTCCCCGGATGGCCGGCGCAGATTATCAGGGTTCCCGAACGATGCCACTGACAGTTGCTGACGGTCTCTCCAGCCCCCGCCTGCCCCAATGACCATCGCGCTGAGCGACGCGACCCCGGGAGACCTGCCCGCGATCACCGCCCTCTACGCCCGCGAGGTCGAGGGCGGCACGGCCACCTTTGAAACCACCCCGCCGAGCCCGGCGGAGATGGCGCAGCGTTTCGAGGCGGTTCGGCGCCACGGCCTGCCATGGCTTGTGGCCGGCATCGACAACCGCTTCGCCGGTTATGCCTACACCTCGCCGTTTCGACCGCGCCCGGCCTATCGCTACGGCGTCGAGGTCTCCATCTATGTCGAGGATCACGCGCGCCGCCGCGGCGTGGGACGGGCCCTGCTCCGGGCCCTGATCGACCGGACCCGCGACGCCGGCCTCAGGCACATGATCGCCGCCATCAGCGACAGCGACACCAGCGACGCCTCGATCGCCCTGCACCGGGCGCTGGGGTTCCGGGATGCCGGCGCCTGGCGCCAGGTCGGCTGGAAATTCGGGCGGTGGCTGGACGTCACCTTGATGCAGCTGGATCTGGACCCGGAAGGCGCGCCGCCGGCGAGGCCTGGCCTGAACCTTGGCGGCGGGCCGGCCTGACCGCCCTCAGGACGCCGCGGCCAGCCAGGGCGCAAGGCGGAACCGGCGCGGCGGCTCGCCGACCGTCCGGTCGCGAATGAACTGACGGGCGAAGGTCACGGCCCCCTGGATGGTGGCTTCATCGAACGGTTTGGACACGGCCCCGAGGGCGCCGGCGAAACCCTCGGGAATCTGTTCCGGATTGGCGGTGAGGAAGATCACAGCGGAGCCGAATTCGTCCACCAGACGCCTTGCGATGTCGGGGCCGGTCATCCCGTCCAGCAGATTGATGTCGACCAGCGCCAGATCGAGCGGCTCACGTTCGGCGATCGCCAGCGCTCCGGCCCGGTCCATGGCGCAACCCACGACGTCGCAGCCGGTCTCGCCCAGAACCAGTTCCAGCTCCATGGCCAACAGGGCCTGGTCTTCGACAATCAAGACCCGAAGGTCGGCCGACTCGGACAAATCACTCCCCCGGTGCTAACCCGCCCCTTAACACTGTTTGTGTCGGTTAGCGGACACTGAACGCACGAAAGTTCAGGGGGTTCAGCGGCCGCACAGGAAATGGCGCCCGTTCGGCGCCCGCCGTCCGGGACGGCCCCGGCTCTGCCGGAACGGCGGCCGCAGCAGAAAGACTGAAGGAACCGGGGAGGAAGGGGCTGCCGGGGACCGGCGCGCGGATGGCTGGGGAACTAGGACTCGAACCTAGAATGACGGTACCAAAAACCGGAGTGTTACCATTACACCATTCCCCAGCAGGTCCGGCGTTTCCGGGGCCGAAGCGCCGGAAGGCGTGCGAGATACGACAAGGCCGCGG
>JAHKAM010000022.1 GCA_018826515.1 Alphaproteobacteria bacterium
CGAGGCCCATCAGGAGCGGGCCGCGACGCTGAAGGCCCGGTTCGCCGCCGCCGGCATTCCGGTGATGGACTCGGTCAGCCACATCGTGCCGGTGTTCGTCGGCGATCCGGTCCACACCAAGATGATCTCGGACATGCTGCTCGAGGACCACGGCGTCTATGTCCAGCCGATCAACTATCCGACCGTGCCCAAGGGCACCGAGCGGCTGCGCTTCACGCCGTCGCCCAACCACACCGACGCCATGATGGACGATCTGGTCAAGGCGATGGACCGGCTGTGGACCCACTGCAACGTGGCGCGCCTTCCTCTCGCGGCCTAGACACGCCCGACGGCCGATCGCATCGGGACTGACGCTTTGTCGCAGGGGTCCCGGACCTTGCTCTGGATCAAGGTTTGCGATCCCGCCGGGTCGCACAAGGCCCTGACGCTTCGCCGACCGAATTCGCGGTCGCAGAACGTCGGGGACAAGACCATGACTCTCAAGACCGTCTCACTCGCCGCCCTGGGCCTCCTCGCCCTCGCCGGCTCCGCCCAGGCCCAGGATGCGTGGCGGACGCCGCAGGCCGGGGACTGGCTGATCACCGGCCGCATAACCGATGTCGCGCCGACGGCCGACGACGCGATCACCACCTCCGCCGGAGCCCCGACCGGACTCGCCGTCGATGTCGGCGACAGCATCATGCCGACGCTGGGGTTCACCTATTTCTTCACGGACCACTGGGCGGTCGAAGGCATCCTCGGCACGACCCGTCATGAAATCCGCGCCCAGGGCGGCGCCACCGACGTCGCCGTTCACGAGACCTGGGTTCTGCCGCCCGTGGTCACCGTCCAGTACCGGCCGATGACGGGCGGACGTTTCAGCCCCTATGTGGGCGCGGGCGTCAACGCCATGCTGTTCTATGGCGGCGACGACCAGAACGGCTTCACCGTCGATCTGGATGACGGCCTTGGCTACGCCGCCCAGGTCGGAGCTGACATCGGCCTGCACGGTCCTTGGAGCCTGAACGTCGACGTCAAGAAGGTGTGGTTCAACACCAATGCCGAGATCAACGGCGGGGCGCTGGAGAGCGACGTCAATCTGGATCCCTGGGTGGTGTCGATCGGCATCGGCCGAACCTTCTGAAGTCGGGACCCGGAAACCACTACGGGCGGCGACTCACGTCGCCGCCCGTATCGTTTGTTGATCTCCCCAAAGCGGGCTGTTCGCTATCGCTGGAGCAAAGCCCCTACCAGCGAAGGTTGAGCTTCATTCCGACCTGGTTGTCTCTAAGGCGGTCGCTGAACAGGCCCCGGTATCCGGCGGAGATCGAGACACCGTCTGCGGCCTCGATTTCAAGCCCGAAGTCCGCGACGCCCGCCAAGGGCGGCGTCTCGGCGCCCTCGATGGTGAAGGCTCCGAAGCCCGTCGGCGCGCCGGAGAAGCGCATGTCGCCGGCAGCCTGACGGTCGCCGGTGGTGAGCATGACGCCCAGGCCGCCATAAACCTTCATGGTGCGCCCGTTGACCCGATAGGGCTGTGTGGCGCGGGCGCTGAAGTTCAGGGTCTGCCAGTCCCGCTCCAGCCCGGCGGCCGTCAGGGACAGGGCGCCGGCGCCCGTCTCGGTGAAGCCGTCGACCGAGGCGTTGGACGCCGTGCCGACGACGCCCAGCGCGACCGTGCCGTCATCCTCGAAGCGGAAGCGCCGTGCGACGCTGGCGGCGATCGCCTGGCCCTCGGCGTGGGTGTCGCCGAACGCAGCGCCGGTGAACGGCCCGACGGCGACGATGCGACGGGTGTCTGTCGCCCCGCCGAAGACCGAGGCGGTCACGTCAGCCGTCCACTGGCCGTCATCGTAACTGACATAGCCCGCGGCATGGGTCAGATCGGCCTCGTAGCTCGAGGCCCGGGCGACGACTTCGCCCTCCATCCGCGTCACGCCGGCCGCGCCACCCAGGCTCCACGGCCCGTTCGAGACGCCGTAGCCGCCGGCGAAGCCGCTGTGGCGACTGTCGACCGTGGCCTGGCCGGGCGTCTTGCCTTCCAGCGCCTGGTCGCCAGTGAAGACCGACACCCAGCCGCCGTTCGCGCTGGTCATGGGCGCGCCCGGATCATAGGCGTTCAGCACGCCGGCCAGCTGGCTGGCCGGGCTGGCGTGATCCGAACTCAACGACAGCTGGCTGGCGAAGCTGAGTGAACCCGCGTCCTCTTCACTGCGACCGCCCGATGCCTGCACCGTCCGCATGAACTGGTCATTGGCCGAGAACAGCGAGGTCGTCAGGCCGGCCAGCGCCTCGCCGGACGCGCTGTTGAAGGCCGCATTGCGTTCGGCCCCGGAAAGACCCGCGATCACCGACAGGACGGCGGCGTAGTCGTCGGAGGCCTCGAGCTGGCCGCCGCTGAACGCGACGCCGACCGCGCGCTGGTTCACCGTGCCGGTCTCGCCCGGGTCGAAATCCGTCAGCTGACGCAGCTCGAGCACGGCGCCGTTCGGGGCGAGATCGTAGCGGACCCGCCAGAAGAGGCCGTCCTGGGCGGCGGCCGTGAAGGCCTGGCCGTTGGCGAAGGTTCCGACCAGACTTCCCGCCTGCAGGAAGAGATAGCGGGTCGAGAAGTCGAAGCCCGAGGCCGGTCCCTGGAAGGTGGGCATGACCGTCCCGCCCGTCAGGGTCGCGGCGCCCAGCACCCGGATCTGGTCGATCAGGCTGCCGGCCGCCGTGCCCGTGACGTCGATGTTCAGGCGGCCGCCGGTCAGCGAGAGGCCGCCGACGGTGAAGCCGCCGATCCCGTTGAACTGGTCCGCCAGACCGGGCGAGAGAACGGCGCCGTTCGACACCGTCAACGCGCCGCCGATTGTGCCGGCGCCGGTCAGGGTTCCACCGGTCACCGAGACGGCGCCGGTCGTCGACCCGACGAAGCGCAGTTCGCCTGCCTGGTTGATGATGTTCGAGATCGTATGGTCGCCGACCAGGGTGAACAGGCCGCCCGCGTGCAAGACGGAGCCCGTGCCGCTGAGCCGTCCGCCGAAGGCCGACTCGGCGCCGGTCAGCGTCAGACGGCCGGCCGCGCCGACGGTCACATCGCCCATGCCGTAGAGCGAACCGATCCGCTCCATCCAGGCGCCGACCGCGAGGGTGGCGCCTTCGGATACCGAGACGGTCGCCGCGTCGGACAGGCGCTCGGATGCGCCCAGCCGGAGGGCGCCCGCCTGGACCGACACAAGGTTCTGGGCCGCCGTGCCGTTCAGGATCGATTCGCCGGCCAGGTTGAACAGACGATCGCCGGCGAGATTGCCGTTCACGGTCGCGCCGCTCAGCTGCGTTTCGGTCGCGGTCAGCGTGCCCGTGCCGTTCAGCGTGCCCGACAGGCCGAACAGGCCGACGGTGTCGTTGAACGCGCTCAGGTCGAGAACGGCCCCGCTGCCGACCACCACCGTGGCCGTATCCGACAGACGGTTCGAAGCGCCGAGGGCCAACGTGCCGCCGACGATGGAGACGGCCCCCGAAGCAGAGGTTCCATTCAGGGTCGAGACGCCCGAGACCTGGAACAGATTGCCGGCGCCGAGGTTGGCGTTCACCGTCGCGCCGTTGAGCTGATACTCGCCGGCCGTCAGCGTGCCCGTGCCGTCCAGCGCGCCGGACAGTCCGGCGATGCCGACCGTTTCGTCAAAGGCGCCGAGAGTCAGCGTGCCGTCCGCGCCGACCACGAGGGTGGCCGTATCGGAGAGACGATCCGAAGCGCCAAGGGCCAGCGTGCCGCCGGCGATGGTGACCGCTTCCGAGGCCGACGTCCCGTTGAGCGTCGAGACGCCCGAGACCTGGAACAGGTTTCCGGCGCCCAGGTTGGCGTTCACCGTCGCGCCGTTGAGTTGATACTCTCCGGCCGTCAGCGTCCCCGTGCCGTCCAGCGTACCCGACAGGCCGAGCAGGCCGACAGCGTCGTTGAAGGCGTTCAGGCTCAGGACGGCTCCGCTGCCGACCATCACCGTCGCCGTGTCCGACAGGCGATCCGAAGCGCCGAGCGACAACGTACCGCCGCTGATGGTGACGGCTTCCGAAGCCGATGTTCCGTTCAGGGTCGACACGCCCGAGACCTGGAACAGGTTTCCGGCGCCGAGGTTGGCGTTCACCGTGGCGCCGTTGAGTTGATACTCGCCGGCCGTCAGCGTGCCTGTGCCGTCCAGCGTGCCGGACAGTCCGGCGATGCCGACTGCTTCGTTGAATCCGCCGATATCAAGCGCGCCGTTCGTTCCGACCAATAGCGTGGCGGTGTCTGACAGTCGGTCCGAAGCGCCGAGGACCAGTGTGCCGCCCGCGACAGTCACGGCTTCCGAACCCGACGTCCCGTTCAGCGTCGAAATGCCCGAGACCTGGAACAGATTGCCGGCGCCCAGGTTGGCGTTCACCGTCGCGCCGTTGAGCTGGTACTCGCCGGCCGTCAACGTGCCCGTGCCGTTCAGCGTGCCCGAAAGGCCGAGCAGGCCGACGGTGTCATTGAAGGCTCCCAGATTGAGTATGGCGCCGCTGCCGACGACAACCGTGGCCGTGTCGGACAGGCGATCGGAGGCGCCGAGGGCCAGCGTGCCGCCGGCGATGGAGACGGCTTGCGAAGCCGACGTTCCGTTCAGGGCCGAGACGCCCGAGACCTGGAACAGGTTTCCGGCGCCAAGGTTGGCGTTCACCGTGGCGCCGTTGAGCTGATACTCGCCGGCCGTCAGCGTGCCCGTGCCGTTCAACGTGCCCGACAGGCCGAGCAGGCCGACCGTGTCATTGATGGCGTTCAGGCCCAGGACGGCTCCGCTGCCGACCACCACCGTGGCCGTGTCCGACAGACGATCCGATGCGCCGAGGTTCAGCGTGCCGCCGGCGACGTTGACCTGTTGCGAGCCAGACGTCCCGTTCAGCGTCGAGACGCCCGAGAGCTGGAACAGATTTCCGGCGCCCAGGTTGGCGTTCACCGTCGCGCCGTTGAGCTGGTACTCGCCGGCCGTTAGAGTGCCCGTGCCGTTCAACGTGCCCGACAGGGCCAGAATGCCGACCGTGTCATTGAAGGCGCCGAGGTCCAGGATCGCGCCGGTCGCGACGTTGACGCCGGTCAGGTCGGACAGGACATCGGATGCGCCGAGGACCAGGGCGCCGCCCTGGATGTCGGTCACGCCGGTGTAGGTGGTGGCGCCCGACAGGGTCAGGGCGCCGCCAATCAGGGTCAGTCCGCCGGATCCGCCGATGACGCCGCCGTAGGCGCCGCCGTTCACAACACCCAGTGTGTTGGAGCCCAGATTCACAGCTCCGGAGCCTGCCAGCGAACCGATCGCCTCGCTGTCCAGAAGCGCGAGCGTCCCGTTCGCGCCGATCGTCACCGTGACGTCATCGCCGATCGCCAGGCCGCCCGAAGCGGCCAGCACACCGGCGTTGATCGCCCAGCCCGTGCTCGATGCATCCGCGCCCGTAAGCGTGAACACGCCCGGGCCCTGCATGGTGCGGCTCTCGAAATTCAGGACGGTCGAGATATCGACCGTGCCCGCGCCGGCGCCGTCCAGCACGAAGGCGTCCACGCCGTCGCCGCCGTCCAGCAGGCCGCTGAAGCTGCCGGTCGTGAACAGGGTGACCGTGTCGGCGCCCAGGCCCGCGGCGACGGAGCCGGTGAGCCCCCCGGCCAGCGAAATCAGGTCGTCGCCGTTGTCCGTCAGCACCGAGCCCGTCGTCGTCGAGCCCGCGAGGAAGGTCAGGGTGTCATTGAACGCGCCGACGCTCTCGACCGCGTTTCCGCCGCCCGAGATCGAACCCGAACTGGTCAGGGTGAGGCCCGCGAGCGAGCGGACGCCGACCACGGCGCCACTGATCGAGCCGCTGTTGTCGACCACGCCGCCCGCGTTGAGGTTCACGCCATGCGCGGTCGTTCCGACGATGGTCCCGGCATTGTTCACCGAACCGGCCGCCGTGACGAAGGTGACGCCGCTGAGTTGGCCGGTGATCGAGCCGCCGGCGAGGTTGGTCACCGCGCCGCCCGTGCCAATCACCCCGGATCCGCTGATCCCGATCAAGATGCCGCTGTTGGTCAGCGTGCCCCCCGCGGCGAGGAAGTTCACGGCCTGCGCGCCGCGGATCGTGCCCGCGTTGACGACCGTGCCGCCGGTTCCGTCCAGATAGACGCCCGTGCCGCTGCCGGCAGTCGTGATCTCGCCGCCGGCCTGGTTGGTCACGGTCGAGTTGGCGCCGAACAGCCGGATCGTCGAGGCGTTCCCGCCGCCCCTGATCAGGCCGCTGTTGGTCACCGCGCCCGCGCCCTGGGTGTAGATCGCATTGGTGCCCGAGACGATCGAGCCCGTGTTCAGGATCGTGCCGGTCCCGCCGGCGTAGATGCCCGAGTTGTTGAAGTTGGTGACGGTGGCGGCGATCGAGCCGTTGTTGGTCAGATACAGGTTCTGGGCCGCGCTGACGCCGAACAGGCCGCTGATGCTGCCCGAGGCGCCGTTGGTCAGGGTCAGGTCCCCGTTCGCCAACACAGCGGTTCCCGATCCGCTGATCGCGCCCAGATTGTTGATGAAGCCGTTGGCGGCCGTCACGAAGACGCCCGTCCCGTTCAGGCTCTGCACCACGCCGCCGCTGGCGACGTTCAGGGTCGCGTTCGCGCCGCCCAGGGTCACAGCAGTGCCCGAAGCCAGACGGACGTCCGACAGGGTCGCGGTCGAGCCCGCGCCGAGGTTGACCCCGTTCGTGGCGGTGATCGGACCCGTCAGGGTGACCTCGCCATTGATGACGACCGTGCCATTGCCGCTGACGGCGTTGCTGAACACGGGATTGTCGCTGCGCGCGAAGACCAGCGAGCCGTTGTTGGTCAGCGAAACCGGGCCGAGGATCGAACCGGTCGTGCCGCCGGCGCCGATCTGCAGGCGGCCGGTGTCGATGGAGGTGCCGCCCGTATAGGAGTTGGCGCCCGTCAGGATCAGGGTGCCCAGGTCGGTGAGGGCCAGTTGACCCGCGCCGGTCAGTTCCGAACCGATCACCGTCGTCCAGCCGGCGCCCGCAAGGGTCCCGTCGCCGACGCGGATCGTCGTCGTCACAGCCGCCAGGGTGATCGAGTCGCCCTGGACCGAATAGCCGTCGGCCGCGAACTGCATGCCCGTGACGCCGACCGCGCCGGCCACGTCATCGACCGTGATCAGACCGCCGGCGCCCTGGAAGACGGCGAAGCCGGGTTGCGGCTCCATGGAGCCGTTGAACAGACCGTTGGCGTCGGTCCATTCCGAACCGGCCGCTGTCCAGACGCCCGCGCCGCCGTTGACCGCGCCGTTGTCATGCTGGCCGGCGTTGCCGCCGTCCCAGAACAGCAGGGTGGTCGGGGCGTGAACCACATTGACCTGGCCCGCGACCGAGGTCTGGACCGACATGCGCTGCGCGCCGCCCGGCGT
Organism: Alphaproteobacteria bacterium; assembly: GCA_018826515.1. Classification (GTDB taxonomy): domain Bacteria; phylum Pseudomonadota; class Alphaproteobacteria; order Caulobacterales; family Caulobacteraceae; genus Brevundimonas. Next base: position 7,389 of record JAHKAM010000022.1, read on the forward strand.
CGTGCCGAGGGTCAGGCCATTGTCGCTCAGGAGGCCGCCGTAGGTCATCAGACCATAGACGCCGAAACCATAGGCGCCGCTGCTGGCGACGTTCAGCGTGCCGTCCAGAGTCAGGTCGCCGGCGATGGAGAACAGGGCCGGGCCGCCGGCGCCGCTGAAGGTCGCATTGACGATCGAGCCGGACGACAGGTTCAGCGAGCTGATGGCGAGGTCGCCGCCCTGCACGCCGGACAGGACGCCGCCGTCGGCGATGGTAACAGCGCCGTTGATCGTGCCGGTTCCGCCGAGGACGGCGCCGTTGCCGACCAGGGTGTCGGCGAAGAGTACGCCGTCGACGAGCAGGGTCCCGCCGGCGACGCTTGCACCGCCGCTGAAGGTTCCGACGTCATTGAGCGTCAGCTGACCCGACTGGTGGGCGAAGGTCTCGAAGCCCTGGATCGACGTCAGCGAGAGAGTCCGGCTCGCGGCGCCGAGGTTCGACGTGAAGGCGTCAGCGCCGGTTCCGCCGTCGATCAGGCCACTGAAAGCGCCGCCTTGATACAGGAAGCTGTCGTTCCCCCCGCCGAGGGCGGCGCTGGTCATCGAGCCGGTGGACGCGAGCGTGATGTTGTCGACGCCCGTGCCTGTGGAGGCGTCATAGGCGCCGTTCAGGGCGCCGGCGACCGTCATGTTTTGCGTGCCGCTGGCGGTGGACAGGATTGTGCCGTTGACGGTCGATCCGACCTGCAGATCGATCGTCGTGGACCCGGCGCCGCTCAACAGGATCGAACCGATCCCGCCCGTGATCAGCCCCCCCGACTGGTTGGTTATGAGAGTGGCGGCCGAGCTGTTGACCACGACGCCATACCCCTGACCAGCAGAGGAACCGCCGGTGATGGCGCCGGCATTCGTGATCGAGCCGCCGGCTGCGAGGTAAACGCCCGAATAGGAATTGCTGGTGAGAGCGCCGGTATTGATCAGGGTCAGGGCGCCGCCCGCGTAGATGGCGTCATTGAAGCCACCGGTAATCGAGCCGGCATTGGTGATGGTCGCGGCGCCGGAGACGAGCCTGACGCCCCGATCAAAGCCGGCGATCAGGCCGCCGGTGTTATTGAGAATGCTGCCGCCATTGACCAGGGTGACCGCAGTACCGCCACCGCTGGTCTGATGAATCGTACCGGAGTTGGTCAGGGTCAGGACGCCTGACGAATAGATTCCTTGACCCCCGCCGCTAATCGCACCGCTGTTGGTGATCACAGCCGCGCCATTGCTGCTGACGCCACTGCTCCGGCCCGTAATCGAGCCGGCGTTGACGATCGTGAGCTGGGCCGACGAACCGTTTGACACGCCGTCGCCGCCGCCCGCGTTGCCGAGCCCGTTGATGCTCCCGCCGAGGAAGTTGTTCACGCTCAGCGCGCCCGAGCCGCTCTGGCCCTCAATCGCGTGGTAGAGGTCGCCTGTGATGGTGGCGTAGTTGTTGACGGTCAGCGTGCCCGTCGAGTTGACGACGTGGTTGATGCCCGCGTTGCGACCCGAGATCAGGGCCGTCGCGTTCGAGACGGAACCGTTGTTGATGATCGTGGAGCCGGACGTGGCCACCACGCCGATCCCGGCCCCGACCGCATTGTCGCCGCCCGTGCCGGTGTTGGTGATCGACCCGAAATTGTGGATCACGCCCGAGAGGGCGTTCGCGCGGACGCCGAAGAAATTCCCGCCCAGAATCGAGCCTGTGGCGGCCACCGTCACGGCGCCGCTGGTCAGGTTCACGGCGCTGGCGCTCGCTCCGCTGACGACGCCGCCGAGCGTGATAGCTGGGCCCTGGGCCACCACCTGCGCGCCGGTGATCGAGCCGTTCAGCGTCAGCAGCCCGGTCAGGAACACCTGCGACCCGGCGTTGCCGGTGATGGTGCTGCTGTTCACATAGCCGTCGTTCCGGTTGAACCAGACATTGCTGTTGACCAGATTGATCGACCCCGTGATCGAGCCGGTCGTTCCGCCGTTTCCGATCAACAGGTTGGAGAAGCCATCGACCGTCGTCCCGCCCGTGAAGGTATTCGTTCCCAGCAGGGTGACCGCCCCGCCGGCGGTCATCCGGAACGAGCCCGTGCCTGAAATCGCGGTTGAGAAACTACCCGCGGACCCCTGGCTGAACACCAGGGCGCCGTTGTTGAGGATGCTGCCGCCCGAGATGGTGGTCGTCAGGCCCTGAAGCGTGGTTCCGGCCTGGATCCGCGTCTGGCCGGTCCAGCTGTTCCCCGTATTGGTGAGGACGAAGGTCCCCGTGTTGGCCACGCCATTGGCGTCCACGCTGCTGAAGACCAGCGGCTGGCCGGCGGTCGCCTGGGTGATGGCGCCGCTGAGGGTGGCGGTGATCCCGGTGCCGAAAGTCTGCAGATTGGTCGGGTCGTTCACCGGGTCCGCGGCCGCCAGCGAGATCGCGTTCGTATAGGTTCCGGTCGCCCCGAACTGCAGTGTCGGGTTGATCATGGTGATCAGGCCCGTGCCCAGCGCCGCGACGGTCATGGCGCGCACCGTCGCGCCGTTGATGGTGATGCCGGCGGTCAGGCCGGTGCCGTTCAGGATCAGCAGGCCGTCATTGCCGCCGCCGTCGCCGGCGTTGATCGTCGTGTAGCCCGCGCCGTTCCCGGTCAGGGTCCATGTTCCGGCGTCAAGCTTGTCCAGGATCGAGGCGCCGATCACCGATCCGCCGCTCAGGTTATAGGTGCCGGCCGTACCGTTCGCGGCCGTGCCGTCGCCGGTTCCGCGCAGACTCAGCGTATTGGTCCCGCCGCCGAGGTCGGCCGTTCCGAAAACAGCGGCCCCGAGGGTGCCGGCGTTCTGCAGCGTGATGCCGCTGGCACCATCGACGGTCGCCAGGCTGGAAGAACCACGCCCGCTGTAGATCGCCAGGGTATCGTTGCCGCTGTTGAGCAGGATCGCCCCGGTGGTCGATCCGGCGTGCAGGTTTGTCGTCGTTGCCGCGCCCGGGGTGTTGACCCGAACGGCGCCGGCCCCGGCGCCGGTGGCGCTGCCGTAGTTGGTGAAGGTCCCGCCCGTGGCCGAGAACTGGACCGCCACGCCAGCGATTGAATCGGACCCGCCGGTCAGTGTGCCGGCCGCGGCATTGGTGATGGTCCCGCCCTGGATCAGCACGGCCGAAAAGTCTGGTGCGCTGATTGTGCCGGCGTTCAGGATGGTCGACGGCGCGTTGAGCACCGCAACGCCGTCACGGAACAGGACGCCACCGCCTGCCCCGCCCGTGATCGTCCCGGTATTGGTCAGGTTCAGGCCGTTGGACGAATAGATCCCCGCCCCGCCGCCGGTGATCGTGCCCGAGTTGGTAATGGTGCCACCGGCGATATTGATCGCATAGTTGGTGCCGGCGGCCGTATAGACGCCGCCGCCGTCGACCGAACCATTGCCGATAAGACCGGCGTTTGTGATCGTCGCCGTACCGATGGTCGAGATGGCATTGCCGCCGCTGGCCACGATCTGGCCACTGAGATTATTGGTGATCGAAACTGCGCCGCTACCCGCCGCGACGATGCCGCCATTGGCGCTGCCCAGCACGCGCCCGCTGTTGTTCAACGTCAGGCTGGAACTGCCACCGGTGGCGATCGCGACCGCGCCGCTGATCCGGGCACCCGAAGCGTTGGTGACCGAGAGCAGGCCGCCGTAGGTCGTCGCGCCGAAGACCGAGCCGCTGGAAATGCCGCCAGCGCCGCCGCTGATCGTGCCGGCGTTGTTGGTGACGGTGACTCCCGCATACTGCGAAAACACGCCGAAGCCCGTGGTCGCATTGCTGCCGCCCGTCAGGATGCCGGAGTTCGTCATCGTCGAAAGGCCAAAGCCCGTGCCGAAGGCAGCATCCGTGCCCGCCGTGATCGTTCCGGTGTTCGTCGCCGTCAGGGCGCCGTTGGTGAGGAGACCGGTGTTCGAACCGGTCACCGTGCCGGCGTTGTTGAAGGTGTTCGCCCCGCCCGTGTTAAACCAGACGCCTACAAAGGCGTTGAGCGTTGCGCCGCTCAGGATCGACACGGTCGCCGGCGAACCGTTGCCGTTCATGGTGATGCCGTACCCCGTCCCGGTCGTCACAGTGAGCGATCCGTCCAGCGTGAGGCTGGACCCGGGAACGAGATTCCAGCCGGGGCCGGTGGCGCGGGCGCCCGTCAGGGTCAGGTTGCCCGACTGGTGATTGTAGCTGTCGAAATTGCTGAGGTTCGAGAGGTTCAGCGAGCCGCTGATCCCGGTGCCGAGTGCGCTATTGAAGACGTCGTTCGACCCCGTGCCGGCGTTGATCGTCGAGCCGATCGTCCCACCCTGCCAGTTGAACACGTCGTTTCCGCTGCCGAAGGTCACCGCGCCGGTGATCGAACCCGTGGAAGCCAAGGTGAGCGTCGTGGCGCCGGCCCCAACGGCTGCGTCGTAGGCCCCCACCAGCGTCCCCGCGAGGTTGGCTGTCGTGGCGCCGCCGGCGAACGATCGCACGCCTCCGGTGCTTGAGCCCGCTTGCAGGTCGAGCGTATTGATTCCCGTTCCTGTGTTGAACAGCCCGATCAGGCCGACGATCGACCCGCCCGCCTGGTTGGTAACCGAAGTCGCGTGCGTGCCGGCGCCACCCGAATAGATGGCGACCTGTTGGGCTCCGGTGGACGAGATCGTCCCGGAGTTGGTGACGCTCAGCCCTGTATTTGCGTAGATCGCCCCAAGCTGGTTGCCGACATAGGAGATCGTACCGGTGTTCGTGACCGTACCGGCCTGGCCGAACTGGATTGCGGAGTTCGCGTCTCCGCTCAGGTTCCGGATCGTGCCGGCGTTGACGACCACGCCATCGCCCGACGTCATGATTAGCGTACGACTGTTCGTACCGCTGCCCGTCACGGTCGAGGCGGCGCCGACATTGATGGTGTAGCCTTGGCCGACCGTGTAGACTGCGGCCAGCCCACCGCCCGTGACATCGGCGTTCAGGTTCAGGACGTTGCCCGTGGTCGCCGCGCTGGACGAATAGATTGCGCTGCCGGTCGCGGTGATCGCCGCGGTGTTGGTCACCGAAACGATGCCCGCGCCGGCGTTCGTTGCGTTCACGCCGGTCGCGAACGCCGTCAGGTTGCCGATCGCGGCGCCCACTGTGACGTTGACGGCGGCCGTTCCGCCCGAACTGGCAGCAATGATACCCGTTCCGGTGCCGGCCACGTTGCTGTTGATCGTGCCGGCGCCGCTGGTGGTGACGTCCGCTCCGTCCGTGTTGGTCGAGTGGATGCCGATCGGAGCGACGATGGCCGCCTGGGATTGGATGTTGCTGCGGCCCCCCGTGGCGTCCGCGCGGATCCCGGTCACCAGGGCATTGATCGACCCGCCGGTCATCTCAATGAAGCTGCCGAAGAAATTGCTGGCGTTGATGCCGGTGTCGAAGCCCGAGATCGTGGACGTGCCAAGCTGAATGCCGGCGTTGACGCCGCTGACGGCGTTGAACCCGGCGACATGGGTGCCGTTGGCCACGAACGACAGGCTCTGGCCGGACGCGTCGAAAGATATGTAGCCCGACGGCGCCTGCAGGTTAATGCCGTAGCTGCCGGTGAAGGTGGAGCCACTGGAGGTAATCCCGACGCCCAGGTTGGCGTTGGTCGTGACGTACAGGGCTGAGCCACCGTTCACCGTCGTGGTCAGGGTGTTCAAGCCGGCCAGGGTTACTCCGGTCGAGTTCAGGCCACTGGTCGAGCCCACGACGCGCAAGGCGTCTGAAGAGGGCGCACCCGTCGTATTGTTGATGGTGACGCCGGTGACGTTCGTCTGCGTCGACTGGGTTACGTTGGTCAGCTGGACGCCGCCCCCTGACCCCGACTGATCATTGACCGTAGGATTGCTGCCTCCGGTCCGGGCGATCGTGCCTCCCCCGGCCGGACTGACCACGGTCTGGGCAACGGCGGTCGAGACCGCGAGCGAAGCCGCGATCAGCGCCGTCGAGGCCAGAAGGCCGACGCGAATCCGCCTCGGTGCGTCGAAGGACTCTCCATCGCGTGCATTGACAGTCGCGCGCGCTGCGCCGTTGGAGATCTTGCTGACCATGTCGCCCACCTACCCGACCGCGTCCTTCAGAAACGGTCGTTACAAAACGGCGGACCAACGCGGACTTGCCGTGGGAAGACACAACTCCCCGGTGCGGGACTAACACCGGTTTTCAGGGCCCGGAATGTCTGGGAATCTCAATGAATGAGACGCTCGGACAAGGTTCCGCCAACCTTGCCGGTCCGGCATCTTCACCGTCAGCGCCACAAAGGAGGCCCCGCGTGTCAAGGTGAAAAGCGGGGCCCTGCCCGGCCCCCGCGGCTGGCGAAGTTTTTGAAACCGCTGGGCTTGTTTCAGTCGCCTTGTGCGCGAGTTTCCGGCCTTTTCATCGGAAATTCGACGCCCGACCGTCCGGCCTTCCCTCTCCCGACCCTGCGAATCCGACGGGCCGCCGCGTCGCAGCCGCGATGACCCCCTCAGACTATCAGGACGTGCATATCCGGGACCGCTCAGCCGGAGCCCGCGGGACCGGGACCAGCCGAAACCTCAACGCCGCCACCCCTTGGCCGGGATTGTCGCTCAATCCTCGGCCCCGCCAATCCCGTGCAGCTGCCGATAGACGCGCGGCGACATGCCGAACCGCTGCCGGAAGGCGCGGCTGAGATGCGCGGCGTCGCTGAAACCCAGCCGATGGGCGATATTGCCGATCGGCTCCTTGAGCTTCAGTCCGATCAGGGCGCCGCAGGCCTCATCGAGGCGTCGCGCGAGAATGTAGGTCTGAACGCCGCCGTCGGCCCGGAACGCCGCTGTCAGCCGGTCCGGGGGGACGTCCAGCACCCGGCAAAGTTCGCTGGCGGACGCCCGCCCCAGCCCCATGTTTTGATCGATCGCCGCGATGGCCGCTGCGCGCAGCGTGTCTTCCGAGGTGACCCGGACGGGCGCAGCCGGCGCGGCCGCCTCCACACCGACGGCCAGCAGTTCCAGAAACGACCGTTCAAACCGGGCCGCGCCCTGGGTCGTGAGTTCCGGCAACATACGCCAGAAATTCCGCGCCAGTTCCATCACCGCAGACGCCGCTTCGCCGGCGACCACCAGGCCATGCAGGCGATCGATCGGCGCGAACCAGGTCGTCGCCAGATCGCGGGGCACGATCAGCGAATAGGTGAGACTGGCCGTCGAGCCGTGCAGCGACGGCCGGGCCAGGTCGTGGAAATGATATGAGCCCTCCGGTTCGAAAAAGGGCCGGCCGTCCATGTCGCCCTGGGCAGCGCCCCGGACCATCATGTTGACAATGACGGGATGAAAGTCCGACGCGCGAATGTCCTGGAGCCGCCGCTCCCAGGTCATGGCCGTGATCTCGGTCCGCACGAACAGCGTCTGTCCCAGGGAGGCGCTTTCCATCAGCACGTTGAACGGCTCGGTCGGGACCGTGCGGTAGACCCGCTCGGCCCGCGGCCAGTCCCTTCTCAGCCAGCCGTCATATCGGGCGTCCGGCGGCAGATCCTCGGTCGAATAGCGGAGGATCGGGATCGCCGGGACGGAAAGAGACATGTGACACGCTTCACTGACGCAAAAACTATCCGTGCCGAAAGATCGACGAATCTCACGACCAGAAGTACCAGAGAGCAGCGATATCGACTTGAGCGAGAGTTGGCCAGCACCCGCAGACGGGCTTTCTGAAGCGTGCTGGCGGGGCGAAGTCAGCGGGTGAAGCCCGCCCCCTTACCAGGCCCGCAGACCGGCTGGCCGGGCGCGGCATCGACATCTGCCACGAGGACCTCTCAGCTTGACCTCGCCAGGTCGAAAGCCGCCCTGTCCTGCCTGCATTCAGGCAACGGCGTCGCCAAGGCTGTGTCGGTTTCGGCGCGGAAACGCCGAAGAGTGCGTCTGCTGATCAGATGGCGAGTGAACCCTCGACAATGGCTTGCGCCGCCTTCGCCAAAGATCTTTCAGGGTCTTCCTGACAGCACCGCGATCAACCCGCCGAGTAGCTCGTCTTGGTCTGGGTGAAGAACTCCACCGCCGCGAACCCCTGCTCCCGCGCGCCATAGCTGGAGGACTTCGAACCGCCGAACGGGACGTGATAGTCGACCCCCGCCGTCGGCAGATTGACCATGGTCATCCCCGCCTTCGCCCGCCGCTGGAAATCGCGGGCGTGTTTCAGCGAGCGGGTGACGATGCCGGCCGAGAGGCCGAATTCGACACCGTTGGCGATCTCCAGCGCCTGCTCATAATCCCTGACCCGGATGGTCGAGGCGACCGGGCCGAAGACCTCCTCATTGTTGATGCGCATCCCGGCCTCGGTATCGGCGATCAGGGTCGGCTGGACATACCAGCCCGGCTTCTCAAGTTGCAGCCGCTGGCCGCCGGTGACCACCCGGCCGCCCTCGCCGCGCGCCACCTCGATGTAGCGGTAGGAGGTCTCCATCTGATCCTCGGACACGGCCGGCCCCATCTGGGTCTCGGGGTCGAGGGCGTCGCCGACCCGCAGGGCCGCGACCCGCTCGGCCAGGGCGGCGACGAATTGGTCGTGGATGCCCTCCTGTACGATCAGCCGGCTCGAGGCCGTGCAGCGTTGACCGGTGGCGAAGAACGAACCGTCCAGCGCGATCTGCACCGCCCGGTCGAGGTCAGCGTCGTCAAGTACGATCAGCGGATTCTTGCCGCCCATCTCCAGCTGGACCCGCGCCTGCCGCTTCACTGCGCCCGCAGCCACGCCCGCTCCGACGCGCTGCGACCCGGTGAAGCTGACGCCGTCTACGTCCGGATGATCGACGATCGCCTGACCGACCCGGCCGCGACCGATCACCATGTTGAGCACGCCCTTCGGCAAGCCCGCCTCATGCAGGATGGCGACCAGCGCCTCGGCCGTCGCCGGCGTCGGGCCGGCCGGCTTCATCACCACCGTATTGCCGAACGCCAGGGCCGGGGCCGCCTTCCACGCCGGGATGGCGACGGGGAAATTCCACGGCGTGATCAGGCCATAGATGCCGACCGCCTGCCGATAGGTCTGGATTTCCACACCGGGCCGCACCGAGGCCAGGTTCTGACCGTGAACGCGCAGGGCCTCGCCTGCGAAATATTTCAGCACCCGTCCGGCCCGAACCGTCTCGCCGATCCCCTCGGCCAGGGTCTTGCCCTCCTCGCGCGACAGCAGCCTCCCCAGCGCCTCACGCCGCTCCATCACCAGCGTTCCGGCGCGGTCGAGGATATCCGAGCGCACCTCGGGCGACGCCTCGGCCCAGGCGGGGAAAGCCGTCTTCGCCGCCGCAACCGCCGCATTGACCTCGGCCTCTCCGCCGTCGGGCGTGCGGGCCACCACCTCGCGGGTGTCCGACGGATTGAGACTTTCGCCCGGACGCTCGGCCGCGACCGCCTCGCCGTTGATCCAGTGGCAAAGTTCGATCGTTCCGGTCATGTCGCGTCCTCGTTCTGCTAGGCCCGATCTAGCAACCGAAGACCGCTCGCGACAGGCCCCTGGCGGAACAGATCGAGCGAAGTCTGCGATAAGCTGCCGGAATGAGCGAGTCGGAACCCAACATCGGAACAGCCCATACCGAAGGCGCGGCAGGCTGGCGCTTCTGGATCGACCGGGGCGGCACCTTCACCGACATCGTCGCCCGCGCGCCCCACGGAGACCTTCAAACCTGCAAGCTGCTCTCGGACAATCCGGAACAGTACACCGACGCGGCGGTCGAGGGCGTGCGGCGGATTCTGGAGGCGCCGACCGGCCCTCTCCCCCCCGGCCTCGTCTACGAAATCCGGATGGGCACCACCGTCGCCACCAACGCCCTGCTGGAGCGCAAGGGCGAGCCCACCGTGCTGGCCATCACCCGCGGCTTCGGCGACGCCCTGCGCATCGGTTGGCAGAGCCGCCCTGAGCTCTTCGCCCGCCACATCGTGCTGAACGACCAGCTCTACGACCGGGTCATAGAGATCGACGAACGGGTGCGCGCCGACGGCGCCGTCGACCGGCCGTTGGACGAAGATCGGGCGATGGCTGACCTGATGGCGGCCCGGGCGGCTGGCTTCCGGGCGCTGGCCATCGTCCTTGTGCATGGCTGGCGTTTCACCGACCACGAACGGCGGCTGGCGGAGCTCGCCCGCGAACTCGGCTTCGAGCAAATTTCGGTCAGCCACGAGGTCGGGGCGCTGATCAAACTGATCGGGCGCGGCGACACCACGGTGGCGGACGCCTATCTGTCGCCGATCCTGAAAGCCTATGTCGATCAGGTCGGGGCCGATCTCGGCTCCTCGACCCCGCTGCTGTTCATGCAGTCCAGCGGCGGGCTGACGGCGGCGGAGGCGTTTCGCGGCAAGGACGCCATCCTCTCCGGGCCGGCCGGCGGCGTGGTCGGTATGGCGGAGACGGCGCGCGCGGCGGGATTCGACCGGGTGATCGGCTTTGACATGGGCGGCACCTCGACCGACGTCTCCCATTTCGCCGGCGACTATGAGCGGACCTCGGATGCCGTGGTGGCGGGCGTACGGCTGCGGGCGCCCATGCTGGGCATCCATACGGTGGCGGCGGGCGGCGGCTCGATCTGCCGCTTCGACGGCGCCCGCCTGAGAGTTGGACCGGAGTCGGCCGGGGCGGTGCCGGGGCCGGCGGCCTACCGCCGCGGCGGGCCGCTGACGGTGACCGACTGCAACGTCATGCTCGGCAAGCTGCGGCCCGACCAGTTTCCGGCGGTGTTCGGTCCGAATGGCGACCAGCCGCTCGACGCCGCAGCCGTCGCAGCCGCCTTCGAGGCGCTCGCCGCCGAGGTCACGCGCGCCACAGGCCGACCGGCCGCCCCGGAGACTCTCGCCGAGGGTTTCGTGACCATCGCGGTGCAGAACATGGCCGAGGCGATCAAGTCGGTGTCGATCCAGCGCGGCTATGACGTGACCCGCTATGTGCTCAACTGTTTCGGCGGAGCGGGCGGGCAGCACGCCTGTCTGGTCGCCGACGCCCTGGGGATGACGCGGGTGATGCTGCATCCGTTCGCGGGGGTGCTGTCGGCCTATGGCATGGGGTTGGCCGAGGTCCGGGCCATCAAGCAAGCGACGGTGGCCGCGCCGCTGGAGCCGACGGGCGACGCGGCCCTGGCCGACCGGGTCGCGGCGCTGGAGGTGCAGGCGCGGGAGGATCTGACCGGGCAGGGCTTCAAGGACGCCGCCCTGAACACCCTGACCCGGGCGGAGATAAAGTTCGCCGGATCCGACACCCCGCTGGTGGTCCCCTTCGGCCCGGCCGCCGCCATGCGCGCCGCCTTCGAGGCGCTGCACCGGTTGCGCTTCGGCTTCTTTGCCGAGGACAAGGCTCTGATCGTCGAATCGCTGGAGGTCGAGGCGGTGGCCGCCTCGGGCCAGACGTCCTCCGACGCCATCCAGCCCGGCCCGGACCGCGTACCCCGCATCGTCGCGCGCGCGCCGGTGCGCATGGCCGGCGCGGATCACGACACGCCCGTCTATCGCCGCGACGATTTCGGACCCGGAGCCGCCGTCGATGGACCCGCCATCATTCTGGAGGACACGGGAACCACCGTGGTCGAGCCCGGCTGGCGGGCCGCGACGGACGAGGCGCTGAACCTGATCCTGGAACGCACGGTCGCCCTGCCCGCGCGTCGGGCCATCGGCACGGACGCCGACCCGATCATGCTGGAGGTGTTCAACAGCCGCTTCATGGCCTGCGCCGAACAGATGGGCGAGGCCCTGCGGGCCACGGCCTATTCGGTCAACATCAAGGAGCGGCTCGATTTCTCCTGCGCCGTCTTCGACGCGACCGGCGCGCTGATCGCCAACGCCCCGCATATCCCGGTCCACCTCGGATCGATGGGCGAGAGCATCCGCACCGTGATCGGTTCGCGCGGATCGGGCGCGGACGGTCGGGGGATGCGGCGCGGCGACGTCTACATGCTCAACGCCCCCTACAACGGCGGCACCCATCTGCCGGACATCACGGTGATCATGCCGGTGTTCCTCGATGCGGACGAGGATCCCGCCTTCTTCGTCGCGGCGCGGGGCCACCATGCCGACGTGGGCGGCATAACGCCCGGTTCGATGCCGCCGACGTCAAGAACCGTCGAGGAGGAAGGCGTGCTGATCGACGACTTCCTGCTGATCGACGCCGGGCGGCTGCGGGACGCCGAGACCCGGAGCCTGTTCGCATCGGGCCCGCACCCTTCCCGCAATGTCGATCAGAACATGGCCGACCTGAAGGCCCAGGTCGCCTCCTGCGCCCGCGGAGCGGATGAGCTGATCCGCATGGTCGCCGGGTTCGGGCGACCGGTCGTGACCGCCTATATGGGCCACATCCAGAACAATGCCGAGGAGGCCGTCCGCCGGGCCATCGCGGCGCTGAAGCCAGGATCCTTCTCCCTGGAGATGGATGACGGCGCGGTCATCCGCGTGCGGATCGATGTCGATGCGGCGACCCGCAGCGCCACCGTCGATTTCACCGGGACCAGCGCCCAGCGGCCCAACAATTTCAATGCCCCGCTCTCGATAACCCGGGCCGCCACCCTCTATGTCTTCCGCACACTCGTGGACGACGCCATCCCGCTGAACGAAGGGTGTCTGAAGCCGATCCGTCTGATCGTGCCGGAAGGGTCCATGCTGAACCCGCGCTATCCGGCGGCGGTGGTGGCCGGCAATGTCGAAACCAGCCAGGCGGTCGTGGATTGCCTGTACGGCGCCTTGGGCGTGCTGGCCGCCAGCCAGGGCACGATGAACAACTTCACCTTCGGCGACGCCACGCGCCAGTACTACGAGACCATCGCCGGAGGGGCCGGCGCGGGGCCCGGCTTCGACGGCGCATCGGCGGTCCAGTCCCACATGACCAACAGCCGGCTGACCGATCCCGAGGTGCTCGAAACCCGCTTTCCCGTGCTGCTGGAAGAGTTCTCGATTCGCCGCGGTTCCGGCGGCGACGGCGCCAACCGGGGCGGTGACGGAACGGTGCGGCGGGTACGGTTCCTCGAGCCGCTGACCGCCGCCATCCTGTCCAATCACCGACGCACGGCGCCCTTCGGCGCCGCCGGCGGCGAGGACGGGGCGGTCGGGGTGAACCGGATCGAACGGGCAACCGGTTCGGTGGAGGCGCTAGACGCGACGGCCGAAGTCGAAATGGCGGTGGGCGACGTCTTCGTCATCGAGACGCCGGGCGGCGGCGGATTCGGCAGGGCTGGCGCCGACGCCTTCCCTCCCCGCCCCGGAACGGACTAGCTTCGCGGACCAACGGGACGGGGACGGGCGTATGTGGGTTCTTCTGGGCATAGCGGTGCTGGTCGCGGGTTTCGTGGCGCGGCTGAATCCGCTGGCGGTCATTCTGGTCGCGGCGATCGTCACGGGCGTCGCGGCCGTGATCGCGCCGGGCGTCAGCGTCGCCGGGTTGGGCCGGGCCGCTCTGGATACGATCGCGGCCTTCGGCAAGGCCTTCAACGACTACCGCTACATCAGCGTGATCTGGCTGGTGCTGCCGCTCATCGGCCTGCTCGAGCGCTTCGGCCTGCAGGAGCGGGCGCGGATCCTGATCTCCAAGGCGCGTGGGGCCACCACCGGACGCATCCTGCTGGCCTATTTCGTCCTGCGCCAGATCAGCGCCGCCCTCGGCCAGACCAAGCTCGGCGGGCATCCGCAGATGGTCCGGCCGCTGGTCGCGCCCATGGCCGAGGCCGCGGCCGAGACCCGGTTCGGCGCCCTGCCCGATGCGGTGCGCTATCGCATCCGCGCCCATGCCGCGGCCGTGGACAACATCGCCCTGTTCTTCGGCGAGGACATCTTCATCGCCATCGCCTCCATCCTGCTGATCAAGGGCTTCCTTGAGGCCAATGGCATCATGGTCGAGCCGCTGCAGCTGTCGGTGTGGGCCATACCCACCGCCATCGCGGCCCTGCTGGTGCATGGGGCGCGGCTGGTCATGCTGGACCGGTCGCTGGCACGCCAGACGGCCGCGGCGGAGGTCGGCCAATGATCACCCTTCAGTGGCTCTATATCTTCGCCGGCCTGACCTTCGCGGCCTTCTCGGTGCTCAGCCTCACCGACCCCCTCAATCCGAAGCGGCTGGGCAACACCGTCTTCTGGGGCCTTCTGGCGGTCAGCTTCCTGTTCGGCTCATACCTGTCCGACCTCGCCAACGGCTTTCTTGTCGTGGCGCTCGCGGTGATCGCCGGCTTCAAGTTTCTGGGACAGGGCAAGCCCGCCACCACCGGCTCCGAGGAACGTCAGGCCAGCGCCGAGCGGCGCGGCGACTGGCTGTTCGTGCCGGCGCTTCTGATCCCCATTGTCGCCCTGTTGGGCGCGCTGGTGCTGGACAAGACCGTCATCTTCGGCGTTCCGCTGTTCGGCCCCGAGCAGCCAACCCTGATCGCGCTCGGCCTCGGCGTGGCGGCCGGTCTGACCCTGGCCATGGTGTGGCTGAGGCCGCCGTTGCTGGCGCCGCTGCAGGAAGGGCGCCGACTTATGGACGCGGTCGGCTGGGCCGGCGTCCTGCCCCAGATGCTGGCCTCGCTCGGAGCCGTATTCGTCATCGCCGGCGTCGGCGACCGGATCGGGGAACTGTTCACCGCCTATCTGCCGCTGGACCACCGGCTGCTGGCGGTGATCGCCTATTGCGGCGGCATGGCCGTGTTCACCTTCATCATGGGCAACGCCTTCGCCGCCTTCCCGGTGATGACGGCCGCCGTGGGTTTGCCGATCGTGGTCCTCCAGTTCGGGGGAAACCCGGCCATCGTCTGCGCCATCGGCATGCTGGCCGGCTTCTGCGGCACCCTGACCACGCCCATGGCGGCCAATTTCAACGTCGTGCCCGCCGCCCTGCTGGACCTGCCGGACCGGGAGGCCCCTTTCAACGGCGTCATCCGGGTGCAGATTCCCACGGCGGCCATGATCCTCGTGATCAACATCGCCCTGATGTATTTCCTCGCCTTCCGGTTCTGAGATGGCCCACGTCCTCGACGCCGCCGCCGCCTCCCGCTTCGCCGCCGCCGCCCTCGGCCACGTGACTCGTGAGTACCCGAACAAGATGGACCACGTCCTGGCCGGGCCGGAGGACGTGCAGGGTCCGCGCGCCCTGCATCCGATCTTCTTCGGCAGTTTCGACTGGCACTCGTGCGTGCACGGCTGGTGGACGTTGTTCACCCTGCTGCGGCTGTATCCGGACATGCCGGAGGCGAAGCGGATCCGGAGGCTCGCCGACGAGCTTTTCACTCCGGCGAATGTCGCCGCCGAAACGGCCTATCTCGATCGGCCAGCCAGCCGCGGATTCGAACGCCCCTATGGCTGGGCCTGGCTGCTGATGCTGGCCGCCGAGCTGGAACGGCATGACGACTCCCGTGCCGAGACCTTGCGTCCGTTGGCCCGGGCCTTCGCCAGGCGGTTCACTGATTTCCTGCCGCTCGCCGACTATCCGGTCCGGGTCGGGACCCACTACAGTACCGCCTTCGCCCTGCGACTGACGCTCGACTACGCGGAAGCCTCCGGGGACTCCTCCCTGGTCGAGTTGTGCCGTGAACGGGCCATGCGCTGGCATTCGGGGGACCGCGACTGTCAGGCCTGGGAGCCGTCGCAGGACGAGTTTCTGTCCCCCGCCCTGACGGAAGCCATGCTGATGAAACGCGTGATGACGCCGGACGCCTTCACCGACTGGTTCACCGCCTTCCTGCCTCGGCTGGACCGGCGCGAGCCGGCGACGCTATTTCAGCCCGCCGGGGTCAGCGACCGGTCGGACGGCAAGATCGCCCACCTCGACGGCCTGAACCTGAGCCGGGCGTGGTGCTGGCGCGAGATTGCTTCGGCGCTCCCCTCCAGCGATGTGCGCCGGTCCATCGCCCTTGAGGCCGCCGACCGTCACCTCGACGCCGCCCTGCCCCACGTCACCGGCGATTACATGGGCGAGCACTGGCTCGCCAGCTTCGCCCTTCTGGCCCTGTTGGCGTCGACAAACCGCTGAACCAGTGAACGACGCAGACGTGCGTCTGTCTTGACGTCCTCGGCCGTGCGCCAGCATAAGGGCCGCCCGTCAGGACGGCGGCCGGTTTAGCTCAGTTGGTAGAGCGCCAGTTTTGTAAACTGGATGTCGCGGGTTCGAATCCTGCAACCGGCACCATCCTGCTTCGCGCGTTGCGCTTTGCAGGTCTTGCCCCGCCTCAGCCTCCGCCCATCGCCACCGCGACCCGGTAAACGATGAAGGCCGCCAGATAGGCGAGTCCGAACATGTAGGCGACCATCACCCACATCCATTTCCACGAGTTGAGCTCGCGCTTCACAACGCCGAGCGTGGGCATGCACTGGGGCGCGAAGACGTACCAGGCGAGGAAGGCCAGGCCTGTCGCCAGGGACCAGTTCGCGGCGAGCGTCGCGCCGAGAAGGGCCGTGGCGCCGTCGGCTTCCGCAACGGCGTAGACGGTGCCGAGGGCCGCCACGGCGACCTCCCGGGCCGCCATACCGGGCACCAGGGCGATGACCATCTGCCAGTTGAAGCCGATCGGCGCGAAGACGGGCTCAAGCGCGTGACCGATCATGCCTGCGAAGCTGTAGTCAATGGCCGGCGCGGTCGCGCCCTCGGGGGGATAGGGGAAGGTCGACAAGGCCCAGACGATGACCATCAACGGCAGGATGATACGCCCCGCCCGCTCCAGGAAGATGCGGGCGCGAATCCACAGATTGAACAGCACGCTCTTCGCGTCCGGCAACTTGTAGGCCGGAAGCTCCATCATGAAGGGCTCGACCGCCCCCCGCCAGAATACCTTGCGGATCACGAACGACACGGCCAGCGCACTGACGATGCCGGAGGCGTAGAGCCCGAACATCACCAGCCCCTGCAGGCTGGCGAATCCCCACACCTGCTCGTTCGGTATGAAGGCCGAAATGATCAGGGTGTAGACCGGGATGCGCGCCGAACAGGTCATCAACGGGGCCACCATGATGGTGGTCAGGCGGTCGCGCTTGCTGTCGATCACCCGCGCCGCCATTACGCCGGGAATGGCGCAGGCGAAACTGCTGAGCAGGGGAATGAAGGCGCGGCCGTGCAGCCCCGCCCCCCCCATGATCCGGTCCATCAGGAAGGCCGCCCGGGCCATGTAGCCGAAGTCCTCGAGCAGGAGGATGAACAGGAACAGGATCAGGATCTGCGGCAGGAAGACCAGCACGCTGCCGACACCCGAGATCAGGCCGTCCACGATCAGGCTCTGCCAGATGCCGTCGGGCATGAACGTCGCCACCCAGCCGCCCAGGGCGCCCAGACCGGCCTCGATACCATCCATGAAAGGACCGGCCCAGGTGAAGACGGCCTGGAACATGACGAACAGCAGCGTCATCAGGATCAACAGACCCCCGACGGGATGCAGCAGCACGGAATCGATCCGGCCCGTGAGGGTGTCGGGCCGTTCGGGCGGCTGGACGCAGGCCTTCATGATCCGCTCGGCCTCACGCGCCGCGCCTCGCAACGAATCGGCGTCCGGCGCCGTCCAGCCGTTGTTCCCGGCAGGGTTCAGGGTCCCGGCCGCGGTGTCTATGGCGGCGATCAGATCGTCGATGCCGCGCTTGCGCGTCGCCGTCGTCGGCAAGACGGGCAGACCCAGCTCGGCCTCCAGCCGCTCCAGATCAATGCGCAATCCCTGTCGCTGGGCGATGTCGTACATGTTCAGGGCCAGCACCATCGGCCGCCCGACGGCCTTGAGTTCCAGCACCAGCCGCAGCACCAGCCGCAGGTTGGTCGCGTCGGCGACGGCGACCAGAACATCCGGCGGCGTCTCCCCGGCCAGTCGTCCGAGGACCGCATCCCGCGTGACCTCCTCGTCCGGGCTGCGCGCCCGCAGGGAATAGGTCCCTGGCAGGTCCAGCACGGACAGGGTCCGGCCGCCGGCCGAGCGGATCAGGCCCTCCTTCCGTTCGACCGTGACGCCTGCGTAGTTGGCGACCTTCTGGTGGGCGCCCGTCAGGGCGTTGAACAGGGCGGTCTTGCCGCTGTTCGGATTGCCGACGAGCGCGACCCGCGCGCTCCTTACCGCCATATCCATCAGGCGGCCCGGGCCGGCTCGAATTCGACGGTCAGGCTCGCGGCCTCATGCCGACGCAGGGCGACCCGCATGTCGTCCACCTTCAGGGCGATGGGATCGCGGCCGAAAAGGCCCTCATGCAGCAGCTCGACACAGGCGCCCTCGACAAAGCCGAGTTCCAGCAGACGGCGCTCCAGCTCCATCGCATGCTCATCGTCATGGCCGCCCACCTGGACAATGACGCCACGGTCGCCCTGACGGGCCAGACTGAGTTTACGGGTATGGGACATGAGGCTCGCGGACGATCAGCGCGGTCAACCGCACCTGTTGACACTGATTATCAGGTGCGACTGGCTTTCGTCCAGCCCGCCTTTGCGCTGACGCAGTTGCCCGGCGTCGCGGTTGGGCTATCAGGGGAAGACGCCGCTGGAGACCGCCATGAACCATCCTGCCCTCATCGCCCTCGCCGCCCTGGCCCTGACCGGATGCAGCCAGTCGCCGGACCAGAAGGCCGAGGGCCCGCCGGCACCGGCCCGTCCAGCGCCGACTCCGGCGCCGTCGGCGGTCGAAAAGGTCGCCCTGCTGGCGTCCCTGCCCGCGCCCTGGAACGAGGCCGATCTGGAGAACGGCCGCCGCGCCTTCGCCCGCTGCCGGTCGTGTCACACCATCACCGAGGGCGGGCCGAACATGACCGGCCCCAATCTCTACGGCATCTTTGGACGTCAGGCCGGGACCCATCCCGGCTTCAACTACTCGACCGCGATGAAGGAGGCGGACTTTGTGTGGGACGGCGCCCGTCTGGACGACTGGCTGGAAAACCCCCGCACCTTCCTTCAGGGCAACAAGATGAGTTTCGCCGGCATTCCCGATCCCACGGACCGGCGGGACGTCGTCGCCTTCCTCAAGGTCGAGACCGGCTACGCGCCATCCGGGGCCTGAGGCCTATTCAGCTGCGGCCGGCACCGCGTCGTTGGCCGTGGCCTCCTGGGCTTCCCATTCCTCGATCTTGCGGGCCGTGTATTCCGGCGACCGGGTGAAGCGTGCGAGCACGCCGTAAATCACCGGCACCACGAACAGGGTCAGCAGGGTCGCGAAGAAGGCTCCGGCGACGATCACCACGCCGATGGTCTGACGGCTCCCCGCGCCGGCTCCCTGCCAGAGCATCAACGGCAGGGCGCCGAAGGCCGTGGCGATCGACGTCATGATGATCGGCCGTAGCCGCAGGGCGGACGCCTCGATGATCGCGTCGCGGATTGACCGCCCCTGATCTCGCAGCTGGTTGGCGAATTCCACGATCAGAATGCCGTTCTTGGCCGCCACGCCGATCAGGATGATCAGGCCGATCTGGCTGTAGATGTTGAGGCTGGACCCCATCATCACCAGGCCGAACAGACCGCCCGCAGCCGCGAGCGGCACGGTCAGCATGATCACCGCCGGGGTGATCCAGCTCTCGAACTGGGCCGCCAGCACCAGGAACACCAGCAGCAGGGCGAGCCCGAAGGCCGCCATGACGGCGCCGCCGGCTTCCTGCTGGTCACGCGCCGCCCCGCCCCACTGCACGGTGGCCACGCCGGGCGGCTGTTTGGCGACCTCGGCCTCAAAGAAGGCCGTGGCGTCAGCGATGGTGTAGCCGGGATTCAGGTCGGCGCTGAGGGAGATGGCGCGTTGCCGGTCCAGTCGGCGGCGGTCCGGCGTGTCGCCGGACGTCTGGGTCTCGACGACCGAGGACAGGGGCACGATGGCGCCCGATCCGGTGCCGACATAGAGGGTCTCCAGGTCGCCGACCTCGGCGCGGCTGCTGCGCTCGGTCTGCAGGATGACATCGTATTCCTGGCCGCCCTTGATATAGGTCGTGGCCCGGCGTGAGCCGAACATCGTCTGCAGGGTGCGACCGACCTCCTGGGACGACACGCCCAGGCTGGCGGCGCGTTCGGGATCGACATCGACCAGCAGGCGCGGGGCGTTGGGCTCATAGTCGAGACGCGGCCGTGACAGGTTCGGGTTGGCGAGGGCGGCGGCCATGATCGGCTGGACCCACTCGAACATGCTTTCGTACTCAGCGCCCGTCATGACCATTTCGACGCTGTTGCCGCCGCCGCCGCCGCGCGAGAAGCCGCTGCGGGCCGCGGCGTTCACCTGGGCGCCGGTCTGATTGCGCAGCTGCCGGTTCAGGTCCTGGGCGATCTCGTCGGCCGAACGATCGCGCTCGCTCCAGTCGGTCAGCGTCAGATTGGCGTTGCCGCCATTGTTGCCGCCGCCCCAGCCGGGCGCCGAGACGAAATAGCTCTCGACCTCGCCGTTCTGCGCGTATCCGGCCAGGATCGGTTCCAGCCCGAGCATGATTTCGCGCGTATAGTCGTAGCCCGCGCCCTCGGGGCCCTGAACCCGGATGCTGATGCTGCCCCGGTCCTCGGGCGGCATCAGTTCGTTGGGCAGCGTCAGGAACATGCCGACGGCGCCCAGCGCGATGAACACGACCAGTCCGCCCATCCCGATCACGGCCTTCCGGGCGCCCAGCAGGGCTTCCAGCGAGTTGCGATAGGAGTTCTTCAACCGGTCCATTCCCGCGTCGACCTTGCGGGCGACAAAGCCCGAGCCGCTGGCAGGACGAAGAAGCTTGGACGCCAGCATCGGCGACAGGGTGAGGGCCAGGAAGGCCGAGAAGGCAACGGCGCCGGCGATGGCGGCCGCCAGTTCCACGAACAGCCGGCCGACATAGCCCGGCAGGAACAGCAGGGGCGCGAAAACGGACAGCAGGACCACGGTCGTCGCGATCACGGCGAAGAACACCTGTCGCGTCCCGCGCTCGGCGGCGACCAGCGGCGGTTCGCCATGGTCCAGGCGGCGCTGGATGTTCTCGGTCACAACGATGGCGTCATCGACCACCAGACCGATGGCCAGAACCATGGCCAGCAGGGTCAGCAGGTTCAGCGAGAAGCCGAAGGCCGCCAGGATGATGAAGATCGAAAGCAGGCAGATCGGGGCGATGATCGAGGGGATCAGGGCCGCCCTCAAGGTGCCGAGGAAGACGAAATTGACCAGCGCCACCAGCACCAGGGCGATGCCGATGGTGATCCAAACCTCGTCGATGGCGTGGGAGGTGAAGACCGAATTGTCTGAGCCGATGACCAGTTCGGACCCTTCGGGCAGGCTCGGGCTGACCTCCTCGATCAGGGCCCGCACGCCTTCGGAAATCGACAGGTCATTGGCCTGGGACTGCCGGGTGATGGCAAGACCGATCTGATCCAGACCATTGCCGCGGAACAGTCGGCGGTCGTCCTCGGGCGCCTCGACGATCCGGGCGACGTCCCCCAGCCGGGTCACATAGCCGCCGCCGCCGACCGACCCGGGCACGCTCTGATTGGCCGCGGAGCCGCCGGTCGAGATCGGCAGGGTGGCGAACTCCGCCGCGGTCGCATAGTTGCGCGCCACGCGGATGGTATAGTCCTTGTCCGTCGATTCCAGCGTGCCGGCGGGCAGTTCGACGTTCTGGGAGGTCAGGGCGCTCTCGACATCCGACACCGTCAGGCCGCGCGCGCCGAGGGCGTCGGCGTCCAGCCATATCCGCATCGCATAGCGCTGCTCGCCATAGATCCGGACCTCCGCCACGCCCGGGATGGTGGCGAACCGCTCGGTCAGCGACCGTTCGGCATAGTCCGTCAGTTCCAGCCGGTTCATCTCCGACGAACGGAGGAAGACGATCATGATCGGCTGGGTGTCGGAATCCGCCTTGGACACCTGGGGCGGGTCCGCCTGGTCGGGTAACCGGCCGGTCACCCGCGACACCCGATCGCGGACGTCGTTGGCGGCGACGTCGATGTCGGTATCCAGCGAGAATTCGATGCGGACGTTCGAACGTCCGTCACGGCTGGACGAATTGATCCGTTCCACGCCCTGGATGCCCGCGATCTGCTGCTCCACCGGCTCGGTGATGCGGCTCTCGATGACCTCGGCGGAGGCGCCGGTATACGTCGTGCTGACCGACACGATGGGCGGATCGACGTCGGGCAGTTCGCGCACCGGCACGAAGAAGAACGAGGCCGCCCCGATAACGCAGATCACGATCGCCGCGACGGCGGCGAAGACCGGGCGGCGGACCGCGAGATCCGAGAGCATCATGGGGCGACGCCCTTCGCGGGCGGCGTGGCTCCCGCCGGCCTGCCTGACGCGCCGGCCCGGGCCACGGTCACGGGCGTGCCCGGCTGGATACGATTGAGACCCGAACCGACCACGCGGTCATTCAGATTCACGCCAGAGAGAATCTCGACGAAGCCGTTCTCGACCGCGCCGGTATCGACCGTCACGCGTTGGGCCGTGCTGGCGTCCTCAACCGCCACGATCCGATAGACGAAGGCGCTGGACGCCTCGTACTGAACCGCCGACTCCGGCACCGAGGCCACCTGACGCTGGCCCTGTTCGATGGACACCCGCAGGGCCATTCCCGGACGAATTCGACCGCCCGGATTGGCGAACTCGGCGCGCGCGGTCACTGCCCGGGTCTGCGGATCGACCCGCGTATCCAGCTGGGCGATGCGACCGGCGAACGTCTGCCCCGGAAAGGCGTCGGAGCGGGCCACAATCGATGTTCCCGTCGAGAGGGTCGAAATATAGCGTTCGGGCACCGGGAAATCGACGCGGATCACGCTGATGTCGTCCAGAGTGGCGATGATCGCGCCCGGATTGACGAGGGTGCCGGCCGTCACCGTGCTGAGCCCCAGCACACCGGCGAACGGGGCGCGGATGACGCGGTCGCCGCGACGGGCCTGGGCGGCGCGCAGGCTGGCGCTCGCGGATTCAAAGGCGGTGCGCGCCTGCTCGGCCGTGACCTGGGGGGCGATGCCGCGTTCGGCCAGCCCCTCCCACCGCTCCATGTCCCGGCGCGTCTGCTCAACGGCGGCACGGGCCTGAATGATGCCTGCATCCTCCTCGCCGGCCTGAAGCTCGACCAGGGGCGCCCCCGCGGCGACGGTCTGGCCGTCGCGGAACAGAACGCGGGTGATCAGTTCGGTCGTGCCAGAGGTGATGTCCACTGAACGACGACCCCGGGCCACGCCGAGAACCTCGATCGTATCGGTGAAGGGACGCTGGATCACCTCGGCCTGGGATACCTGCTGCGCGCGTCCGCCCGGGCCGCCGCGTTGCCCGCCGCCCTTGTCGTCGCCGGCGAACGCCACCCGGAGCAGGACCGCGAGAACCATCAACACCAGCAAGCCGGCGGCGGCGACGAGGAAGAAGTGGCGTCTGATCACTCGGGAAGGCTCTCGAACCGTTGGACGAGCCGACTTAGCGGCTGTCGCCGTCGACACAAGTCAGGTTCTTGTAACGGACCCGGTTCCTGTTTCCGTCGCCCAATTGGCGCGGCCATGCGACGCGGTCAGAACCGGCGCCATAGGGCGACCACCGGTCCGCCGCTTTCGGGAGTCTCTCGCCCCGCAACCGCCTGTCGCCAGCCAGCCTGGACGCTCCAGTCGCCGAAAGCGCGCACGATCGAGGCCTCGACCGAAAGCCATCGCGAGCCGCCGTCATCAGCCTGCCCCCCGAAAGCCTGGGCCAGAACCATCCAGTCGTTGTCGAGATGGGCGCCCGCGGTGGCGTCGATTCGCGTTTCGTCGGGCAGGCCCGCACGCATGCGGCGGGCCGCCTGCAATTCGACGAAGGACGCCTTGGGGCCCCAACGCCCTGCTCCCCCGAACGACCGACCGACCGAGGCCCGGACTTCCCAGTCCGAATCGCCGACGCCGGGCGCGGCGTAGCCCGCATTGCGGCCTTCCCCGCCGTCGGCGTATCCGGCGTAGAAGCTGACCGCCGCGCGATCATCACGCCAGATCTGCCAGGTGATGCCGAGCTCCACCGGACCACGGCCCTCGAAGTCGACGAAGGCGTCCTCGCCCGATTGCCAGTCGCCCTTGAACTGCAGGGTCAGCCGGTCGGTCAGGCCATATTCGGCGAACACGCCCAGGACGGTGTCGCGTCGGTCGGCGGGAAGATCGGCCAGCGCGCCATCCATGTCGAAGCCGCGATCCGCCTCCATGGCCTCGTACTTCAGGATGATCTGGCCCTGTCCCTTTGGCTGAGACCAGGGCCCGGCGGCCGCGGATCCGGCCGTCGCCAGCAAGGCCATCGCGGCCAGAAGACCGCCGACGAATTTCACACGTCGTAGCCCGGCGATTTCCGGTCAAGCATACGAAGCGCCCCGGGCCAGGCGAGGGAAGAGATGAAGCCGATACCCTTGCCCTGTTCCTTCGTCTCAACCTGGGCGGCGTCCGGCGCCATCAGCACATGCTCCCGTCCGCCCGAGAGGGCCGCCACCTGCTGGGCGCAGGCCCGTTCGAGGAAGAACATCCCGACCCAGGCCGCCGCCGCCGTCTGGCCCACCGCCAGGGTGCCGTGGTTGCGCAACAGCATCAGCGGCTTGTCGCCCAGATCGGCCACCAGCCGCTCTCGTTCGTCGTGGTTCAGCGCCAGCCCCTCATAGCCGTGATAGGCGACCTGATGCTGCAGCAGACAGGCGTTCTGGCCGATCGGCAGCAGGCCTTCCTGCTGCGCCGCGACGCCGACGCCGGCGACCGTGTGCAGATGGATGACGAAACGGGCGTCCTCCCGCGCGGCGTGGATCGCCGAATGGATGGTGAAACCGGCCGGATTGATGAAGCTGGTCGTCTCCTGGACGATGTTCCCGTCAAGATCGACCTTGACCAGGCAGGAAGCCGTCATCTCCTCGAAATAGAATCCGTACGGGTTGATCAGGAAATGATGTTCGGGTCCCGGTACGCGCGCCGAGATGTGGGTGAAGATCATGTCGTCCCACCCGTGCAAAGCCACCAGACGGTACAGGGCCGCCAGTTCGACGCGGGCGGTCCACTCCGCCTCGGACACCCTCGATTTCAGGGAAGCAGCGGCGCCGTCAGCCATGATCTCGGTCCTTGTTCTACCTTGCCGCGCACGCTCGCGCCGCGCAGCGCCCACGTCAAGATTCAGCTTCCGTTAACCGCGTCTTAGTGGCCCCCGCCTAGCTTTGATCATGCTGACCTGTCGTCGGCGCGCCGGAGACGCCCGTGGTCCTCGTCCAACTCGTGCCCGCCACCCGCACTGATGGGGCCGCGCCGCGGCCCAGCGACCTGCTGACCCTGGCCCACAATCCCAGCACGGAAGCGCGTCAGCGTCTGCTTCTGGGCGTCGTCGCCCTTTGCGATGCCTGTCCGCCGACGGGCGAACTGTCGCCGGTGCTGAGCGAGATATTCCTGACGCTGGCCCGTCAGGCCGAACGAGATGTGCGCAAGGTGCTGTCTGAAAAGCTGGCGCACGCCGAATGGGCCCCGCCGGCCCTTGTCAATGTCCTGGCCCTCGACGAGATCGAGATCGCCCGGCCCATTCTCGAGTCCAGTCCCATCCTGCAGGACGAGGACCTGCTGCGTGTGCTGATCGAGGCTTCGCTGGAGCACCAGATCGCTGTCGCGCGCCGTCCCCGGATCAGCGGCCGGGTGGCCGACGCTGTGATTGATCAGGCCGAGCCGGCTGTACTGATGGCCCTGACCACCAATCGAACCGCTGAAATCAGCGTTGAAGGCGTGCGACGGCTGGTCGAGCATTCCCGCCGCATAGCCGCGCTGCGCGGCCCACTCACCCGCCATCCACTGCTGACCGAGGCCTTGGCCGAACAGATGTATCGGTGGGTCGGGACGGCGCTGCGCCAGTCGATCGCCGCCCGCTTCACCGTTGACCAGGAAGCCCTGGGGGCCGCCGTCCACGCCGCCGTGGACGGCATCCTGCGCCCGACAGAGGCCGAGGAGGATACGGAGGGCCAGGGCGACCGGGACGAGATGGAACGGCGACTGATCGACAAACTGCAGTCCGCAGGTCAGTTGCGCGCCGGCCTGCTGATCCGCGCCGTGCGGGAGAAGCGGCTGAGCCTGTTCGTCCACGGCCTGTCCGCCCTGGGCGGGTTCGCCGTCGGTCAGGTCCGCACGGCCCTGACCGCGCCGACGCCCGAGGCTCTCTATTACGCCTGCGCCGCCGTGGGGATCGACCGGGCCGTCTTCCCGACCCTGCTGGTCGAGCTGCGCAAGCTCAACGACTCCCTGCCCGGCGATCAGGGCGAGCCGGTCTGGCTTCGGGGCGCCCTGTCGCAGGGCTCCGCGGCCCGCGCCTTCAAGGTTTTGATCGGCGGCGAACAGGGCGAACACAAAGCCGCCGTTTGACTTCGCCGCCGGGCTCCGCTTGCGTGCATTCGTGACTGAATCCGCACCGCCCTCCATTCGCATCGCTTTCGCCGCCTCGGACCGGCCCGAGGCCCAGTCGGCCCGTGACCGGCTGATCGCGCGCTACGGCTCTGTCGATCCGGCCGAGGCGGAGGTCATTGTGGCGCTCGGCGGCGATGGCTTCATGCTGGAGACGCTTCACACGTTCATGGATCAGCGGACGCCCGTGTTCGGCATGAACCGCGGCTCGGTCGGCTTCCTGATGAATGACTTCGACGAAGACGGGTTGATCGAACGCCTCGCCGGCGCGGGACGGGCTGTCATTCACCCCCTGCAGATGGACGCATGGACCGAAGCCGGTCAGGCGCACAGCGGCCTCGCCATCAATGAGGTATCCCTGCTTCGCCAGACCCGCCAGAGCGCCAAGCTCCGCATCAGCGTGGACGGCCGGGTCCGGCTGGAGGAACTGTCCTGCGATGGCTGCATGCTGGCCACGGCGGCGGGATCGACCGCCTACAATCTTTCAGCGCATGGGCCGATCATTCCGCTCGACTCGCGCGTCCTGGCGTTGACCCCGATCAGCGCCTTCCGTCCGAGACGCTGGCGCGGCGCGCTGCTGCCGCATCAGTCAAAGGTGTGTTTCGAGGTGCTGGAGCCCGACAAGCGGCCCGTCAGCGCCACGGCCGACGATCTTGAAATCCGGCGCGTGGCCCGCGTCGAGGTCCGGGAGCGGCGCGACATCGCCCTGACCATGCTTTTCGACGCCGGCCGATCCTTCGAGGAGCGGGTATTGGCCGAACAGTTCACGTCCTGACCAACGTGCACCGCTTTTTAAGGACGTGAGTGCAAATGTGGGCTCCAGTTCGTTCGCAGGAGCCCGTCGTGAGCAACCCGGCCCAGGTCATTCGCCCGCCCAACACCCTTCGCATGAAGGTCGGCGGAGGCTTTGGCGGCATCGACGCCGGCGCCATCGCCAAGGCTGAACAGGCCCTCCAGGCCATGTCTTCGCAGTTTGGACAATGGCTCCAGGACGAGATCGTCAAACTCGACCAGGCCCAGGCCGAAATTCGCAGCGCCGGCTATAACGCCGTGACCGCCGAGGCCCTGTATTTCCGCGCCCATGACCTGAAAGGCCTGGGCACGACGTATCAGTATCCTCTCGTGACCCGCCTTGCCGGCTCGCTCTGCAAGATGATGGATGATCCGGCCAAGCGGATGGCGGCGCCGATCGTCCTGCTGGACGCCCACATCGACGCCATCAAGGCGGTCGTCCGCGACGGGATCCAGACCGAGGATCACCCGGTCGGCAAGATTCTGGTCGAGGCCCTGGAAGCGCGGGTCGCCGATCACCTGAGCTGAGTCGGCGGCGCCAGCCGCTTCCGCCTGACGCCCGCCTCCGGCGGGCGTTTTGCTGTCAGGCGGCCACGCTCACCGGCCCCTTGGCCGGCAGCGGGTCGTGATCCAGCCGCTCCATCAGATAGGCCAGGTCCTCGCGCGGCGCATTCGGCCGCTGGGTCAGGAACCGCTCAAGCATCTGTTGACGGAAGGCGTCGCCGGATGTGTCGGCTCCTTCGGCCTGCAGGGTGCGCCAGGTATCAACGCCGGCGCGATAGGCCTGAAACAGGCGCGGCGGCAGTCCGGCCCGATCATAGATGGCCTTCAGACCCAGCGGCCCGGCGTCGTGGATCATCAGCCAGGCCCGCGCGTGCGGCGTGCCCGCCAGTTCGGCCACGCCGTGCTCGAACAGCGCCATCTGACCCCGGGCCAGCGCTCTCAACAACAGCGAGCCGTTGAGCACCCGGCGGGCGTTCAGCTTGGCGACGAACTGGGGCAGGTCCGTCTGGTTCGAGGCCTGGTCGACGAGATCGACCGTCGCCCGCTCGCGCGCGAAGGCCGCCAGGCGTATCGCGGTCTCCGGCGCCACGGCGTGCCGGGTGACCAGGTGCTCACGCACCGCCTCGGACGCCAGTTCGACCAGACGCTCAGTGACGGACAACGGCAGGACCTGCCGGTAGGCGATGGCGGCGACGATCTCGGGCGAGGTTCCGAAACGATCGATGCAGCGTCCCAGCGCCGCTTCCGCGACATCGGCGTTGTCATTGGAGGCCAGGGTGCGCACGGCCTGTTCGCAGCCGACCTCGGCCAGCGCCGTCGCCACATCGCGGCCCACGCCGGGGCGCCCGGCCACGGCGACCTGGCGCAGCGGCGATCCCGCCTCGACGATCTCAATCAGATCCTCATCCGAGAAGGCCGGAGAGAAATTGATGATTGGCAGGGCGACGCTGTCGACATCAGCCGCCAGCTTGCGGGCGACATCACGAGGGATCAGGTCGGAGGATTTGAGCGTCACCGACATGGCCCTGCGCACCAGTTCGGCGGCGTCCTGGGCCAGCATGCGCAGGATCTTCTGGGCCGCCTCGCGATCCTCGTCGCGCAGTTCGGCCCTGTCCATGCTGCGGCACAGCTTGTGGGCCGCGGCGGCTCTTTCGTCCGTGTCGGTCGCCTTGATCAGGCGGCGGATGTCGATCTCGGTCAGGCGGGCGCGGTAGGCGGTCATGGGCGGGTCCAGGCTTTGCCGGTCAGCATTGGCTCACCATCCTTAACGGGCGGTTCACCATCACCGGATTCGCGGTCAGACACGCTTGTCTGCTTCAGGCGCGAAGGCGCCGCCGAAGCCGCTTCTGCTCTCGCCGTCCTGCCCCATCAGCAACGCCAACAGGCTCTGGTCCTGCTTCAGCCGGTCCAGTCGGGCGGCCAGCATCCGATCGTGTTCACTCAGGTCAGGCGCGGCTGGCGCCGAACCGGCGGCCGAGGCGGGCGCTCCGTTCCCCGCGCTTCGCTGCAGATTGGCATGGACTTCGGCCACCGTCGCGGGACGGCCGCCGCGATAGAAGATCGACTGGTTGGCCGCGGCCGCCTGGGGGAAAAGAGCCGCCGCGCTGGCGCCCGGCCGACGTTCCATCGCCTCCATCAGCTGGGCGGCGCCCGCCGGACCCAGGAAATGAGCCGCATACAGGTCGCCGGCCCCGGGCTCGCGCCCGGATCGGCCCCGCAGATAGGCCGCGTTCGACGCTGTCAGCTCCGCCGCCATGGTCGAGGCGGCCTGAGGGTCAAACCGCAGGTCCAGCACGATGTTGCGCGCCGAGCCCTCGACCCGCCACCGTCCGTCCCCGCCGCGATAGATCAGGTCGGCGTACTGGCCATAGCCGTGTTTGGCGCCATGGGCTTTGACAGTGCCCAGCCACGTTTGTTCGATGAACTGGAAGAGTCCCGCCGCCGACGACGTGCGGGCCCGCGCCGCGGGGTTCATCGCGCTTTCGCGGCGCGCCGTGCGGACCAGGAAATCGGCGTCCACGCCGGTGACGTTCGAGGCGCGCCGAATGGCCGCCTCAACCCCGCCCGCGGAAGGAATCGGTCCGATGTTCATGAGTCATGAGGCTGGCGGCTCGTGGTTAATCAAACCCTAACAACGATCTTCGCGTCCACAGACTCTTAACGTTCATCCCGCCGCGCGACCACGGTGGCGGTTTCAAGGCGCCCTTCGCCCAAAACTTGCCGCTACGTCAGCGCTCAACTTCTCCGTGGGACGCTGTGGGGACGGCGATGAGACAGGGATGAGACGGCCATGATGATCAAGACAGCAGGCGGACCCGGCATGGTGGGACCCATCGACTACAACGAACGCAAGACGCCCCGGTGGTCCCGGACGACCTGGGTCGCCCTCGGCGTCGTCGTCGCGGGCCACGTCGGCCTCGGCGCGCTGATGTATTATCAGCGGTTCGAAACGCCGATCGTGCCCGAAAGACCTGAAGGCCCGATCATCGAGGTCTTCAACTATCGGCCAAAGCCGCCCGAGCCGGTCGTACCCTCTGAAACGCCGCCGGCGCCGAATCCGCCGCTCAACGACACGCCGCGCCCCCTCACCCCGACCGATACGCTCCCGGCCGTGCCGAGTGACGCTGTACCGACGGACACCACGGTCCTGACTTTCGATACCGAGGTTCCGCTTCCGACCCCGAACAGCACGGTCGGGGCGACGCCGACCCCGACGCCTCCGGCCGTCATCCGCAATCCGAGCTGGTCGAGGCAGCCCTCGGCCGATCAGATGATGCGGGCCTATCCCCAGCGGGCGATGGCCGCGGACGTGGCGGGTTCGGCGTCATTGAACTGCCTTGTGCTGCCCACGGGCGCTGTGACGGACTGCAACGTCCTGCAGGAGACGCCCGGCGGCTACGGCTTCGGTCGGGCGGCGCAGGGCCTGACGCGTCATTTCCGCGTCAATCCGCGCACCGTGAACGGCGCGGCCGAGGGGTCGCGCGTGAGCTTCAACCTGCGCTTCACCCTGCCGGAAGACTGATCAGGCGAACCTGAGCGGATCGAGGGCGGCGGAGTCTGCGGCCGGCTCCCTGCCCTCGATTCCATCCGCCACGACCAGGGCGACCAGGGGGCCCATCAGCCAGCCGTTGCGGCGAGGCGCAAGGGCCACATACAGGCCCGGCTCGCCGGAAGCGCCCGCCAGCGGCAGCCCGTCCGCGGACGCGCCGCGGATGCCGACCCGGGTCGCCCCCGCCTCGCCCGCCTCGCCCAGCAGTTCCAGACCCGACGCAACCTGACGCGCGGCCTCCACGGGATCGGGATCCAGGTCGCGGCGGCCCGGCTCCATGGTCGCGCCGATCACGACACCGCCCTCGCAAGGCGCCGCATAGACGCCTGGGCTCCGGACCACCCGGGCCGGGGCCTGCATGGCGACAAAGGTCAGCTGTCCCCGGATCGGGGTGATCGCCGCGACCTCGGCGGCGATCCGATCGGGCAGGCCCGGGACGGGCGGGCCCGAACCGGTGGCCAGCACGACGGTTGAACTGAACCAGACGCGGCCGTCATCGGCCTCGACCCGCCAGCGTCGGGCGTCGCCGACAAGGCGCGCCACCTGACCCTTCACCACCGCAACGCCGGGCGCTCGGGTCAACGCCTTCAGCGCCGCCCCGACCTCGACACGCCAGTCGTCGGTCGTGATCAGACCGCCGGGGGTCGGCCGGGTGTCAAAGCCGAGAGCCTGAAGGCGGTCGAGAGCGGCCTCGGCCCGGGGCCCGCGCCAGACCGCGCCCTCACGGAGCAGGCGCACGCCGTGGGCGTCCGCGAAGGCGGGCCACAGGTCGCGGGCCCGCTTCAGCAGCGCCGCCCGCTCCGCAGACACGTCCTCAAGCAGCGACTCCAGCGCCGGGGCGATCATGCCGGCGGCGATGGATGAGGCGTTCGGCCCGCCCGGATCGATGACGGTCACGGCATGACCGCGCATGGCCAGTTCGGCCGCAGTGCAGAGGCCGAGCACGCCGGAGCCGATAACGATCACATCAGGGGAAGAAGCCACGGGCGATCAGATCGACCTCCCGCGCTCCGAATGCAAGCGCTACTCGGCGGCGATGGCCGCGGCGCGGTTGGCGTCGATCCGCGCCGTGAGCGCTTCATGCTGCGCCCAGAGGCGCGCAGGCAGGCGATCGCCGAACTGGGCGTAGAACTCCGGGATCAGCGACGCTTCCTCAGCCCACACCTCGGCGTCGACGTCGAGCAGGGTCGACAGGTCGGCGTCCGACAGGGTCAGACCCGACAGGTCGAGCGACTCCCGGGTCGGAACGCGTCCGACCGGCGTATCGACGGCCTCGGCCGCGCCGTCGAG
This sequence comes from Alphaproteobacteria bacterium, assembly GCA_018826515.1. Taxonomy (GTDB): domain Bacteria; phylum Pseudomonadota; class Alphaproteobacteria; order Caulobacterales; family Caulobacteraceae; genus Brevundimonas. Next base: position 39,227 of record JAHKAM010000022.1, read on the forward strand.
GCGTTCGGCGATCCACTTCAGCACGCGGGCGTTGTCGCCGAATCCCGGCCAGACGAATTGGCCGTCCTCGTTCTTGCGGAACCAGTTGACGAAGTAGAGGCGCGGCAGCTTTGCCGCCTCGGTCTTGCCCGCCATCGACAGCCAATGGGCGAAATAGTCCCCCATGTTGTAGCCGCAGAACGGCAGCATGGCGAAGGGGTCGCGGCGCAGGGTCCCGATGGCGTTCTCGGCGGCGGCGGTGCCTTCCGAGGCGACCGACGAGCCCATGAACACCCCGTGCTCCCAGTCGAAGGCCTCGGTCACCAGCGGCACGGCCGAGGCGCGGCGTCCGCCGAACAGGATGGCGTCGATCGGCACGCCCTTCGGGTCCTCCCACTCCGGCGCGATGGTCGGGCACTGGCTGGCCGGGGCGGCGAAGCGGGCGTTGGGATGGGCGGCGGGCTCGCCCGAGGCGGGGTCGTGCGGTTGACCCTTCCAGTTGGTCAGGCCGTCAGGCGCGACCTTGGTCAGGCCTTCCCACCAGACGTCGCCGTCGGCGGTCAGGGCCGTGTTGGTGAAGACGGTGTTCGACCCCATCGTCGCCAGGGCGTTCTGGTTGGTGTTGCGGCTGGTGCCCGGCGCGACGCCGAAGAAGCCGGCTTCCGGGTTGACGGCGTACAGTCGGCCGTCGTCGCCGAAACGCATCCAGGCGATGTCGTCGCCGATGGTCTCGGCCGTCCAGCCCGGGATGGTCGGCTGGAGCATGGCCAGGTTGGTCTTGCCGCAGGCCGAGGGGAAGGCGGCGGCGACGTATTTGGCGCGGCCCTTGGGATCGGTCAGCTTGAGGATCAGCATATGCTCGGCCAGCCAGCCCTCGTCGCGGGCCATGATCGAGGCGATACGCAGGGCGTAGCATTTCTTGCCCAGAAGGGCGTTGCCGCCATAGCCCGAGCCGTAGGACCAGATCTCGCGGGTCTCGGGGTAGTGGACGATCCACTTGTCGTCATTGCAGGGCCACGGCACGTCGGCCTCGCCCTCGGCGAGGGGCGCGCCCAGGGTATGGACGGCGGGCACGAAGACGCCGTCCTCGCCCATCAGGTCCAGAACGGGCTGGCCCATGCGGGTCATGATGCCCATCGAAATGGCGACATAGCCGCTGTCCGTGATCTCGACGCCGAGGGCGCTGAGCTCCGAGCCGAGCGGGCCCATGGAGAAGGGCACGACGTACATCGTCCGGCCGGCCATGCAGCCGTCGAACAGCCCGTTCAGGCGCGCGCGCATCTCGACCGGGTCGGCCCAGTTGTTGGTCGGCCCGGCGTCGAGCTTGTCGGCCGAGCAGATGAAGGTCCGGCTCTCGACGCGGGCGACGTCCTTGGGGTCGGAGGCGGCGTAGTAGCAGCCGGGGCGCTTCGTCTGATCCAGTTCGCGCAGCGTGCCCTTGCCGATCAGGTCGGCGACGATGGCCTGTTTCTCGGCCTCGGAGCCGTCGCACCAGTGCACGCGGGCCGGCCGGGTCAGGGCGGCGATTTCCTCGACCCAGGCAATGAGCTTCCGGTGCGAGGTCGGGGCCGGGTGCAGACCCGGGATGGCGGATGCGGTCACTCGAACTCTCCTGACGTCTGCCCGGCGATCTGACGCCGCCGTGGCGCTCCCTTGCGTGATATCACGCAATGTTTCAGGCGCGGAATGACATCCAAAGCGACGCGGCGTCAACCGATGCACGTTTCAACCTCTCGCGAGCGGGGTCCCCGACGAGGCCTGCATAATTCCGGTCGCGGCGAGGCGCGGAGCGGGGTATCGGACGGCCATGCAGACGATGGACCCGATCGCCGCGACTCCCGAGGGCGCCCTGGCTTCGCCGGCTGTGGCGCGGAATACGGGGCCGATCCTGGAGGTGCTGAGCGCCCACATGCCGGGCCGGGGACGGGTTCTTGAAATCGCCGCCGGGTCGGGCCAGCACGCGGCGGCCTTTGCTGCCGGCCTGCCCGGTCTCGACTGGACGCCCAGTGATCCCTCGGCTGAGGCTCGGGCCAGCATCACGGCCTGGGCGGCGGCGGCGAACCTGCCGAACCTGCGCCCGCCGCTGGCGCTGGACGTGCTCGACCCGGCGACCTGGCCGGAGGAACCGCTGCAGGCTGTGGTCTGCATCAACATGATCCACATCAGCCCCTGGACCGCGACCGAAGGCCTGATGGCCCTGGCCGGGAGCCGGCTGGAGACCGGCGGCCTGCTGGTCCTGTACGGGCCCTATCGCGAAGCCGATGCGCCGCTGGCTCCGTCGAACGCCGCCTTCGACGACAGCCTCAAGGCCCGCGATCCGGCCTGGGGGTTGCGGGACCGGGACGCGGTGGCCGCGGCGGCGAAGGCCGAGGGGCTGGCGCTGACGCTGCGCCTGGAGATGCCGGCCAACAATCTGATGCTGCTGTTCCGGCGGGTCCCGACGGTCCCCTCCGTGTCCAACCGGGACGTAGCGGACCTGCCTCCGGGCCAGTCCCGCGGATGACGGCGGGTGTGCTAGAGGGCGCGGCATGAGCTTCACCCGCACCTATGACGGCCCCGAGCCGGTCCGGATCAACAAATGGCTGGGCCAGACCGGGGTCTGTTCGCGCCGCGAGGCCGACGCCCTGATCGCCGACGGCCTGGTCTCGGTCGACGGCGAGGTCGTGGCCGATGCGGGCCGCAAGCTGGAGCCGGGCCAGACCCTGACCCTGAGCGACCGGGCCACGGCGGCCCTGGCCGAGGGCGTCACCATCGTCATGCACAAGCCGCTGGGCTATGTTTCGGGCCAGCCGGAGCCCAACAAACTGCCCGCGGTCCGGCTGGTCACCGACAACAACAGGGTCGGCGACGGTCCGACGCCGGCGGACGAGGTCTCGCTGCCCCCGATCGGCCGGCTGGACGAGGACTCGCGGGGCCTGCTGCTGCTGTCGTCCGACGGGGTGGTGGCCAAGGCGGTGATCGGGCCGCAGTCCGATCTGGACAAGGAATATCTGGTCCGGGTGACGGGCGACGTGACCGAGAAGAAACTCAAGATCCTGCGCCACGGCCTGATGCTGGACGGGCGTCAGCTGAAGCCCGCCTATGTCAGCCGGATGGAGTCCTTCCGGCTGAAATTCATCCTGCGGGAGGGCCGCAACCGGCAGATCCGGCGGATGTGCGAGATGGTCGATCTCGAGGTCGTGGATTTGATCCGTGTACGGATCGGACCGTTGAAGCTGGACAACCTGCCCGAGGGCAGGTGGCGGCTGCTGACCCCGGAAGAGCGGACGGCGCTGGTCGGCTGACGGGTCGAAAGGGTACGATTCGCGCCGAAAAATAGCGGCGCGATTCTCGGGACGCCGGCCGCCGCGGCTCGAGGGGCGGGCGCCGGGTCCCGGGGCGGACACGGCTGGGAAAATAGCACTTTCAAAGACCAGCCCGGCGGGCCTTTCAGCAGTATGCACAGGCCTGCGTCAGATGCGGTCGCAGCGCCCCCCGCGCCCTCAACGGCGGGGTCGGAAAGGCGCCTGTGGGGGTCGCGAGGCGCGAGATGATCGGGGGCGGGAAGACACTGTTTCCGGCCGCGCGCCTCCGGACCGGGCGCGCGCCGGCCTCACCCCCCTGCCGCCATCGTCAGCATCCACACCGCCATGCCGATCATCATCAGGTTCTCGGTCAGGGAGACGAAGCCCAGCGGGACGTTCGACGAACCGCCGACGCAGGCGCATTTGAGTTCGCGCTTGTCGACATAGACGGCCTTGAACACCGAGACCGCGCCGATCCCGCCGATGAACAGGGCCACCGGGGCCGACAGCCAGGTCAGGGCCCCGGCCAGCATGAGCACGCCCGCGCCCAGTTCGGCGAAGGGGTAGATGTAGCCGTACGGGACCCAGCGCCGGGCCAGCAGGTCGTAGTTGAGGAACATGGTCGAGAACCGCTCGACATCCTGCAGCTTCAGCATGGCCAGCAGACACATGGCGATGGCGATGAAATTGGGCAGGACCATCGCCGTGATCGCCCGCATCGACAGCCAGTCGACAGCCAGGGCGATCAGGGCGGCGACGGCGAAGACGGCCAGAACCGGGGTGTAGCTGGTGGCGCCCGGCTCGGGGACCTTCTGGCCGAAGAAGCGGCGCAGGTCGTCGTAGCCGCCGATGCGGACGCCGTCGATGAAGGTCTGGGGCGTGGTCGTGACGCCGTGTTCGGCCTTGAAGGCGTCGGTCTCGGCGCGGGTCTTCAGATGGTGGTCCTCGATCCGGTAGCCCTTGCGGCGCAACAGCCAGCGGGCCTTCTGGCCCGAGGGGCAGAGGTGATCGGGCATGACCATGCGATGAAGGATGGCGGTTTTCTGCGAGGCGGACATGGGGTTCTCCAGTGGCCTTGTAACGGTCCGCACCCCATGTAGGGTCCGTACCATGGTCCGGAGTCAAGCGATGCCCCCTGCCTTTTCCGACGTGACCATCGCGCGTCTGGCCGCCGCCGCCGGCGTGGGCGTGGAGACGGTGCGCTATTATCAGCGGCGCGGTCTGTTGCGGACGCCGCCGCGGCCGGACGGCGGCGGCTCGGGCGGCGGGGTGCGGCGCTATGGTCCGGAAGACGCGCGGCGGCTGCGGTTCATCCGCGCGGCGCAGGGGGCGGGCTTCACCCTCGAACAGATCGGCGAGTTGCTGGCGCTGGACGCGGGCGAGGACCGTGAGCGGGCGCGGGCGCTGGCCGAGGCGCGGTTGGGCGAACTGGATGTCCGGATCGCGGAGCTGGAGAGGGCGCGGGCGGCCCTGCGCCGGCTGGCGACCGCCTGCGCCGACGGCGGCAAGGGGCCCTGCCCGATCCTGGAGGCGTTCGAGGCCTGAGCCGGGCCGGGCGCCGGGCGCGCGGCGACGCGACGGTCGTCGGCGCCCGGCGGCTGTCTATTCCACCCGTCCGGCGGCGGCGGCCAGGGCGTTGGAGTCGGCCAGCGTCTCGACCGCGTCATGGGAAATCATCACGGCGGCGTCGTTGGCATGGGCCTCGACCGGGCGGCCGAGCGCGCGCAGGGCGACGGCGACGCCGTCCCCGAAGGCGAAGACCGGCGCACCCTTGGCGCCGGCGCGGACGATGACGTCGTCGAGGGCGGCGGCGGCGTCGGGATCCGACGATCCGGCCGGCACGACCAGGGCCTTGAGGGCGCCGTTGTCGATGTCGGAGGCCTCGGCGGTGGGCAGGACGCTGGTCCCGCCGACATTCAGGCCGGCCTCGCCGACGGACATCGGGGCCAGCGACAGGCCGCGGGAGCGCAGCACGGACTCGGCGTCATCAAGCGCGCCGAAATTCATCCCGCGGCGCATGGCCAGGCCGATGCGGGCGCGCACGGGCGCGGGCCGGTAGCCGAAACGGCCGGGATTGGAGCGGGGGGCGAACGGGGCTTTGCGTTGTGCGTACAAGACGTCTCCTTCGGGGGTTGTCGAGGTCGCGAGACCCGCCACGCCAAAAGGAAAACGCCGCCTGCGCGGGGCGCGGGCGGGGGAGCGGACGGATTTCAGGATAGGGAGAGAATGGGGGCGCGGGGGCGGAAATTCAAGCCGGGCGGTAAGGGCGGGGCCTTCAGCCCGAGAGCAGATCGCCGTACAGATCGGCCCACCGGGGGTTGGTTTCCTCGATCAACGCGAACTTCCAACTCCGCAGCCAGCGCTTGATGCTCTTCTCCCGCCGGATCGCCTGATCGACGTAGCGATGGCGCTCGTACCAGACCAGTTGGTCGGTCCCGCGCTCGCGGCTGTATCCGTCGATCTGACCGTGCTTGTGCTCGCCTACGCGGCGGATCAGGTCGTTGGTCATGCCGACGTACAGCCAGCCGCAGGGTCCGCTGGCGACGATATAGACCCAGTAGCTGTGGTTGCCCGTCACCGCTCACCGCCCTCTTCTCGCACAACTTATACGTTCTAATGTGAAGACGTCAAAGTAGCTCCCACCCCTTGTCATCCCGGCCGAAGCGAAGCGAAGAGCCGGGACGGACAGCGCAATAAATCCATCGCTTCCGGACAGCCCGCAGGGCTGAGCCGGAAGAAAGGCGGCCTCAGGAATGGTGTTCGAAAGGGTCGCCATGGCGTGAACTCAACCCGTCTCCCGGCTCAGCCCAAGCGGGCTGTCCGGGAGGGATCCAAGGGGTGGCCCGGTCCCGTCCCGGCTCTTCGCTTCGCTTCGGCCGGGATGACAAGGAGGGCCTACCCAAACCGCCGGGGAATCAGAGGTGCGGCCCCACCTTCTTCTCCAGCAGCGCCACCAGCTCGGGCTGCATGAAGGCGTAGTCGTCGGGGATGTCGAGGCAGATGACGCGGGCGCGCTTCAGCTGGGGCCGGAAGCGGCGCAGGAGCTTGGCGCGGTGGGCGCGCTCCATGACGAAGATGATGTCGGCCCATTCCACCTTCGTCATCCCGGACTTGATCCGGGATCGGCGGAGCATGGCTCCTCCGCATCGGGCGCCAGGCCGGCGGAGGCGGTCTCGACGCCGGGCCGGGACGCGAACACCTGCTCGGCCGTGGGGGAGCGGAGGCGGTTGCGGGCGCAGAGGAAGAGGAGGTTGGTCAAGACACCGCTACGTGTAAGCGTAAGCCTTCAAACTTGCGAGGTTAGGCGTGGAGCAACCGTCAAAGCACGAGGTTTATCGCCAACAGGGCCGAGCAGTGTTGCGCCTGCAATGTCGCGCGCTTGATGCACTCATCAGCGACATAGCTGACGCCTACGACAGCGCGCCCAACGATTTTGACCGCGTCACTATCTGGATGTTGCAAGCCATTGGCGTGTCCGCCCACAGCATCCTCAAGCTGACTGAAGCGGTCGATATGTCGATCCGAGATTGCTTTGGTATCGCAAGATCAGCTGCTGAAACGGCTGTGAACGTGTCCTACATCGCGGCAGGGGGCACCGAGCTGTCCGATAGGGCGATGCGTCACCTTCGCCAGAAGCGTTGGCGGGATCTCAAACGGGTTGCCCAAATGGGCGATCAGCGGATCATCGTTGAACGTCATTTGAAGGCTCAGGTAAGCGACTTTCCGGGCCTGAAAGAAGCGATCGATGAGTTCACGAACCGCAATGGGCAAGAGGTTCGCGAATGGACGCCAGACAACATTCAGAAACGAATCTCGTTGGTGGGGATTAAGTCAAAACTGGCCGCCGAAGCTCTCTCAGGGGCGATTTTCACCATCTATCGCCCCTCGTCCGAGTTGCTCCATGGAAGCTTCTACGGAGTGAACTACTTTTGGCAGGGTAGCTTTGACAGAGCTGTAGCAGGTCGAGAAGAATTCGAGCGCTTGTGGACTTTCGACCACTTCGTGACGTTGCTTTCGTCTGTCTTCTTCGGAATTCGAGGCGCGATTGAAATCGTCGCCCTGCAACGGGGCTTGGACGTGCATCGCGCTCGTCAAGCCGAGTTATGGCAACTCTTGGCCGATCTATCGCGTCGAATGGCTGATGATGAGCCGAGCCCAGACCACTCATTCACCTCCGAGGAGCGCGCCTAAAGCGGAATATTATCGTGCTTCTTCCACGGGTTTTCCTGCGACTTGTTCTTCAGCGTCCGTAGCGCCCGGATCAGCCGCCGCCGGGTCCCGTGCGGCATGATCACGTCGTCGATATAGCCGAGGCCCGCCGCCACGAACGGATTGGCGAACCGTTCCTTGTACTCGGCCTCGCGCGCGGCCAGGGCCTCGGGGTCGCCGGCTTCCTTGCGGAAGATGATCTCGACCGCGCCCTTGGCGCCCATGACGGCGATCTCGGCCGAGGGCCAGGCGTAGTTGACGTCGCCGCGCAGGTGTTTGGAGCTCATCACGTCATAGGCGCCGCCATAGGCCTTGCGGGTGATGACGGTCAGTTTGGGCACGGTGGCCTCGGCATAGGCGAACAGCAGCTTGGCGCCGTGTTTGATCAGGCCGCCGTACTCCTGGCGCGTGCCGGGCATGAAGCCGGGCACGTCGACGAAGGTCACCAGCGGGATGTCGAAGGCGTCGCAGAAGCGCACGAACCGCGCGGCCTTGCGGCTGGAGTCGATGTCCAGCACGCCCGCCAGCACCTGCGGCTGGTTGGCCACCACCCCGACCGTCTGGCCGTCGAGGCGGCCGAAGCCGACGACAATGTTCTTCGCATGATCTGGCGCGATCTCGAAGAATTCGGCCTCGTCGACCGTCTTGAGGATCAGCTCCTTGATGTCATAGGGCTGGTTCGGATTGGCGGGCACGAGGGTGTCGAGGCTGGCCTCGTCGCGCTCAGGGTCGTCGTAGGAGTCGCGGACCGGGGGCTTTTCGCGGTTCGACAGAGGCAGGAAGCCGATCAGGCGGCGGACCTCGCTGAGGGCCTCCAGATCGTTCTCGAAGGCGCCGTCGGCGACGCCGGACTTCTGCGAATGGACGCGGGCGCCGCCGAGGTCCTCGTGGGTGACCACCTCATTGGTGACCGTCTTCACCACATCGGGGCCGGTCACATACATATAGCTCGTGTCCTTCACCATGAAGATGAAGTCGGTGATGGCCGGGGAATAGACGTCGCCGCCGGCGCAGGGGCCCATGATGACGCTGATCTGGGGGATGACGCCCGAGGCCAGGGTGTTCTGCAGGAAGATGTCGGCATAGCCGGCGAGGCTCTCGACCCCCTCCTGGATGCGGGCGCCGCCGGCGTCGAACAGGCCGATGATCGGCGCGCCGTTGGTCAGGGCCATCTTCTGGACCTTGACGATCTTGGCCGCGTGCGCCCCGCTAAGAGAGCCGCCGAAGACGGTGAAATCCTTGGAGAAGACATAGACCAGACGGCCGCCGATCGTGCCGCGGCCGGTGACCACGCCGTCGCCGGGGACGCGCTGTTTCTCCATGCCGAAGTCGTGCGAGCGGTGCTCGACGAACATGTCGGTCTCCTCGAACGAGCCCTCGTCCAGAAGGACGTCGATGCGTTCGCGGGCGGTCAGCTTGCCCTTGGCGTGCTGGGCGGCGATGCGGGTCTCGCCGCCGCCGAGTTTGGCGGCCGCGCGGCGGGCGTCGAGCTGATCGAGGATGGTCTTCATACGGCGTCTCCTTGAGCGGGAGGCTTAAGGAGGGCCGGGGGCGGAGGCAAGCTTGGACGGCTAACCGGCGCGGTCTGCAGGTTCATCACCAAGAACACGAAGGGAGCACGAAGGACACGAAGGGAGCGGGTCCGTCCCGAAGGGACATTCAATCCTGCACGGATCAGGAATGCCGCTTCGCGGCGATCCACCGGCGTCTTCGTGCCCTTTGTGTATCCTTCGTGTCCTTGGTGATGAACCTGCGCGGCTTACCCCGAGAACCCCTGCCCCATCGGTTCGGGCGCCGTCATGGCGGCCAGCCGCTGCAGTTCGGCGACGTGGGCGGCGAAGGCCTTGCGGCCGGCAGGGGTCAGGCTGATCCAGGTGCGCTGGCGGCCGTCCATGGCGGCCTTGGTCGGTGCGACATACCCCGCCTCCTCCAGCTGTTTCAGGTGTTTGGACATCACCGAGTCCGACACCTTGATGGCGTCGCGGAGCATGGCGAACTCGGCGTCGTCGATACCGCTGAGGATGGCGCAGATCTGCAGTCGGCCGGGGGCGTGGATGACCGGGTCGAAGACGGGGACCGCGCTCACTTCGGCCCCTCCGCAAGTTCCTGCCGCCACACATGGAGCCACAGACGGCTGCCGGCGATGGCGGCGATGAAGCCGAGCCCGCCCGAAACCAGATAGAGCCACGACGGGCCGACGGTGCGACCGTACAGGGTGAGGCCGACCAGGCCGAGAAAGACGGCCATCAGTCCGAACGCCACCCACCGGGCGCGCCTGGGCGAGACGCCGCTGACCCACCAACCGTACGTCTTTCGCCACCACATGACGAGACCGGCGAGCCCGCACAGCGCGATCGGCAGGACGATGAAGGACCAGGGCCGGGGCAGCCCCTGCCCGGCCACCAGCAAGGCGCAGATCACGCCGTAGGCCAGGTCGTAGGCGAGCGGGTAGTCGGCCGGCGGCGCCACGCCGGCGCGGGCGGCCTTGATCGAGGCCAGGGCCTCGTGGGGGTTGGGGTCTTGCGTCATGGCGAACTCTCACTTTCCAATGCGGAAAACGTAGCACGACTTTCCATCATGGCAAGTGAATTGTTTTCCATTTTGGAAAGTCATTGGCCCGCCGGCAAGTCGGCGAGGAAGATGACGGAACGGTAAGGCGCCGCGCCAGAGTCCTGCCGCAAAGCTTGTCGATCAGCGTGGCCTCGCCACCCAGCCCGGAGCCGTCTCTTGCGTTTCGTCCCTTGGTCCGCTTCCGTCTGCGCCCTCGCCCTCATGGCGGGCGCACCGGCCTGTATGGCCCAGCCCGCGTCCACGCCGACAGCCGACGCCGCACGCCGGGCGGACCTGATCCTGGCCTCCCTGACGGAGGTCAACGGGGTTCCCGGCATGGCCGGCTCGGTGTGGAAGGACGGCCGGATCATCTGGACCGGCGCCGCCGGCTACGCCGATGTCGAAGCGGGGCGGCCGGTGGACGAGGACACGGTCTTCCGGCTGGCCAGCGTGTCCAAATTGTTCGCCGTCATGGCGGCGGGCCGGCTGCGCGACCAGGGGCGGCTGGATCCCGACGCCCCCGCGCGCGCCGTCCTGCCCTGGCTGCCCGACCGCTGGCCGGACATTTCGGCGCGCCAGCTGGCCGCCCACACCTCGGGAATCCCCCATTATCAGGCCGTGGACGCCGGACGCGGCGAGCTCCGCTACGCCTCGGTGCGGGACGCCGTCGCCCTGTTCGAGGACCGCGAGCTGCTGACGCCGCCGGGGCAGGCCTACAGCTATTCCTCCTGGGGCTATGTGCTGCTCAGCGCCCAGGTCGAGGCGGCGGCGGGTCTCTCCTACCTCGACTACCTCAAGGCCGAGATCACACCAGGGCTCGACATCGCGCCCGATGCGACCGACAGCGCCGACCCCCACGCCTCCCGCGCGTATGAGTTTGCGGACGGACGGGCGCGCCCCGCACCGTCCCATGACTTCAGCTACACCTGGGGCGGCGGGGGTCTGGGCGGGACAGCGCCGGCCGTGGCGGCCTGGGGCGGCCGCGTGCTGGACGGCCGGATCGTGGCCCGGGACACCTTTGAATGGATGCAACAGCCCATGCCGCTGAACGGCGGCGGCGTGGCGGAAAATGACGGCTACCAGGTCGGATTCGGCTGGCGCGTGGCGCAGGATGCGGACGGACGCCGGCTGGCGCATCACGCGGGGGTCACCGTCGGCGCCCGCAGTTCGCTCGTGCTCTATCCCGATCACCGCGCCGCGACCGCCATCCTGTCCAACGCGTCGTGGGTGTCGTCGATCGACGTAACCGCCCAGATGCTGGCTGCGCCCTTCCTGCCGGTCGAGCGCGACGGGCCGGCCGTCGCCTGCCCGGTCGGCGCCGCCCACTATACCGGGACCTGGGGCGAGACCGGGATCGCGGGAGGCGCCCGTTTCGAGGTCCGCGAGGGGATCTGCGTCGGCGAGCTCGCCATCGCGCCCGGCAACGCCTTCGGCGACATGCTCAACGGCCAGCCCCAGGGCGACACGTCCACCCTCAGGGTGATCGGCGTCGAAGCCGGCGACGGCCTCGGACGCGCCGCCCTGGTCACCCCGATCGGCGTCTATGATATGCGCGGCGATGGTGCGGGGAGCTGGCTGAGCCCCCTGGGCGGCGGCGCCCGGACGCTGACCATACGGATTGACTAGAGCGCCGTCAGCGCCCGGAACCACCGGTCGAGAAGCCCGGCCTCGGCCCGGCGGGCGGCGGTGCGATCGGCGGCCTCGGCGTCGACGCCCCACTGGCGTTCCTGGAAGGCCTCGTCGAGGCGGCTGAGGTCGAAGACAGCCTCGCCGGACAGCCGGCCGCGCTGCAGGGCCAGGGCCAGAACCGCCGAGCCCAGCAGCGGCGTCGCCATGGCCAGGCCGGTCAGGGCGAAGTCGTCCAGCCGCAGGGCCAGGTCCCGCACCCGGGCGATGGCGGCCGGGTCCTGCGCGCGGTGGCAGATGCCCTCGGCCGGCTCCAGCACCACCCCCAGCTCAATGGCGGCCCAGTCGCGCCACGGCGTCCAGTCGCGGACCTGTTCCGCGACCAGCGCGGTCGGATGCTCTGCGAGGTAGCAGAGCAGGTCGGAGCCGGAGAAGGCGGCGATCTCGTCGGCCACGGCCTCGCGGACCCGGCTGACCCGGTCGATGGCGGTCGAGGCCAGACGGGTGGCGGGCATGGTGGCGGGATCGATGAACTCGCCCTGGGCGGCCCATTCGTCGGCGACCAGTCGGGCGGCGGCCCCGGTCGGCAGGACGAGGCGGGCGTGGGCGGGAGTCTTCGGGGTGCGACCGTCAAGCGTCACGGCCCAGCCGCCCTCGCCTTCGACCACGTCGACGGCGGCCCAGAAGCGTTTCAGCCGCTCTTCGGATTCGCGGAAGCCCTTGCGGGCGGCGACATTGGGATCGAGGGGCGGAATGTGGCTCATGGCGGGCCTATAGCGCGAGACGCGGCGCTTCGCAGCCCCGACGGGAACGTCCGGGACGCAAACGGGGTTACGGGGCTGCCCCCAACCCTGACAGGAACAACCCCGACCATGGACGACCGCGGATCAAACCGTTCGGAACTGGCCGAGGACCGGACCGACCTGGCCGAGGACCGCACCTCCATGGCCAATGAACGGACCTTCGCCGGCTGGGCGCGGACGGCGATGGCGGCGATCGGCATCGGCCTGGCGTTCAACGCCCTGTTCAACGCCATGGAGCCGGCCTGGGCCCCCAAGGCCATCGCCACCGTCTTCATCCTGCTGGCCATCTTCCTGGTGTTCATGGCCGAGCGCCGCGCCTGCGCGGTCGCGGCGCGGCTGGACACCCATGCGGGCAAGGATCTGGCGAAGATGAACCTTCGCATCATCGCCATCGGCATCGGCTTCGGCGCCGCCTGCCTGGTCGCGGGGATCTGGCTGCTGGTCTGAGTGTCAGGCGGCGCGGGTCAGGTCGGCGAAGCCGTCCAGAACCACGGTGAGTTCGGCGAAGGACCCGGCCACATGGCGGGCGCCGGCGGCCCGCTGTTCCTCGACCGTATGGAAGCCCCAGGCGACGCCGAGCGGCAGGACGCCGGCGCTGATCGCCATCTCGATGTCATGGGCGGTGTCCCCGATCATGATGGTCGTGGCCGGGCAGGCGTCGCAAGCGGCCATGGCGGCCTGCAGCATGGCCGGATCGGGCTTGCCGGGACCGTCCTCGGCGCAGTGGGACGAGATGAACAGGTCGGCCCAGCCTTCGCGGGCCAGGTTGCGGGCCACGCCGCGGCGGGACTGCCCCGTGGCCAGCGCCAGCCGCCAGCCGTCGCGGTGCAGGCGGCGAATGGTCTCCATGGCGCCGGGATAGAGCGGCTCATGGAAGTTCGGGTCGCTGTTCATGCGCAGGAACACCGCCTTGAAGGCCTCGACGAAACGGGCGAGATCGGCGTCGTTCAGATGCGGCTCGAGCTGGCGCAGGGCGACCGGCAGCGACAGGCCGACGATCTTGCGAACCCGGTCGTATTCCGGTTCGGGCAGGCCCAGCGCCCGCGACGCCTCGGTCGCGGCCTCGAAGATCGAGGCGCGGCTGTCGACGAGGGTGCCGTCGATGTCAAAGACTGCGAGGGGGCGGGTCATGGGCGGAAGGCCCCCTCCACCGCCGTGCCGGCGGTCCCCCTCCCCCTGCGGGGGAGGACTTGGCGCGTGCCTTCCTCCCCCTTCGGGGGAGGGGGACCATGCGAAGCATGGTGGAGGGGGTCTGTCCTCATCGCTGCCGCTTCACCCCTTCGAACGGATCGCTCTCGTCACCCTCGGACTCCTCGAAGCCGAAATGGGCCATGCCGGCCTTCATCTCGGGGCTCAGCGGCGCCGTCACCTTCAGCATGCCGCCGCGCGGATGCTCCAGCTCGATGCTGCGGGCGTGCAGCTGCAGCTTCAGCGGGCCGGACAGCTCCTTCGACGTCTCGTCCCCGTATTTGGGGTCGCCGAGGATCGGGTGGCCGATGCCGGCCATGTGGGCGCGCAGCTGGTGCGTCCGGCCGGTGAAGGGGCGCAGGGCCATCCATGTGGCGCGATGGGCGGCGCGGCTGATGGTGGCGAAGGCGGTCTCGGCCGGTTCGGCGCGCGGGTCCTTGCGGTCGGCCGGGCGCATCATCTCGAAGTCGTTGATGCCGGTCTTCTTCAGCGGCATGTCGATCTGGCCGGCGGCGGGCTTGGGATTGCCGATGACGATGGCCCAGTAGGTCTTCTTCGCCTGACGCCGGGCGAAGGCGCCGGCCAGCCGCTTGGCCGCCTCCGGGCCCTTGCCGAGCAGCAGGACGCCCGAGGTGTCGCGGTCGAGGCGGTGGACCAGACGCGGACGGTCCATCCCCTCCCCCCAGGCCGACAGCAGGCGGTCGACGTGGCGGCTGGTCTTGGTGCCGCCCTGGACGGCGAGGCCGTGCGGCTTGTTGATGGCGATGACCATGTCGTCCTCGTAGAGCACGAGAGATTTGGCGAACTTTATATCCTGAGCGGACAGGGTGTGGACGTCGCCGGCCTGACGCGAGGTGTCGTCGGGGATCGGCGGCACGCGCACCGCGGCGCCGGCCGTCAGACGGCCCTCGGGCTTGATGCGGGCGCCGTCGACGCGGATCTGGCCGCTGCGGGCCATCTTCTGCACCTGGATGTTGGACAGGTGCGGCCAGCGCCGGCGGAACCAGCGGTCCAGCCGGATGCCGTCCTCGGCCTCGGCGACATAGATCGTCAGCACCTCGCGCTTGGGCGCGGGTTCGGACTCTTGAATGGGTTCGTCAGTCAAAGGGCGGCTCCGAAGGCGCGGCGGGCGACCATCAGGCCGATAAACAGGGCGGCGATCGACAGGACCACCGAGGCGGCGACATAGCCGCCCGCCATGGCCAATTGACGGCGCTCGATCATCAGCGCCGCCTCCAGCGAAAAGGCCGAGAAGGTGGTGAAGCCGCCCAGCACGCCGACGGCGGCGAACAGGCGGAGGCTCTCGCTGTTGGCTCCGCCCCGGAAGGCCAGCCAGCCGGCCAGCAGGCCCATCAGCAGGCCGCCGACGACATTGACCGCCAGCGTCGCCCACGGCCAATGGGCCGTCGGAAACAGGCGCTGGGCCCAGACGCCGACCCCGTAACGGGCGACAGCGCCGAGGGCGCCCCCGGCTGCGACGATGAGAAGACGTGTCATGGTGCGGCGCTTATACGCGACCCGACGGCAAAGCGAAGGCGCGTCGCGCACCGGGCCGATCGCCGCCCTGTCCGAAACTTCACTTGCCGAGTCCCGTGGTTAACGGTGATATCCGGACTGCGGCGCCGCTTCGCGCCCAGGGGGAACGCCGTCGGCCCGTCGGCGCGATCTGTCATAGTGCCGGGCTGAAGTTTCAAAGGACCGCCGAAGCGCCATGTCGCACGACGATCACAACCACGGACACCCCCCGGGGCACGACGCCCACGGTCACGACGGCGGCCACGGCGGTCACGGCGAGGACGCGCGCCTGCACGCTCCGGTCCCCGGCGCGCCGAATCCCCCGCCGCGGGGCGCCGCCGACATCGACAACCGGGTCGCCCCGCCCTCGACGCCCCCGCGCCGAACCGGGCCGCTGCGCTCGCCCGAGGGCATCCTGCATCCGATCCAGGACAGCGAGTATTTCTCGGACGATCCCGAGGCGACGGAGCGCGTCTCGGCCCACATCGACGAATATTTCAACCAGCCGCTCGACATCTTCCCCTTCTGGGAGACCGACGGAAAGCCGGACCGCTTCCACGTCCTGTTCGCGCGCCAGATCGAGGAGCGGTTTCCGATCGACTCCGATCTGCGCAGCGACATCTATCGCTACGGCCGCCGGGTGTTCGACGCCCTGCGCGTCCATGTGGCCGTGAAGCGTCTGGCCCAGGGCCTGGCCATGCTGGGCTTCGGGGCCCTGGCGACCCTCGGTCCGACCTGGTTCAGCCAGTGGACGGGCACGGACGCCGCCGGCGCCGCCATCGCCGGCGGGGCGATGCTGGCGGTGCTGGGCCTCTACTGGGGCATCCAGGCCATCCTGTTCGTCCAGTACCGCTTCCGGCTGGAGAATGACTCCTACCAGCTGTCGCGCGAGATCGTTCAGCGCACCCGCGAGCTGCAGAACCTGTTCACCACCGGCCGGGCCATGCCCGACCAGGCCGAGACCAAATACCAGCAGGACGGCAAGGCCTGGGGCCTGCGCGCCATGTATCTGACCCGGCTGACCATGTGGCTGGGCGCGCGCATGGAATACCTCGAGAAATACGTCCAGATGGAGCTGTGGCGGGTGCGCCGCGAACGCTACTGGATGCGCTGGCTGGCCCGGATCCTGACGCCGCTGGTGTTCGTGGTCGGGGTGATCATCCTGCTGGCCCAGTCCGCGCCGGCCGGGCATGAGGTCGCCTATCGCGGCCTGCAGGCCCTGGCGATCGGGCTGAGCGCGGTCGTCTCGCTGCTGTCCTATTTCCGCTGGCAGACGCCGACCTCGGCCGTGCAGGACAAGCTCGGCATCGAGAACTGGGTCCGCTACGCCTCGCTGGACGTCGACAACGCCGTCGCCGACCAGGTCCGGCGCGACAAGGAGCGGCTGGTCGAATACCGGGCCCTGACGCGCGGCGGGCGCTAGGGCGGCTGCGCCGCCGGTGGTTGGTGGCTAGTGGCTGGAAAGCGCAGCGCTTGTGCCTGCGGAAAGGCGACCTGGACCGCGCCGTCGCACCGGCGGTGGCCAGCCACTAACCACTAATCACCAGCCACTCCTTACCGCCGCAGGCTGTCCTGCACCGACCGGGCGTCATAGGCGTAGGACCGGTCCGGACGCGGCCCGGTCCCCATCAGCACCTCCAGCGTGGTCGAGGTCCGCGACGGACCGCTGAAATTCAGGCCGACTCCGACGCCGACGCCCGAGCTGGAATAGCTGCCGTAGCGGCTCGAACTGCGACCCGAGCCGTAGCCGACGCCGAGACTGGGGCGGAAGCCCCCGGCGCTGTCGGGACGGCCGTCGGTCCAGCTCTGCGTCACCTCGAACCAGTCATAGCCTTGCGCCGTCGTCAGTTCCGCAGCGCGCAGCAGGGCCATGTCGGCCACCGGGCCGGGCGCGCCGACGCCGGTATAGGTCACCCGGTAGCGGTTGGATTCGATCCGCTGCTCCGCATAGCCCTGCCCGCCCGGCCCCACCTGGGCGCCATAGGGGGCAAGGCTGGCGCAGGCGGACAGGGCGAGGCCGGCGGCGGCGATGAGGGGAAGGGTCAGACGGTTCATGGCGGAGCTCCGGACGTGTGGAGGAAAGCGCGGGGCGGTCAGCGTGGTTCCGGCGCCCCTCCACCGCCCTGCGGGCGGTCCCCCTCCCCATCAAGGATGGGGAGGAGACGGTGGCGCTCGTCGTCTCCTCCCTGTCGCGAAGCGATGGGGAGGGGGACCATGCGAAGCATGGTGGAGGGGCGCCCTAAAGACCCGCCGCCGCCTTCAGCGTCTCGAAATCCTCCGGCGCGGGGGCCTCGACCGTGCGATAGCCGCCCTCCGGGTGGGGAAACACCAGCTTCGCCGCATGCAGCATCAGACGCGGCGCGGCGCGGCCGGCGAAGGTCAGGGCCCCGCCATAACGGGCGTCGCCGGCCAGCGGGCGGGCGATCGAAGCCATGTGGATGCGCAACTGGTGCATCCGCCCCGTCGCCGGATCGAGCTCGACCAGGGCCCCGTCTTCCGACGCCGACAGGGTGCGATAGCGGCTCAGCGCGGCCTGGGCGCCCGGGGTGTCCGGCGTGACCGCCCGCATATAGCTCTCGCGGCCGATCTCCTGCCTCAGCAGGGGCGTGTCGATGGTCCCGGCCCGCGGCTCGGGCGCGGCCGAGAGCAGGGCGAGATAGGTCTTCTTGAAGCGCCGCGCCTGGATGGCCTTGCCGAGGAAGCCGGCGGCCGGCTTGGTTTTCGCCGCGAGGATGACGCCGGACGTGTCGCGGTCCAGCCGGTGGACCAGATCAGGCCGTTTGCCGTTCGAGCGGGCGAAGGCCCACAGCAGGTCGTCCAGCGTATGGGCCTGGATGCGGCCGCCCTGGCTGGACAGGCCGGCGGGCTTGTTGAAGGCGATCACGGCCTCGTCCTCGTGGATCACCCACGAGCGGACGGCGGCGATCTCGGCTTCGCTCAGGGCAACGGGGGTACGGTCGGTCACGCGCCTGCATAGGCGAAAGACCGACCGCGCGTCAGCCCCTCAGCGCAGGACGCCCTTCTTGCTCATGCTCCAGGCGTACCAGGCCAGGAAGGCGGCGATGGCGGTGATCACCCACGGCATGTAGCTCATCATCGCCATCTCGGGCGCCAGCGGCGGCGGCGGGTTGATGAACTGGCCGTAGATCAGGCTGACCACCGCGCCGATCAGCGACAGGCCGAAGGCCCAGACCGCCAGTCGATTGCGAAGCAGCAACAGGATGGAGCCCGCCACGGCGCCCCAGACGCCGAGAATCCATGGCCCGTACATCCACGTCGGCATGGCCATGTAATAGTCGATCATCGGCTGATCGAAGCCGGAGGCGGTCATATAGGCCGCGCCCTGCGTCGTCGTCATGATGAAGTCATAGCCGCCGAACGCATTCCACAGCAGGGAAATCCCCCCCACCGCCCACAGGTGCCACGGCGTCTTCACGGTCATATCGCTCATCGTCCCCTCCCAAGGTTGATCGATGGCCGGAAGCTAGACCCAAAACCGCCGTTACGGCAACGCTAGGCCTGCCGGACCCGCCACGGCGGGTTCACGCGGTTCACGCCCGCAAAAAACAGGCACAGGCGGTTGCCGTCCGGGTCACGCAGGCGGGCCTCGCGCCACAGCCAGCGCTGGTCCTGCGGGTCGCTGTCGAAGACAACCCCGGCGGCCTTCAGGGCGGCGACCCGGGCGTCGAGGTCGTCGCATTCGAAATAGATCATCGTCCCGCCCGGCGCGGGGGCGTCGGCGAGATGGATCGAGAAGGTCGCGCCGCCCGGGCACAGGAAGCGGGCGTAGTGGTCGCTGGACACGATCAGCTCCAGCCCGAGCCGCTGGTAGAAGGCGCGGGCGCGGGGGATGTCGGCGACCTCGACGGTGATCTGGTTGAGGTTCATTTGTCGCCCTGCCGCGCCGCCCGCAGCGCCGCCCAGCGTTCCAGCCGTTCCTTGACCTTGGCCTCGTGCCCCTCCCCCTTCGGCGCATAGAAGACGCGGCGCTCCATTTCATCGGGGAAGAAGTCAGCGCCCGAAAAGCCTTCGGGCGCATCGGGGTCGTACTGGTAACCCTTGCCGTAGCCGAGCGACTTCATCAGCTTCGTCGGGGCGTTGCGGATATGGGCCGGGGGCATCAGCGAGCCGGTCTCGGCGGCCGCCCGCTTCGCCGCCTTGAAGGCCTCATAGACGCCGACCGACTTGGGCGCGGTGGCGAGGTGGACCACGGCCTGGGCCAGGGCCAGTTCGCCCTCGGGGGAGCCGAGGAAGTCGTAGGTATCCTTGGCCGCATTGGCGACCAGCAGGGACAGGGGGTCGGCCTCGCCGATGTCCTCGACCGCCATGCGCACGATGCGGCGCGCCAGGTACAGCGGGTCCTCGCCGCCGTTCAGCATCCGCGCCAGCCAGTAGAGGGCCGCGTCGGGGTCAGACCCTCGCACCGATTTATGCAGGGCAGATATGAGGTTATAGTGTTCTTCTCGACTCTTATCGTAAGCCGGTGCGCGCTTCTGCAGGATGCCGGCGAGGGCCTGGACGTCCAGCGGCCCGGTCTCGGTCAGGTCGAACAGCACTTCCGACATGGTCAGCAGATAGCGACCGTCCCCGTCGGCGAGGGCGAGCAGGGCGTGGCGCGATTCCGGGGTCAGGGGCAGGGTCTTGCCCTCCTGAGCCTCGGCCCGAATCAACAGTTGATCGAGGGCCGCGTCGTCCAGCCGTTTCAGCACATAGACCTGCGACCGCGACAGCAACGCCCCGTTCAGTTCGAAGGACGGGTTCTCGGTCGTGGCGCCGACGAGGGTGACGATCCCCTCCTCCACGAACGGCAGGAAGCCGTCCTGCTGGGCGCGGTTGAAGCGGTGGATCTCGTCGACGAACAGCAGGGTCGACTGGCCGGCGGCGCGGCGCATGCGGGCGGCCTCGAACGCCTTCTTGAGATCGGCGACGCCGGAGAAGACGGCGCTGATCTGCTGGAACTGGTAGCCGGCGGCCTGGGCCAGCAGGCGGGCGATGGTGGTCTTGCCGGTGCCCGGCGGCCCCCACAGGATCATGGAGCCGAGTCTTCCGGCCTCGACCATCCGCCGGATCGGCCCGCCCTCGCCCAGCAGATGGTCCTGACCCACCACCTCCTCGAGCGTGCGCGGCCGCAGGCGGTCGGCCAGCGGGGCGTCGGGAGGATGGATGCCGGAAGCTTCGAACAGGTCGGTCATGGACGCTCACAGATAGGCGTTCCGGGCGCGCTTTTCACGCGTTAGTGTGGGCGCGAAGCAAGGAGAGCGACATGGCTGACGACCAGAACGCACAGGGCCCGACGACGGGCATCGCCCCTCACCTGACCATTCCGTCGCGGGGCGGTCAGGCGGCGATCGAATTCTACGCCCGCGCCTTCGGAGCCACGGAAGTGCGGCGCATGCTCGCCGAGGACGGCGAGCGGCTGATGCACGCCTGGCTGCGGATCAACGGCGGCGACGTGCTGCTGCACGACGAGTTTCCGGAATACGGCCAGGAACAGGATATCGCCCCCAAGGGCGTGACCATCCACCTCCAGGTCGACGACGCCGACGAGTGGTGGAACCGCGCCATCCTGGCGGGCGGCATCCCCGTCTTCCCCCTGGCCGACCAGTTCTGGGGCGACCGCTACGGCCAGCTGCGCGACCCGTTCGGCCACACCTGGTCGATCGGCTCGCCGATCCGGACGTGACGGCGGGCGGAGGCTAGCGGATCACGCCGCTGATCCGCTGGCCCCGGCGGTTGATGGTCAGTTCGGAGCCGCGGCCGACGTCGGCCAGTTGCTGCACCGATGTCACGGCCCGCCCGTTGACGGTCAGGATGATGTCGCCCCCCTGCACCCCGACCCGGTTGGCGTAGCTGCCGCGCTGCACCCGGCCGACGATCACCCCGGTGGCGAAGGGATCGCCGCCGAGGCTGTCGGCGAGGGCCGGGTTCAGGGCCAGAACCTGGGCGCCCGACAGAACGCCGGACTGCAGGAGAGTCGCATTGTCGGTGCTGACGTCGCCGGGGAGCGGCTGAACCCGGGCGGTCAGGGTCTGGCTCCGGCCGTCGCGCAGGACCGCGATCTCGACCGTCTCGTTCGGGGCGCGGGTGCCGACGCGGAAATTCAGCCCGCCCTGGTCGTTGACCTCGGCCCCGTCGATGGCGGTGATGATGTCGCCCTCGCGCAGGCCGGCGCGGGCGCCGGGGCCGTTGGGCCAGACCTCGGTGACCACCAGGCCCTGCGGCCGGTCGATGTCGAGACTGCGGGCGATCTCGGCGCTGACGGTGTCGCCCTTGACCCCCAGCCACGGGCGGACCACGGCGGTGGCGCCGCCGACGGCGGAATCGACCACCCGCTTGACCATGGAGGCGGGGACGGCGAAGCCGACGCCCGAGGACGAGCCCGAGCGCGAGAAGATGGCGGTGTTGATGCCGATGAGGTCGCCGTCCATGTCGACCAGGGCGCCGCCGGAATTCCCCGGGTTGATGGCCGCGTCGGTCTGGATGAAGGAGCCGCTGTCGGAAATGCCGGTCTCGGTCCGGTTCAGGGCCGAGATGATGCCGTTGGTCACCGTCTGGCCGACGCCGAACGGATTGCCGATAGCCAGCACCAGATCCCCGATCTGCTGTTCCTCGGCGTCGTCAATGTTGAGCACCGGCAGGCGTTCGTTGACGCCCTCCAGCTGCAGCACGGCGATGTCCGACCGCTCGTCGGCCAGCACGACGCGGGCGTTGAACTCGCGCCGGTCGTTCAGGGTGACGCGGATCTGCTGCATCCCCTGGATGACGTGGTTGTTGGTCACCACCACCCCGTTCGGGCGGACGATGACGCCGGAACCGACCGAGCCGGTCTGGCGCTGGCCCGGAATGCCCCAGAAGGGATCCCGCACCTGCTGCACCCCGCGCGCCGAGATGTTGACCACGGCCGGGGCCGCGGTGCGCACCACGGGGGCGAAACTGGCCTTCATGGCCAGGGCGTCTCCGGGAACCACGCGGTTTTCGGAGAAGACCCCGTCCTGGGCCCGGGTGTCGTTCGGCTGACCGCAGGCGGCCAGCGTCAGGGCAAGGGCGATCGCGAGGCTTCGGCTCTTCATCTTCATCCCGTCGGTCGTTCAGTCAGGCTTGAGAAGGCCCATTCGAGCCCGCCTTCTGGACACTATCAAGGCGCCCCCGGCGGCCGGGCGACCGTTCATTCCTGACGCGCCGCGCGCCCCCCCTTCGCCGTCACCTCACGATATGGGCCGTATCCTGCGCCCGGCCGTCGCCGGCCGGCACGGTCAGGCCCAGCAGCCGGCCCAGCAGCGGCTGGACATCGACGCTGTCCATCTCCGTCAGGCGCGTCCCCGGGGCGAAGGATGGACCGTGGCCGATGAACAGGGCGCGCATCTCGGGCGCCGCATTGTCATAGCCGTGGGCCCCGCCGCGAATGTTGGCCGGATCGGTTCGGGCGCGCGAACCGATCAACCAGCCCGTTTCGGCCAGGCAGACAATGGCGGGAACCCGGGGGTTGCGGCCATAGGCCAACCGCTCGGGGATCTCGGCCTTGCGCCAGCACGCCATGTGTTCGCCGGCGCCCAGCAAGGCGGCCTCGACCTCGGCCTCACGCCCCGGCAGGGGGTCGAGGCCGGCGACGGGTCCTTCGGTGCTGCCCCGGACGGCGGAAACGTCAATCCGGTCGTCGAGAAAGACGACGCGCTCGCCCGAGACGGGCGCCATGCCGTGATCGGCGACGATGACCAGATCGGCCTCGATCCCGCGCGCCTCGAGCCCGGCCAACAGGGCTGCGACGGCTGCATCCACCTCGGTCAGAGCCGCATCCGTCTCCGGCGCTCCGGGTCCGTAGCGGTGGCCCGCGCTGTCGACGATGTCGAAATACAGGGTCGCAAGCCGCGGCCGCTCCTCGATCGGCAGGGTGAACCAGCCCAGCAGGATGTTGACCCGCGCCAGAGACGGAACGGTCTGCTCGAAAGGCAGCCAGTACGTCGGCCGCACGCCGCCGATCGCGGCCTCGGATCCCGGCCAGAACAGGGTCGCCGTGCGCAGGCCCGCCTTCTCGGCGCTAACCCATATCGGCTCGGCGGCGTCGTACCAGACCCGGTCCATGACCTCGGCGCGGTCGCGCAGGGTGAAGGTCCGGTCCGGAAGGTCCGGATCGCGCATCATGTTGTAGACCAGGCCGTGACGGTCAGGATGAAGGCCCGTCACCAGGGTGTAGAAGTTCGGAAAGGTCACCGACGGGAAGGACGGCCTCATGCCGCCTTCGGCCCGCACGCCCTCCGCGGCGAGCCGGGACAGGGTCGGCGTCACGCCACGATCGAGATAGTCGGCGCGGAAGCCGTCGATGCCGACCAGGATGACGGGTCGTTCCTGCGCCCGCGCGCCCGGAGCTCCCAACAGCAGGGTCAGCGAGGCGAACAGGATGGCGAGCGAACGGACGGACATGGGGCATCTCCAGCAACGGACGGTTCATTGCCTAACCTTAATCCGCGACAGCGCCGCAACGGCTTGCTTACGGTTGTGGCCGCCGCCAAGCTGCGCTCATGACAACTGTGATCGAAACCCGCGGTCTGACCAAGACGTACGGAACCGTCCGTGCCCTCGACGGGCTGGACCTGACCATTCCGCGCGGCGGGGTCTATGGCGTGCTGGGGCCGAACGGGGCCGGCAAGTCGACCCTGTTCCGCATCCTGCTGGGCCTGATCCGACCGACGGACGGCACGGCGACCATCATGAACGGGCCGGTCGGCGACATCGCCCACATGCGGCTGACGGGCTCGATGATCGAGACCCCGCGCTATCCGCCCTACATGACCGCGCGGCAGGTGCTGCGCTGGCTGGCGCTGGAACACGGCATCACAGGGACGGCCGACATTCCCTACTGGCTGGAGCGGGTCGGACTGTCCGAGGCGGCGGATCGCAGGGTCCGGGGCTTCTCCGTGGGCATGATGCAGCGCCTGGGCGTCGCCGCGGCCCTGATCAGCAAGCCCGAGCTGATCATACTGGATGAGCCGACCAGCGGCATGGATCCCCCCGGCATCCAGGAGATGCGGGCCCTGATCCGCAGCCTCGCCCATGACGACGGCCTGACCGTCGTGCTGGCCAGCCACCAGTTGCTGGAGGTCCAGCGCGTCTGCGACCGGGTGGCGATCCTGAACAAGGGCAAGCTGGTGCGCGAGGGCGCGGTGAGCGAACTGACCGCTGTCGGCGAGCGACTGCGCCTGGCGGTCGCGCAGCAGGCGCAGGTCCTCGAGGTGCTCGGCGCCAAGGGAACCGCCGAGGGCGACGGCGTCCTCGCGGACATCAAGCGGGACGAGGCCCCGGCCCTTATCCGGGCCCTGGCCGCCGCGGGCGTCGATATCCAGGAGGCGCGCTGGGTCGGGACCGACCTGGAGGCCATCTTCTTCACCGAGACGGGCGCCGTGCAGACGCCGGAGACGATCCATGCTGGTTGACGCCATCCGCGCCGAAGGCTTCCGCCTGTCGAAGAACCGAACGGCCCTGTTCTGGAGCCTGTTGTTCGTCCCGATCATCGCCCTCGCCATCGGGGCGGTGACCAATTTCGTGCTCAAGGGCAGCGAAACCAAAATCCTCGGCGACGAAAAGATGCCGCCCGAGCTGAAGGCGGCGCTGGGGCGCGGGACGCTCGACATGGGCGAGGCCCTCGTCTCTGCGGCGGGCAATCTGGCCAATCCGCTGGTGCTGCTGTTCGTCCTGATCGGGGCGGCCACGATCTACGCCGGCGACTACCGCTGGGAGACCTGGCGGCTGATCAGCGCGCGCAACAGCCGGGTCAACCTGCTGCTGGCCAAGCTGGTCGTGGTCGCGGTGCTGGCGCTGGCGGCCATGGGCTTCATGCTGGTCGGCAGCGTGTTTGAGAACCTGATCAAGGCGGCCGTGTTCGAACGGACCCTGACCTTCTCCCTGACTGGCGAAACAGCCGGCCAGTTCTTCGGCTTCCTCGGCCTGTCGTGGCTGCGCATCATCCAGTTCGCCATGATGGGGATGCTGGCGGCGGTGGTGACCCGCTCCCTGCTGGCGGCGCTGTTCGTGCCGCTGGTGGTGGGGATCGCCCAGTTCTTCTCGCCGCAGATGCTGGGGGCCATGGGCGTGATGCCTGACGCCTGGCTGTCGATCCTGGTCAATCCGGGCGCGGCGACCGATGCGATCCAGGCCGCGATCACCGGCGGCGAGCGGGCGGCGGCCCTGCCGGACGGCCTTCTGGTCAAGGCGTGGCTCAGCGTCGGCCTGTGGACCCTCGTCCCGCTGGCCGGCGCCCTGGCGTGGTTCCGGCGGCAGGACCTGTCGAAGGAATAGGCGTCAGAGACGCTTTTCCATCCAGACATTGCAGCGGGCGTAGGGCGTCGGCTGCGGCGGCAGGTCGATGAAGCCGAAGCGACGGTACAGGGCGATGGCGTGGGTCTGGGCCGCGTTCGTTTCCAGGTACAGGCGCGGCGCCCCCTGCCCCCGCGCCGCCGCCTCGCAGGCCTCGAGCAGACGCCAGCCGAGGTTGAGGCCGCGCGCGGCCTCCAACACCGCCATCTTCCCGACCTCATAGCCGCCGTCCGCCATGGCCATCAGCGAACAGCAGCCGACAGCCTCGTCGCCCCGTTCGGCGATGAAGATGACGCCGCCCTTGTCCAGCACGGCGCCCCGCGGGTCGCCCAGAACCTGCTGGTCCTTGGGCTCCAGCGCATAGCCGCCTGCGCTCAGCCAGTCCTCGTTGAGCGACCGCCACGCGGCGGCGTGGCGGGCTTCCCAGGAGACAATGGCGACAGCGCCATCCGTGTTCGACATCCGCCCTCCGCAAGACGCTCAAAGCAAGAAAAAGGGCGGCCGGTTCGCACCGGCCGCCCTCTTGTCGTGGCCCCTGACGAGGAAGCTTACGCTTCGTCGTCGCCCTCGATGGCGTAGACCGGACCGGAGTCGAGGCCCTTGGCGTCGGCGTCGCGATCGACGAACTCGATCACGGCCATGGCGGCGTTGTCGCCGTGGCGATAGCCGGCCTTCATGATGCGGATATAGCCGCCGTTACGGTCGGCGTAGCGCGGGCCGATCGTCTCGAACAGCTTGCCGACCTGCGGAACGTCACGGACCTGGCTGATGGCCTGACGACGCGCGTGCAGATCGCCCTTCTTGGCGAGCGTGACCAGCTTCTCGACGAAGGGACGCAGTTCCTTCGCCTTGGGAAGCGTGGTCGTGATCTGCTCGTGCTTGATCAGCGACGCAGCCATGTTGGCGAACATGGCGGTCCGGTGTGCGCTCGTACGACCGAGCTTGCGATAGGCGGCGCCGTGGCGCATCGGGGTCTCTCCTACTCAACCCCGGTTTCCGCCTTGGCGGACCTGGGGCTCTCTCATTCTAACCGCTCCGCGATCCGGGTGGATCAAGGGCGGAGGGTTGAAACTAGATCTGGTCGTCGAACTTCTTGGCCAGGTCTTCGATATTCTCGGGCGGCCAGTTCGGCACGTCCATGCCGAGCGAAAGGCCCATCGTCGCGAGAACTTCCTTGATCTCGTTCAGCGACTTGCGTCCGAAGTTCGGGGTGCGAAGCATTTCGCCCTCGGTCTTCTGGATCAGGTCGCCGATGTAGACGATGTTGTCGTTCTTCAGGCAGTTGGCCGAACGCACCGACAGTTCCAGCTCGTCCACCTTCTTCAGCAGGGCCGGGTTGAAGGGCAGGTCCGGCTTGCCGTCGGCAGCTTCCACGGCCTTCTTGGGCTCGTCGAAGGTGATGAAGATCTGCAGCTGGTCCTGGAGGATGCGCGAGGCGTAGGCCACGGCGTCCACCGGCGAAACCGCGCCGTTGGTCTCGACCTCGAGGATCAGCTTGTCATAGTCCAGCGACTGACCCTGACGGGTCGGCTCGACGCGATAGGCGACGCGCTTGACCGGCGAATACAGGGCGTCGACGGCGATCAGGCCGATCGGCGCGTCTTCCGGACGGTTCAGCTCGGAGGCGACATAGCCCTTGCCGTTCTGGACGGTCAGTTCCATGCGCACCGAAGCGCCGTCGTCCAGCGTGCAGATCACGTGGTCGGGGTTCAGCACCTCGATGTCCGCGGGGACGTCGATCTGGCCGGCGGTCACGGGGCCGGGTCCGGTGGCGCGCAGGGTCATGCGCTTGGGGCCTTCGGCGTGCATGCGCAGCGCCAGCTGCTTGATGTTCAGCACGATGTCGACGACGTCTTCCCGCACGCCTTCCAGCGACGAGAATTCGTGGACGACGCCGTCGATCTGGATCGCGGTCACGGCGGCGCCTTGCAGCGACGACAGGAGAACGCGGCGCAGGGCGTTGCCGAGCGTCACGCCGAAGCCGCGTTCCAGGGGCTCAGCAACCAGGCGCGACTTGCGCTGCGGGTCGGAGCTCGCCTCGATCTGCGGCTTCTCGGGACGGATCAGCTCTTGCCAGTTACGTTCGATCATGGGTGTCCCTCGAAAACGGAGTTCGCCGGTCCCTCGCCCCTCGTCAGGCGCGCCAGGACCGGCGGAGATAGTCGGTCGGTTGAAGTACGCTTAGACGCGGCGGCGCTTGGGCGGACGGCAACCGTTGTGCGGCATCGGCGTGACGTCGCGGATGGTGGTGATGGTCAGGCCGACCGACTGCAGGGCGCGCAGGGCCGACTCGCGGCCAGAGCCGGGACCGGAGACATTGACTTCCAGCGTCTTGACGCCGTGTTCCTGGGCCTTCTTGCCCGCGTCCTCGGCGGCCATCTGGGCGGCGTAGGGGGTCGATTTGCGCGAACCCTTGAAGCCCATGTGTCCGGCCGACGACCACGAGATCGCGTTGCCCTGGGCATCGGTGATCGTGATCATGGTGTTGTTGAAGGACGCATTCACGTGGGCGACGCCCGAGGTGATGTTCTTGCGCTCGCGCTTCTTTACGCGACCCGGTTCCTTGGCCATGTGTCTGTCTTACTTCTTCTTGCCGGCGATCGGCTTGGCGGGACCCTTGCGGGTGCGGGCGTTGGTGTGGGTGCGCTGGCCGCGGACCGGCAGGCCCTTGCGGTGACGCAGGCCGCGGTAGCAGGCCAGATCCATCAGACGCTTGATGTTCATGGACGTCTCGCGGCGCAGGTCGCCCTCGACGGTGTGATCGCGGTCGATGGTCTCGCGGATCTGCAGCACTTCAGCGTCGGTCAGCTGGTTCACACGACGGGCCGGCTCGATGCCGACCTTGGTCGTGATTTCCTTGGCGGCGTGGGCGCCGATGCCATGGATGTACTGCAGCGCGATCTCTACGCGCTTGTTGGTCGGGATGTTGACACCAGCGATACGGGCCACGAAGCTCTCCAGATACGCGTTGACGGACGCAACAAACGCTCCGGTCAACAGACCAGGAGCGCCGACGTCCTTCGCGGAAGCCGGCCTTATACAGGGGATTCACGGCGCGTCAACGGGTGACGGCCGTCCGCGCCCCGGACTCAGCGGCTGATGCTGACGAAGGTGGTGACCCTCTGTCCCTCCACCGGCCGGCCTGACGCGGTCATGGGCGGGCGGTAGCGGAAGAAGTCCATGGCCCGCAGCGCCTGGTCGCCCAGTCCGTACCCGCGCGGATCCTCGTTGACGATGCGGCAGTCGTCGAGCCGCTGATCGACGCGAATGACGCAGTTGACCACCACCCGTCCCGCCATGCGGCGGCCCCGGACCGGCGGACCGGCGACCGACCGGATCTCGGCGGAGGTGGCGGGGCGGAGGATCATCGGGCCGACGCCGCCTGACCCGGGCCCGTCCCCGTCGCCGTCGCCCGTGCCGGTTCCTGCGCCCGTCCCCCCCTGCCCCATGCCGGGCGTCGGCCCCGCGACCGGGGCTGCGCCGACGACCAGCGGCTGCACCGGCGCCGGGACCGGCGGCGCGATCACCTCGGGCGGACGCTCGGGCGGCTTGAGCGGGACATGGACGCGCGACGGCG
>JAHKAM010000023.1 GCA_018826515.1 Alphaproteobacteria bacterium
CGACGTCCTCACGCTTGGTGCCGCGCAGCAGCACGCCGACGTTGTCGCCCGCCTGGCCCTGGTCCAGCAGCTTGCGGAACATTTCCACGCCCGTGCAGGTCGTCTTCTGGACCGGACGGATGCCGACGATCTCGACTTCCTCGCCGACCTTGACGATGCCCTTTTCGACACGGCCCGTGACCACGGTGCCGCGGCCCGAGATCGAGAACACGTCTTCCACCGGCATCAGGAACGGCAGGTCCAGCGGACGCGCCGGCTGCGGGATGTAGTCGTCGACGGTCTTCATCAGCTTCAGAACCGACTGCTCGCCGATTTCCGGGTTCACGCCGTCGGTGGCGGCCTTGGCCGAACCGGCGGTGATCGGAATGTCGTCGCCCGGGAACTGGTACGAGCTCAGCAGCTCGCGCACTTCCATCTCGACCAGTTCCAGCAGCTCGGCGTCGTCCACCAGGTCGACCTTGTTCAGGTAAACCACCAGCGCCGGCACGCCGACCTGACGGGCCAGCAGGATGTGCTCGCGGGTCTGCGGCATCGGGCCGTCAGCGGCCGAAACCACCAGGATGGCGCCGTCCATCTGCGCCGCGCCCGTGATCATGTTCTTCACATAGTCGGCGTGGCCGGGGCAGTCGACGTGGGCGTAGTGACGGGCTTCCGTCTCATACTCGACGTGCGCCGTGTTGATCGTAATGCCGCGGGCCTTTTCTTCCGGGGCCGCGTCGATGTCGGCGTAGTTCATCGCCTTGCCGCCGCTGGCCTTGGCCAGAACCATCGTGATCGCCGCCGTCAGCGTCGTCTTGCCGTGGTCAACGTGACCGATCGTGCCGATGTTGCAGTGCGGCTTGTTACGTTCGAACTTTTCCTTGGCCATGGCCAAAACTCCTGTGGCCCGGAAGGGGGCGTTGGTCAGCTATAGAATTCTGGAGCGGGTAGACGGAATCGAACCGACATATTCAGCTTGGAAGGCTGCTGTACTACCATTGTACTATACCCGCAAAATCAACGACTTAAAGTTCAGATTGAGGGTCACCTGTCTCTGTTCTGGCTCCCGCGCCCGATCCTCGCGGTCGTTGGGTGGCGGGTTCTGACAGAGCCCAGCAAATCTTTCAAGAGCGCACCGGGCAAGATCCCTGTTTCTAAGGCGCACAGCAGAGTTAAGCT
Organism: Alphaproteobacteria bacterium; assembly: GCA_018826515.1. Lineage (GTDB taxonomy): Bacteria > Pseudomonadota > Alphaproteobacteria > Caulobacterales > Caulobacteraceae > Brevundimonas. Next base: position 1,159 of record JAHKAM010000023.1, read on the forward strand.
GGTGTGGCGGGTACTGGATCACCGCCGGTTCCGCAGGGTCGTGTCGGTACCCATCGGCGCCGATCCCAAGACCGTCGGAAAGCGGGTGAGCAGGTTCAGTCTGAAGGCGCGACGAAGCGCTCCTCGCGTCCGCACATTGCAAGCCTTGACCGAACCAACAGTCCGGCAGCGAAACATGGCCCAGCGCCGCCGACGCCTCACCTCGGGGCTGAACAGCCAGGACCGGGTCGGACACCTGCGCGTTGCGCACTTTCAGCACAGCAGTCAGTTCCGATCACGCCTATCGGAGTCGCTGATCTGCGGCGGGTCGCTGTTGGCGGCGTCGAATTCTTCTAGAGCCGGCAAGGAGGACTACATTGAGGGGTTCGGTAGTGGTGACTGTTCGGATCGGTGACGCCTCCCCTCATGAACTCCGTGCCGTGGAAGTTTCACGGAGGGTTCGATGCGAACGCTCGGCTGGATCCTGATCGCCGCCGTCGGCGTAGCGCTAGCGCCGACTGGTGTCGCAGGACAGTCCGCCAGGATCTTCGAGGGCCCCATCCCGGCGGCCCCAGGCTATGAGATCGAGAGCGTCATCTTCGAGATCGCGCCGACGCGTTCGACGGGTCCCGCGACAACCGTGGGCATGACCGGACACACGCATCCTGCGTCGACCTATGCTTATGTCCTTTCGGGGACGGTCATCTCGCGACTGGGTGATGGTCCGGAGCAGACGTTCGTCGCTGGGCAAAGCTGGAGTGAACTCCCCGGTGAGGCCCATTTTATAGTCAACGCCAGCCCTACAGAACCAGCCCGATTGCTGGTGACCTTCATTCACGCAACTGGCGCCGCTCCGTTGATTCACCCGCTTGTCCCGGACAACTAAGGTCGCCCGTCCCGGGTGCTGTCCGGTAACTCCGCCAAGTCGAGAGCCCCCTGCCCTGCCCACGGTCAGACAACCGCAGCGGGCCCGGCGGACACCACGTCGGCGCCGAAGCGGCGAAGGGTGAGTCTGCTGATCAGATGGCTCTGAATGTTGAAGGCGTTGGTGATCGCCGCGTGGGATGATGAGGGAATGTCTGGGTCGAGGCTCAGGAATTGAACCGCTGCTGGCGTTCCCCTCGTCGGATCGGACGGTGGGTTCTCCGCTCGACTGTTCTTCCGCAGCCACCCTGGGCGTTGCAGGCATCTCAGGTCCACCTGGTCGAGACCCGCGTCTCAGGACAGCAGGTCGCCCGTCGTGATCATCTCCGGCTCGACGAGGTAGTTGTACAGCAGACCTCGAAGCAACCTCAGCGCCGCCTCTGTGCCTCGCCGGCGATGAACCACGAGATCCAGATTCTTGCGCTCGTCAGCGGCGGCGCGACACAGCTTTCCGCCGATCCTCCCGACCAGATTGTCCAGGCCCCAGCACAGCGAAGGAGTCGGGCGTTGACGCTTCGAATGCCTCGCGATCAAGAGCTCGAATTTGATCGCCCAGCAGCGGAAGGTCTCATGGCGTCGCCCAGAGAATTGGCGCCTTTCGTGAGAGCGAACTGGTTCTTCCGGCCACTCAGAAACGCAGACAACGTCGTTTTGTAGAAATGATTGCAAGACTGCACCGGATTATCGACCATGAAACTAAGAGCACAGATCACCATAGACATTCTGGCGAACGATTTCGTCGATGCAGCGGAGCACCAGCGCCGGATCGAGGTCCTTATGCAGGCGGTCCAGCAAGAGTATCATCAGGCCGAACTGATGTTCAGGGAGCGCCGCGATCGGCCCCTTCGCGGCAATCAAGTCGCGGCGGAACCGCGGTCCGTGCACTATACCGGGCGAATGCACGAGTACGAGCAGTGAGGAAGGCAAGTATTGCCCGCAGACGAAGGAACAGTTGCCTGCAAGCCCTCGAATTCGCGCGGACATTTTCAAACGCCATGACCCTCAGGGACATCATCGCCTTCTTGTATGTCGCCGAAAACGAAGGGCTCAATCTAAAGGAACTCGCCTACACTTGCGGGTTCACTGACTCGACCGCGTCGAGGACGGCGCGCTCCCTTGCGGCGGCGGGGTCACGAGATGCGCTGCCGCCGGCATTCGGCCTGCTTGAAGTACGCCTCAATCCCGCAGACCGGCGGGGACGGACCCTGCATCTGACGGAGGCCGGTCGCCGCCTCCGCGATCAGCTGGATGACGCCATCAACAGCGCTGTGCCCATATTGGCGCCGGAGGCAGCCAAGGCGACCTGCCGCCTGCCTGGGGACGCGGCGCCCCGATCAATATAGTCTTGGGGGCCTGCGCCCCTCCCGGCCTCAGTAGGGCGTGCGCGATCCCGCCAGCTGCGAGATCAGCGCCGCGAGCTTGTCCGCCGCCCGAACCAGCTGGCTCGGGGTATAGCCTGCGAAGCCCAGCAGAATCCCCCGCTCGCGATGGGGCTGTTCGGACAGCATCGCCATGGGAGTCAGTTCGATGCCCTTCTCACGGGCCCGAAGGACGAGTTCCTGCGGATCCAGAGAGGGCTCCAGTCTGGCGACCACGTGAAGGCCCGCCGCGTTGGGTTCAAAGTGAAGCCAGGGCGCCAGGCGCGGCGCGACCTCATCGAACATGACAGCCCGGCGCTCCCGGTACGCTACCCGGCAGCTGCGAAGATGAGTGTCCAGCCATCCTTCCTCGATGAAGTCGCACAGGACCATCTGGTTGGGGACGCTCGGGTATCCATCGATCCGGCTTCGCAATAGGGCCAGGGTTTCCACGAGTGCGGTCGGGACGATCAGGAAGCCCATCCTCAAGGCCGGGAACAGCGATTTGTTGAACGAATGAGCGTAGATCACGCGCTCCCCCCCCGGTTCGGCGGCCAGGGGCAAGGACGCCTCTTGGTCAAATCGATACTCGGCGTCGTAGTCGTCCTCGAAGATCCAGGCATTGGCCTGCTTCGCCCATTCAAGCAGGGCCGTCCGACGGGACGTGCTGAGGCTGACACAGGTCGGGAATTGGCACTGTGGCGTCACCAACGCCATCCGGGCGCCCGGCGAAGCCAGCCGGCCGGCGGCGACATCGAGACCCTGCTCATCCACGGGCACCGGGATTGGCCGAAGGTGAGCGGCCTCGATGAGGGCCTTCGAACCGAAATAACCCGGATCCTCGATCCAGACATCGTCACCGGGTTTGGCCAGGGCCCGCAGGACAAGATCCAAGCCCGTTCTGATGCTTTGAGTGATGAAGACCTGGTCCGGCGTGCATGGCAACCCGCGAGCAATCCACATATGTTCGGCGATAGTCCGGCGCAGTTCGGAATAGCCCGCACTGGCGCCTTCACGCATAGCCGAACGTGACATGGCACCCCAACGCCGAGCCTGAATTCGCCGCCACGCATCCAGAGGAAAGAAGTCGAGGCCGGGTGGGCCCACATCAAACGGCAACATATCCGGGCCGTCGCGCAGGACCGCATGATGGGTTGCCTTGTGTTCGCCCGGCACCACGACCCGGGACACATAGACGCCCGATCCGCGACGCGCCTCGACCCAGCCGTCCGCGGCCAACTGTTCCAGCGTCGCCGTCACCGTATTGCGGGATATTCCGAGATCCTCGGACAGCACGCGTGACGCCGGCAAACGAGCGCCGGCGGCGAGAATTCCCCGAGCGATATAAAACCTGAGGGTCCGGTACAGCCGGGCCTGAAGCGTGCCTTCACCGGCCGGATCGAGTCGGATCAAGCGCAGGGCCCGCCGCGCTGCCCCAGCGCCCACGTCCTCCTCAATCGCCTCTGCGGTTGGACGGCCCATCAGCGTCTCGAGATCAGTTGGTCGTCCGGAATGCCCAGCCACGCGTCAGCGTAACATCGACCGGCCTCGAAGCGGAAGGGCGGCCTTCCGGAGTCAGAAGATCCGGAGGCCGCGCACCAGGCGGCCTCCGGACCATCACTGCGGTCCGCCAGACTAGAAGTTGGCGGTGAGACCGAAGAAGACGTAGCGACCCATGGAGTCGTAGACCTGCGGGAAGGTGTTGCCGTTGCCGGTCGTACCCGTGCTGGTCGTCAGCTGAGGATCGTTATCAAGGATATTGTTGACGCCGGCGCGGAGGACGACTGTGTCCATGACTTGCCACGTAGCCGCCAGATCAAGGTAGTTCTCGGCCTCGAAGTAGCGATCGATGCGGGCGCCGCCGTTGTTGAGCGAGCCGTCCGCCGTGAGCACCGCGACCTCGGCCTCACCGTAGTGGCGCCAGGTAGCCGAGATGTCGACGTTCCACGGCGTGAGCCAGGTAGCCCGGGCGCGGTGACGCCATTCAGGATTCGGCACACCACACTGGTTGGCGTAGAAGCCGGCGCAGTCGTAGACCGAACTGGCGCCGCCAAGACCGGTATCGGTGACCAGCTCATTCAGCAGCGTGCCGACGAACGACAGCTGCATCGAACCGAGGTTGGACGGACCCAGGTCCTCAAGGTCGAAACCATAGTTGGCGTTGAAATCCCAACCTGTATTGGCGAGACCACCGATATTCTGGTTCAGATCCTGAACCACGCCGGAACCGATCCACAACTGGCCGCCGACGTTCCGGGTGATGCGGTTGCAAGCGGCCGCGTCCGGAGTCGCCGAGTAACACAGTGCCAGGGTGTTGAGTGCGCCGACCGTCGAAACCAGCGAATCAACCTGAATGTCGAAATAGTCGACCGTCAGGTTAAAGGTCGGTGCGAAACTGGGCGTCCACACGAATCCATAGGTGAAGGTGTCAGCCTCTTCCGGGTTCAGATTCGGGTTGCCGCCGCCCAGCAGATTGTACTGGTCGGCCGGGCTGTCCAGCGCGCCGCTGGCCGATTGAACAGCGGTGACCTGGTGGGCGCCCCCGCCGATGCAGTTGGGGGCCACGGCGCCGGTCGAGGCGTCGCAGGGGTCCCGATCCGCATCGAACAGGCCGAAGCCCTGGGCGGAGAACAGTTCGATCACGTTCGGTGCGCGAACCGCGCGCGAATAGCTGGCGCGGAAGCGGATGTCCTCGACCGGGGCGTAGTCGGCGCCGATCTTGTAGGTGTCGGTGCTGATGTTCTCATACTCGGACCGACGGTAGGCGGCGTCAATCGAGGCCGAATAGGCCCACGGCTGATCGTCGGCCAGCGGGATCTGGATTTCACCGAAGACTTCGGCGACATCCGCGTCTCCCGACAAACCGATCGTCGGTCCCCCTTGGCCAGCGCCGTCGCCGGAGGCGAAGGCGGCGTCAGTGGTCGAGCCGAGGGCGTCGCGACGATACTCGGCGCCCAACGCGACCTGTACGGTCCGCGAGGCGGCCGGCATCGACCAGCCCGTATCGCCCGTGATGGCGGCGGTCACGACCTGCTGGGTCGTTTCACCGCGCTGGATCAGCGGGATCTGCACATAGTTCAGCGCCGCCTGTGTCACGCCGCCGACCACGAAGATGTCGTAGGGAACGCAGGTCGGGTCTGACCCGTCGACGACCGAGCGACAGGTAGGCGTGCCCGCCACGTCGACGACGTCGAGTGCGCGACCAAGACGGGTGGTCGAGAAGTCGTTGTTGTAGGTTCGCGCGAGGGCGACCCGCGAATACTGGGCGGCGACATCATAGTTCCAGCCCGGGGCGAACTCCCCTCGGACGCCGACGACTCCGCGATAGGACGTATAGTTCAGGTCGTCCTGCCGACCGCCGCCTTCGACGTTGCGACGGCCGATGTACATGACCCGGCGGGTGTCCGCCGCGATGTCGCCCGCGGTACAGCCGATCGTGCTCGCCTGTTGGGGCCCCAGCAGCGGGTTGCCGCAGTTGATCGTGTTGGTGCTGAAGAAATTGCCCGACGGCGCGATCTGGCTGACGGAGCGGTAGTCCGAGAACATCAGCTGGGCAAATACCTCGGCCTTGTCGTTGACTTCATAACGGCCGAAAGCGCCCATGGTGTAGCGCTCGTCCGGGCGTTGGTAGTAGTTCAAGGGGCCGTAGTTGTACTGATGGAGGGCGTTGTCGAACGGGACAAAGGTCCGTCCGGCGCCGAGCGTTGAGTTGAAGCCGGGACCGCCGCCGAAGTCGGTGAACCGGCCGGGGAACGAGGTGCCCGAGCCACCGCAGGTAAAGGCCTGCGGCGTGGCGGCCGCCGCGTCGGCGATGGCGCAGGCCGAGTAGTCGCGGTCCGCCTGCAGGATCGGGTTGTTGTTCCGATAGCCGGCATAGGCCAGCAGATTCCCGCGGCCATCGGGCGATGACACGCCAAGGGTCACGTTCAGCGAGCGGCTTTCACCGTCCGAAACACTGTCGTCCGGGAGGGCGAACTGGGCTGGGTTGGTCGCGGCGCGACCCGCGATGACGGAGCGCAGGTTGCCGACGCCGTCGTAGTCGTTGTTGTGCTGATAGAAGCCGTACTGGGCGTCGAGCTGCAGGCCTTCGAAGTCCTTCTTCATGATGAAGTTGACAACGCCGGCGACCGCGTCCGAGCCATAGACGGCGGAGGCGCCGCCGGTCAGCACCTCGACGCGCTCCACCAGTTGCTCCGGGATCTGATTCAGGTCGGCGGCGGGGTCGTTCGGCGAGCCGTAGCCCATACGACGACCGTCGATCAGCACCAGGGTGCGCGACGAGCCTAGGTTGCGCAGCGACACCGTGGCCGTGCCCGACGCGCCGTTCGAGACGGTCGAGTTCTGGGCGGCGAAGGCTTGCGGCAGTTGAGCGACCAGGTCCTCGACCCGTGTCACGCCGGCGACATCAACGTCCTCGCCGGTCACCTGGGTGACGGGGCTGGTGGTGACGAGGTTGGACTGCGGGATACGCGAGCCGGTGATGACGACGTCGCCGATTTCCTGGGTCGCCGGCGCGTCCTGCGCTTCCGCCGGCGTGGCGAACGGCAGTACGGCAGCCCCCGCAAGAAGGGTCGTGGCCATAAGCAGCTGGCGAGTTTGAATCTTTCTCAACCAAAATTCTCCTGATGTTTGAGTTCTGTCGGGCTCATGCCCTGGCGGGAAGACCGCATCCATGCAGCCTTGGTCCCGTCTTCTCCCCCGGATCGGAGCGGCTCGGATGAGCCGCTCCGTCCAGCGATTTCCGCTCCGATGTTTCTTAGAAGGGGCGGTAGTTCAGGCCGATGAAGAACCGCGTCCCGTACGGGTCGAAGTTCGGCGTCGTGGCCGTGCCGAGATAGGCCGCCGGTTCGATGTCGAAGGCGTTCACGACACCGAACCGAACGGACAGATTGTCCGCCGCATTCCAGCGGACCGTGAAGTCGTGCCGGGCAAAATCGCCGGTGTCGTAGGTGTCGTACGGCCGGGCGTCCGCATTGTTGGCGGCGACCAGATCCCGAAGGCGAAGGTTGGCGTTGTGTTGCGCCGCCTGCCAGTCGACGGACCAGTTGACGCTCCAGACATCGTTGGGCGACCAGGTCAGCGACGAGGTCAGACGGACCCTCGGGAAGAAGACGTTCGAGGCGTTTTCCACGAAGTTGGCGGCGTTCGCCGAGTCGAGGAACTGCTTCTGCTCCAGTAGCCAGAGGCCGCCGACCCGGTAGTCGAACCGACCGAGGTTGAGCCCGAACACTTCTTCCATGTCCACGGAGTAGGTAGCCGAGAAGTCCAGACCCCGGGTCTGCAGGGAGGCGAAGTTCGTCGATCCCTGGATGAAGGCTCCGGTCGGATGGCCCGCAACGTTGCCGAAACCGAACGGAATGGCCGGGTTCAGTCGCACCAGGGTCGCGCAGGCATTGGCGTTCAGCGTCGGACCGCTGACGCAGTTGTTGCTGAGTTGCTGCGCCGAAACCGCCGCGATCACGTCATTGATCTGGATCTCGTAGTAATCGAACACGATCGACAGATTGGGGATGAAGCGCGGCTGCAGCACCGTGGAGAAAGTGAAGCTCTCTGACGTTTCTGGACTAAGCAGCGGATTGCCGCCAGTCACCCCAGCAATCCCGCTGGTATAGGTCGGATTGAAGTCGTCGGTGTTGGTCGACGTCGCGCCGGCGAAGTCGAAGGTGAAGCCCTGGGCCGCGGCGAGCGCCGTGCAGTTGGCGATCCGGTTGGCCCGGATGGTCGCCGACTGGCCGGCGATAACCAGTGTGGCGCACGGATCCACGAAACCGTTGGCGAACGTCTGGGTATTCGGCCGGAAATTCTCGGTCAGGTTCGGCGCCCGGAACGAGGTGTTGAAGCTGCTCTTGAAGGCGATGTCGCGAATGGGGCGATAGACCAGGTTGACGCCATAGACCTCACCCTCGCCCGCCGTCGTATAGTCGAAATACCGGTACGATCCGCTGAGTTCTGCGTATTCGCCGAGCCAGGTGTCACGGAACAGCGGGATCGACAGTTCGGCGAAGACCTCCTCGGACTCATATTCGGCGAAGGCGAAGTCCGCGCCGGTGTTAAGGAACAGCGACCGGTTGCCGGTTCCGGTGCTTCGACCGATGCCCTCGGTCGATTCGTGCCGATACTCGCCGCCGATGGCGACGCCGATCGGACCGGCGCCGAAGAAGTCCCACAGCTGACCGGAGACCGCGGCCACCGCCTGCTCCTGCTGATTGACATGGGAGACGGTGATCGAGGCGTCGATATAGTCGAGCGCCGCCTGGCTCTGGTTGCCCGCGCCGAAAATGTTCAACGGCACGCACGCGGCCAGGGCCGCGCTGCCTTCTGCCGTGTCGGTCAGGAGTCCGCCGCGGAAACTGTCTGCGGGGGCGCCGCCGCTGGCCTGAATGAAGCGGGAGCGGCAGACGATTTCGCCTGGGCGACCGTTCACAATGCCGGCGACATCAACGTAGGCGTCCGCGGCCAGGTTGAAGCGCTGGTTGTCCGTCCCGCGCTCGATATTGCGATTACGCGCCTCACCCGCAGTATAGCCGAGGTCCCAGGCAATATTGCTGATGAACCCAAGCTGGTCGATGTCGCCGTTCAGCGAGATGACGTAGCGCTCGATCTCACGATGGTTGTCCTGGGTGCGTTGCGGACCGAACATCGAGTGACGGGCCCAGGCCCGCGCGACCGGCGCCAGAGGCGTGCCGGGCGTATTGGCGTTGGTGGTGTAGTTGGTGATCGTGTTCGTGGCGATCGCCGCTCGCACATTTGCCGGAAGGAAGGCCGTGTCCGAATATCGCAGGCCAAACGAGTTGGTCGCGGTCGCCGTGCTGACCTGGTTGGCAGCGTACTGGGCGTCATCCAGGAAGAAATCATAGAAGGTCGGCTGGCTGACATCGAAGGTGTCTTCTTCGATCAGCTTGTACTCCGCGCGAAGCATCATATTGTCGCGGACCGCGAAATTGGCGCCGACCTGGTATCGGGCCGAGTTGGACTGCGGAACCCTCGACTCCTGACCGAAAAGGGCCACCGGATCGCCGTCGCCGCCGATGTTGAGCGTGCGGTTGGCGCCCGTATTGCCGAGACGTTGCCCGAAATTGGCGAGGCGCGCCGTCGTTCCCTCATAGACATAGGTCCGGGTCGGGTCGAGGGAATAGCAGTTGCCGCTCGTGTTGATCACGGTGCCGGTCGTGACGCAGTTGGTCAGAGGCACATCGGGGTCGTTCAGCGGGCTGGGCTGTTGCGAGTTGGCCAGCGTGGTCTGGCCCCAGCGCGGCCGGCTCAGCGACCGCACGCCGCCGCCGATCACCATGCTGTCCAGGTTGCCGTCGTTGCGGGCGCTGGTCGGGTCGGCGTCGAGATTCACGAATCCCCTGCCATCTCTCATCCAGTCGATATCCATCGACCCGACCTCGTCGATGTCCTCGATCTCGGCGAAGCCGTAGAGATTCAGGCGGTCGTCGAACAGATTCACGCCGGCCAGCGCCGAAATACGTTTGTTGGCCTGACCTTCCTGGTTGATCATGCCGTAGTTGGCGTCGATCTCGAGGCCTTCGAAATCCTTGCGCAGGATGAAGTTCAGCACGCCCGAGACGGCGTCGGCGCCGTAGACCGACGAGGCGCCGCCGGTGACGATTTCGATGTTCTCGACGAGAAGACGGGGAATGGCGTCGACGTCGACAGCCAGACTGCCCTCGGCGGCACCGACATGGCGACGACCGTCAACCAGGGTCAGGGTCCGGCCGGTGCCCAGCGAGCGCAGGTTGGCGAAGGACAGACCGCCGTCGTTCAGGTTCGAACCGGTGGTGTCCGACGGGACCAGCGAGTTCGCCAGGGCCGGAATAGTCGCCAGATAGTCGATCATCGTCGACTGGCCCGTGGACAGCAGCTCTTCGCGGGTAACCTGGATGAGCGGGGTCGGGGCGTTGGTCGGGTCACGACGGATGCGCGAACCGGTGACGACGACTTCGCCGATCTCGGTGGCTTCCTGGTCGGACTGACCCTGGACGTTGACGCCCGGGAGTTGTTCCTGGGCGACCGCAGGAGCCGCGACGGCCATCAGGCCGGCAAAGGTCGTCGTGCAGAGCAGGTATTTGCGCTTGGAAAACATTGTGTCTGAGCCCCTTTAATGTCTCAACGCCACTATCACGGCGATAATACGCCACAGTGCTGCCTCAGACGTCGATCAGCAAAGTCTAAAAACTAATCTGTTTGCAGTCGTGCAAACATCTATTACTTGCCCGTCGCATGGGATAACTTTGCAACAGCAATGATCCTTGATCGCACTAATTCTTCTGATGCAGCGTGCTGGCGTACATTGATTACACGGGCGCATCGCCGACCGGCCTGGCGGCGCGGGACCGCAAGTCGTGTTCCTGAAGGCACGGAGACGAAGCGCACCGGAAGTTCGGACAGCCCGTGCTTCAGAGGGTCCCGCCCGTTGTGGTCGGGGCGTCGAGGTGGCCGATGCCGTCGTTCAGGAACTCCAGCGCGTGCCGGGAGACTTCGTCCCACTGCCGCTGATTCATGATGTGTCCCGCGCCGCGAATGACCCGCATCCTGACGGAGACGCCGCGCTCCGTGAGGAACTGCCGCCACCGCTCGGTCCCCGGAGGACGGACATGCGTGTCGCGCTCCGCCCGGACCATCAGAACGGGGATCCGACGCGCGGGGGGCCGCGGAACATAAACATCCCATCCGCCCGCTATCGCGATCGCGGCCCCGGCGCGACCGCCGCCCAAGGCTCCGTCAGTGGCGATGAAGGACCCGAGCGAATAGCCGATCGACGCTGTTCGACGAGGTTCGATTCCCTGGGAAATCAGCCATTCCACGGCATCGATGCCGCAGTCGCGCCAGGCATTCATGATCGGTGCGGCCCGGATGGAATCGTCCGCCGCCGCATCCAGATAGGTCGGCACCACCGCAACATAGCCCTGCCTCGCGAACGATTGCGCGAACCTCAGCTGGTTCGGCCCGATCGATCCCGACCCGTGCAGATAGACGATGCCCGAACCGCGCGCATTGGCGACGGGACGGAACACCACCGCCCGTATGGGCTTGCCTCGGCTGGTGATTGTGATGAGCTCGGCGGTGAAGCCCGGCTCCTGCGCCACCCCGGCCCGCTCAGCGGGCCTGACGAGAAGGGCCGCCGCACCGAACGCAACCGCTCGCCTGTCCAGTCCTGTCGCATCGATGCGATCAGGCTCCAGGTCAGACCGGAGAGGCATGGCTGCCCTCCAGAACATAGCCCCGCCCATGGACGGTGCGTAGCAGGTCCGACCCCGAGCGATCCTTGCCCAGCTTGCGCCGGAGCCGGCAGACGCTCGTGCGGAAATTCGCTTGGCACGACTCGAAATCAATGCCGAGCGCCGCGCTCACGACTCCCGCGTCAACAATGGTGCTTGGAGAGGTCAGAAACACTCTCAGCAGCGCGTACTCCGACGCCGCGAGCTGCATCGTATGGCCGGCGGGAGACCTGAGCACACGCGTCTCTTCATGCAGACGCCAACCGGCAAAATCCAGGACGCGCGGCCTGACTTCAGCGGCGACGGGTCCGGCTCTTCGAAGCAGGGAACGGACGCGGGCCAATAGTTCGCGAGCATTGAACGGGCGGGCGAGAACCTCGTCGGCGCCGACCTCGAGCGCGATGATCCGATCCATCGCATCCTCACAATCGGCAAGCATCACGATCGGAGCCTTGCCGCCCACCGCCAGCTCCCGGCACAGCCCCAGCCCGTCATAGACAGAAGGGTCGTTCAGGATGATCATGTCGACCGAGCGATCCTGAAGGACAGAGACCATCGCGGCGCGGTCACAGGCTTCCAGGACACGGTAGCCATGGCCTGCGAGGAAATCACCGAGTTCACCACGACTGCGGTCGTCACGGCCGATCACGAGGATCGCAACATCTGTTGATGCCGACGCCCGCACCGCGCTTTTTCCGGGAGATTCGTCGGCGCCCGATTCCACAACTGAATGCATCATGCCAATAACCACCCAACAATCCGCCTGTGAAAACAGGCACATCAACCTCCCATCTGTCGAGTCATTACCAACTCGCTACAAGCGCCACTTCGGCTGTCACGAAGGAGCCACTCAGGGCGGATTGCGAGGGGATGAGACCGACCTCAGTCGAGCGGGTTGGTCGCGGACGAGACCGTCGAAAGGTCCGTCAGGCGACGGATTTCACGACGAGCGCCATCCCGGCGACGGCGGTTCCGGAATGGCTAGGGCCGCTCGGAGATGCGCCGAAGCAACGCCTCGATTTCCCTTGCGACCAGCTCCGGACGCTCGCGATGCACCGCGTGACCGGACCGCTCGGCCCTGACGAAGCGATGATCGGAAAATGTCCGCGCAAACTCCCGTTGCGTCCGAAGCCAGAGGGCGAAGCCTTCAGCGCCCTGTTCTCCCGGCCAGACGCTGGTCGAGGTGATGACCGTCGCCGGCAACCTCTCGAGCGCGGCGGCTGACGGCGCCATCTCTTCACTTGCGTTCAGGCCCGCGCTCTCCTGAAGGATATGGGCAGGCCAGTTGGCGGGGGGTGGCGTTGCGCCTTCCGTGCTGCAAAACTGGACATCTTCGGCATCGCAGGCTTGGCGGAAGAGCGGAGGGCGAGAATCAACAAAGACCAGGCCAGCGACCTCACTGCGGTAGCTTTCGGCGAACTTCGCGATGTAGAGCCCGCCCAGGGAATGCCCGACCAGAACATAGGGCCCGGACGCGCCCACCACGGCCAACAGATCATGCAGCAGGCCGGCCGCGCTTCGGGAATCCCGGGCTCCGTCCGAACTGGGCAAAGGGGCGCTGCGACCATATCCGGGGCGGTCGTAGGCGATGTAGCCGATTGCCGGATCCAGACGCGCAATGACCGGCAGCCAAGACGCCATCCCGTCTCCGAGACCGGATTCAAACACCACGGTTGGCGATCGTCCCGCCCTCATCTCGAAGGCCACAGGCACGTCGCGCACGCGTGCAATACCGGCCTGTGTCGCCTGCATGGGCGTCGCGCAGCACGCCACCGCGCTGACAAGGAGGGCTCGCCGGGACATTCCCGGGCGCGGCGCGGTCACGGCAACAGGATCAGCCATCAACGGTTCTTCGTCTTCATCCGAGATTCGCGTGCCAATCAGCCAGGTGTCGCCCGATCTCGTCGGGGCTTTCCTCGGGCAGGTAGTGCCGCCCCGGGACGACGCGCTCGGTGACAGACGGCCAGGCCCGGCACACGGCCTCACGGCCGTTGCTGATCAGGGCTCCGGGGTCGCCGCGGATGAAGAGTTTCGGAACGTCACTCGCGGCCATGAAGCCGAGCCCGCCCGAGAACGCCGCATGCACGTCGGCCGGGTCGCCATTGATCGGAACCTGCCGCGGCCACTCCAGGGTCGGCCGGCGTCCCTCGCCCGCCTCGCGAAAGGGTCGACGATACTCGGCCTTGTCGGCTTCGCTCATGCCGGGGAACTGCCGAAGCAGCACGGTTTCGACGAACGCATTTCCCTCGAGGACCTCAAGCTCTGCTTCAGGTCCGCGGAACCGCGTGAAGAAATCGAGCGAGAACCGCGGCGTATTTGCGTCGTTCATCGAGACGACGAACGTCTCCATGAAGGCAACAGCCCTCACCCGGGCCGAATGCCGCGCCGCCCAGTCGAACCCGAGGGGGCCGCCCCAGTCATGAAGGACGAGCGTGACGTAATTCCCCACCCCGATCCGGTCCAGAAACTCGTCCAGGCGGCGGCGGTGCTCGGCGAAGGTGTAGACGCCGGGACCCGGGTTCGGGAGTTTGTCCGAGTCTCCCATTCCGACGAGGTCCGGCGCGATGCAGCGACCACGACCCGAAACGTAGGGAATGATGTTCCGCCACAGATAGGACGAGGTCGGGTTGCCGTGCAGGAACACGATCGGCGCGCCGGAGCCCGCCTCGACATACGCCATCTGCACGCCGTCGCTCAGACGCACGAACTTCTTCGACCGTCGAATGTCTTCGCCCCGGGAAAGGTCAAGCCCGGTGCAACCAAGGGCGAGCGAGGCGCCGGCAGCGCCGAACCCGATCTGCCGGCGAGTGAATCTGGGCCGGGTCATCACGGCTGGGTCCGTCCGCCGCCGCGGCGGCGATAGAGGAACGCCCATTCGGTATTCCAGGTCTGCGCCGCCGCGTCATAGCGCTCGCCCCACTGGCGCACCGTATTCTCATCAATGCGGGAGAAGTTCATGCGGCGCTGCTCCGCAGGTCGGCTGTCACCCAGACCCGATCCCAGGTTCTCCAGGCGAATAACGCCACCGTCGTCTTGCGCACCGGCGTACTGGGTGATCACCCCCGTCGCGTCGACCCAGGTCTGCCGCCATTTTCCATTGGCGGCATCATAGGCGTTGATGGAGTGGCCATGGGCGTTGCGGAAGGGACGCCAGTTCTCGAGAATGACGCAGCCCTGATCGTGAAGTGTGATGACACTTTCCGCGACAATGACCGGCGACTGGCCCGGCGAAACGTCCCACTCCCCCAGCCAGAAATCGAATTGCCGGCTCTCGGGGCTGGTGCAGCCCGCCGGACGCTGCGGCATGACCGCACCGCCCTGGATGATGGCGCGCGAACGCGCCACCTCCGCCTCAAGTGCATCGCGGGCCATCGCGTCCGGCGCGACGGGCTGTGCCGGGACGGCCTGGCCAGCACTGGCGGTCGGCGCCATGCATGCCATGAGCGCTGCGGCCGCGGATGCTACAAGTTTCATGATCTTCAACTCCAAAAATCAGCGAGGCACATAGGCCTGCAGTCCGGTCCTGAGCCGATCCGGCGCCAAACGCCCGGCGGGGTATCGCTCGCGCGGGTCCGAGATCTGCTCCGTGCAAAAACCGGAGTCCGCAAAACCTGGTCCAGATGAACCTCGCTCAGAAAGCGTGGGCAATCGAGACGACTGTTGGGGGCGACGCTCATCAGTCACCAGCTGTGTGACTTCGCCTAGGCGCGCGCAATCTGAATCAGTTGCGGTACTTGCACCTCTGCATCTGCACGCGAAAACATCCGTCAGTGCGACAACTGGGCAACATGGCTCTCAATCGGCGCCAGCGCTTGGTGCCGCGGCCCGCGATAGTGAGGGGGAAGGACGCCGGATGAACGCCGGATGAACCATGAGGCCGCCATCCACGTCTACTGTCGATGCTCCAGCGTGCGCGACGGCGACGATTTCAACGCCCGATTTCCAGCTTGCCGTCCTGTTGGCGTTCATGAAAATCGCCCGGGATGCTGGGCCAGATCCGGCCAACGATAGATCGCAGCAGGGCCCGGGAGGTGACGTCAGCCGTGATGCAGGCAAGAACAGCGCCTGCAAAAGGGTCTGGCCGAAGTTGCGAGAACGACCGTCTCGCAGGCCCAGCGGCAGAATGGGAAAGCTCCAGCTCAGATCGGTCCTGAGATTCAAGCGCCAGTCATCGGTGACGAATCTGCGCATCAAGTCCGGCATTGCCGGAGCCACCAATGCGCCCATCGGTCGGTGGCTCTCGGTGCCCTCACGACGCGCCCACCGACAAGACCGCAAAGTACTGTCCATCCAGCAGATGAGATGAACGTCCAGCATGGTGACCCAGCCGATCGGCATCAATTCGGATCCTCAGGGGAAAGGCTTTCCATCCTCGCCAAGGCATTTACAGCCGCGGGCGAGAAACGGAACCTGGTTGGGCGTCGCGAAGCCGCTCGGTTGTAGAGGCGGAAGAAGTCAATGGGTCGGTTGGCCACGGCGGCCAAGGCCGGCCGGCCAAACTCCTCCTCGATGACCGCCGCCAAATAATAACCGTTCTCGTGTCCCCCCAGCGGCATCTGTTCGCCGATCACCTGGGCCGCAGCCGCATAGTCGGGTGAAGAGACGTCGAGCGCCGCCAAGGCCCCGTCGATCACTGCCAGCCGAGCGGGCGTGCTTGTCTGTAGATCGCGAAACTGGCGGGCAGTTTCGCTCATGGCCGGTTCTCGAACGTCGAAGCCCGGCTCAAAGAACTGCTGCTTGTCGATGCGCGATGCTATCCCCTCCCACGTCATCTTGCGCAAGGTCTCGACCACATCGTCCGCTTCTGGCGCAGTCGAAGGGGGGGTCGTTCGCATCAGATAGCTGTGGTGCAATTCATGACCCAGCAATCGCTCTGAGGCTTCATCGGATCGTTCCATGAACGACAGAAGATCGGTCGCCACGGACTCTCCACCGAAGCCATTGTCCTCGAACAGGATGATATAGACAGGCGGAGCGGCGCAGCCCGTCGCCGCCGAGGGCAGATAGTCGCGTGCGTAGTCCAAGCCTCGCTGAACCGCTGTCTGGAGGCGAGGATCAGACGCCATGATGCTCAGTTCCCGACGGCGCTCACGTACGCGATCGAGATGCGAACAGGTGCGCCGGGTTCTCGGATTCGTTACCTCCGCCAGTTCGCGCATCCGGGCTTCGGCGTCGGGTTGAAACACGATCCTCATACAGCGCTGAACCACGCCTCGGCGCTGGCCCGAGCGTTCGATCTGGGCGTATCCGGGGTGGGCGAACATCACGTCCCAGTCCGTCGAGGCGGGAACGAAGCCGGCCTGAATTCGGTCAGCCATATTCCAGAACAGGCCCAAGCCGCTTGTGTCCGCCGCAGGCTGGGCCGCAAGGATCGAAAACGCGCTTAGGATGCCGACCATCGTCATTAGCGTGCCCTGAAGGTCATCGTCGAAAAATCGAGAACGACCGTTTCGCAGGCCCGAATGAGATCCATTCCGGCACGCCCCTGGGCGCCGGCGTCCTCATCGCCTACGGCGACCGTCTGCATTGAGCAGACGGCGTCCGCCACGCCCACATCAAGCCGCGCCAAGTCTGCGACCTGCCGGTCTTCCGCGCCGGAAACGCCCGCGAAGCGGACTGTACGCTGGCTCAACGACGCGCGTTCGGTCGGCGACAAAAGCTCGAAGGCCGCCCTGCCGAGCGATGTGCGATTGGCCCCGGTATCGAGGTGGACACGAAGGTCGCCCCCGGCCAGTCGAAGTCCAATCGCGAAACCGGAGATGTTCCAGGTGATCGGCCTTCCTGCCCCCACGTCCACAGGCGAACCTCCACGCAGCCGTGCACCGTGATCGACGAACGCCAGCGTACCGAACGGATAGAGCGCCGGCATCCCGAGAATCGGCGGAAGAGGCTGCCCCTCGATGGTCAGGTTCTCATCAGGAAGGACCAGTACGGGCACGTTCCTGATCTCGGCCCCACCGATATGCATGGAGTCGATCACGCCAAGAGCGCCGACAGCGACGCCGGCGGTCGAGCCCGAAACCCCGACGTCGCCTTCAATCATGCGGACCCCGAACCGGCCCGCGTCACTCGCCCGCAGCACCGAAACCTCTGCTCCGGTATCGACGCCCCAGCCGGCACTGGTTGCCCCCGTCCTGACCGTGACCTCCCCGATCCCCGCCCAGCCGTAGCTCAGCGGCTCATCAAACCCGCCGGTCACCTGAAGCGGCGGGACCGAGGCGAGCGAACGCCAGAACAGAATCGATTGCGTCAGCCCCCGGGTGGTCCTGTCGCCCAGCAACTCAGCCTTGGCTGCACAGGCCTCCGCTGCCGATGCATAGCGGCCGGCGCGGCTCTCCCCGTCGCACAGCTCTCCAAGCACAGCGGCGCGAAGCTCACCGGGAGCGGGGTTCGCGGCGAGCCAGTCCTTCAGGACCTCTGTTTGACCAGGCGGCAGCGATGCCGCGCGCTCCAGGATATCCACGGATGAAGGCGGGGTCTGTGCATGGGCGCAGGCGCCGACAAGGAGCAGGTGGCAGCCAGCCAGCAGGGGCGCGATTCTCATCCAAGCCTCAACAGTTCTTGTCCGGGCTCCAGTCGGAACACGGTCGTCACCCAAGGACGCCCAGAATAGCGAATGCCTCTGCGGCGACTGTGCTGAAAGTGCGAATTTCGAGTTGCGCCGGTCGCGAGTCCGAATGCCGGTTGCGCACAACTCGCCCGCCAGAGCGGGCATCGATCACACAGGCGTCACGGACGCGAGGTCGCGTTCCTGCCTTTACGCGCGAACCTCGACGGCGCGACGCCATGAAAGGTGCGAAAGGCGCGCGCAAAGGCGCTGAAGTTATTGTACCCGACCGCAAGCGCGACTTCAGTGACGTGGGCAGATCGGCCTTCAAGCAGCACCGCGGCCTGTTCCAGGCGCCGCTGACGAAGCACTTGGTAGGGTGTTTGACCAAAGCACTGCTTGAACGACCGCAGGAAGTGCGTGCGTGAGAGCCCGGCCGCCCTGGCGATATCCGTCAGGTCGATGTCGGCCTCGAAGGCCGCGTCGATATATGCGCGCCCGATCAGGCAACGGCGATGCAGTTCACCACGCGTGGAGGGACGCATGGCGTCGACACGTTCACTGGCGCGCCAGCCTGGTCGATCGTTAGCGATCAGCGCGGACAGCAGACGGACGGCGAACTCATTCCTCGCCAGTGTCGGCGCGCCGCGAAGGGTCGGAATTTCATCCATCAACAGGCGCAACCCTGAATCAGCGCGACGCTTCACCGCCGGAAATTCCGGGGGCGTTGCTTCGGCGTTCGGATCATCGACCAGCGCGGCATCGGCCAGCTGACCGCGCGCGACGTCCAGAACGTCCCGGCGCGAAAAAAACACGCACATGGTCTCCACGGGCGCGACAGACTCAATGAGACTCTCATACGGCTGGGCTTCGTTGATCACCAGGAAGTCACCGGGACAGACCGCCTCATGGAAACCGTGGACGTTGTAGCGTTCGCTTCCGCTGCGGACGAGCTTCAGGGAAAGCGGGGCGACGTGTCTGGCATAGGCGGCGCTCAGCGCGCGATCATGCACGACAAGGGTCTCAGCGTCCCACAGGTAGCCCCTGAGAACCTCGGCATTCGTGGGATCGGGCAGCTTCTTGAACAGCATGCCTCCATTCATGGCATGCTCGGGCAAGAAGCCGCCACTAGCGTCGGTCCGCCAAAGCGAGGCCCGTACCCCGGAGCCTCGGCGACCTTGATCAGGGCCGGCGATCCGCGGACGAGGAACGAGCTCCGCTCGAGGTCCGCACCAACAGCTATGAACTGGCTCTCCCGATGCTGGCGGAGTGACGCTTGTTACGTCGTTCGCCGCTGCGGCAAGGTCGGACTGCTTCTCCGTTTTTCCTGAGTAAGCAATTGGCCTTCTCGAGTATCCGTGATGTTGGCTGCTCTAGGTGTCGCGGCGATGAAGGCGAACGCGCGGCCGCGGACTGGAGCGGCCTGATCGCCTTTGACGGGCGAACGGTTCGCGCGACGGAACAGACGCGCTTCTATCCTACGCCGTTGGATGTGGAGACCGGCGAAGAGTTGGATCAGCAGGCCTACGACGTCGAAGTTGCCTGTCGCGGGATCTACTGGAACGGGTCCGCGCCTGCGCAAGGTCCTTTGGGGGCGTCGGTTCCGTCAGTAACCCAGTCGTCGCTCTAAGCCATAGACCCCCGCATCGGATCTATTACATAACCTATCTGAACGGCAATGTTTCAGTTAAATCTTCGATACTATTTACTACTTTCTGTCTGAAAGCCGCTACAACATGCATTCGTCGCAGAAATGCAATTGCAATTACTTGCGGTATCGCATTCCAATAGGGAGATTTCGTCGGCGGCATTTTTTTAGAGCCCTTGAATGCCTGGGGCGAGAATTCTTTTTAGCGGGTTTGGTGGTGTTCTCGCGCGACCCTACGTCAACGTTCGAGAATCGCCGCTGACGGGCGGCGGTATCGATCAGCTCAATCAAGGCACGTTCTTCAACAGCGCCATTATCTATTTTCAGTTCCCCGATCTCGTCGAAGCTATTCCCGGCACCAATGTGGGCGCTCGCGCCCTGTTCGCCCCTTTGAGCGAAGCTCAGCGGGCAGCCGCACGGGAGGTGTTTGCGGAACTAAATCATCTGTTGGGGGTCCGGTTCGTCGAATGGTCGTCGACGGCCGTTACGCCTCCGCTGGACGGCAACATCATCCGCATCGCCAACACCAGTTTCGGATCAGGTGGAGACGGGGCCCAATCCTTCTCGCCCGGTAATATGGACGGCACGATATGGATGAACGGCGGCGGCATCCCCTCCATGCTGGAGACGCCGGTAGCCGGCGAGTGGCTGGACATGGTGATGCGGCACGAAATCGGCCACAGCCTCGGGCTGAGCCACCCTCACGACCTCTATTTCGGGGGGACCCGCTACGACTGGGGGAATGCGTGGACGATCATGTCGTATTCCGGCTACGGCACCCTTCTGTCCGAGCCCTCCGGCGTTAGCGCAGGCTCGTTCCCGCAGACATTCATGCCGCTGGACATCCAGATGTTGCAGCATGTTTATGGACGCAACACGGTCAGTGACGGAAACGATGTCTATCGCGTCTTCACGGAAGGCGCCTTCGCAGACAGGTTCGGGCGTCCGCCACAGGTCAGGATCATCTCGGAAGACGGCGATCCGCAGCTTTATGGCGTCAATGAGGGCGGCGAGCACTGGCTGAACTTTGCGGCATGGGACAGCGGCGGCTCGGACAGCCTGGATTTTTCAGGGGTGCTGCGTTCCGCCGGCGAGACTGGCGTGTCGGTGCGCATCGACGCCGATCATTTGCGGGCCTGGCTGGGACCGCAGGATCCGATATTCGTCGCCTCGGGCGATCCCCTGGCGCTGAGACCGCCGGCGATCCAGTTCGTTCTGGACGACCTGTCGTGGATCGAGACTCTCGTAGGGACGGCGTCTGACGATCACCTCGACGCTTGGGGAGCCGATCGAAGCGTTAGCCTGAACGGAGGCGGCGGCGACACCCTGATCGGGGGTCGAGCGGCCGATCGTCTTACGGGAGATGAGGGCGGCGACCTGTTTCGTGCGGGCCTCGGAGGCGGGCATGACATCATCACCGACTACAGCCCTGCCATCGATCGCCTTGAGATCTGGGGATTTCGGGAGGCGGCGCGGGTTTATCAGGATGGCGGCGACGTTGTTCTGGCCCTCTCCGATCAGGATTCCGTGCGGTTCACGGGCCTGCAACTGGCCCACCTTGACCTCTCCAGGGTGTTGCCTCGCTTCGCGATGTCGATGGAAACACGCTTGAACTGGTGCAGGCGAGCTCACAGCCAAGTCTTGCGGACTTCCGCGTTCTGTTCGGAGAGGCGGCCTGGCTCGTTTCGGAGGCCCAGCGCCGCATACCGCACGATGGCGAGCGTAGGTCAATCTGAGGGTCGGTAGTCACCGGCGCGCGACGATGGCGAGCGGGGACAAGTCATCCCGTCAGGAAAGGTGTCGTCCAATGAGTTGAGAGGTGTGTGCCATCGACCCTCAGGTGCGGCAGATCTCGGCCCCTCCCCGGCTCGGCAGCGAGCCTATCGACATCAAGCCGGCGAGCCGCCCCCCCACCCGAACTCAAGGAGCGGCCTCGCGTCAGACACGAAATCGGCGATGAGGTCGGGAAGCTCTGGCGCCTGGACTTCAACCGCCGAAATAGGTCGGCTCAGGACCCAACGCGTCCGTTTCAACGCCGGTTCGATGTGCGAGCCCGCGTGATCCTCAAATCCCTTCGGTATCCGCTTGACCGGAGCCCCGGGATCCAGCGCCAGTCGGCGCGCCGCGAGTTCCGCCTCGACCGCGAGCCAAGCGTGCGGGTCCACTGCGATGCCGCGGCGGAATTCATCGATCTGCTCGCGCTCAGAAAAATAGAAGCCCGTAGCGACGAAGGCGCCATGACCGGTGGGTTCGTCCGGGCGCTCCAGCGGCTCGACACCACCATCCGGAGGGGGCGGCTCGACATGGAGATAAACCATCGCGCGAAGGCGATGAGGACTGGCATCCATAAGCGTCGCCGAGACGTGGGTCTTGTAGGGCCGTTTGTCAGCCGAGAACCGGGTGTCCCTGTGGATGCGAAACGCGCTGTTACCCTTCTCGGAGACGAAGGCGAGGCCTCGCTGCCTGCAGGCGGCACTGGTGGCGTCGATCAACGCCGCCAGCGCAGGCTTGACGCCACTGTCATAGGCGGCGCGGTTTCCGGCGAACCAGTCGCGATCGTTGTTCGTGGCGAGCGCGGACAAAAAGCCTATGTCCGCCACAGTAAAGCCCGAGAAAGTCAAGTCATACTCCCTTGGCGAAATGGATGATCATGGTTGGTCGCCCTGGATCAGGGACAGTTCGCCAAGGCTTCCGCCAGCGGCTGTCCGCGCGCGGCCAGAGCATAGAGGGGCTTGGGCGGAAAACTTTCCTCAAGGCGACGATCGATCAAACCCAGGCCGATTGCGGACTTGAGCGTCAACGACAACGCACGCGGACTGACCGGCTCCAGCGCCGCCTTGAGGCCGGAGAAACGGGCTTCGCCCGGCGTCAGTTCCGAAATCAGCGGAAGGGTCCACCGGGTGAGTGTCTCGGGCGCCAACCCGACTTGATCGCGGACAAGCATCACCCGCGCGCACCACCTGGACCGCTCGAGGCCTCGCCCCGTCAGCAGATACTCGGGACGAAGGGGGTGTCCGTGACCGGGGTTGCGAACGAGCCAGCCGCCTTCAACCAAGGCGTCGAGAGAGGAACGCGCAATCCCACGGCTGAGGCCAAGACGTCTCACTGCTTCGGCGAACCGCAGCCCGCCGCGCTCGCCGGCCAACGCCAGCAGCGGCATCAGCCAACGAGCCGCGCTCAGCCGCACCAAGTCTTCCATACATGCCCTCTAGCGGACAGAAATATATTCGCTATACAAATAGTACACCCATGGTTCGCGGAAGGGCAACACGGTGGAAATGAAATACGATGGCGGACTGACCTGCTCGATCGGCGTGACCAGCCTCGACCGGTCCATCCCGTGGTACTGTGACGTGCTCGGCTTCACCCTCCTCTATCGACGCGACGACATAGGCTGGTGCGAACTGAAAACCGGCGTTGACAAGGTCAATGTGGGTTTGTCCGAGGTTGAGCAGGCTCGCGCCCCCGGTGGCGCCACCCTGACTTTTGGCGTGACCGATATCGAGCTTGCGAAGGCGTCGCTGGACGTCGCACAGGTTCGCCAGGATGGCCCGATTTTCGATATTCCCGGCCTGGTTCGGCTACTGACCTTCTACGATCCCGACGGCAACGCGTTGATGTTTTACCAGGATATGGTGGGCGCTCATGGTTAGATTCTTGGCGACCTCGCTTCTGATCATGGCCGGTAGTGCGGCCGCGCAGAGCGTTCCGGCGGCCGCGCCGGCCAGTGATCTTTCCTGGCTGCATGGCGATTGGAACGGCACGGGCGCTGTTTTCGGCGCGCCCAGCCAGGCCACTCTGAACGCGGGACCGGCGCTGGAGGGTAAGTTTGTCGAGCTCAGCTACCGATTCACGACAAGCGGTCAGCGGGCCTTTGCCTTTGAGGGGCGCGGCTTCTACAGCGTGGCCGACTGGCGTGGTCAGTGGTTCGACAGCACCGGCGCGAGACGCACTCTGACCGGCGCCGTCGCCGACGGCGAACTTTCCGGCGAATGGGGTGACACGGCCACTGAGCGCGGGCGTAGCCAATATCGGCGCGGCGCCGACGGCACGTTGGAGGTCATCGATCAGGTGCTGCGTGCCGACGGCCAGTGGCATGTATTCGCGACCCATCGATTTGTGCGCGCTGAAGAACAGGTTTCTTCCGGGACTCGCTAACGGCCCTATGGGTTCGCTTCGACAGACCTGTCCCGGGTCACTGACGTCGACGGCTTGATCTTGACAGCGCCGGCTCCACGGCGGGTCGATGCGAGAGCGGCTCTGGCCAGTGCATGCCGTTCAGATGGATCCGCTGCACCTGGTTTCGAGTGTGCACGTTCAGGCTCTGGCCGCCTGCCTTTCGATGTCCATCGGGCGGATATTGCCGAGGGTGGCGAGGGTCGGGCCAGAATAAAGACGCCTTCGGTGCAATCAAACGCCACGGGCTTGGGATGGTCGCGCCTGCGGTAGGCAGTGGCTGTCTTGGTCAGAGCGATGCAGCAGGGCATCGGGCTTTCCACGCCGCTGGATCACCACGGCCTGCACGTCGGGGACAGGTTGGCCGTCACGGTGTTGTACACTGACCAACCGACGACGCGCCGCGAGAACAAGGATCACAGGTCCGCTTCGTGGTTGCGCCCCTCATGCCCCGAACGTTCTCGTAAACGTGACTACGACGCCACCTGCGGCCAGTGGAGACAAGTTGCGTTGGGTTACCTCACCCGCAGATCGGTCCTCGAGCCACGACCCGGCGTCGAATCCTCGAATTAGTCGATTCGAGCTCTTCTCTGAAGGCCAAAACACTCGACATTCGGGCCGCAAAATCCGTTTGGAAGGCTGCTGTACTACCATTGTACTATACCCGCACGGAGACGGCCTCGGGCTGGATGCACCCTCGGCCGCCGACCCGATATGGGGTCCGGACCTTCGTTTCGAAACCGCGTGGTGGGGGAAGCAGGACTCGAACCTGCGAAGCTTACGCAGGGGATTTACAGTCCCCCCCCTTTGCCACTCGGGACATTCCCCCAGCGCGTTTTCGAACCGTCGGACCGATGCCGCGAAGACCTTTCGGTCGTCGAAACAACAAAAGCTCTCGGTGTCCCGCGTCGCCTGGTTTAGGAGGGGCGCCAGACCCGAAAGCCCTCAGGGCTCCAAATCGGAGGGCGTCTTATAGTGTCGAGAAATCCAGAACGCAACGACCGGAAATCGGGCAAAAAACCGGTCTTCGGCGACCGGTCGGCGCCCCGCGCCGGCGGACCCGGAGCGGGCGCCAAGGGCAAGCCGGAGGGCGGTCCCGACCGCGGCGGCTGGAACCCCAACCCCAAGCCGAAGGCCTTCTCTGATTCCGCGCCGCGCGCCTCGCGGGCCCATGGACGTGCGGGGGCCGACGCCGATAATTTCGTCTGGGGCCGCCACCCGGTGCTGGCCGCCCTCGCCAATCCTGCGCGCAAGGGCATGGGCCGGCTGCTGGCCACGGCGGACCGCGCCGCCGAGCTTGAACGGGATCGACTGGCCCATGGTCACAAGATCGAGATCGTCGAGGCCCAGGCGATCGACCGCATGCTGCCGCCCGGGGCGGTGCATCAGGGCCTGGCCTTCAAGGTGCAGCCGCTGGAGGGCGTGGCGCTGGAGGACATCGCCGAACCGGCGACCGGCGTCATCGTCATGCTGGACCAGCTGACCGACCCGCAGAATGTCGGCGCCATCTTCCGCTCGGCCCTCGCCTTCGGGGCGAAGGGAATCGTCGTGCAGGACCGGCACTCCCCCGCCCTCGCCGGCGCCCTGGCCAAGGCCTCGGCCGGCGCCACCGAACGCCTGCCCTGCGCCCGGGTCACCAATCTGAGCCGCGCGCTCGAGAAGCTGGCCGACCTGGGCTGGCGGGCCGTGGGGCTCGACGGGGCCGCCGAACTGACGCTGGACGAGGCGCTGGACGCCCGCCCGACCGTTCTGGTCATGGGCTCCGAGGGCGACGGCGTCCGCCGACTGGTCGCCGAGCATTGCGATGCGATGGCACGGATCCCCATGCCCGGCGGATTCGAGAGCCTGAACGTGTCCAACGCCGCGGCCGTGGCCCTCTACGAGGCCTGTCGCAAACAGACTTGATCGACCGGGGTCGCGAGCGGTTGCATTTCGTCGCGGCGGGGATAGAGAGCGGCCATGGAATTCCTTTCGTCTCCCGAACTCGCCAGCCAGCTGTCCGCCCTCGGCCAGGTGCTTATGATCGATCTGGTGCTGGCCGGCGACAACGCCGTCGCCGTCGGCCTCGCCGCCGCCGCCCTCGCGCCCGAACAACGCAAGAAGGCGATCCTGATCGGCCTGGCCGCGGCCGTCATCCTGCGCATCGGTTTCGCCCTGATCACCGTCCAGCTGCTGGCCATCATCGGCCTGCTGCTCGCCGGCGGCATCCTGCTGCTCTGGGTCTGCTGGAAGATGTGGCGCGAGCTGCAGGAGCAGAAGACCCACGACCAGGCCGAGGCCGAGGCCGAGCTGGAGACCGCCCTGTCCGCCCATCACGGCGGCGGCCCGCCCCCCGAAGCCCTCGGCATCAAGCGCAAATCCTTCGGCGCCGCCCTGGTCCAGATCATGATCGCCGACATCACCATGTCGCTGGACAACGTCCTGGCCGTCGCCGGCGCGGCGCATGAGCATCCGTGGATCATGGTCTTCGGCCTGGTCCTGTCGATCGCCCTGATGGGCGTGGCCGCGACCTTCATCGCCAAGCTCCTGACCAAGCACCGCTGGATCGGCTACGTCGGCCTGGTCATCGTCCTCTATGTCGCCGTTCACATGATCTGGGACGGCGCGCGGTCGGTGATCGTGCGGACCGACCGCATGGACGCCTTCAACGCCTCCGCCCCCGGCTTCCTCGACATCAGCGAGGAAGAGAAGGCCAAATATCTGAAGGGCGTGCGCGGCGCGGAAGAGAGTGTGGCCCCCGCGCATGGCGTGCCATCCGATCCGGCTTCGGGAACCCGTGCGGATCCCGCCCCGCAGCGCTGACCATCCGCCTCGACGCGTCCGCCGCACTTTTTGGTTGATTGCCGCCAATCTTTGACGCAGCTTTTTCGCGAATGCCTGTCCGGCTGGAGTACCGGTATGAGCAAGCGCCTGGAAGCGATGCGGGCCAATCCGGCGGCTGACTGGCGCATCCGCGATGTCGAGCGCCTGTGTGCCGAGTACGGACTGCGGTGCTCAGCGCCTCGCGGCGGCGGCTCGCACTACAAGATCGGGCATCCCGCGATCGCGGACATGCTCAGCGTCCCGTTCGCCCGTCCGATCAAGTCAGTGTATATTCGTCAACTCGTCCGGATGGTGGACGCGGTTTCGAGGGCATGATGTCGCCTCTGTCCTATCCCGTTCTGGTCCGGCCGCTGCGTGAAGACGAAGGCGGGGGCTACCTGGCCACCGTTCCCGATCTTCCCGGCTGCATGAGCGACGGCGAGACGCCCGAGGACGCGATCGTCAACGTACGCGACGCCATCCTCTGCTGGTTCGAGATGGCCGAAGAGATGAACCGGCCGATCCCGCCCCCCTCTCCCGACCTGAAGCTCGCGTCCTAGCTTTCTGCCCGCTCCACCCGCCGCCGTGTCAGCCACCCCGGTGCCCCCGCCATGTCCGGCTGCGGATCGGTGATCGCCGCCGCACGCGCCTGCATCTCGGACAGCGGCGGCACGTCGTTGGCAATACGCTCCTGGTCTGTGGTCGCCGGATCGACGTCCCACAGCCGCCAGCCGACCCCGTCGGGGACGATGTTGGTGCCGTATTTCTGCGGGTGCTCCGCATACATCAGGGACCGGTCCAGCGCCGCGGCGGCCAGCCAGCGCGCACCGGGACGGCCCAGCTCCGCGGCCCGGGCGGCCAGCTGGCTGGCCAGCGCGGCCTCCTCGCTCAGGTCGCCGTGGTTCAGCACCCAGGCGGCGGCATATAGGGTGTCGGCGTCCTCCGGCCATCCCTCGGCCAGCAGCGCCATGACCGCCTCGCGGCGGGCCTTATCCCGGACTCTCAAGGCGACATAGGCGGGCTCACCCGCCAGCACCGCGCGATCCTCGGCCTGATCCTCGGCCAGCAGCCCGATCAAGGCGGCCGACCGGTCCACGATCAGGCGTCCGCGCCGCCGAAGCGGTCAGACCACTCGGCCACCTGCGTGTCCTCGATCTTGGTGAACAGCACCCCGGCCGCCGCCACGGTCTGGCCGTGCGGCAGGGCGTCGAGCAGGGGTTCGTCCGCCGTCGGCCAGCTCAGGTCCGTCGCCCCGACCGCCGCGCCGATCTTCACCGCCGAATGCGGCATCACCGGCGCCGCCAGACGGGCGAACAGGGCGACCAGGTTCAGCCCGGTGCGCACCCCGACCGCCGCCCGGTCGACGTCGGTCTTGAAGGCGGTCCAGGGCGCCGCCTCCTGCAGATACTCATTGCCCAGCACCCAGACGGCGCGCAGGGCCACGGCGGCCTTGCGGAACTCCATCGCCTCGAACTGGGCCGTCGCCTCGGCGATGCCGGCGCGCAGGTCGGCCTCCAGCTTCGCCTCCAGCGGGCCGGGCTCTCCGGCCTCCGGCACGACGCCGTCGAATTTGCTCTCGGCGAATTTCACGATCCGGTTGACGAAATTGCCCAGCACGTCAGCCAGGTCCTTGTTCGTCGTCGACTGGAACTGCTCCCAGGTGAAGGCGGCGTCCGAATGCTCGGGCCCATAGGCCGTCAGATGCCAGCGCCAGTAGTCGGCGGGTAGCAGCTCCAGCGCCTGGTCCATGAAGACGCCGCGCTTCTGGCTGGTCGAGAATTTCCCGCCGTACCAGTTCAGCCAGTTGAAGGCCTTCAGCGTATCCACCGTCTTCCACGGCTCGCCCGAGCCCAGGATCGTCGCCGGGAAGCTGACGGTGTGGAAGGCGACATTGTCCTTGCCCATGAACTGGACATAGCGGACGTCCTCCGCGCCCTCGTCGGTCCGCCACCAGTCGCGCCAGGTCCGGCCCGTCGCATCGGCCCATTCCTCGGTCGCGCCGATGTATTCGATCGGGGCGTCGAACCAGACATAGAAGACCTTGCCCTCCATGCCCGGCCGCGGCCCGCCGTCGGGCCCCACCACCGGCACACCCCATTTCAGGTCGCGCGTGATGCCGCGGTCGATCAACCCCTCGTCGAGGTGCTTAAGCGCGATCGACCGCGCCAGCGTCTGCCAGTCGCCCTTTGAATTGATCCAGGCGCGGATGCGGTCGGCCAGCTTCGTCTGCAACAGATAGAGGTGGCGCGTGTCCCGGACTTCCAGATTGCGCGAGCCCGACACCGCCGAATAGGGATCGATCAGGTCGGTCGGGTCCAGCAGCCGCCCGCAGTTGTCGCACTGGTCCCCGCGCGCCCCGACATGGCCGCAGTGCGGACAGGTGCCCTCGACATAGCGGTCGGGCAGGAACCGCGCGTCATCGACGGAATAGATCATCCGGTCGACCCGCTCCTCGATCAGGCCGTTCTTCTCCAGCGCGGCGGCGAAATGCTGCGTCAGCCGTTGGTTGGGGGCGTTCGAGGACCGGCCAAACCAGTCGTAACTGAGGCTGAAGGCCTCGCCCGCCGCCTTCTGGACCTCATGCTGCTCGTCGCAATAGGTCCGCACGTCCTGCCCGGCGGCGGCCGCCGCCAATTCGGCCGGCGTCCCATGCTCGTCGGTGGCGCAGATGTAGAGCACCTCATGCCCCTGGGCCCGCTTGAACCGGGCGTAGACGTCCGCCGGCAGCATCGAGCCCGCCAGATTCCCCAGATGCTTGATGCCGTTGATGTACGGCAGGGCCGAGGTGATGAGGATGCGGGACATGGAGGCCGGGGGGGTCAGGGGGAGTGATGAGTGGCTAGTGGTTAGTGGCTAGTGATTGCGCACGCTGCAACCGTTGCTCGTCATTTCGCGCCCAAAAGCGCCCGGCAGACCGGTGAAGACGCCGCTCGGGACGCTGCAATCACTAACCACTAGCCACTAACCACTAGCCACTCGCGGTAACCGCCGCGCCACCCGCACAAACCGCCCCGTCAGCAGCGCCGACGACACCAGACTGGCCATGATCACCGCCCAGACCAGGCCGTTGACCCCGATCTCGTGCGCCAGCCACCAGCCCAGCGGCATCATGATCAGGCTGTAGGCCGCGAAATGCATGATCGTCGGCCACCAGACATCGCCCGCCGCGCGGTTGGCGGAGGCCGACACGACCTGGATCCCGTCGGCGACGAAGAACAGGGTCGCCAGCACCAGGGCCGGGATCACCACCGCCAGCAGGGCCGGGTCGCGGTTGTAGGCGCTCGCCACCCACGGCGCCGTCGGCCACAGCACCAGCGCGACCGTCAGGGTCAGGGCGCTGACCACCCCGATCCCGACCAGCCCGGCCCGCATCACCCCGCGCCCGTCCCCGGCCCCATAGGCCTGGCCCACCAGCACCGCCGTCGCCGACGACAGCCCCATCGGGATCATGAAGACGATGGCCGAAACATTGAGCACGACCGCCCAGGCCGCCGTCTCGATGGCCCCGAGGCGGCCGGCGATGAAGGTCATGGCCCCGAAGGCGGCGACCTCGATGAAGTACGAACTGCCGGCGCCATAGCCGACCTTGCGCTGGTCGCGCTCGGCCGGCGGGTCGCGCCGGGGCCGGTTGAACACCCCCAGCGCCCGCGCTTCCGGCATGCGCAGGATGTAGACGATCAGGAACACCGCCAGCGAGGTCCGCGCGAACAGGGTCGCCCAGGCCGCGGCGACCGCCCCGTCGAAGCCCAGCCCCAGCACGTCCGGCACCAGCAACAGGTTCAGGCCCAGATTGACGCCATTGGCGATCCACATCGCCCACATGCCGGCGCGCGGACGGTGCAGGGCCTCCAGAAACAGCTGCGCCGCCACGCTGACCAGATAGCCCGGCATCGACAGGGCCAGCACGATCAGCACCGGCGAGGCGCCCTCGGCCAGCCCGTCCGCCAGCCCCAGATTGCCCAGCGCCCATGGTCCCAGCAGGATCAGGGCCACCATCGCCCCGAACCCCAGTTGCATCGAATAGGTCACGCCCCGCCGCAGCACGGCCCCGACCTCGTGCCGCCGCCCCTCGCCGAGGAAGCGGGCGGTCATCACCTGCACCCCCATCATCAGGCCGACGGCGGTGGTCACCACGATCGCCGTCGGGGTCATGGCCAGCGAGCTGTAGGCCAGCTCCAGCCCCGAGTAATTCCCGACGACGATCGCGTCGGTCAGCCCCATGGTCATGATGCCAATGCGCGCCAGCACCACCGGCCAGGCGAGATGCAGCAGGTCTTTCAGCGTGGCGCGGGTCTGGAGGCTGAACACGGTCATGGGCCGCGGCACAGGCCACGGCGGAGGGGCGCGGTCAACTGGATTTGCTGGGTGGTGACATAAGGGGAATGCATCCCAACTCTCTCTTTCGTCATCCCGGCGAAGGCCGGGACCCAGCGGCGCCGCAGCGAAGCGAAGGCGATCCCGGCGCCACCGCACTCCCGACAGGTTCGCGCTCCCGCGCGCCGCTGGGTCCCGGGGTCGCTTCGCGCCCCGGGATGACGAAAGGTATGGAGCGTCCCTCAGAACCGCCCTAAACCAGCCCCATGCCCAAGCTGACGTCCGCCATCGACCCGCACAGCCCCGCCTTCAAGGCCCTCGACGCCCATAACCGGGCCCTCCGCGACGAACTGCACGAGAAGGTGGCCCGCGCCGCCCGCGGCGGCTCGGAGGCCAGCCGCGACCGCCATGTCGCCCGCGGCAAGCTGCTGCCCCGCGACCGGGTCGAACGCCTGCTCGATCCCGGTTCGCCCTTCCTCGAGATCGGCCAGCTGGCCGCCAACGGCATGTACGGCGATGAGAAGGATCCCGACGGAGCACCCGGCGCCGGCATGATCTGCGGCGTCGGACGCGTGTCCGGCCGCGAGGTGATGATCGTCGCCAACGACCCGACGGTGAAGGGCGGCGCCTATTTCCCGATGACGGTGAAGAAGCACCTCCGCGCCCAGGAGATCGCCGAGCAGAACCGCCTGCCCTGCGTCTATCTTGTCGATTCCGGCGGCGCCAACCTGCCCCACCAGGCCGAGGTCTTCCCCGACCGCGACCATTTCGGCCGCATCTTCTTCAATCAGGCCCGGATGTCGGCGAAGTCGATCCCGCAGATCGCCTGCGTCATGGGCAGTTGCACCGCCGGCGGAGCCTATGTTCCGGCCATGTCGGACGAAAGCGTCATCGTCCGCAACCAGGGCACCATCTTCCTCGCCGGCCCCCCGCTGGTGAAGGCCGCCACCGGCGAGGTCATCTCGGCCGAGGCGCTGGGCGGCTCGGAAACCCACGGCCGCAAGTCCGGCGTGGTCGACTATGTCGCCGAGAACGACGAGCACGCGCTCGAGATCGTCCGCACCATCGTCGACAGCCTGAACACGGTGAAGTCGGTCGAGCTGGATGTGCGCGAGCCGCGCGCCCCGGTCTATGACGCCGAGGAGCTGTACGGCCTGATCCCCGACGACGTCCGCGCCCCCTATGACGTGCGCGAGGTTATCGCCCGCCTGGTCGACGGCTCGGAATTTGACGAGTTCAAGGCCCTGTACGGCACGACCCTGGTCTGCGGCTTCGCCCGCATCTGGGGCTATCCGGTCGCCATCCTGGCCAACAACGGCGTGCTGTTCTCGGAGAGCGCGCTCAAGGGGGCCCATTTCATCGAACTGGCCTGCAAGCGGAAGATCCCGCTGGTCTTCCTGCAGAACATCAGTGGCTTCATGGTCGGCGGCAAATACGAGGCCGAGGGCATCGCCAAGAACGGCGCCAAGCTGGTCACCGCCGTCTCCTCGGCCGAGGTGCCCAAATTCACCGTCCTGATCGGCGGCAGCTTCGGGGCCGGCAACTACGGCATGTGCGGCCGCGCCTTCGGCCCCCGCTTCCTCTTCACCTGGCCCAACAGCCGGATCAGCGTCATGGGCGGCGAACAGGCCGCCGCCGTGCTGGCCACCGTCCACCGCAACGCCGACAAATGGACCCCCGAGGAAGCCGAGGCCTTCAAGGCCCCGGTGCGTCAGAAATACGAGGACGAGGGCAATCCGTACCATGCCACCGCCCGCCTCTGGGACGACGGCATCATCGACCCGGTCCAGACGCGGGATGTACTCGGGCTGGCGATCTCGGCGAGCCTCAACGCGCCGATCCCGGAGACGACCTTCGGCGTGTTCAGGATGTAAGGAGCGAAGAGTGCCAGTGAGCGAGAGGTGAGACGCTGTGGCCGGCCACGAGCTCCGCTCCGCTCACGCCTGGCTCACTAGCATTCAGAAGGGGATCGCCCGCCGCACCGGCTCATCCAGCGCCCAGCGGTAGGAGTCCGGTCCGAACGGCAGGTCGAACAGACGCGGCGCCTCGCTGCCGGGCTCCGGATGGACGTGCAGCTCGAACGCCGACAGCAGGGCGCGACGGGTGCGCTCCGCGGCGGGGCCATGGACGCCCTTGCGTTCCAGGATCCGGCTGATGACCACCTCGCGGTGCGCCGCCCCGCCCTGGGCCGCGAGTTGCGCGCGGATTTCCGCAGCCAGCTTGACCTTGGCGGCGGTGAGCCGGGCGGGCTTGCTGTTGCGAGGCGTGGCGGCGTTCGACATAGGGTCTCGTCCCGGGGACGGCTTTCATTAACCTTTTCG
Source organism: Alphaproteobacteria bacterium (assembly GCA_018826515.1). Taxonomy (GTDB): domain Bacteria; phylum Pseudomonadota; class Alphaproteobacteria; order Caulobacterales; family Caulobacteraceae; genus Brevundimonas. The sequence goes on from JAHKAM010000023.1 coordinate 34,452, forward strand.
GTCATCAAAACGAGCGGCGGCGGCCTGTCAAGATAACCGCGGTCGTCCAGTCGCCGCGCTGCCATTTGCCGGACGATGCGTTACAGACAGGAAGCCACCAGGGAACCGACATGAACAAGCCGACCGAAGCCGACCTGAACGCCCTCGACATCACGCCCGCCGAGGCCGCGGAGATGAACGCCATCTCTCACCCCCTGCTGACCACCCCGGCCCCGGACGCCAATGACGACCTGGTGCAGATCAACGCCACCGCCGACGGCGTGGTCTTCGTCACCATCAACCGGCCGGACCGGCGCAACGCCTTCGACGCCCCGACCATCGCCGCCCTCTATGAGGCCTTCGAGACCCTGCAGGGCGCCGACCATGTCCGGGTGGTCTTCATCCGTGGCGCGGGCGGGACCTTCAGCGCCGGCGCCGACCTGGCCTGGATGGCCGACGCCGTCCGCTGGTCCGAGAGCGACAACCGCGACGACGCCATGGGGCTGGCGAAGATGCTCAAGGCCCTGCACGACGTCCCGGCCCTGACCGTGGCCATCGTCGAGGGCGCGGCCATGGGCGGCGGGGCCGGCATCGTCGCCGCCTGCGACATGGCCGTGGCCGTCAAGGGCGCCAAATTCGCCTTCTCCGAGGTCAAGCTGGGCCTGATTCCCGCGACCATCGCCCCCTATGTGGTCGAGGCCGTCGGCGCCCGCACCGCCCGGGCCCTGTTCATGACCGCCGAACTGTTCGACGCCGGGGCGGCGAAGGAATTCGGACTCATCAGCCAGGTGCTCGAAAGCGCCGACCAGATCGACGGCTTCATCGCGGCCCTCTCCACCGACATGAAGGCCTGCGCGCCCCGGGCCGTCGGCGAGACCAAGCGACTCGTCAACCACGTCGCCGGTCACGGCATCGACCACGCCCTGATGGAAGAGACCGCCAAACGCATCGCCCGCGCCCGCGTCTCGGCCGAGGGCCAGGAGGGCGTCGCGGCCTTCCTCGAGAAGCGCAAGCCGCGCTGGGCGGAATAAAGAAGCGGCTGGTGGCTGGCGGCTGGTGGCTGGCGGCTGGTGACCGCGCATCCTGTCCGCGGAAGGGCGACGCCGTCATCACGGACCCGCCGACGCCGGCCAGCCACTAGCCACTAATCACTAGCCACTCCTCCCCGCTCGCCTCTACAACCGACCCATGTTCACCTCTGTCCTGGTCGCCAATCGCGGCGAGATCGCCTGTCGCGTGTTCCGCACCGCCCGTCGCATGGGCATCCGGACCATCGCCGTCTATTCCGAAGCCGATGCTAGGGCCCTGCACGTCCGCGAGGCCGACGAGGCCGTCCTGATCGGCCCCGCTCCGGCGCGCGAATCCTATCTCGACGCCGCGAAAGTCCTCGCCGCCGCGAAAGCCACCGGCGCCGAGGCCATCCACCCCGGCTACGGCTTCCTCAGTGAGAACGCCGACTTCGCCGAGGCCGTCATGGCCGCCGGCCTCGTCTGGATCGGTCCGCCGCCCGCCGCCATCCGCGCCATGGGGCTGAAGGACGCCGCCAAGACCCTGATGATCGAGGCCGGGGTGCCGGTCACGCCCGGCTATCTCGGCGAGGACCAGTCGCCGGAACGCCTGCAAAAGGAAGCCGACGCCATCGGCTATCCGGTGCTGATCAAGGCCGTCGCCGGCGGCGGCGGCAAGGGCATGAAGAAGGTCGAACGCGCGGAGGACTTCGCCGACGGCCTCGCCTCGGCCCGGCGCGAGGGCCAGGCCTCGTTCGGCGATCCGCGCGTCCTGATCGAGAAATACATCACCCGCCCGCGCCACATCGAGGTGCAGGTGTTCGGCGACAGCCACGGGACTGTCGTCCACCTCCATGAACGCGACTGTTCCCTTCAGCGCCGCCACCAGAAGGTGATCGAGGAGGCCCCGGCCCCCGGCATGGACGCCGCCACGCGCCAGGCCGTCACCGACGCCGCCGTCCGCGCGGCGAAAGCCGTGAACTACGAGGGCGCCGGCACCATCGAATTCATCGCCGACGCCTCGGACGGGCTCAAGGCCGACCGCATCTGGTTCATGGAGATGAACACCCGGCTGCAGGTCGAACACCCGGTCACCGAGGCCGTCACCGGCGTCGATCTGGTCGAATGGCAGTTCCGCGTCGCCGCCGGCGAGCCCATCCCGCTGGAACAGGCCGACATCCCGCTGAACGGCTGGGCCATGGAGGCCCGCCTCTACGCCGAGGACCCCGCCAACGGCTTCCTGCCCAGCATCGGCAGGCTGGATCATTTCGTCATGCCCGAGGGCGTCCGGGTGGACACCGGCGTCGAGGAAGGCGGCGAGGTCAGCCAGTTCTACGATCCCATGATCGCCAAGCTGATCGTTCACGCGGACACGCGGGAAGAGGCGGCCGGCGCACTCGCCATCGCGGCCAGCGACGTGGAAGTCTGGCCTGTGCGGACCAATGCCGGCTTCCTTGTCCGCTGCCTGGAACATCCGCGCTTCATCGCCGGCGACGTGGATACCGGGTTCATCGGGACCGAGGAGGCTGACCTCGCCGCCCTGCCCCTGTCGGACATGGGGATTGAGGACGCCGCCAATCGCCTGCGGCAGAGCGCCTCGACGGCGCGCGAGAGCGATCGAGGCTCGCCGTGGGACAGCGTCTCCGGCGCGGTCGGTTTCCGGGCCAACGCCCCGGCGCGCATGACGCAATCGGTCGTCGTGGATGGCGCGTCCTGCGATGCCTCACTGCTTGACGAATATGATCACGCGATGACGCGCCTTCTCAGCCTCTCGCCCGGCCGGGTGGTCGCCTTTGAGAACGGCTCGGCCTTCGATGTCCGCAGCTTCGCCGGGGCCGGTTCGGGTTCCGGCGGTCCCGCCTCCGACGGCGCCCTGCGCGCGCCCATGCCCGGCAAGATCGTCGCGACCCCCGCCAAGCCCGGCGACGCGGTCACGAAAGGTCAGTCCCTGATCGTGCTTGAAGCCATGAAGATGGAACACGCCCTCGTCGCCCCGTTCGACGGGGTGGTGGAAACCATCGGCGCCGCCGTCGGCGATCAGGTCGCGGCCGATACGGTGCTGGCCACGGTCACGGCCGCGGACGCGGGGTGAGCAGGTGGTGATTAGTGATTAGTGATTAGTGATTGCAGCGCCACGGGTAGCGCACAGGCGGCGCTGTTCGTGCTCGTCCGCGGGTGGCAGCCCCACTAACCACTAACCACTAATCACTAATCACTAATCACTAATCACTAACCAACCCCCAGCCCCACCCCGCCCACCGGCGTCGTCACCCGGGCGTCCTCGAAGGTGGCGATCAGGGGCATGCCCTTGCGGATCGCCTCGCGCACCTCGGGAACCTGCAAGGACGCCCGGTGCGCCGCCTCGTCGGTCCAGACCTCGGTGACCCAGATGGCGTCCGCGTCGGCCGGGTCGTGGGCGACCACATAGCTGAGACAGCCGGGCAACCGGCCGAGGCCCTCCACCAGGATCGCCGTCAGGGCGTCGCGCTGGCCCGGCGTGGCGGTCATCTTGCCGATCAGTCCGTACATGGCGCACCAATCCATACCCGCCCTCGCGGCGGGAGCGAAGGCGACCCGCGACGTTCGGGTCGCATCAACTCCATACGCCTCCCCTTCGCCCCTGTCTCGCCGCCGTCGGCGCGGGCGAGGTCAGGGGCGCCGACGGGTGCGAAAGCCCAGCAGGCTGTACAGCGGGCAGGTTCCGAACAGGCCGGTCAGCAGCGGCACGACGCCGACCCAGCCCCAGGGCGTCTGCGGCCCCACGAAGACGATGGCGATCAGGCCGAGACCCACGATAACCCGCAGAATTCGGTCGAGTCCGCCGACATTGGCCTTGAACATGATGTATCTCCCGGCTTGAGGTCGTCGATGGTCGACGGTTCCGGCATGCGGCGCCTTGTCCGAGAACAATTCCTGCGCCCGCCGCAGGACAGGGCCGATACGGGAAAGAGGATCGATTGCCGCTCCACATGATCAAGCTCTGCGTCGGGGTCGCCAAGGTCGAGACGCTGGAGCGGCGCGCCGCGAAAGGCGAATGGCTGACTGTCCAGACCCGGATGACGCCCAAACGGACGGCCGAACTCGAGGACGGCGGCTCCCTGTTCTGGGTGATGAAGGGGTCGGTGACCTGCCGCATGCCCATCCTCGACGTCTCGACCAGGGGCGAGGGCAAGGCCTCAATGTGCCACATCAAATTGTCGCCCGAGGTCGTCCGCACCGCCCCCCAGGCCCGCCGCCCCTTCCAGGGCTGGCGCTATCTCGAGCCGAAGGACGCCCCCATGGACCTGTCGTCTCTCGACGCTGGCGAGGTGCCGGAGGATCTGGCGAAGCGGCTCAGGGAGATGGGGGCCTGGTAGGAGTGATTAGTGGTTAGTGATTAGTGGATGGCCGCCGCCTGGGGGGTGGCGCGGACAGCGCCGCCCTTCCGCCGGCAGCGACGCTGCAACCACTAATCACTAACCACTAATCACTCCCTCCGACTCCCGCTAACCTCCCCCCATGCCCGCCCCCCGCTCCGACCGGCTGGAAGACGCCCTGCACCGCATCTTCGAGGGCGGAAAGACCACGCGCGCCAGCTGGTTCGCCCTGACCGGGGGTGAGACGCTGTTCGCCGAGGACGACGCCGCCGACACCCTGTATCTGCTGCGCAGCGGCCGTCTGGGCGTGTTCCGCCGCGATCACAGCGCCGAACGTCCGCCCCAGTTCGTCGGCGTCATCCGGCCCGGCGAGCCCGCCGGCGAGATGGCCATGCTCGCCGGGACCCAGCACACCGCCGACGTCGTCGCCCTGCGCGACAGCGAGATTCTGGCCCTGCCCCGCGACGCCTTCTTCGAGGCGGCCCGCACCGTGCCGGATCTGATGGTCGAGCTGTCGCGGCTGATGATCCAGCGCGCCCGCGACCGCAGATCGGGCGGCAGCGAGCCCAGCGTCTTCGGCTTCATCTCCGCCCGTCCGCGTCCGATCCGCGCCTTCGTCGAGCGCATCGCGGCGGCCATCGAGGCCGACGGCTTCACCTGCCAGGTCATCGACCACTCGGCCCTCTCCTCCGCCGCCGACTGGTTCAGCCGCGTGGAGGACACCCACGATTTCGTCCTCTATGTCGCCGAGATGGACGAGCCCGCCTGGGCCGCCCTGTGCGCGCGGCAGGTGGATCGGGTGTTCGTGGTCGGCGCCGGGCTGATGGCCCCGCCCAACCGGCCCATGCCCCATGCCGGCGTGCTCGACGCCCAGCGCCGCACCGACCTGATCCTGCTGCGCGACCCCCGCATGACCCGGCCGGCCAACACCGCCGTCTGGCTGGACGCGATCCAGCCCGGCCGCTGGTTCCAGGCCGTCGAGGGCGACCAGGCGGACGCCGAGCGGATCGCGCGGGTGGTCACGGGCACGGCCGTCGGTGTGGTCATGTCGGGCGGCGGCGCGCGCGCCTATTCCCACATCGGCGCCCTCAGGGCCCTGCACGAGGCGAAGGTGCCGATCGATTTCGTCGGCGGTTCGTCCATGGGGGCGGTGATCGCCGCCGGGCCGGCCATGGGCTGGTCGCAGGAGGAACTCGAGGCCCGGATCCACAAGGCCTTCGTCGAGAGCGACCCCCTGTCCGACATCACCTTCCCCATGCTGGCCATGACCCGGGCGAAGAAGGTCGATCGCCTGTTGCTGGACGCCTATGGCGAGACCGATCTGGCCGACCTGGTCCGGCCCTTCTTCGCCGTCTCGACCAATCTGACCAGCGGCAAGATCGAGGTCCACCGGCGCGGTCTGATGCGGCGGGCGATGCGCGCCTCCATCGCCATCCCGGGCATCCTGCCGCCCATCGTCATCGACGGCCAGGTGCTGGTCGACGGCGCGGTGCTGAAGAACCTGCCGACCGAGGTCATGCGCCAGATGCATTCGGGCCCGATCATCGGCGTCGACATGTCCGAGACCCGCGGCGTCGATCCCGACCTGATCGAGCACCCGCCGTCGATCTGGCGGCTGATCGTCACCGGGGCCTGGCGGCGCGGCCCGCCCATCGTCTCCATCCTGATGCGCTCGGCCACCCTGACCACGGACGCCGACATCGAAAGCTCGCGCGCCGCCTCGGATGTGCTGATCCAGCCGACGCCCGACGGACTGGATATTCGCGACTGGAAGGGTTTCGACGCCGGGGTCGCCGCCGGCTATCTGGCCGCCACGCAGACGCTGGCCGCGCTGGACGGACCCGTCACCGGCCTGCGGCGCCGGCGCTCGGTCAGCGACGTCGAGCTGTCAGGAACAGACGCGGGAACGGCAAAAGGGTCACGCCGTCCAGACGTGGCGGAAAGGCTTCGCGAAGCCGCGCGCCAAGGGCGGAAAGAAACGCCGCCCGCATAGCCGGATCATCCAGCGCCCCGAGAACGGGCCGCAGCGCCGTCCCCTTCATCCATTCCAGCACCGCATCAGCCCCGGTCAGGGCGTGCAGATAGGTGGTCGCCCAGATGTCGATCTCCTCACAGCATTCGGCTAGCACGTCAAAACAGGCCTCGGGCGTCAGAAGCGGCGCGATGGTCCCGACTTCCGACAGCGCGTCGGCCCATCGCCCCTCGGCGGCGACCGCCCGCATCAGGGTATGATGCCGGGTCTCGTGCGCCATCGGCATCTGGATCGCCATCACTCCGCCCGACGCCAGGCCCGCCGCCAGACGCCGGAACAGGGCCGGATGATCGGGCAGCCAGTGCAGGGAGGCGTTGGCCAGGATCAGGTCGGCCGGAACCTCGGGTCGCCAGTCGGCGATGTCGCCCTGCCGCCAGTCGATGTCGGCGGTCAGGGCCCGGGCCCGCGCCAGCATATCGACGCTGGAATCCAGCCCATGCACCACGGCGGCCGGATGCCGTCGTTTCAGCAGGGCCGCGTGCTGGCCGGCGCCGCAACCGAGATCCCAGATCTCTCGCGGGTCCAGATCGCCAGGCAGGCGCAGCAGCAGGTCGAGGGCAGCGCGATCCCGCTCGGCCTCGAAGCGGCTGTACTGTTGGGGGTCCCAGACGGGCGGCGCGTCGGTCATGCCGGGAAACGCCCCCTCGGGGTGGGAGATGGTACCGCCTCTCAGGCTTGAACTGAGGACCTCCGGTTCCACAAACCGGCGCTCTAACCAACTGAGCTAAGGCGGCGCGATCAACGCGAGCGGCGTATCTACCGGGCTGCGCCCGCGCGATCAAGCGACCCGACGGGAATATTGCAGCGTCGGCTCAGCGCCAGCCCTTGCTGGCGATATACTGCTCGAGGGCGGCGATCCGGCTGGCGTCGGACGGGTGGGTCGAGGCGAACTCCGGCGCGCTCCCCTGACGCTGCGCCGCCATCAGCCGCCACAGCGCGACCGCCTCGGAAGGCTGGAAGCCGGCCCGCTGCAGATAGTCCACGCCCAGCCGGTCCGCCTCCAGTTCGTGGTTGCGCGAGAACGGCAGCAGAACGCCAAACTGCGCGCCCAGCCCGCCGAGAGCCCCTGCGGCCTGGGCCTGGTCTCCCGCCAGACCCTGGCCGGCGCGAATGACGGTGCTGGTGATGGCGGTGGTCGAATAGCGCTCCGCGGCGTGTCTCGCGACGACATGGCCGACCTCATGCCCCAGCACGGCCGCCAGCTGGTCGTCATTGCGGACAAGCGACAGCAGGCCGGTGGTGACGCCGATCTTGCCCGAGGGCAGGACGAAGGCGTTGGGGCTGTCGCTGACGAACAGGGCGTACTCCCAGCGCCTGTCCGTCAGTCCGGCCGCCTGAACGATCCGGTCGCCCACGCGGCGGATCCGGGCGTTGCCGGCGGCGTCGGTCGAAACCCTCTGGCTGCGCAACGCCTCCGCCCAGGCCGCGTCGGACTGCTGCGAGAACGCGCTGTCGTCCACGATCAGCAGCTGGTTCCGGCCAAGGGTTTCGTTATAGGCGCACCCGCCCAGCAGCACGGCGGCGGCGAGAGGGGCGAGACTCAGCGGACGGATCATCATCGGGGCATCTCCGGGAAAGGGTCGCGGTCTCAACGCGCGGAACGGCCGGAACGCTCCCGGCCCAAACGAAAACGCCCCGGAGGCGGACCTCCGGGGCGTCATCGACGGATGTTCCAACCTTAATCGGGCAGAACGAACGTCATGTTGAAGGTCACCCGTGCGCCAACGGCGGCGCCGTCAACCTCACGCGGCGAGACCCGGGCGCGACGGGCGCCCGCGAGCGCCGCCTGGCCGAAGCCGGCTCCGGTCGGATCCTCCGAAATGATCCGGCAGTCCGACATCGAACCGTTCGGATTCACCAGGCAGTCCAGGCTGACCCGACCGCGTTCGATACCGCGCGACTGAGCCCGCTCGGGGAACTCGGCCGAAGGCTGACGCGACCAGGCCGGGTTCCGGATCACCGACGGACGCGGCGGGGCCGGAGGGGCCGGAGGCGGCGGCGGACCGGGGACGATCACGGGCGGACCCGTATATTCGACTCGGTCTGCCTTCTTCACCGGCTCGATCGGCAGCGTCACCGGAGGCGGCGGCGCGTTCGGAACGATGACCGGGGGACGCACCTGCAGCTTGGGCGGCGGGGGCGTGTCGGGCGGCGGCGGAGGCGGCGGCGGCGGAGGCGGCGGGATGGGCTCTATCAGCTCCACGTCCACCGACTCATCCGAGTAGTTGATCTCACGCAGCTTGAACTGGGCGTTGATGAAATAGAACGCCAGGATCGAGAACAGGATGGCCACGACGATGACGCTGACCAGCAGCACGCCGGGGGGAACCCCCAGAAAGCCTTTCGGCTTCGGCGCATCGTACCTGGAACGGTGATATTCAATATCTGTCATGATCTCACCGTTTCCTACTGAACATCCGTATCTTCACCGACCAGGGCAACGCTGTAGAAGCCGTTGTCCTGCAGCGAGTTCATGACCTGCATGAAGTCGCCGTATCGGGTCGTGCGGTCAGCACGAATGAAGATGCGTTCGTCGGCGGGATTACGCCGGCCAATCTGAGCCGTCAGCTCGGAACCGATCGAGTCCAGTTCGACAGGGAAGTCACCGAGGAACGCCTGGCCGTTGCTTTGGATCGAAATATAGATCGGCGTCGGCGGATTCGGTGCGAGCGGAGCGACGGCACGCGGCAGTTTCACTTCCACGGAGGGAGCGGCAAGAGGGGCCGCGACCATGAAGATGATGAGCAGAACCAGCATGATGTCCACGAACGGCGTGACATTGATCTCGCTGTTCTGCTCGACGTTGTATTTGCCGCCGCCGCCGCCTGAAAGTTTGGCGGCCATCGAGCTTACGCTCCCTTGTCGAGGTTACGCGAGATGGCGTTGGTCAGTTCGGCGCTGAAGCCGTCCGAACGGGTGCCGTACGCCGAGATGCGGGTGTTGAAGTAGTTGTAGAAGATAACGGCCGGGATGGCGGCGAACAGGCCGATACCCGTGGCCAGCAGCGCCTCGGCGATACCGGGGGCGACGACGGCCAGGTTGGTCGTGTTGGTGTTCGCGATGCCGATGAAGGAGTTCATGATCCCGTAAACGGTGCCGAACAGACCGATGAACGGTGCGGTCGAACCGGTCGAGGCGAGGAACTGCTGGCCGCCCGAAAGGCGCTTGGCCAGACCGGCCTGCACGGCGGAGACAGCGGCCTGGGCGCGCATCAGGGCCGAGTCGGCGTGGTCGCCGGTGACCGAGAGGCCCGCCTGACGCGACAGTTCGATTTCGTCGGTCGCCGCGGCGGCCATATCGGCCAGCGGGTTGCCGTCAAACTCGTCCGAGGTGGCCACCCGGCGCATGTCCGCGATGGTGCGGGCCTGGCGGAAGTTCTCGAGGAACTGGTCGGTGCGGCGGTTCAGGGCGCCGAACTCGAACATTTTGATGAGGAGCAGAACCCAGGTGAAGATCGAGGCCAGAACCAGGCCGATCATCACGGCCTTAACGACCGGGTCGGCTTCCATGAACATGCTGGCCGGGGTCATCTTGCCGTGGCTTTCGCCACCGACGACTGCGGGCTCTTCGGCCGGAGCGGCTTCAGGGGCGGCCGGAGCGGCGGCCGGAGCAGCGGCTGCGGCCGGATCGGCGGCGGGGGCATCCTGCGCGAGAACCGGCGTACCGGCCATCAGAACGCCAGCGGCGGCCATGGCCAGGAGGATGTTGGTCTTCTTGATATCGAACATAGTTCGCCAGTTCCTGCTGTTTGGTCTGACTTGTGGAACCCAAAAGAAACGGCCGCAGACGACGACCGCCCTCGATGAAATTCTTGTCCGCGGACAGGGTTAAGGGAACCCGGTCCTTGGAACGCCTTCTTACGCTTCCGGTTGCCTTGTGGCTTCCGGCGCGGCGCTGACGGACTTGGGGAAACCGTTTTCCCCGCCTCCAGCAACTGCCCGCTAAGGAACGCGGTCAAGCTCCTTTGGCGAACGCATACCAGAGCGTCAAGTGCGGGACGGCGCTTTTCCCCTCGCAAGGGAGCCAGCGCGTCCGATGCTGAGGATTTAGCGAGAAAGCGACATTTTCGTGATGTCGGGACGCCGTCTCCGGGATTTCGGACGGGCGATGGTGCCTGGGGGCGGATTCGAACCACCGACACGCGGATTTTCAATCCGCTGCTCTACCAACTGAGCTACCCAGGCGCACGCGTCGCGGCGCGAGGCGGCGTCTATAGGCGAGCGGTCCGGGGGTGTCCAGCCGTCTGATCAGTCTTCGTCACGCTCATCCAGCGGGACCTCGTCGACGCCCTCCGGAATGACATAGCCGCCAGTGAACCAGCGCTGCAGATCGACATCGGCGCAACGCTTGGAACAGAAGGGTTTGTAGGCCTCGACCGCCGGCTGGCGGCGGCAGATGGGACAGGTCGCCATGGTCAGCCCTCGTCCAGAATGAATGCGCCCGGCCCGATGGCCGGATCGCCGATGAGATGGGCCCTCGGCCCCAGTCGCGCCACCAGCGGGCCGGCCAGCGCCGCCTCGTCCGGGGCGCAGCGCAGGGTGATCCGCGGGAGCGTGGTGTCGGACAACAGGCCGTGGCGCAGGCTGCGGACCCCGTCCTGCGCCCGTTGTTCGGGACGGCGGCGACGGTCACGGCCGTTCAGGACCTCCTCCAGCGGGGTCAGCCGCCACGGCAGCGCCAGTTGCAGCACGCCGAACCGGTTGACGGGGCCGAAGACCACGTCCGGATCGCCGCCGAACGCCGCCTTCGCCGCCGCCAGAACCACATCGCCGTCCTGACCCGTTCCGATCAGGTCGACCGCCACGAGCCCGCCCCACCGCTTCAGCCGGATCATCCGCGCCGCCGCCTGCAGGCCCTGCCGATTCGCCCGCGTGCGCGCCGCCGCGCCAAAGGCGGTCCCCGGCGCCGGCGACAGGTCGAGATCGACGGCGATCATGGCGCGGGTGCGCTCGACGACAAGATCGAGCCCGGTGTCCGTGAACAGCGCGCCGGGCCAGCCCGCCTCCTCCTCCGCGTCCCGGCTCGCCTGGATGGCGGGCAGGCCGGTGACGGGCGTCACGCCGGGCGCGAGCCGGGCCAGGGTCGCGGCCACCGTCGGCCCGGGCGCCAGCAGGCGCGGCGCCCCCTCCCCCGCTCCGACCAGGCGCAGCGTCGGCCCCTTGCCCTCGCGCGGCTCGGCCGAGACCTCGACCTCGACCTTCTCACCCACGTCCAGTCGATCCTGTCCGCGAAACGGCAAAAAGCCGGGCGCGACCGGACCCAGATCCACGAAGGCGCCCTTCAGCCCCGGATGCACCTCGACGATTCGCCCGACGCAGCGCGCGCCCAGCCGGTGCTCGGCGACGTCGTCCTCGCGCTGGATCAGCAGATGTTCGAACCGGCCGTCCCGCGCGATCATCCCGCGCACCTCGCCGGGCGTGTCGTCCAGAAAGACCTCGATCTCGCTCACCGGACCGGGCTCATGGGCGCCAGCCGGCGCCGTTCAGCAGATTGACGGTCTCGAACAGAGGCAGGCCCATGACCGCCGGATAGCTGCCCACCAGCCGGGTCACGAAGGCGCCCGCCCGACCCTGGATGCCGTAGCCGCCCGCCTTCCCCCGCCATTCGCCTGAAGCGACATAGGCGGCGATCTCGGCGTCGGACAGGACCTTGAAGCTGACCCGGGTGTCGACGACCCGATGTCGCGTCTGCACCCCCGCCGTCACCGCTACCCCGGTGAAGACCCGGTGATTGCGCCCGGACATCAGTTTGAGGAAGCGCACGGCCTCGGCCTCGCCGGCCGGCTTTTCCAGCAGACGGCGGCCCACGGCCACCACGGTGTCGGCGGCCAGCACGACGGCGTCGGGCGACCCGGCCGCGACGGCCTCGGCCTTGGAGACGGCCAGCCGCGCGGCCAGACGCGACGGCGTCTCATCCTTCAGCGGGGTCTCGTCAATGTCGGCGGGTTCGATCCGGTCGGGCGTGATCCCGACCAGCGCCAGCAGTTCGATGCGGCGCGGGCTGGCCGAGGCCAGCACGAGTTCAGGACGCGACAAGCGCGCGCCCTTACTTGAAGCGATAGGTGATGCGGCCCTTGGTCAGGTCATAGGGCGTCATCTCGACCAGGACCTTGTCGCCGGCCAGCACGCGGATGCGGTTCTTGCGCATCTTGCCGGCGGTGTGGGCGATGATCTCGTGGTCGTTGCCCTCGAGCAGCACGCGGAACGTCGCATTCGGCAGCAGTTCGCTGACGACGCCGGGAAACTCGAGCAGTTCTTCCTTAGCCATGCGGCCTCTCGCGCCCTGTGAATACGAGTCAGAACGCGCGCCGGGCGAAAGCGCGCGTCGTTAAG